>CAZXSN010000012.1:0-59393 GCA_964643295.1 uncultured Lachnospiraceae bacterium
TGAGAGCTGCGAAGCAGCGAAACAATCCGTAATCACCTTTTGACGCCTGAATCATCAGATGAGTAAAAGAAACTTTCCGCTTTCCGCTGAATGCATGAACTGGCTTTCCATGTCTGCCGGCGCAGGAAGCATTCAGACCGTCGTATTTATCCGTACATGTTCTATTCTTTTCAACGCTGCCAAAAGATCACTGCTTTCGATGCCCAGAGCATGAAACACCAGTTCCTGACTGTGCGTCGGCGCATACCGTAAGATATGCCGAAAACTGTCAGGATCCAGACCAGCCTCATACTCTTCCAGATGATCGATCACAGAGGAAGCCGCGAATGCTTTTCGGTCGCTTACCTGAAGCGGGAAAGTCTTTTCCCGAATCATGCAATAGAGGATGGAGGCAAGAAACGTGATAAAGGTCTCCCCGTCCAGGGCATCGAAACGGGGAAAATCATCCGTGTCTGTCCCGAACTGATCCCCTCTCCAGGAAAAAAATGTTCTCACACCGTTTTGCCTTCGATAAGTCAGATAGGAGTCCGCGGCAGAAACCGGTTCACTGCTGACCAGAACCTGATACCCGCACAGCCGCTTCGACAGGTAAATTTCCCTTTCCTTTCTGACCGCCGAAGTGATCCGGTAAGTGGAAATCCCCTTAAGGGCGTTTCCTTCCCCTGTCCTTTTCTTACAGTCAGCAGCGGCAGTTTCCAGCGTAAGCGTAAAATAACGGCTGTATCCCGCCAGTTCCTCCTGTGTCATCTCCTGCTTCGAATGAGTTTTCTCCTGCAGGTCCTCCTCCATTTTTTCAATGATAAAAGTCAGCTGTTTCTTTTGATCACACTCCAGCGCACCGTTCCAGATGAGATGGAAAAAGCGTGTCTTTTCGTCTTCAGGAAAAAGCCTTCCCTCCGCCGTCCATGCGTAGATGTCCAACTTCGGGACATAGTTGTCAGGAAGTCTGATCTCCTCCAGGTGGTCCAGCAGAATCTCCTCGGCCGCCAATGTATCTGGGCGAAGCAGCAATAAAAACCCAATTCCCGTCTCTTCCATCCTGGAAACGAAAAGCTTCGAAATCAAACCTCTTTCGCAGATCCAATCCGCCTTTAAATTCGGGAAACCCTGTGCTTGATGCGATTGGTTTCTTTCCGCACAAAGGGTGCGCAGCAACGAAAGCATCTCTCCCGCCAGCGCAGATTCATTTGCAAGACCCGGGATCTTAAAGTACGTAACCGGGAGTCCGTCTTTCTTACGGAACACAAACGCTGTACGCGTCAGGTCATAAGAAAAGTCCTCTTTCCCGTAACCCGTTTCGGTCAGGATCACGCCTTCCCCGAAAGAACCCGCACGGACGCAGTCAATGAGTAAGCTGACACGATCGTCTCTTAAAGTTCTTTCTGCCCACAGCTTACGAAACGCGTTTATTTTTCTCTGCGTAAGTCTCTGGGTAAGAAATTCATGCACTGTTTTGTCACTGGGAATGGAGTCGGCAAAGTGTGCATGCGAGGCAGCCCAATGAGGAAACCGCGAAAATGCCGCACTTCTTTCACTCAGCCGGAACTGCGCAAGATCAAGAAGCAAAAATAAATCCTCCTGCCCGAAAGCCGCCGCCAGATCGTCCATCAGGCCGCAGTCTTTAGCAAGGACGCAAACGGCGGTAAAAAGCCCTAAGGATACATGGTCCCGGTAAGCAGTCTCTTCCCGAATACAAAGCTTTTGCGGGGAAGGTCCCTCACTCCCCGAGGCAGGAGAAAAGGAAATGCCAAGCTTCGTTCCCACTTCCAAAGCCGCCTCTTCGTCAGAAGCTCCTCCTGCTTTCAGGATGCGAAACAGCACATCCGGAAAGTTCGCGTTTGGAACCATCCGCTGAAACTTTTCCCCGGGAGAATCCGGCGGGACTGCCTTGCCCACGCAGACTCGTTCGTGATCGGGATAGGTTCCCGGTCTGTCCCTGTACGGACGACGTATGGTGTTCTTCCGGTAATAAACATACAGACGTTTCTTATCCACGTCACACCCTTTGGGAATCTCCACTGTGATGTTGGAGAAAATCGATTTGCGTGGCATCCGCACCGCCCCCTTCGCAGGCACTATCATAGCCTGTCGGGGGAGGGAATGCAAGATGCTTTTTTATTTTAAGATGAGAAGTGCCGATGTTTCGTGCGCATAGAGGATCTCTCCTGCAGGAATCCTTTATGGATTTCTTTGCGAAAGTCCAGGGTAATGCGTCTTTCTAAGCCTTCAGTGAAAGAACCGTCACTGCTGCGCCAGGGCTTTCCCCACTTTGAAATGGTAGCGGACGATCCCAAGGTCAACCTGGGAAAACGGTCCCTTTTTGTCAACCATGGTCACTTTGCCGTTCTCGTCCAGGCGGAATTCAAATTTCTGCTGGTTGACCGCGGTCGGAGCGAGAAGCGCAAGTTCAACGCCCTGACGAAACCATTCCGGCATCTTACCGCTTACCTTTGTCACCTCTTCCACCGTCTTCGACTTGTGCGGCTTTCCCTGATTTGCGCCGTAGCCGATGGCGATCACGATCACCAGGCGCTCACCTGGCTCGATCTTTGCCGGTACATTCTTTGCCTGAAAGGTGCCTGCCCAGCAGGTATTCAAACCGAGCTGCTGCGCGTACAGCACCACTTTCTCGCCATAGTAGCCGATCCTCTCCTCCAGATCAGGGCGATCCTCACCGACACACGCAATCACGCTCGGAGCGCTGCTTAATCCCATCACCTTGCTGAGCATCCGCTGAAACGTTCCTCCCGCGTCCTGCAGAAACTGCAGGTGAAGTCCGCCTTTCCGGTTGCACTCCTCAATCAGTTCTGTCAGCTTGTCCACTTTCTCCTGCTCAATCGGCTTTGGCAGATAAGCCCTCACCGAATGCCGCTGTCTGATTGCTTCCAGTTCCGTCATACCCAATCTCTCCTTTCTGCGCAGTATCTGCCGCATAGTTCATGCCTTTGATTCTGCACCAGATCAGACCATTCGTCAAGGGGGAATCAAACCCGTTGAAAGAGTCCAGAAAGGAATGCCATGCAAAGTAAGAGGAAACACCGTTTACTGGCCCGTTTTCTTTTCCATCTTAGCAGCCGTATGCAAAGCGGCCAAGAGGGGAACCGTATGGGCATCTGGATCAATCCGGGAAACAGCGCGTTCGAGGAGGTCCATGATTCGCAGTACATCGATAAAACCGGGCTCATCCGCCTGGTCAGCGAAACGATCAAAGGTCACAGCAGCATCCTCTTCTTTCATAGACCGTACCGGTTTGGAACCTTTGCGGACACTTTCCGCAAGGATGAAAAGGCTGCGGCAGAGCAGATCGAAAAGCTGTACGAAGAAGAGACTGGAAGGCTTCCTGAAGCGAAAGAAAACGTAAGCGCATATCCTCAAACGGACCTTCTTCTCCTGCGGTGAGGTTGCTTTTCACTAAAGGAGCCGGCCCCGGGAAACGGCTGCGCAGGAAGATGTTTAGTCCCCAAACCGTATTCGGATTATCCTGCGCGGATCATAACCTTAAGCGGAACCGCTCAGTAAGGGGCATCCCTGATTGGATCAAAGAGGAGAAAAAGCGGTTCTTCCCTGCAGGATCTAACATTCGTCCTGCTTGTGGAAATCACAGCGGAAAAAGATACGGGTGGGAAAGAGGAGAAAGTAGGCTGCAGGATCGAAGAAGAAAGGAGAAATGGATTGACCATTCAAAAAAGGAACTCCTTCTCCCGCTTCTTCCGGTTTTCTTTTTCAGCAGGAAAAAGCAGAGAAACTTCAGGGTTTCGCTGTTGTTACGTTCTCCTGATATCGCTTTCGCAGCTGTCCGCAGGCTCCGTCGATGTCCCGCCCCATTTCCCTGCGAACGGTCACGTTGATGCCGTAAGATTCCAGTTTCTCTTTGAATCCTTCGATATGGGCTCTGTCAGGCTGCACAAATAAGCGGCCCTGCACCGGATTGACCGGGATCAGGTTGATGTGGGCATGCTGCTCCCTCGCCAGCGCCGCTAACTGCACGGCATCGCTGTCACTGTCGTTTTCCCCGGCTATCAGACTGTACTCAAAGGTCAGGCGTCTTCCGGTCTGCGCGAAATAAAAGCGGCAGGCCTCCATCACCTCTGAAAGCTCATAGCGGCTGGCAACCGGCATCAGAGCTTTCCTTTTTTCCTGGTTTGGCGCATGCAAAGAAAGCGCCAGCGTGATCTGCAGATTTTCTTTGGCCAGACGATAAATCTCCGGCACGATTCCGCAGGTGCTGACCGTGATGTTTCTCTGACTTAAATGCGCCCCGCGCTCATCGCTTAACATGCGCACAAATCTGACCAGGTTTTCGTAATTATCCAGCGGCTCCCCGGTGCCCATCACAACCACGTGGGAAACGCGCTCTCCCGTCAGCTGCTGAATCCGGTAAACCTGATCGAGCATCTCGGAAGTGCTTAAGTTCCTTGTCAGGCCTCCGATCGTGGAGGCGCAGAACCTACAGCCCATACGGCAGCCGACCTGTGAAGAGATACAGACCGAATTCCCATGGTGATAGCGCATGAGCACACTCTCGATCTGATTGCCGTCGGAAAGGGCAAACAGATACTTGCGGGTATCATCCTGCTGCGATACCTGGACTGTCACCGGATTCAGCACGGTCAAACCCGCCGCCTGCTGCAGGCGGATGCGAAAGGCTTTCGGCAGGTTGGTCATCTCCTCGAAGGAAGAGACCTGTTTCTCATGCATCCACTGATAAAGCTGCCGCGCCCGATATGAGTATTCTCCAAACGCGGTCACAAATGTCTGAAGCTTCTCATACTCCAGTGACTTGATATCTGTTTTATCCATACGTCCTATATCTCCAGCCGCTTTAAACGGGCCAGGAAAAATCCGTCCGACTGATGAATCCCCGGAAGAAGCTGCAGATACCCGCCCTTCGTCGTCTTGCTGTGCAGTTCCTCACTAAGGTAGGAATCGATGCTCTCCAGGCGAAACGGATAATTTTCCAGAAACCACTTCACATTCATCTGATTCTCATCCGCGCCGATCGTACAGGTGCTGTAGATCATCACGCCGCCTGGCTTTACGTAGTTCTGCACCACATGCAGAATCCGCTGCTGCAGACGAACCAGTTCCAGCTGTCTGGCCTCCGTCATCTTGTACTTGATATCCGGTTTCCGGCCAATCACTCCCAGGCCGGAACAAGGCACATCCGCGAGCACGATATCCGCCTTCTGGAAAGCCTCCGAATCAAAGATCGTCGCGTCGCGCTGGATCGCCTCGATGTTGATCGCCTCCGTGCGGTCGATATTCTCCTGCATCAGCTTAACTTTCTGCTCGGAGATGTCCCTCGCCTCCACAAAGCCGCTGCCCATCAGCTTATCGGACAGATGGAGACTTTTCCCTCCGGGCGCCGCGCAGACATCGATGCAGTAATCTCCCCAGTTGGGAGCCGCCGCCTCCACCGCCAGCATGGAACTGATGTCCTGCACCTGAATCCAGCCCCGGCGGAATGCCCGGATCGCCTCGATGTAATTGTAATCGGATATTTCCAGGGCATAGTCCAGATAGGGGTGCCGCCGCACCGTAATCCCCTGCTCCGTAAGATCGGCGATGATCTCCTCCACGGAGGCCCGCTTTAAGTTGCAGCGCACGATAGTCGCTTTCGGTTCATGAAAACTGCGGCAGATGGTCTCCACCGTCTCAAAGCCAAACTGAGCCACCCATTTGCTGATCATCCACGGCGGGATGGAATACATCACGGAAAGATACCTCTCCGGCTCCTGCTTCGCATCCGGGTAAACCACGTTGGATAAGCCCCTCGCGGCGTTTCGCAAAACTCCGTTGACAAATCCCTTGAGGTTATAAAACCCGCGCTTCTGCGCAAGCTTGACCGCCTCATTGCAGACGGCGGAATCGGGAACGCTGTCCATGTACTTTAACTGGTACACCGACATGCGAAGGAGGTTTCTAATCAGCGGCTTCATGTTGTAGACGGGGACTTTGGAGAAGCACTCAATGATGTAATCCAGCTGCAGCATGTGCTCCAGAGTGCCCTCCGCCACACGGGTGATGAAGGCGCGGTCGCGCTTATCCAGGTACTGGTACTTCTCCAGCGCATTGGAGAGCACGATGTGGCTGTACTCCTCATCCTCCGTAATCTCCATCAGAATCTCCAGGACAATCTCCCGGATATTCACTGTGCTAGCCACGGTCTTCGCTCCTCCTTGAAAGCAGGATCAGCCGCAGAAGCTGTAAGAGGGAAGAAGCCAGGGAAGCCACATAGGTAAGCGCGGCCGCCGTCAGCACTTTTCGTCCCGCCTTCAGTTCGTTCTCCGGCAGAACGCGGCTTTCCCGCAGGATCTTAAGCGCCCGCGAGGAAGCGTTGAACTCCACCGGCAGCGTAACCAGCTGGAAAAGAATCGCCAGACAAAACAGCACGATCCCGGCGATTAAAAGCGGACGAATCGAAAAGAGCAGTCCCGCGAAAAAGACCGGCCAGGAAAGCTGGGAACCAAAGTTGGCGATGGGCACCAGCGTCCCCCGAAGTACCAGCGGACCATATTTCACCTGATGCTGCACAGCGTGACCGCACTCATGGGCCGCCACGCAGACCGCGGCCACCGAAGAGGCGCTGTAAGTGCTGTCCGAGAGCCTGAGCGTTTTGGTCCGCGGATCATAATGGTCGTTTAAATTTCCCCGGATATGCTCGATTCTCACATCGTAAATGCCGCAACTGTGCAGCACCCGTTCCGCCGCCGTCGCCCCGGTCAGACCGCTCACCGTGCGCATTTTCGCATAGCGGTTAAACGTGCTGTGCACATACATGGAAGCCAGAAGCGTCAGGGCAAATCCCAGAATCGCCAGCAGGTAGGTAGGATCCATGCCCCAGCCGTACCCGTAGTGCCCCCCGTAATAATATCCGTTCACCGCTGCCAGTACATTCATCAAACATCATCCTTTCCAAACAGACCAGGATCTTTCACCTTTTCCCCGCCTGTCAGATCCCGAACCGCTCACCTTCCCTGACGGCAAAGCCCCGCAGGAAGGCACCGGTATCCATCCTCTTTTTGCCTTCCAGCTGCAGCTGCGCAATCTTTAACACGTATCTGCCGGTCTGCACCCAAAGGTCCTTCCCGGCGGCCTTCAAAATCGTCCCCGGCGCATCCCCGGATGCTTCCTTAAGAACATCCGCCTCCCAGACTTTCAAGGTTTTCCCCTGATAGGTCGTATACGCGCTGGGCCAGGGGGCAAGTCCCCGAACCCTGCACTCGATCTTTGCGGCGTCCTCCTCCCAGTCAATACGCCCCATCTGTTTGTTTAACATACGCGCATAGGGGGTGGGGCTTTTCTCCGGCTGCTTTTGAAAACAGGCGGTCCCTTCCTCCATCTCTTTTAAAGTGCGAAGCAAAAGATCTGCTCCGACCCTGGAAAGCTTTTCCGAAAGGCTGCCGGCGGTTTCCTTTTTCTCAAGCGGAACGGCTTCCTGTAAGATCATATCCCCGGTATCCAATCCAGCGTCCATGCGCATGGTTGTCACGCCGCTTTCTTTCTCCCCGTTGATAACCGCCCATTGAATGGGAGCGGCCCCGCGGTAGGCAGGAAGCAAAGAGGCATGGACGTTGATGCAGCCGTAAGGAGCGCAGGCTAAAATCCCGGGCGGAAGGATCTGTCCAAACGCCGCCACCACAATCGCATCCGGCGCCAGGTCGGCAATGACTTTTAAATTGGCGTCTTCCCTGATTTTCACCGGCTGAAAAATGGGAACCCCCGCGGCAAGCGCGGCTTCCTTTACCGGCGACACCGTCACGGACTTTCCGCGTCCTTTTGGTTTATCCGGCTGAGTAAAAACCGCCTGCACCGTGTAGGGCTCAAGCAGTGCGCGAAAAGAGGGAACGGCAAATTCCGGGGTGCCCATAAAGACGACCTTCTTTATCTTTCCCCGGGGGTGAGGCTCACAAACCGGGCCGGTCATCGCCGCAGCCTGAGGATCCCTCATGACCGCTTCTCCTGCGTCTCTTCTGCCTTTTCTTCGGCAGTTCCTTCCGCTGCTCCTTCCGCGGTCTCCTCTTCCGGCTCTTCCTCATCCGTTACATCGTAGAGACCGCCTTCCACCTTACTGGTATACAAGATCCCGTCCAGGTGGTCCATCTCATGGCAGATGGCCCTGGCCAGAAGTTCCGTGGCCTCCACCTCATATTCCTGCATGTTCTCATCAAAGGCCCGCACCCGGATATGCTCCGGTCTGGTCACATTGCCCGCCTTTCCCGGCAGGCTTAAACATCCTTCCGCGCCGGTCTGCTCCCCGTCCGACTCCAGCATCTGAGGATTAACCAGAACATAAGGCCGTTCCCCGACATCCACCACAGCGATCCGCCGCAGCACACCTACCTGAGGAGCCGCCAGTCCCACGCCGTCCGCCTCATACATAGTCTCCAGCATATCCTGAACCAGCTCCTGCATACGGGGAGTCATCTCCTTTACTTCCCGGCAGGTTTTATCCAATACTTTATCTCCAAATTTCCGAATCTGTCTGATTGCCATGATTTCCTTTCATCCTCCTGTTTCAAAAAATACTGTCCTTAGTCCACCTCGAACTGAATGCTGACCGTGGCAAAGCCAACGTTGGCCGCCACATACCGTTCCATCTTGTTTTTCACAGCCGTAAGCAAAAGCGGATCCGCCGCCTTTAAGTAGATCGCCTGCCGGTAATAATCCTGCACCTTGGCGATCGGCTCACTGGCGGGGCCTAAAATTGCCACCGGATGAGAGGCTGTCACTTTCTCAATAAATTTCCTTAAGTATCCGCAGGCAAGCGTTAAATGCGATTCATCCAGACAGGAGCAGTGGATCGCGATCATACTGCCGCAGGGCGGATAGGATGCCAGATTTCGGTGGGTGATCTCCTGCCGGTAAAAGCTCTCATAATCCTGCGCCGCCGCCGCACGGACACTGTAATGATCCGGGTCATATGTCTGGATCACCACATGCCCCGGTTTTCCGGCCCGTCCGGCCCGTCCGGCCGCCTGCGTCAAAAGCTGAAATGTGCGCTCCGCCGCCCGAAAGTCCACGGCATGCAGCGACAGATCCGCCGCCAGCACTCCCATCAGAGTCACATCCGGAAAATCATGCCCCTTGACAATCATCTGTGTACCGATTAAGATATCCGCCTCATGGTTCGCGAAGGCGGAGAGAATCTTTTCATGTCCGTCCTTGGCCCTAGTCGTATCCAGATCCATGCGAAGCACCCTGGCCGCGGGAAACTGTCTTCTCACTTCCTCCTCGATCTGCTGCGTCCCGGCCCGGAATGCCCGAATAAAGTTGGATCCGCACTGCGGACAGACCTTCACCTGCGGCTGTTCGTAGCCGCAGTAATGGCAGATCAGCTTCCCATTTTTATGAAGAGAGAGCGACACATCACAATGGGGACATTTCATCACGTATCCGCAGGCGCGGCAGGAGACAAATCCCGCATATCCCCGGCGGTTTAAAAAAAGCATCACCTGCTCTTTGCAGGCAAGCGTATCCTTCATGTGATCCCGCAGGCTGTGGCTTAAAATCGAGCGGTTTCCTTCCCGAAGCTCCTTTCGCAGATCCACGACTTCCACCTGCGCCAAAGACGCTGATCCGGCACGTTTCGTCAGACGAAACAGGCGGTACTTCCCGGTCTGCGCCCCGTAAAAGGCCTCCAGAGAAGGAGTAGCCGACCCCAGCACCACTTTTGCCTGCTCCATCTCGCCGCGCTTCATCGCCACCTCTCTCGCATGGTAGCGGGGCATGGATTCGCTTTGATAAGCCGGTTCCTGCTCCTCATCGATCACAATGATCCCCAGATTGGGAAACGGGGTAAACAGTGCGGAACGCGGTCCGATCATCACATCCAGCTGTCCCAACCTGGCACGTTCAAACTGATCGGATCGCTCCCCGGCGGACAGTCTGGAATTGATCACGGAAACCCGGTCGCCAAAACGCCGGTAGAAGCGCAGAACTGTCTGATAGGTCAGCGCGATCTCCGGAATTAGCATAATCGCCTGCTGCCCGTGTTCTACGGCCCTGGCAATTAACTCCATGTACACTTCCGTTTTGCCGCTTCCGGTCACTCCGTAGATTAAGTACTTCCCGCAGGGGTTTTCCTCCCATTCGGCGGAGATCTCCTCCACGATCTGCTTCTGCTCCTCATTCAGCTCAATGGTGTCGGCTTCCTGGTCTCTTACGGCAACCGGATTGCGGTACTTTTTCTCCGTTTCCACCCGCAAAATCCCCTGCTCCTCCAGGGCCTTGATCACCGCCGGAGTAATATTTAACTTTTCCGCGGCCAGCTCACAGGGGAAAACCGGCTCCTCGATTAAAGCTTCCAGCATCCTGGCTCTTGCCGTCTGGTGTTTCTGCCGGAAAAACGCCAGTTTCTCTTCGGCCTCCTTACGCGAAAGCACCAGATACATGGTCTTCTTCTCCCGGCTTTTTACCCGGCCTCTGACCGGGATCACAGTTTTTAACGCCTGCAGCATGGTAGAACCGTAGTGATCCCGAATCCAGGCAGCAAGGCCTACCAGACGGGCCTCCTCATCCCCGGCATCCGAAAGCACACGGACGATCTGCTTGATCTTGCCCGGATCATAGTCCGGATGAGCAGAAAGCCCGGTGACATACCCGCGGATGAAACGGTTTCCCGGCCCGAACGGTACTTCCACCACCGTACCCGGCTCTAAAGATCCAAGAAGATCTTCCGGCACCCGGTACTGAAACACCCGGTCCAGCTTTCCGCTGTTGATCTCTACAACGACATCCGCGTAACATTCCCCTTTTTCCAGTCCCCTTCACTCTCTTTCCTTTTTTCGGCTTTTCCTGCCGACACTTAAAATCTTTGCCTAACCTGACTCAGAAAGGAAAAGGTGAACCCTTACTTTTCCCCGTCCGGCAGCGGCCGGTATTTTTAACTTTTTCTTTCACCGTCTCTGCCTTACTTTTTGGCCCGGACTTACTTTTCTTTTGACGCAAAGTCTTCCCCCGCGTCCTGCCCTTTAAGTTTTGCCTCCGCACGGTCATCCGATAAGATCTTCTGGATGATCACCCGCTCATCCATCGGATACTTCTTCCCGGCAATCTCCTGGTAATCCTCATGTCCTTTCCCGGCAAGCACGATGATATCCCCCGGCTCCCCGTAATGGATCGCATAGGCGATTGCCTCCCTGCGGTCGGTGATGCAGATATATTTTCCGTCCGTCTTCCCGATGCCTGTCAGAATATCGTCAATGATATCCGTCGGTTTCTCATAGCGCGGATTATCCGAAGTGATGATGGAAAGATCCGCCAGATGGCCGGAAACCTCTCCCATCTGATAGCGCCGCCGTCTGTCCCGGTTTCCGCCGCATCCAAACAGGCACACCAGGCGGTGCGGATGATATTCCTTCAGCGTCGTCAGCAGATTTTCCAGAGCCATCGCGTTGTGCGCGTAATCGATCAGCAGCGTAAACGAATCGGAGACTTTCACCATCTCCACGCGCCCTTTCACCTGCACACTCTTTAAGGCCCTCTGAATGCTGTCCTCCGAGACCTGAAAATGCCGACAGGCCGCAATCGCCGCCATGGCATTGTAGATGCTGAACTTGCCGGGGATATCGATCTCCATGTCAAAGTTTAACAGTCCCCGCACGGTGCAGGCAACTCCCAGATACCCGCTGCGGGACACCAGATGGTCTCTCACCGCCCGAAGGTCATTGCCCTCCTCAAAGCCGAAAGTCTCCACTTCACAGGTATGCCCTTCCAGGATTCCGCCCAGATGGATGTCATCCCCGTTAAAAATGCCGATGCGGCACTGGCGGAAAAGCCTGCTTTTGCACTCCATGTAGTCCTCGAAACTGGCATGCTCCGCCGGACCAATGTGGTCAGGTTCAATGTTGGTGAAAATACCGATCTCAAAGGGAATCCCTTCCGTCCTGTGCAGCATCA
The DNA here is from genome assembly GCA_964643295.1 of uncultured Lachnospiraceae bacterium. GTDB lineage: Bacteria > Bacillota > Clostridia > Lachnospirales > Lachnospiraceae > Merdiplasma. Next base: position 11,902 of record CAZXSN010000012.1, read on the forward strand.
GCCCCTGGGAAGAGACCTCCATCACCACGATCTGACAGCCTTCCTTCACCATACGGGCGAAATATTCCTGAATGACAATCGACTCCGGCGTGGTATTTTCCGCGGGAATCGACTTATCGCCGATAATGGTTTCAATCGTGCCGATCAGGCCAACCTTATATCCGGCTGCCTCCAGGATGGATTTTACCATGTAGGTCGTGGTGGTCTTGCCCTTGGTGCCGGTCACGCCGATCACCTTGAGCTTTTCCGCAGGATACCCGTTCCAGGCCGCCGCGATCTGGGCCATCGCAATCCTGGAATCAGGAACCAGAATCACCGTCACTTCCGGCGGCGCCTCCACGCTTTCCTCCACCACCAGCACACTGGCTCCCTTGCGGAGGGCATCGGGAACATACTTGTGACCGTCCGTCACCGCGCCGCGAATGCAGAAAAACAGGGTTCCCTTCGTGACTTTGCGCGAATTGTTGGTGATCCTTACCACATCCTGCTCTTCATCTCCCTGCAGGCGGGTATAGGTCACCCGCTCCAGCAACATGCTTAACTTCATCCCTGTATTACCTCCCACTTTTTCCGGTGCGGCGCCAAAACGAATCTTCCTTCCTCCCCGCAGAAAACCCGCCCTGTAAGGACAAATCTCCCCAGCCGGCGCACACCCGTAAACCCTTGTGTTTCATTATAACACCGCTGTTTATCCACTACAAGAGCCTATTTCGGCTTCCCGGGAAGTACGTCCCAGAAAGCCTTAGAGAATGGCCGCTTCGTTCAAGACAACCTATACTCGTTCGGGGGACGTATGAAAAGACAAAGGCCAAACACCGGAAGGCATATCAATCCGGGAAGAGGACAGAAGAACAGAGAAATGATAACGAATCAAGAAAGGACCTGTCCGTAAAAATCAGACAGATCCCTGAAAATTCATTGATCCATGATGTTGATATTGATGACCATCCATATATTTCCCTTGTTTCCCGCGGAAAAAGTCCTGGCATCACACCTTCCGTTTCTCTGCGGATTCCCTTTCAGCCAACAGACTGCTTACGATACGGAAACTCTCTCCAGGGCCGGCAGCGAAAACCAGAATTCGACACCATCGTCGAGGTTTTCCACGCCATAGCGTCCGCCGTGCAGCAGCACAGTCGTGCGCACAATGTAAAGCCCCAGTCCGGCGTGATCCTCCCCGCCGGTCCCCTGGTAATAACTGTTCCACACTTTGGCTGTCTTTTCCTCCGGGATCCGCTCTCCCTCATTGTAGACACGGAAAAAGACTTCCTGTTCCCTTTTCTCCAGGGTGATACGGATCGTGCCGCCCGTGTTCGTATGGGAAAAGGCGTTTAACAGGTAGTTGCTCATCGCCTGCTCCAAGCTTCCGCGGTCCGCCCAGACAAAGCAGTCCCGCTCCAGGGACAGTGTGCGCCTGATCTCCTTCTGGCGAAAGAGCGCGTCGTATTTCATCAGCAGATATTCACTCGTCTCCGAAAGATCCAGCTTCTGTTTGTCCAGTTCCCCCAGCTGATACTCCGCGGCGGACAGCTTCAGAAGATTGCGGATCATCTCCGACATCTTTTCGATCTCCTCCTGGATCGAGGCAAAGTAGTACTCCCGCTCTTTGCCGTCCCCTAAAAGCTGCAGCATCTCCACCTGGCTGGAGATCACAGCCAGCGGTGTTTTCAGTTCATGGGAAATATTGGCGGAAAACTCCTGACGCATCCGCTCCAGCCGCTCCTTCTGGTCGTTCTGCTCCTGCAGCTTTTCATTGCTCTCCTCCAGCTCCTGAATATAGTGCTGGATCTGGCTCGCCATGTCGTTGAAGTTGCGGGCCAGCACGTTGACCTCCTCAAAAGGAGTCTCCTCGGTGACACGGGCGGAAAAATCATGCTGGGCAAGCTGCCGGGAGACAACGGCCATCTTCTCAATCGGCCGCGCGATCCAGCGCGACATCACAAACATCACCACGCTGCCAACCAGCACCGCGATCACCACCACGATCGAAAGAAAACGCTCCGTATAGGAGAACGCGCTGTAGGTGCTGCCGGAGGTCTCGCGGATAAATACGTAGTATTTTCGTCCGTTCTGATAGAAGCAGCCGCGCAGACGGGCACCGTTGTGCGCACGGTCCCCTTTCAGCATGGACGGGTTTTCCTCGTATTTCTCGGCAACGATCTGGATCGTGCGATGCACGTTTCCTTCCGGATCCTGCGGGGAGGTCGTATAAATCGGCGTAAAATCCTCATCCGCGATCACAAACGCCAGATGGTCATCCTCGTAACTGTCGAACACTTCGTAATCCGACTCCTGCAGGCTCGCCATATCCATCTCGTTGATCACGCGAAACGACTCCATAATCAGCCGTTCCTTGGCGCGGGTATAAAATCTGGGCGCAAAGAGACTGTACACAACCGCGCTCCCGCCGACCACGATCAGCAGAAACGCAATCTCCATGCCGATCAGATTCGTTTTCAGCTTACCTTTCATTCGAATCGTCCTCAAACAGATATCCAATCCCGTACAGGGAACGGATCGCCGAACCGTGCTCCCCCAGCTTCTTCCTCAGCTGCTTGATGATCGTATCTACGGTGCGGACGTCCCCCTCGTAATCGTATCCCCACAGATTTTCCAGCAGGGTTTCTCTGCGCTGAATGCGGCCCCGGTTACGGATCAGATATTCCAGCATTTCATATTCTTTCGGGGTTAAGGGGATGGGCTCTCCCTCGCAGAAAACTCTCCTGGATTCCGGTTCCAGCACAATCTCCCCGGCGCTGATTCGCTCCTGCAGCTTGCCGGAGCGCCGCAAAATCGCCTCGATGTGCGCTTTTACGATCGAGAGCACATACGGCTTCGTGATGTAATCGTCCGCGCCGCTGTCGAACGTGCGCAGCTGATCCTGCACAGAATCCCTGGCCGTCACCATGATCACCGGAATCTCCGACTTTCTGCGGATCTCCTTTAAGATCTCCATCCCGCTGATATCCGGCAGCATCAGGTCCAGTAAAACCAGATCAATCTTCTGCATCCCGTCGTAGAAGTACTCCAGTCCCTGATACCCATCCAGGGCATATTGTACGTCGTATCCGTTCATCTGTAAATAGTCGGCCAGCGTTTTTGCCAGTTTCGGCTCGTCCTCAATTAAAAGGATCCGGATATCCCTTCTGTATTTCTCCTCACCAGACAACTCTCATCCCCCATTCCCTGCAGCTTCACCGTCCCGGTCTTTTTATACTCCTGCTTCCGCGCGGTATACTCCGCCTTTCGTCCCGCCACATACTCCGCGGCATTCTCCCTGGACACATGTATGCCAAAGCCCGGATAGGAATCTTTCCCGCTGATCGTATCAATCATCAGATCCGCCACTTCATAGTAAAAATGTGTTCTGTCATAAAAATTATAAGGGTTCAGCGTGATATCATTATACCCGGAAAAGTCCCAGAAATCCGTGATTCGGGAGATATCGCTCAGATAATCCCGGTAGTAGGTGCTGTCATACCCCTTGTATCTGGTAAAAAACGAAGGCGTCACGATGATCTGCAGCTGCGTGTCATTTTTATCACAGATCTTCTTGATCCTTCTTAAAGAATCGAGAATCTCCTGGTAATACTCCGACTTCGGATTTTTCTTAAACAGCTGTTTCAGATCTTTGTCGTAAGTGGCAAGGACACTTGTTTTCGTATAGGATTCCCAGGCCGCATCGTCCTGCATTCTGGGGTAGTAACGGCTTAAATCCCTCTCCCCCTCGGTAGGCCCCTCATAGGCCGGAGGAGAAAACCCTCTCTCTTTCAGTTCCTGAAAACTGACGCTGACATCCTTAAAGAGCAGATCCGCAATCTCTAAAATCTTCGGTTTCCCGCTCACCACCGCCGGAATCCTATCGTGCAGATCGTTCTGATCCCGGCTTATCTGATTGACTTCACTGCCGGAGAGAGCGATCACGATTTTTTTCGGATTCGCGTATTTCATCAGGAAGTTGGTCATGACCTCATACTCGGTAAAGTTGCCGTGCACCTCAAACAGGTTGTAATAGCGGTACCCGTCCAGTTCCTGAAGCTTTTCCGGGCGAAAGGCCCCCGCTTTGGATCCGCCCAGCAGAAAGGCGTCGTACTCCTTCCCAAAGTGCACGATATGCTCCGCTTTTAATTCCCGCAGGAAGTCATTCACATCCGCCGAAGAGATGTCCGCGTAATCCCCGGACTGATAGGAAAAATACCCGTAAGGATCCACCAGGACATTCATGGCCGCCACAAAAGTAAGCACCGCCAGGATCCAGCAGACCATTGCTTTGTTCCAGTGCTTATAATTCACCCCGCCGCCTCCAGATTAACCATTTCCAAATCAATGGGAACATAAGTTTCTCTGCCCGAAAAAGCTTTTTCCCCTTTCGTTCAAAACTGAAAATACAAAAACTCTACCACCCGGTTCATACGGCTTAAACAGACCGCCAGCAGAATGCCCGCAAAAAGGAAGTGCCTCCAGTCCGGATGAAACCGCTTCGCCATCTCCTGCGTCGTAGGGGCAAACCAGCACAGAAGAAGGCTTCCCGCGGCCAGCAGGCAAAGATCTTTGTTTGCCAGAACAAACTGAAGACAGCCAGAAAGAGCCGCCCGCTCCCCCTGCGCAAACAGGGCGCGAAAATCAAACATGCTGCGGTAGACGATCCAGGCATCTGTAAGATTATCGGCCACAAAGATCACTCTCGTAAGAAGGATGCACACAAAGGTCCCGGCCGCCCCAGCCAGCCTGGGCGGCATTTTCTTATGGTAGCTTTGCCAGGCGCCAATGCACACAAGTACTCCGTTTACCAGCCCCCAGAGGATGAAATTCCATCCGGCGCCGTGCCAGATCCCGGAGACCAGAAACGTTGCCATCGTGGCGATGTAATAGTTTCTCCACCAGCAGTTTTTGCGGAACACGTTCTTGAAGACATAGCCGCTTAAAAACCGTGAGAGAGTCATATGCTGGCGCTGCCAGTACTCCTGCATGTTTCTTGCTTTCCAGGGAGCATTGAAGTTTTCCGGCAGATGAATGTTGTAAAAAAGCGCCAGACCGATTGCCATGTCCGTGTAGCCGGACAGGTCAAAGTAGTAGGAAAGGCTGTATTCCAGCGTGTAAAACCACGATTCCCACATGGGGATTCCCTCTTTGATGGAACCGTAAAACGCCGCCGCGCTCTCGTTCATCGGATCGGCGAAGAGCATTTTTTTCGCGCAGCCGATCGCCAGGATGAAGATCCCCAGCGAGATGTTCTCCTGGTTCAGTTTCAGATTCCTCTCATCGGAAAACTGCGGAGTAATCTCTTTGTGATGCACGATCGGTCCCACGATCAGCTGCGGAAAGAACGTGATAAACAGCAGATACTCGAGAATCGTATACTGTCTTGTCTCCCCGCGGTAACAATCCACCAGAAAGGCGATCAGCTGAAACGTGAAAAACGAAATCCCAATCGGCAGCGCGATCTGCTTTAGCGCAAAGTCTGCGCCAGTCAGCGCGTTTAAGTTCTCCAGGAAGAAATCGCTGTACTTATAATACCCCAACAGCGCAAGATTTCCAAGTACGCCGAGCAAAAGGATCCATTTTTTCTCTCCGTGATCCTTCCCGGGGATCCGGCACATGGCGATTCCCAGCACGTAGTTGGCCAGCACACTGCCCAGGAAGAACGGGAAAAAGTCGGGACTCCCCTGGGCATAGAAGTAAAAGGAGGCCGCTGCCAGCAAAATCTTTGCCAGCGTGTAATACCGAACACGATTCAAAATCCAGTAGCCGCCGGTCACGATGGGGAAGAACACCAGCAGGAACTGATAGGATGAAAAAATCATAGAGTCTCCCCTGCCTTTCTCACTCAGGCACTTTCCAGCGGCTCATACGGTTCTCCAGAAACCGAAACAGGACTTCTTCCATGAACATCATCACCACGCCGAGAGTAATGATGACAATCAGCGTCACCGCTGTATCTCCGGTATTTCTCCCTACACTTAAGACATATCCCATGCCCCGGGGCACACCGACCATCTCCGCGGCGATCACCACACGCCAGGCAAAGCCAAGCCCTAAGCGGAAACCGGCAGTCACATAAGGCAGGATTGAGGGGATCACACAGTAGCGTACCTGCTGCCAAAGGCTGGCCTCCATGATCTCTAAAACCTGAATGAGCCTGCGGTCCACGTTTTGGACGCCCTGGTAGGTGTTGACGATGATCGGGGAGAGGGATCCCATCACGATGATAAAGATCGCCGCCCGGTTTCCAAGGCCAAACCAGAGGATCGCCAATGGCACCCAGGCCACGCCGGGAATCGGCGAGACAAAGCGGATGATCGGATAAAGGAGATTACGCACATTTTCGCTCATGCCGATGAAGATTCCTAAGGGCAGCCCGATTAACACTGCGATGCCAAAACCAATCAGCACGCGCTGGAAACTGACCCAGACATTAAAAAGCAGATAGCCGGAGAAAAGCATCTCTCCCAGCCTTTTTGCCACCTCCCAGGGCAATGGAAACAGCATCCGCGATACATCTTTCTCTACCCGTCCAAAAAGCCCTGTCATGGAGGCCAGCGTCCAGAGCGCAAGCAGGATCGCTGCCCCCAGGCATCCTAGCAGCAGTTTCTTTTTCACGTTGATTTCCCTTTTCTTTTCCCTTATGGTGCTCCCTTAAGCTTCCTAAAGTCTTTCTTTAGGAAGCTCTTTCGTTTGGATGACCTCCTCCCGAAAATTAAGTTTTGCTTCCCGCCGGGAGGAGATCATTTCACCGTGTCTTTCGGTTTCCAAAACCGCTTCCGCTGGCAGGCGGTTTTCTTATTTTCCGCCTGCCGCCCATGATCCGCGTTCAAAGTTTAAGAAGGGCAAGGGAGTAGTCATTTTCCTGCCCGAATCCAACCGCGGCTTACAGGAAAAACTCCGCTGCGTCGGGCAGGGCATCCAGGTATCCTAAATCCACCGACCACTGCAGCACATCAAGCGCTGTATCCTGGTTGATCTCCCAGTGAAAATCCGTGCGCGTTCTGGAATTTTCCACTACGCTTACGTCCAGCTGAAGGATCGAGGCGAGCAGTTCATTCGCTCCCTCATCCTCATTCAGGTAATCCGTCGCTTCCCGATGGATCTGCAGAAATGTATCCAGGGCCTCTTTATGGTTTTCAATGAAATCGCCGGAGGCGATCACCACGTTGCCCGGATAGAAGGCTTCCATGTTCTCCTTTTCCAGAAGCTCCGGCGCTGCATCGTAAAGAACCCGGATTTCGTCCCCGTAGAGGGCCTGCGCCTCGGAGGCGAACGGCTCCCAGGTGACGATCGCGTCCACCTCTTTCGTGGCCATCAGAGCGGTCGCCATATCCGCCGGTTTCATCCCGGGAATCAGCACCACATCGGTATCCGGATTAAGCCCGGCGTCCTTTAAAATCACATCCCGCATAAGGGCATCCGTTACCGTGCCGATGCTCGGAGCGGCAACGGTTTTATCCTTCAGATCCGCAATCGCCTCAATCCCGGAATCCGCGCGTGTCATCACCACATGGCCGCCGCCGTTTGTTCCGGCTACCACTTTTAAATCCACTCCCCTGGAAAACCAGGTGGCCGCCGGGGCAATCCCTACTAAGGCCACGTCCAGCTCACCGGCGGCAAAGGCCTCCATGATCGCCGCGCCGTCCGCGAACTCCGTCACCGTAATCTCCAGACCGCTCTCGTCATAGAGTCCAAGCTCTTCAGCCACAAAGGGAGCCGCCGTTCCGATTGCCAGCAAAGAGCCAACCCTGATTGGTGTCTTTTCGCCGCTTTCCGTCTCCTCCCCGGACACTTCCGCCTCTGAAACCTCCGTCACCTGCTCTGGTTCTCCAGCTTCCTCCGTTTTAGTTTCCGCCGCTTCTTCCGCCAGTGCGGCAGAGGGCATCGTCAGGGCGCTTACTGCCAGAAGACCTGCCAAAAACAGGCTCCAGGCACGATTCTCTTTCTTCATTCGGTTTTCTCCTCCATGTTCAGATAAATATCCACAAGCTTCAGCCGCTGGATCTTGCCGTTGGCCCCCTGAGGAAGGTCCTCGACAAAAAAGACCTTCCGGGGCACCTTAAACGAGGCAAGGCGCTTGGCACAATAATCCTTCACTGCGGCCTCGCTTAATTTTCCCTCACTTTTTTCTTCCCTGTCCCTGCATTTGATAAAACAGACCACCTCCTCACCGTAAACCGGGTCCGGCACACCGACGGCTGCAGCCAGCTCCACCTGCGGAAGCTGATAAAGTACTTCGTCGATCTCCACCGGGGCAAACTTTTCCCCCGCCCGGTTGATCAGTTCCTTGATTCTCCCGTTTAAATACAGGTATCCGTCTTCGTCCAGGTATCCTAAATCGCCGGAATGAAACCACTCCCCGGTGAAGGCTTCTTTCGTCTCCTTCGGTCTGCGGTAGTATCCGCGGGTGATGTTCTCTCCGGAAATCCATACCTCCCCGGATACTCCCGCCGGCTGCTCATTTCCCTGTCCGTCCACTACTTTTATCTGATTCCCGTAAGGAAGCCCCACGGAACTGGTCTTGTGAATCAAAGGCGGCAGCGGATTGCTTGTAATCTGCGCACACCCTTCGGTAATCCCATAGGATTCGATCACCGGCACCCCGGTGAGAAGCTCAAACTCGGCAAGCACCGCTGCCGGCAGGGCAGAGGATGCCGACCGCGCAAAGCGCAGCGTGGACCGTTTCCCCGAATCCGGGATCCCGCGCGAAAGCAGATGGGAATACATCGTCGGCACCCCGGAAAACCAGGTAATCCGGTATTCCTGCACATACTCCCAGAACCTGCTGACCGAAAACTTCCCACCAATCACGATCGTCTGACGGGAGAAAAGAGGAGTAAGCAAAGTAATCTCCAGCCCGTTGATATGAAACCAGGGCATTACACAAAGCACCCGGTCTTTCTTTGTCAGCGCGTGAGCCTTGATGATGTCTTTTGTCTTGGCATACAGGTTGTCAAAACTTAAGAGGACACCTTTGGGGTGCCCGGTGGTTCCGGAAGTGTACAAGATCATGGCTGTCCCTTCCGGCACATCCAGCTTCGCTTCCCGGCAAAACGCCACGTAAAGTCCGCCGTCTAACTTCCTCTCCGTATGGGCGGAGAAGGAAGACAGGAAGGACAGCAGAGACGAATCGGAATCTTCCAGAAAAATCCCCGCCGCATGCGTATCTTCCAGGATGTAGGAAAGCTCCTGCTGCTTCAGGTTCGTATTGACGGGCACCACAACCGCGTGTACAAAGGTCACCGCGAAGTAAGCGGCGGCAAAAAAGAAGCTGTTGTCCAGAAACAAAAGCACACGGTCGCCGCTTCGCACACCTTCCTCCTTTAAAAACTCAGCAAGGGCACGGATACGCGATAAAAACTCCCCGTAAGTCAAAGACGCGTGATCTCTGGCATCGAATAGGAACGCCGCATCCGGCGCGTCAAACCCAAGTTTTTCGATCAGTTCTTCAAAACGGTTCTTCATCGCTTTTTCCAGCCTTCCTGTTTTAGAGTCTCCTCGTCTAAGCCGCCTCAATCTCCCCGGCAGAGCCGCAGAACGCGGTTTCGCAGTCTTAAGAATTCCTCCCCCGTCCGGCTGCGCGGTTTGGGCATCTGCAGAGTGAGAATCTCCTTTACCCGCGCGGGAGACCCTGAAAAGACCACGATCTTATCAGACAGATACACCGCCTCGTCGCAGTCGTGGGTGACAAACACGGTGGTAAAATCCCGCTCTTTACAGATTTTTACAAGTTCATCCTGCAAAGTCATGCGCGTAAAGGAATCAAGCGCTCCAAACGGCTCATCCATCAGCAGGATTTCCGGCTCCATCACCAGCGCCCGGGCAATCGACACCCGCTGCTGCATCCCTCCGGAAAGCTGATGCGGATAGGACTTTTCAAAGCCTTCCAGTTCCACCAGGCCAATCGCCCAGGAAACCTTCTGCTCAATCTCCGAAAGCGGCCGCTTCTTTACCTTAAGTCCCAGAGCGATGTTGTTCCAGACATTCATCCACGGAAACAGCACATAGTCCTGAAACACCATGCAGCGGCTGCTTTCAGGGCCTTCCACCTTCGATCCGTCGACCAGGATCTCTCCCTCATCCGGCTTTAAAAGACCGGCCAGGATACGTAAAAGCGTCGACTTTCCGCACCCGGACGGACCTAAAAGACAAACGAATTCCTGGTCCTGAATCGTTAAGGAAATGTGATGCAGAATCGACAGATGTTCCTCTTCTTCATTCTGCGGAAAAGATTTTGAGACATTTCGAATCTCAATCATGGCGCCTGATCTCCCAAACTTAGACTGCCGTAAGGGTAAGCGGAGCAAAAAAAGCTCCCGAAATCTGAAAAATGCTTGGAAAAATGTTTCGTAATTTTTAAATATCATTTCAATTCTGTTGCGATTGTATTACAATATTGTGATGTAAATGTGAGAACCGGCAAAGAAGCATCTGCCGGAAAAGTTCATCTAAAAAGTCTCTTTTCCTCCCGTTTTTCCCTGTGTTTCAAAGGCTTTTCCGCTCTGCCTTTCCCACGCATTTCCCGCAACATTTTCTTAAAATTTTCTTATGTTTCCCAAGCCCTGCCAGCGATGAGGATCCCCCGCTTTAATCCGTATCTTCGGCTCTCAGGAGAAAAACCCATGCCGCTTAATAATAAGCAGCAGAATCCCGCCTGTATGAAATATAATTGTAATATATTACAGTCCCCTCATTTCGTGCGGGAAAATCTAAGCGGCAGAGCCGTCCCAGAAATGGGGCCGTCCGGACAGGATGAGGATCCTAAAAAAGCGGCAAAGAAAAGGAGGAAGGGACAAGTAAGCATCGCAAAAAATAAGGAGCAAACCCCCAACCGCCCAAAGCGCCGCTCCGGCTGCGCTTAGGCAAATCAAGGATCAAAAAAGGCTGTCCCCCATTTCAGGAGACAGCCATTGCGCTTTCTCGAAAACTGTAAACCGATACAGGAAACGTAAGCTTCCTGTATCATTTATCCTACAGGTTGGTGTAGCCCATCAGATACTCATCGACGGCTTTCGCGGCTTCCCTTCCCTCCCGGATTGCCCAGACAACCAGAGACTGGCCGCGGTGCATATCACCGGCGGTAAAGACCTTCGGAACGCTGGTCGCATACTGCCCGGGAGCCGTATCCACGTTGGTGCGGCCGTTGACCGCCACCTTGAAAGCGTCGGTCACGTATTTCTGGGAGCCTAAAAATCCCGCCGCGATCAAAACCAGATCGGCTTTCACCGTTTTCTCGGTTCCCTCCACAGGCACCATCATCATACGCCCCGTCTTTTCATCCTTTTTGCTCTCCAGACTGATAAGCTTCGCCTGACAGACCTCGCCCTTCTTGTTCTTCACAAACTCGGTCACCGTGGTCGTGTAGATCCTGGGATCATGACCGAAAAGGGCAATCGCCTCCTGCTGGCCGTAATCCGTCTTGCAGATCTTCGGCCACTGCGGCCAGGGGTTGTTCGCCGAGCGCATATCCGGCGGTTTCGGCATCATTTCCAGCTGCGTCACGCTCGCGGCGCCCAGACGGATCGCGGTCCCCACGCAGTCATTGCCGGTATCGCCGCCGCCGATCACAAGCACATGCTTATCCCTGGCCGGAATAAACTTCTTATCCGCGAAGTTCGAATCCAGCAGGCTCTTGGTCGTCGCTTTCAGGAAATCCACCGCAAAATAGATTCCCTTCGCATCGCGCCCCGGCACGTTGATATCTCTGGGATTGGATGCCCCGCAGGCTAAGACCACGGCATCATACTCTCTCAGAAGCTCCTCCGCCTTCACGTTCTCTCCCACGTTTGCATCCGTGACAAACTGTACGCCTTCCGCCTGCAGAATCTTAAGGCGCCGGTCGATCACCTTTTTATCGAGTTTCATGTTGGGAATTCCGTAGCGCAAAAGACCGCCGATCCGGTCGCTGCGCTCATATACGGTTACCAGATGCCCGCGCCTGTTTAACTGCATGGCCGTGGCCAGTCCGGACGGACCGGAGCCCACCACCGCCACCTTTTTCCCGGTGCGCACCTCGGGGGGACAGGGCACAACCCGCCCCGTCTCATAGGCATGCTCGATGATCGCCCGCTCGTTCTCCTTGGAAGAGACCGGATCACCGTTTAAGTTGCAGGTGCAGGCCGCCTCGCATAAAGCGGGACAGACGCGGGATGTAAACTCCGGGAAGCAGTTCGTCTTCATCAGCCGCCGGTAAGCTTCTTCCCAGTTGCCCCAGTAAACCAGATCATTCCACTCCGGCACCAGGTTGTTCAGCGGACAGCCGGAGGCCATGCCGCGGGCGCCCTGTCTGCGCTGTTTCTCCAGCGGGAGCGGCGTATGAAATTCCTCAAAGTTTTTGATGCGCTGCTTCGGAGGAACCTCTGCGCTGACCTCCCTCTCGTATTCTAAAAATCCGGTTGGTTTTCCCATCTTACTCCTCCTACTTCTCGGTTATTGCATAGAACGCTTCAATCTGCGCCTGCTCGCTGCTTAAGCCTCTCTCTTCCATCTGCACGATCGTCATCAGCATCCGGTTGTACTCATGCGGAATGATCTTCTTGAACTTGGGCAGGTACGTTTCAAAGTTCTCCAGGATCCGTTTCCCTTTCTCGGAATTCGTGTAGGCCACGTGATCCTGGATCATGCCTTTCAGCTCCAGCACATCGTACTTGGAGGTGATCCGGTCAACGGAAACCATGTTTTTGTTCACTTTCGTATAGAGATTGCTCTCCTCATCGAGCACGTAGGCAATCCCGCCGCTCATCCCGGCAGCGAAGTTCTTGCCGGTGCTGCCTAAGACTACCACGCAGCCGCCGGTCATGTACTCACAGCCGTGATCGCCGCAGCCTTCCACAACCGCGATCGCCCCGGAATTGCGCACACAGAAACGCTCCCCGGCGACACCGTTGATGTAGGCCTTGCCGCTCGTCGCCCCGTAGAGTGCGACGTTGCCGATGATGATGTTCTCCTCCTGTTTAAACTGAATGCCCTTCGGAGGATAAACGATCAGCTTGCCGCCGGAAAGCCCCTTGCCGAAGTAATCGTTGGAATCGCCGACCAGCTCCAGCGTCAGTCCCTGCGGGATAAACGCGCCGAAGCTCTGTCCGCCGGCGCCTTTGCACTTGACCAGGTAGGTGTCCTCCTCCAGGCTGTCTCCAAACCTTCTCGTAAGCTCCGATCCGAAGATCGAACCGAGTGCCCGGTCCGTATTCTTCACATCGATCTCGATGCTGCGCTTCTGTCCCTTCTCCAGCGCCGGTCCCAGCTTCTTTAAAAGAATCTTCTCGTCCACCGTCTCCTGCAGGCGAAAATCATACGCCTGCTTCGGATCGAAGGTCACCTTCTCGCCCGGTTTCGCAAACGGATTGTCGAGGATATTCGTAAGGTCAATCTTTCGTGCGCGGGGATTGTCCATCTGCTCTTTCTTCTTCAGCAGATCGCTGCGGCCCACCATTTCATCCACGGTGCGAAAGCCCAGCTTTGCCATGTATTCCCGAAGCTCTTCAGCCATAAAGCGCATGTAGTTCTCCACGTACTCAGGCTTGCCGCGAAACCGCTTGCGAAGCTCCGGATTCTGGGTAGCCACGCCCACCGGACAGGTATCCTGGTTGCAGACACGCATCATCACACAGCCCATCGACACGAGCGGACCGGTGGCAAAGCCGAATTCCTCGGCGCCTAACAAAGCGGCGATCGCCACATCGCGGCCGCTCATCAGCTTGCCGTCCGTCTCAATGCGGACCCGGCTGCGCAGCCCGTTTTTAATCAGCGTCTGATGAGTCTCGGCAAGTCCCAGCTCCCAGGGAAGTCCCGCGTTGTGGATGGAGCTTCTGGGGGCGGCACCTGTGCCTCCGTCATAACCGGAGATTAAGATCACCTGCGCCCCGGCTTTCGCCACACCGGCCGCCACCGTACCCACACCGGCCTCGGAAACCAGCTTTACGGAGATGTTGGCCTGCGGGTTGGCATTTTTCAGGTCGTAGATCAGCTGTGCCAGATCCTCTATCGAATAGATGTCGTGATGCGGGGGCGGAGAGATTAAGCTCACACCGGGCGTGGAATACCTCGTCTTCGCAATCCACGGATACACCTTCTTGCCGGGCAGATGACCGCCCTCGCCGGGTTTCGCTCCCTGCGCCATCTTGATCTGGATCTCCTGGGCGCTCACCAGGTAGCGGGAGGTCACACCGAAGCGTCCGGAAGCCACCTGCTTGATGGCGGAGCACTTATTCATATCCTCCGGGCCGCCGGCTAAACGCTCCAGAGTCTCGCCGCCCTCCCCGGTGTTCGACTTTCCGTGCAGACGGTTCATGGCGATTGCCAGCGTCTCATGCGCCTCCTGGGAGATCGAGCCGTAAGACATGGCGCCGGTCTTAAAGCGGCGCACAATTGTCTCGACGCTTTCCACCTCCTCGATCGGTACGCCTTTCTCCGGATAGTTAAAGTCCATGGTACTGCGGATATATCCGGAATCCTCCTGATCAATCAAAGCTGTGTACTGCTTGAAGGTCTGATAGTCTCCGCGCCTCGTCGCATCCTGCAGAAGGTGAATCGTCACCGGATTGTAGCGGTGATGCTCTCCCGCGCTGCGGGACTTGTGGCTGCCCACGCTGTCTAAGGTTAAGTCCTCCTGCAGTCCCAGCGGATCAAACGCCCGGCTGTGGCGCTCGTTTACGTCCGCCTCGATATCTGCCAAAGAGATGCCGCCGATACGGCTGACCGTGTTCGTAAAGTACTTTTCGATGACTTCCTTCCCGATGCCGATCGCCTCAAAGATCTGCGAACCCATGTAGGACTGGATCGTGGAAATCCCCATCTTGGATGCAATCTTGACAATGCCGTCCACTACGGCGCGGTTGTAGTCTTCCACCGCCGCGTAGTAATCCTTCTGCAGCATGTCGCTGTCGATCAGCTGATGGATCGTATCCAGCGCCAGGTAGGGGTTGATCGCACTGGCCCCGTATCCCAGCAGAGTGGCGAAGTGATGCACTTCGCGCGGTTCGCCGGTCTCTAAAATCAGGGCGATCGAAGTTCTCTTTTTCGTGCGCACCAGATGCTGGTGTACGGCGGAAACCGCGAGCAGAGAGGGTATCGGCATCTGGAATTCGTCCACGCCCTTGTCGGTTAAGATTAAAAGGTTCGCGCCTTCCCGATAGGCACGGTCCACATCCAGGCAGACGCGGTCGATCGCCTTTTCCAGGCTGGTGTTTTTATAGTACGTGATCGGGATATCCTCCACCCGGTACCCTTCCAGCTTCATGCTGCGGATCTTTAACATGTCGGTATTGGTTAAAATCGGGTTCTCGATTTTGATCACGTTGCAGTTTTCCGGTTTCTCCTCCAAAAGGTTCCCTTCCTTGCCGCAGTAAACCGTCTTGGAGGTTACCACCTCCTCGCGGATCGCGTCAATCGGCGGGTTCGTCACCTGCGCGAACAGCTGCTTGAAATAGTTAAACAGCGGCTGATGCTTGCCGGAAAGAACCGCCAGAGGCGTATCGATTCCCATGGCTCCGATGCCTTCGCTGCCGTTCATGGCCATATTCAGGATTGAGGTGCGGTACTCCTCATAGTTGTACCCGAACGCCTTCATTAAGCGCATCCGCTGTTCCGGCGTGTAGGTTTCCACCTTCTGGTTAGGGATCTTGATATCCTTTAGGCAGACCATGTAGCGGTCCAGCCATTCGCCGTAGGGCTGGCTGTTCGCGTAGCGCTCCTTGAGTTCCTCGTTGCTGATGATCTGTCCCTTTACGGTATCCACGAGCAGCATCTTGCCGGGATGCAGCCGCTCCTTCTGCACGATCTTCGTCGGATCAATATCCAGCACACCCACCTCAGAGGAAAGGATCACATAGCCGTCGTCCGTCACGTAATAGCGGGAAGGACGCAGCCCGTTGCGGTCCAGCACCGCCCCCATAATATCCCCGTCGGTAAACAGAATGGAGGCCGGGCCGTCCCAGGGCTCCATCATCGTCGCGTAGTACTGATAGAAATCCCGCTCCTTCTGGCTCATCACATCGTTGTTGGCCCAGGGTTCGGGAATCGTGATCATCACCGCCAGCGGCAGATCCATTCCGCTCATGGTGAGAAATTCCAGGGTATTGTCAAGCATCGCCGAATCGGATCCTTCCGCGCTGATCACCGGCAGGATCTTATGCAGTTCGCCCTTAAAATAGTGGGAGGCCATCGTCTCCTCTCTGGCTAACATCTTATCGGCATTGCCGCGGATCGTATTGATCTCGCCGTTATGCACGATCATGCGGTAAGGATGGGCACGCTCCCAGCTGGGGTTCGTGTTGGTGCTGAAGCGGGAATGCACGAGAGCGATCGCGCATTCGTAGTCCGGATCCTGCAGGTCCGCGAAGAACGTCCGCAGCTGCTTGACCAGAAACATCCCTTTGTAGATGATCGTCCGGCTGGACATGGAAACCACGTAGGTCGTGTCATTCGACTGCTCAAAGCAGCGGCGCACGACATACAGCCGGCGGTCAAACGGCAGCCCTTTCTCGAGATCCTGCGGCTTGGCGATAAACGCCTGCATGATGCAGGGCATTTTCTCCAGCGCCTTGTGCCCCAGCACCGTCGGATCTGTGGGAACTTCCCGCCAGCCTAAAAACTGCAGGCCTTCTTTCTTCACGATGCTCTCAAACATCTTTTTGGCCTGATTTCTCTTCAGGACATCCTGCGGGAAGAAGAATACGCCGATGCCGTACTCCCGCTCTCCGCCCAGAGGAATCCCCAGCTCCTTACAGGTTTTGCTGAAGAACTTGTGCGAGATCTGCAGAAGGATGCCCACGCCGTCGCCGGTCTTGCCCTCCGCGTCCTTCCCGGCTCTGTGCTCCAGGTTTTCGACAATGCTTAATGCGTTTTCCACCGTCGCGTGAGTCTTGATGCCCTGCACATTTACGACCGCTCCGATGCCGCAGTTGTCATGCTCAAACTCAGGCCGGTACAGTCCTGTGTATTCGTTTGTGGAATTTCTGGCTTCTGTACTCATTCATTTATTCCTTTCCTTGTCTCCTGAAAGTTTGCCGGGCGCAAAAGGAAAACAGCCGCTTAGGATAAGGGGCCCCGCAGGCCGCTGCCTTTCCGTCTTTTTTTGCGTCTGTCATCCCGCTCCCGTAATTATTTTTGCCAGATAGGGAAACTATGAGAAATTTTTTTGCTTTGATCACTATACACCAAAAAAACTGGATTGTAAATAAAGACAATTCTTTTAATTGTCTGATAATCTGACAATTTAGATTTTAAACCGCATTTTGTATATGCTTTTTCTGGAGTTTTTCTTGTATTTTCCCCAATCTGGCACAATTGAAAAGGAAAATTTTCAAAAGACTTAACAAAATGAAGTGCAAAGATGTGTCCGGATCCCTCCGGCCGCAGCCGACAAAAAAGCCGCACGGGGAAAGCCTCCTTCGTGCGGCCTTTCTTTGTACAGTTCTCTTCCGCCATTCTGCGCGGAATTTTGTGAACCTTAGATGAGCGGATAGCGGTCTGTCAGGCTCTTCACCAGTTCCTTTGCCTCCCCGGTGCGCTGCGGACCGTCCTTTAACATCATGGCGATCGCCTGCGCCACCGTGTCCATGTCCGCCTCGTTTAAACCGCGGGAAGTCACCGCCGGAGTGCCTAAGCGCACCCCGCTTGTTACAAACGCGGACTGCGGATCGTTGGGGATCGTATTTTTGTTGCAGGTGATGTTCACGCTGTCCAACAGGGCTTCTGTTTCCTTCCCGGTTCGTCCCACATTTTTAAGATCCACAAGCATCAGATGGTTGTCGGTTCCTCCGGAAACGATCTGGATTCCGCGCTCCATTAACCCAAAGCTAAGCGCCTTCGCATTCTTTACGATATTCTGCTGGTAGGTTTTAAATTCCGGAGTCATCGCCTCTTTCAGACACACCGCCTTGGCCGCGATCACATGCATCAGCGGACCGCCCTGCGTTCCCGGAAAGATCGCCTTATCAAGCTTATGCTCCTTCGCGAATTCCCGGTCTGAAAGGATCATGCCGCCCCTGGGACCGCGTAAGGTTTTGTGCGTGGTGGTTGTCGTCACATGCGCGTAGGGAATCGGACTTGGATGAATGCCCGCCGCAACCAGTCCCGCGATATGGGCCATATCCACCATCAGATACGCACCGACCTCATCCGCGATCTCGCGAAACCTCTTAAAATCAATCACGCGGGCATAGGCACTCGCCCCGGCCACAATGAGCTTCGGGCGGCAGGAAAGGGCAGTTTCACGCACTTTGTCATAATCGATCACTCCGTCATCGTTCACTCCGTAGGATACCGCACGAAAGAAGGAGCCGGAAAAGTTGGCGGGACTCCCGTGTGTCAAATGTCCGCCGGCGGACAGATCCATTCCCATAAACACATCCCCCGGCTTTAACAGTGCAAAAAGAACCGCCTGGTTGGCCTGCGCTCCGCTGTGAGGCTGTACGTTGGCATAGCTGCAGCCAAAAACCTGCATCGCCCGGTTCCTTGCCAAATCTTCCACCACATCCACGCACTGGCATCCCCCATAGTAGCGTTTTCCGGGATACCCTTCCGCATACTTATTGGTCAGCGGACTGCCCGTCGCCGCCATCACGGCTTTGCTGACCCAGTTTTCCGAGGCAATCAGTTCGATATGACTGTTCTGGCGCCTCACCTCCGCCTCAATCGCCTCCGCGATCTCCGGATCGATGCTTCGAATCTCCTCCAGTGAATACATGAAATTTCCTCCTGTACCAAACTTCTTCTCAACCCCAGTTTCCGGCAGATTTATTCAGGTACGCATGTATCTCATTTGCGCAGCAGTTTCGTTCAAACACCTGCTCTTATCTTTGGCTGCGCTGCCTAAAAAATCTACCCCAAAGCTTCAACGAGCACGGAGAGTGCATTGGCTCCCATATGAAACAGCACCGGAGCCAGCAAATTTCCGCTCTTTTCATACAGCCAGTGCAGAATGAGCGCCATGGGCAGCGCGTACACAATCTGCACCATGTTCCCGTGAGAAAGCGCAAAGATCACCGCCGCGCAAAGCAGAGCGGGCCACAAGGATAAAAACTCCCGCAGCCGTTCATAGAAAAGGCCCCGGTATAAAAGCTCCTCCGCAAGGGGAACTAAAAAGCAAAGCCCTATCACCTGCACGGCCAGGTTGGAAGCAAACAGTTCCTCCTGCACCTGGTTGGAAAAATGCTCCGTCATCCCCATCCAGTTAAAACTTAAGCTTCCCGCGAAGGAAAGCACAGCGCCGCCGAAAAATGCGCCCGCAAAAAACCAGGGGCTTCTCGTTTGCTTTGGGACGGCGGCAGGAACAGTCTCCCGGTCCTTCTTCCACATCCGGTAAAAAACCGGAAGGGATACAAGTGCGGTGACCGCCGTCTGCAAAGCCGCATCCGCCGTCGGCATCTTTAAAATCCGGGACAGCAGCACAAAAACAGCCGTCACGAAAACACTGATCCCCAGGTGCATAAGCAGCGGAATCACTGCCCGGATAAGTTTCCTTCCCATACCAGACATTCGTCTTACTCCCACTTTCCAAAGCCCCTTTTGATGAGGAGCCGTCTCCTCTTTTTGCCTTTACAGGCTCTTCCTTCCAGGAACTTTCTTTACCTGCTGCCCTACATGCGCTCCGGAGCGGAAAAGCCAAGCAGATCGATGCTTTGTTCCAGCACCGCTCTGGTCAGATCCAAAAGCGCAATCCAGGAGAACTTCTGCGTCTCATCCTCCTCGGTGAGAATCTTCGTCTCGTGATAGAAGCGGTTAAACGCATTTGCCAGATCATAGATATAGGAGCAGAGTTTATGCGGAGCGGTCTCCTCATAGGCTGCTTTCA
Source organism: uncultured Lachnospiraceae bacterium (assembly GCA_964643295.1). GTDB lineage: Bacteria > Bacillota > Clostridia > Lachnospirales > Lachnospiraceae > Merdiplasma. The sequence continues at coordinate 31,682 of CAZXSN010000012.1, forward strand.
CGGCGCCGCCGAAACCGGCAAGCTTAATCATCAGGTCCTTTTCACTGTCATTGGCCGCCGGACCAATCTGCGTTTCTTCCACTGCCCCGCCCTGGGCGCGAAAACGGGTCAGGATCGATTTGATCCGCACGATCGTATACAGGATATAAGGACCGGTATCCCCCTCGAAAGAAGTAAATTTCTCCACATCGAACACGTAATCCTTGGACGCCTGATTGGAAAGATCCCCGTACTTAAGCGCGGACAGAGCCACAAGCTTCGCGGTTTCCCGGGCTTCTTTCGGATCCGCCTCGTGGTTTTCCATGATCTTGCGGTACATCTCCTCATTGATCTCCGCAATCAGGTTCTCCAGACGCATCACGCCGCCCTCCCGGGTTTTAAAAGGCTTCCCGTCGCGGCCGTTCATGGTGCCAAACCCCAGAAATGTAAGCTTCGTCTTTTCACTGATCAGATGCGTCTTTCGCGCACAGCGAAACACCTGTGTAAAGTGCAGCTCCTGACGCTTGTCCACCACATAGATGATCTCATCAGGATCATAAAGCTTTTTCCTCTCAATCAGCGTCGCCAGATCCGTGGTGGTATACAAGGCCGCCCCGTCCGACTTTAAGATGATACAGGGCGGGATTTCCTTGGCATCATTCTCCTCTTTGACATCCACCACCAGCGCTCCCTGATCCTCGTAGGCGTATCCTTCCTTTTTCATATATTCCACCATCTCCGGGATATAGGGCTGCGCATCAGACTCCTTTTTCCAGAGTTCAAAGGTGACGTTGAGGCTGTCATAATTCTTCTTTAAGTCGGCGATGGAAACCTGCAGAATCTTCTGCCAGAGAGCCCGATACCCGCGCTCGCCGTTCTGCAGTTTCGCGGTCGCCAGAAGGGCCTCCCCATAAAAAGCCTCGTCCTCCTTCGACCTTGCGCTCGCGCTGGGGTAAATCTCCTCCAGCTCGGAAATCGTAAACGGTGCCTCTTTCGGGTACTCCCCTTCATAGGACTCGTCAAAGTAGCATAGATCGGGGCTTCGGCGGCGCACCTCACTGATGATCAAACCCATCTGCAGCCCCCAGTCGCCCAGATGCACATCTCCGATCACCGTATGTCCCATAAACCGGGCAATCCGCTTGACGCTCTCGCCGATGATCGCGCTGCGCAGATGTCCCACATGCAGCGGTTTTGCCACGTTCGCACCGCCGTAATCGATGATGATCGTCTTTTTCTCCTTCGCCGTCTCCGCGTTAAAGTGCGGATCAAAACGCATCCCGCTTAAATATCCGCAGAGAAATGTTCGGTCCAGGGTAAGGTTTAAAAAGCCGGGACGGACCGCAGCCGCCTTCTCAAAAACCGGGCTTTCTTTTAAGACCGCCGCGACCTCTTCGGCAATCACAAGCGGCGCCTTCCTGTACCGCTTCGCACCGGCCATGGCTCCGTTGCACTGATATTCACAAAGATCCGGGCGGTTGGATATGCTCACTTTCCCTAATTCCGGATCGTATCCCGCCGACGCGAACGCCTTTTTCACTTCCTGATCTAAAATGCTGCCAAACTGCTCCATGTGTGCCTCACTCCCGCCTGCCAGATAGCACCCCGTTCTTTCGGGTGAATGTCTTTTCAACTGCCCGGACAGGGAGAGGGCATCTGAAAAATGGTATCCCGCAAAATCCGCCTGTCCGTGCAAAACCGTGCTTTCAATGAAAGATCCGGTCTTATTGTAATACGGACCTGCGCAAATGGCAACTCTGTTTCTTGCAAAACCGTGCAAGGCGTGTTACAATTCTTTTCGGAAAACATCCAGAGAAGCAAAACCAGGATAAGAAGAAAGGGTGAAAAAAGTATCCTGCAAATAAACAGAACACTTCCTGCCGCAAATGACTTCGCCGGGGCGCACTTGAAAACCTGGGAAAAAAGCTCTGGTTTCTTAAGGGGTATCACCCGCATGAGTTTGCTCTGAGCGGGAAAATTCCCGGCCTGGGAAAGAATATCATTCGTCTGCTTTCTTTGCCGTCAGGAAGGCGAAGCGCCTAAGGCACCCTTAGGACCTGGTATGACGGAGACTGATAAGTTCCGCATAGAAAAAGGAGGATTATTATTTATGACACCTGCACAGACATATTTTGAGAGGCTGGCGGCCTCGATGATAAAAAAACTGGAGAAACGCGGCTTTGAGGCCTGCTACTGTCCGGACAGCCCGTCCGCTGTCAAGAAGGCGCTCTCTCTGATGAAGGAAGGCTCCACCGTCACCTGGGGAGGCTCGAAAAGCCTTGTAGAATCAGGCCTGATCGCGGCGCTCGATCCGGAGAAGTACCACATCCTTGACCGGTCGAAAGCGACAACCCCGGAGGAAGTGAAAGACTGCTACCGCAAAGCGTTCTCTGCCGACTACTACCTGATGAGCACGAACGCAATCACCACAGACGGGGAACTGGTCAACATCGACGGCAACGGAAACCGCGTGGCCGCCTTAGCCTACGGCCCGGATTACGTGATCATGCTGGTCGGCATGAACAAAGTGGAGCCAACATTGCAGGCGGCGATCGACCGTGTACACAACACGGCAGCCCCCATCAACGCGATCCGGCTGGAGTTAAATACGCCCTGTGCCCTGACCGGTTCCTGTGCAGACTGCCTCTCCCCGGGCTGCATCTGCGGTCATACGATCATCACGCGCTACTGCCGGATCCCTAAAAGGATCAAGATCATCCTGGTAGGCGAAAATCTCGGGTATTAACATCCCTTCCGGCCTGCCGTCTGTCTGTCTTTTTGTTGAAACAGATATCCGCCGAACACTTTCATTCGGCGGATTTTTTGTTTCTGTATGTTTTCAGCTTCCCCATAGGAACATGCAGGATTCCGAAAGGAAATTTCGTCAGCCTGCCTCCTCAAACTGGGCGTTGTAAAGCTCCGCATAAAAGCCGTTTTTCTTAAGCAGTTCCTCATGGGTTCCCTGTTCCACGATATCCCCGTCGCGCATGACCAGGATCAGATCCGCGTTGCGGATCGTGGAAAGCCGGTGTGCGATCACAAAGGAGGTGCGGCCTTTGAGCAGCTCGTCCATCGCAGCCTGGATCAGGTGCTCGGTCCGCGTATCTACTGAGGAAGTGGCCTCATCGAGGATCATGATCGGATTATCCGCCAGGATCGCGCGGGCGATTGTAAGCAGCTGCTTTTGCCCCTGGGAAATATTGGAAGCCTCCTCATTGATCTCCATCTGATAGCCGCCAGGCAGAGCGCGGATGAATTTATCGGCCCGCGCGGTTTTGGCAGCCTCGATCACTTCCTCATCCGTGGCATCCAGTCTGCCGTAGCGGATGTTTTCCATGATCGTACCCTTAAAAAGCCAGGTGTCCTGCAAAACCATGCCAAATCCGCGGCGCAGATCGCTGCGGTCAAATGCCTGAACCGGATATCCGCTTAAACGGATGCAGCCGGCATTCACGTCATAGAAACGCATCAGAAGCTTCACCATTGTTGTCTTGCCCGCGCCGGTCGGGCCGACGATGGCCACCATCTGTCCGGGACGGATTTCACAGTTGAAATCGTGGATAACGATCTTCTCCGGCGTATAGCCAAACTGCACATGCTCGAAGGAAACGCGCCCGTCGATCACGGACGGATCCACCGGGTTTACTGTCGTCTGCTCCTCTTCCTCCTCGTTTAAGAAGGCAAAAATACGCTCCGCCGCCGCGGCCATGGACTGAAACATGTTGGAGACCTGCGCCATCTGCGTAATCGGCTGCGTGAAACGTTTCACATACTGGACAAAGGCGATGATATCGCCGATCTCGATCGTGCCTGCCGCCGCCAGCATGGCCCCGGATACGGCCACCGCCACATAGCCCAGGTTGCTGACAAAGTTCATGATCGGCTGCATCATCCCGGAGAGAAACTGGCTCTTCCAGGCCGACTCATAAAGGATTCCGTTCGTCTCCCGGAATTTATCCAGTTCCGCCTCCTCGCGGTTGAAAGCTTTCACCACATCGTGCCCGGAAAAGGTTTCCTCGATCTGTCCGTCGATGATCCCTAAGTAATTTTGCTGGGCGACGAAATACTTCTGTGATTTTTTCACGATCGTCGTGACAAGCAGCATGGAAACCGGAAGAATGAGAACCGTCAGCAGCGTCATTAAAGGCGAAATGGACAGCATCATGACCAGTACCCCAATCAGCGTACACACGGCGGTGATCACCTGCGTGATGGATGAGCTGATGTTCTGTCCCAGCGTATCCACGTCATTGGTAATCCGGGAGAGCACATCGCCCACCGCATTGCGCTCAAAATAGGCGAGCGGCAGACGATTGATTTTTTTGCTGATATCCTCCCTCATCCGGTAGCACAGCTTCTCCGACATCTCGCTCATAACCCAGCCCTGGGCAACGGAAAGGCAGGCGCAAAGGATATAGATTCCCAGAAGTATAAGCAGGATTCTGCCAATTCTGGCAAAGTCAATGCTGCCGGTCCCGGAAAGCTTGGCGATCAGCCCGTTAAAAAGCTCCGTGGTCGCGGTGCCTAAGATCTTTGGCCCAATCACACCGAAAACAGTGGAGGCGACCGCCAGCACAATGACGATTGCCAGACCAAGGCGGTAAACTCCCATGTAACGCGTGAGGTTCGCAATCGTGCCCTTTAAGTCGATCCGCTTTCTCTCAGGCCTTTTTGCGGGCTTTTTCCCCGCATTTTTCTTCTCAGCCATTCGCGTTCCCTCCTTTCAGGGCTCCCGCGATCTCCGCCTCGGAAAGCTGCCCTCTGGCGATCTCCAGATACGTCTGGCAGCTCTCAAGCAGTTCCCTGTGCGTCCCTTTCCCGACAATGCGTCCGTCCTCCATTACCAGGATCTGATCGGCATGCAGGATCGTGGAAACACGCTGGGCCACGATCAGCACCGTCGCGTCCCGCACCTCTCGCGAAAGCGCGGCTCGCAAAGCGGCATCCGTCTTGTAATCCAGCGCGGAGAACGTATCATCAAAGAGGAAGATCTGCGGATGTTTGGCGATCGCCCTGGCGATGGAAAGCCGCTGTCTCTGTCCGCCCGAAACGTTGGAACCGTTCTGCGCGATAGGAGACTGGAACCCCTCTTCCTTGGCCTCGATAAACTCCGTGGCCTGGGCGATGGCGGCGGCCTTTTTCATATCCTCATCGGTCACCTCATCACCTGCGTATTTTAGATTGCTCTCCACGGTTCCGGAAAACAGAATCCCTTTCTGGGGTACATAGCCAATGCAGTCCCGCAGCTTCTTCTGGCTTAGCTGCCTGATATCGATTCCGTCCAGCGTAATGCTGCCCTCTGAAACATCATAAAAACGCGTAATCAGATGCAGCAGCGTGGACTTGCCGCAGCCCGTGGAACCGATGATCGCTGTCGTTTTCCCCGGCTCCGCCGTAAAGGAAATGTGTTCCAGGACCGGTTCCTCCGCACCCGGATAGCGAAAGGAAACATCCGCGAAGTTTAGGACTCCGGCCGGTCTTTGAAGCTTTGCATCCATCGTCTGCGGCGCGTCTTTCAGGGAAATCTCCATCCCCAGAACTTCCTCGACACGGTCCGCCGCGATGCCCGCCCTGGGCAGAAGAATGGAGACTACGGAAACCATCAAGAATCCCGTGATAATCACCATCGAATAAGTGACAAAGGCTGTCAGATCTCCCACCTGCACAGTCCCGGTATCCACCCCGTGTCCGCCTACCCAGACGATGAGAACCGATACGGCATTCATGATCAGCATCATCACTGGCATCATGAGATTCATCGTGCGGTCCGTGAAAAGCTGGGTACTGAAAAGATCTTTGTTGGCCTTCGCAAAACGTTCCTCCTCATGCTTTTGCCGTTCGAAAGCGCGAATCGGCATCACGCCGGTTAAGAGTTCCCGCGAAACTAGGTTCAGGCGGTCAACAAGCTTCTGCATGATCAGAAACTTCGGATAGGCCACGAAAAACAGGATCGCAATGCAGACCGCCAGCGCGATCACCGCCAGCACAATCGTCCAGCTCATCGAAGATCCGGTCTGAATCACCTTGATCACACCGGCAATCGCCAGAATCGGCGCATAGGCCACCATCCGAAGCAGGATCACGATCAGCATCTGCACCTGCTGAATGTCGTTCGTGCAGCGTGTGATCAGGGAGGCCGTCGAAAACTCCTCAATCTCCGCGCTCGTAAATTCCATCACTTTCTTAAAGAGCCGTTCCCTTAAGTTTCTGCTGATTCCGGCGGAAACTTTGGCCGCCAGAAAGCCGGTCACAATCGCCACCGCCGCCATCAGAAGCGCCACCAGAAGCATCTTCGTGCCGACCTTCCACAGATACGAGTTGCGGATGGCGTTCATATCCATGCCGATGGCCTCATATTCCTGAGAGACATACTCCACCGCGATCTGATCCAGGAACTCTTCGTTCATCCCCTCCAGGGAAGAAAGCCGCTGCTGCATCTGCGATAAAAGCTGTTCTTTGGTCAACATACCCATGCTGACCGCGGACTGCACCTTCGAAAGGATTTCCTGTCCCTCTTCACTGCTTTCCATCTGAAAGATGACACTCTCCGGCAGGCGAAGCAGACGGTTTAACTCCTCCCGCTCCTTGCTTTCCATCTCACGCAGGGTGCGAAGGCCTTCTTCGTTTTCTGCAAGATACGCATCCTGCAAAGTAAGCGTATCTTCCTCCGAAAGGAAAAGTGCCAGCATCTCAAGCCGCTCAGCCCGGATCGTATCCGGCACGGCATCCTCTATTCCATTTTGCTGGAGGCCCACATTCAGCAGGTCGCTCGTTAAGGACGGAATGGAAAGGTCGCACCAGGCCTGCACGATCAAAAGCAGGGTAATGGCCAGGACCGCGCCTTTCGCCTCCGCCATAAAACGAAAAATGTTTTTCATGATGTACCTCCAAACCCGGGCAGCCAAAAAACTGCCAGCTGCCGGTTATTCGCTCATTGCCTCCTCAATGATCTTCGCGCAGCGCTCAATTCCTAAGCGCGAACTGTCCAGTATCAGATGGTAGTTGGACAGATCCGTCCAGTTCTTCCCGGTGTTCGTCATATAGTAGCTGCTGCGCTTCCTGTCAAACTTCTTCACCACAACCTCCGCCTCATTGGCCGCCACTCCATACTTTTCTATGGCCCGTTCCCGGCGCCATTTCCGGTCCGCCTGCACAAACACCTTTAAAACATCCTTACGCTCTGTGAGGGCGTTTCCCGCGCACCTCCCGATGAAAACCGCGGGGCCTTCCAAGGCCAGAGAACGGATCACTTTCTGCTCCTCCAGGTAGATTCGTCCTTCGCTGGAAACCGGTTCGCTGCCGTCACTGATCTGTCCTAAAAGATAGAAAGAATACAGGAAACTGTTCGTAGCCCGCTCCTCATACTGTTCGATCTCGGCGATATCGATCCCTAAATTCTTTGACACCTGCTGCAAAATCTCAATCCCGTAACAGGGGATTGAACGGCGCTCTGCCAGCTCCTGCCCGATCTGGGTTCCGCCGCTGCCGTATTCGCGTTCGATGGAAACATAATGATAGTTCATATTCTTCTCCCAAAAAAAGCAGCCAGGGCCGGTAACCCGGCCTTTCTGGCTGCCTGCTGCTTTTTCGTGTCCTGTTCTTTTGCGTCTTAGCCTTCGTCCTGTAAAACAGGGCTTCCTTTTCTTTGATGATTAAACCAGGAAACAAGATCCTGTCTCAAAAAAGGATCTTGCCGTCTTTATGCTTCCTCGGCTCCGGCTTCCGCTTCCGTCTCTGCCTCCGCCGCCGCTACAGCCTGGCTGCGGTTGGCAATCACTGCCACCACAATGGCATCCGGATCATTCTTGATCTGGATATCCTTGTCAGACGCAATCGAAAGATCTTTCACATGAATGACATCGCCGACCTTCAGGCCGTTCACATCCACGTCCACGTGATCCACAAGGGCCGCGGGAAGGGCCTTGTAGGAGATCTCAGAAAGTTCCATCTGAATGACGCCTTCGATTACCTTGTCATGGTTTACGATGATCACTTCCGCGACAGAGTGAACCATCTCATTGCTTACCAGCGCCTGGAAATCAATCGTATCGATCTGTCTGGCCAGCGGATTGACATCGATATCCTTGATCAGCACATCGTAGCTTTGTCCGTCCACGATAAGCTCGATCTGGCTCCCTTTGTGATCGGTCTTAAGCAGCCTGTCCACGTCCTTCTTATTCATCTTGACCGGAATGGAATCCTTGATTTCCTTTCCGAACAGGTTGCCTACCACATATCCTTCTCTGCGAAGCTTCTTCGCCTTCACGCTTAAGTCTCTTTTTTCAGCTTTTAAAGTATCCATTTACCTCTTCCTCTCAAACTGATGTGCCCTGCCGCCTGCACACCAAAACGGTGTCTCTTCTTTTTGCGGACTGCGGCTGGGTGCCTGCCAAATGCTCCTTCACAAAACTGCGTTTTTGTGACAGCTCTTAATATAATACTTGTGTTTTGCTCTGTCAAGAGAGGAAAATCCCCAAAATATGCCTGTCAGAAAGCAGCCAGAATGCCTGCGGGAGAAGAAAGGGAGTATCGCCTTTGCCAGGAGAGCCTTTAAACAGCCGCAATTCACGTACCGTTTGGAAGAGGACGCGCTGTTTCACGGGAGAAACAGACGAAAGAAGGCCTTCGGATGTTCACAGAAAATTCACAGAAAAAGTTAGCACTCACCCTTGACAAGTGCTAACAACTGTGTTATAGTACCTGTAGAACAAAGGAAGGGAGAAGAAAAATCCCAAACATCCCCTGTTCCGAATAACAGATCACGGTCTAATCAATGAGGAAAAGGAGCGATGAATGATGATGACCCCGAGTTTATTTGGTGAGAACCTGTTTGATGAGTTCATGGATGATATGTTTGATCTCCCGTCATTTGACGATGAGGAGATGAAAAAGGCTGAAAGGAAGCTGTACGGACGCCACGCCTCCAACATGATGAAAACCGATGTGCGTGACCATGAGGATCACTACGAGCTGGACATGGAACTCCCGGGATTTAAGAAAGAGGACCTGACGATCGAGCTCACGGACGGCTACTTAACCATCAGCGCCACCAAGAAATTGGACAAGGAAGAGACGGAAAAGAAAACCGGAAAATTTGTCCGCCGGGAGCGTTACAGCGGCAGCATGAGCAGGGCGTTCTATGTAGGCAAGGATATCAAGCAGGAGGATATCCACGCGAAATACGAGAACGGAGTTTTGAAACTGTCCGTTCCCAAGACCGAGGAGAAGAAGGCGGTCGATACGGCCAACTATATCTCCATCGAGGGATAATCTTTTCAGATACGCTGTGCCCTGAAAGGCTTGAAAGGCCGCCGGTATCCCGGCGGCCCTTTTTGTTTTGTCTTCCTGCTTCTCAAAGAACCGTCACTTTTTCCATCAGCCGCTCATGCGGCGCGGAACTCATCGCCGGATGGCCGATGGCCGCCGCGACCGCGAACTCATATCCTTCCGGCATCTTTACCAGCTTCTTAAAGTAGTCCGCGCGTTCCTGCGTAAAGGCATCCCTGCAGCCGCCAAGCACACAGCTTTTTAAGCCCATCGCTTCCGCAGCCAGCACAATGTTTTCGATGGCCGCACCGGCATCCACTAAGGAGCCTCCATCCTTTGTGGAGAGAAACACAACCACGGCGGCATTAAAGAAAATCTTCCGGCCGCGGCTTTCAATCAGCTGCTTGATTCTCTCATTATCCCCGGCCATGACACGGTCTACCAGATAGGTTTCGATCTCGTTTACGATTGCCTTATTCGTCACAAACGTAAAATGCCAGTTCTGCAGATTCGCTCCGCTGGGAGCCGCCAAACCGGCGTCAATCAGATTCTGCAGTTCTTCCTGCGTGAGTGGCTCATCCGTAAAACTGCGGATGGAACAGCGGTTTTTTATCATTTCCACGTAAGCATTCATGCTGCACCCCTTCCTTTCCCTTCGCGCTCCGGCGCGTTTGAACCCGTACCCGGAAAGGTTACGTCCCTCCCGCAAAACAGATTCTCCTGACAGCCGAAGATACGTTTTTCCAGACGGTGAGTGTTGGGCAGGCTCATCTGATCCTGCTTTTGGATTTCAAAAAACGACCGCAGACTGCTTATCTTGCTTTTCAAGCGGCAGCCTGCGGATGAAACTTCTCTTGTGAATCCTTCCCTTTAGCCTTCCCTTTTTTGTATGCGGGCAAACGCTGCTTTATTCTCCCGGACGGAAGCTTACTCTGACCAGACCGGCTTGTAGGCGGCAAATTCCTTCTTCTTTTCCGCGAGGAATTCCTTGTTCTCCTCCAGTTTCGGCATGCACACCCGCATCATCTCTCCAATCTCGTTATGATGCTCATAAAGACCCGGGATCGTATTGCGGGCACGTTTCTTCTCCTCCTCCGTAAAGTTGACCGAAAGCTTGTCTCCCTCCAGAGAAATCGTTCCGTGAATGCCGCAGACCGGACAGGTAACCCTGTTCGTGCCGTTGACCATCAGCAGATTCAGGTGGCAGACCGGGCAGGTGCCTTCCTGGCCGAACCAGGTGGTCTCCTCATACGGAACCCCGATATTCTTCGCCAGGTTCTGTCCCATGGCAAACATATCGTTCATCATCGGCTCGTCCAAAAACGGGCTGCCCTTACGGCCCTGGTCATTGGCATTGATCTGGCCTACAACCTTCATGGCCTGTGAGCAGCTGAACAAATGCATCATCGGCAGTCCCATAACGGTCCAGTCTTCCGTATACGCGCCGCCCACAGCGACATAGCTGCAGTAACGATCCTTGAAATACCGCTCATCCAACAGCGGACGTCCTTCCTCTTTGCGCTTCTTCTGCTCTTCCAGCATGGATGCCCGGTCATGGGCGGCTCCGAAGCGGTCGAGGAAATTCTTCAGCTGACCGGTAATCCCCACGGAATACACCGGCGCCGCGATGACGATGCCGTCCGCATCAAGCACCATCTCCTCCAGAGTCAGATAATCGTCCTTCAGCACACATTTAATCTTTCCATCGGGAGCTTTCGAGCAGGCTCCGCAGCCGCGGCACTGTCCGATGTTCATGGTCACCGTGTTGATAAACTGCACATCCGCGCCTTCTGCCTGTGCTCCTTTCAGCACCTGTTTACAGTAAATGTCGCTGCGCTCATTTTTGCGCCCCATCGAGATTCCTAATACCTTCATAAAATTCCTCCTGCCAAACGAAAAACTGTACTTCTCTGCGGCAAAAGCGCAGGCTGAAAGCGAAACCTGTCTTTAGCCCATATGAAATAAGGATACCACGAAAGCGTAGGATCCGCCACCGGAGGAGCGTTTTTTTCCCTTCTTCAGTTGACCTTTTTCCCTTTCTGTCAAAGCACAAGGTCAAATAAGACGGCAGATTTTGACTTAAGAAAAACAGCGCATGCACGAAGCCGTACATACGCTGGTTAAACTAAACCGAAACTTTGACACACCCCCGATGCCAAAGGCATCGGGGATTCTATAAGAGAAGATTGCTCAGATAAGCCTACTTCTCTTAGGACCGGCCAAAAGTCCCCTGCAGGGCAGCGAACTGCCCTGATACTTATTTTTTCGTCAAATGATAAAAGCTTCAGATACCGCTTCCCGGAACCGGCGCCTGCGCGGCACTTACCGCTTTCTTTTCCAGGCCTGCGTTTAATCCTCCCTGCTCCCCCGGCAGCTGATAGAGCACATGCTCGATTCTGGGCAGGGTGATTCCTAATGCTTCCTGCAGTACCTCTTCCACGTTGGAGACCGGCACGATCTGAATGCTGGATTTGATCTCCTCCGGCACATCCTGAAGATCCTGCACATTCTCCGCCGGAATCAGCACCTTGCGAATTCCTGCCCTCTGAGCGCCGTAGAGCTTCTCTTTCAGTCCGCCAATCGGCGTAACCTCGCCCCGCAGCGTAATCTCGCCCGTCATCGCCAGATGCGGATCCACTTTCCGCCCGGTCACCAGGGAGGCCAGGGCCGTAAAAAGCGCAATCCCCGCGGACGGTCCATCCTTGGGAACCGCTCCGGACGGCACATGGATATGCAGATCCCGCTCGCCGAAATTCACGGTATCAAACGGCAGACGGGACTTTAACAGGCTGATGGAAATGCGGGCGGACTCCTTCATCACATCGCCCAGCTGGCCGGTTAAGATAATCTCCCCGCTTCCCGGCATATCCGTCGTCTCGATAAACAAAATCTCTCCGCCAACCGGTGTCCAGGCCAGACCCGTCACCACTCCGGGAGGATTGTCCTCCTGCGCCGTCTCGTGTCTGGAGACCTTATGTCCCAGGATCTTCTCCAGATCTTCCTCCTGAATAGAAATCACATCCTCCGCCTGCCCGGTGACGATCTTTTCCGTCGAAGCCCGCGCCAGAGCGGCCAGCTGTTTTTTAAGTCCCCGCACACCCGCTTCCTGCGTATATTCCTCGATGATCTTACGCAGGATCTCATCGTCCACCTGAAGCTTTCCCGCCGGAATCCCGTTATCCGCCAGCACTTCCGCAAGCAGATGTTCCTTCCCGATATGAAACTTTTCATCCGGCGTATAACCGGAAATCTCGATCATTTCCATGCGGTCCAGAAGCGGCGCGGGAATTCCGTCCAGGGAATTGGCGGTCGCGATAAAGAACACATGCGACAGATCATACGGCAGATCCAGGTAATGGTCGGTAAAGGAAAAGTTCTGTTCCGGATCGAGCACTTCCAGAAGAGCGCTGGACGGATCGCCGGAAAAACCGCCCGGCGTCAGCTTGTCAATCTCATCCAGCACCAGCACCGGATTCATGGTGCCCGCCCGCTTGATGCTCTCCAGGATGCGGCCCGGCATGGCTCCCACATAGGTTCTGCGGTGTCCGCGAATCTCCGCTTCATCCCGGATTCCTCCCAGACTCATGCGGATATATTTTCTCCCCAGCGCCTGAGCGATGCTCTTGCCCAGACTGGTCTTGCCGGTTCCCGGAGGACCGACCAGCAGAAGGGCAGAACCCTTGTTCTCGTCTTTTAGCTTCATCACCGCCAGATGCTGGATGATGCGCTCTTTCACCTGCTGCAGACCATAATGTCCTTCATCCAGAATTCTGCGGGCTTCCGCAAGGTCAATCGGAGCAGCTGTCTGCGGCTTCCACGGAAGAGCCAGAATAAAATCCAGGTAGTTGCGGATGACATTCTGCTCCATCCCCTCCTGTCCGGAACGCTCCAGCTTGCCAGCCTCCTCCAGTGCAACCTTTTTTACTTCCTCCGGCAGATCTGCTTTCTCGATCTTCGCCCGGTAATCGTCCCGGTCCTCCTCCTGCGGATCATCCTCGTGCAGTTCTTCCTGGATCGCGCGAAGCTGCGCCCGCAAAGCCTGCTCCCGATAAGCACGGTTGGCGCGTTCGGAGAAGCGCTCCCGCATCTGAATGTTCAGCTTTAAAAGCTCCCGCTGGCGAAGCAGGTAATCAATAAACAGAAGGCTTCTCTCCCTCTTGGAATCCGTATCCATCAGCCGGTAGCGCTCGTCCCGGGATAAGGGCATGAACTGGCTTAAGTAAACCATCAGCGAGTTTAAATCAGTATAGGCATTCACTGCCCGCTGAAATTCCTCTCCGCCCTGAAACGACTGCGTAATCTCTTCCACCGCTTTTTTCAAGTAGTGCAGCATTTCTTCCCTGCTGCTCTCATCCAGATCCTCCTCGTCTTGAAGGATCATGGAGCGGGCGTAAAAGGAATCCCCCTCCTTGATGATGTCATAAAGTTCCGCCCGCTGCGTGATATGAGCGACCATGACCAGGCCGCCCTCCCCTTCCACGATGCTGTTGACCTTAAAGAACACGCCTCTGGGATAGAAGTCATCGACGCTGATGTCCTCATCCTCCCTCTTGTCTCTCAGCAAAGCGGCCAGGAAAGAACAGCTGCTTCCCTCATATTTTCTTCTCCACGCTTCTCCCGGCTGTCCCATCCGGAAGGATACATCCGTCTCCGGCAAAAGCAGCACACCGGAAACCGGAAGAATCTCCTGTCTGAAATCGCCGCCAACTCCACAGTCCTCTGCGTAATCATCTATGTAATCATCTCTGTAATCACTGTCATCCACAGCAATACCCCCTTCCACATCAACAAACTTCGGGTGTACATGGAACAAAAAAGTCTAACAGGCGGCGGAAAGCAGAGCCCCCTGAAGGATAGCAATCAGCTCCTTCAGCAAAACCTCTTCGTTCTCTCCGCAGACAACCGCCCCTTCGGTCAGCATCTTCACGGGCGTAAATATCATGCCGAACAGGTTAACCACATGATAAGGTTTAAAAATACCGGCATCCTCCCACTGCTGCAAAAGCCTGATCATTCTCCCAAGGCCCTCGATCTGGGAACAGCTGCTGGTAAGAGCCGGGCAGCTGGAGAACTGCTCCACAAAACGGAAAAGCTGCTCATGCTCTGTCATAAACCGGTAATATCCCCCGACTAATTCCTCAATGATCCGTCTGCCGTCATTCAGTCCTTCGGTCAGAAAAACCAGATACTCCCACAGTTCTTCGGCACACTCGGAATAAACGCTGCGCAGCATGCTTTCCTTGCTCTCATGGTAAACATATACGGTCGCCTGGGACACGCCCGCACACCGCGCGATCTTGGAGATGGACGCATCCGCAAATCCTTCCTCCAAAACCACCTGAATCACGGCCTCTTTGATCCGCTGTGCCTTTTCATCGTCTTTCCGTCTCATGTCTATAAGCCTCCCGGATCCTATATTAAACGATCACTCGTTTATTGTCAAGCGGTTTTTTTCGTTGTTGTCCGTTTTGAGGCAAATTTGAGTAAATTTGAACACCAAAAGGAAAAGTTGTCAGAATATAGAGGAGAAATCCCTGCCGCTGCCAGTATTTTCTGGCAGCCGCGCAGGAGGAAGCCCTTTAGATCCTTACGGGCAAAGGGGATGAAAAAGCGGAAGAAGAGGAGAGAGCAAGACGGCGGACAGGCAAAGAGGATCGTGACGGTGATGGCAGGGCAAAACAGGAGCATTTCCCCCGGGGCATAACTTTCCTTTTCCCAAAGACAAAAGGACACCCGTCCAAACCTGACAGGTGTCCCAGGAAACAGATTCTTTCCCCGAAAAATGGACAGGGGTAAAATTTTCGTGCACAGAAAGACAGCTGCCTGTTCCTCTGCGCTTTATTTACAGCGTCACCCAGGCGGCATCCTTCCGGCTGCTCTCCACACAGGCATGGACGAATTTCACGCCCGCGATTCCCGCATCCACAGACGGGAAATCATAGTCGTATCCGGAGAGTTCCTCGCCGTTGACTTTCTTAAGCACGGCCCCCGCCCATACTTTGTACATGTTCGCGAAAGCGGCAAACAGTCCTTCCGGATGGCCGGACGGAATCCTGTTTAACTGGGCGGAGCGCTCCGAGACATACGCCATCCCGCGGTTGTAAATCTGCGTTGGCTGACCCTTAAGAGTAACGAGAAGGATGTTCGGGTTCTCCTGCTGCCATTCAATCGCACCCTTCGTGCCAAAAATCCTTACCACGAGTCCGTTCATATGCCCCACGCATACCTGGGAGGAGCAGAAGACGCCGTGCGCCCCGTTGTCAAACTCGACCAGGATGTTCGCGTTCAGGTCCAGCGGCTGGCCAAAGTAGTCAAGTTTGGCAGCTACCCGTTTCACATGCAGACCGGTCATATAGCAGACCGTATTCTCGATATGCGTCCCGATATCGCCGACGCAGTTCGAGATTCCGGCCACCTTCGGATCCTTGCGCCACACAGACAGCTTATTCATCGTCTGGTCGCCCGCGCCGATGTCATCGATCAGCCATTCCTGCAGATACTCCGCGTTCACATCGATCACTTCGCCGATATGGCCGCTTAAGATCAGCTCTCTTGCTTCCTTGACCATGTTGTTGCCGGAATAGGAATAGTTCACGCCAAATAAAAGGCCCTTCTCCTCGGCGATTCTTTTCAGTTCCTCCGCCTCGGCAACTTCAAAGCACAGAGGCTTTTCGCAGAACACATGGATGCCGTGTTCCAGAAATGTCTTCGCCACCTGATAATGGATGCGGTTCGGTGCGGCGATCGTCACAAAATCGATCCCGTCCTCCCTCGCGCTCTCCTTCTGCGCCATCTCCTCGTAGGAGCCGTAGACACGGTCCTCATCCAGCTCATAAAACTCCTGACAGGCTTTGTTCTTCTCCCCGTGGGAGCTGAAACACCCGGCCTTTAGCTGAGCGATCCGGTCAAAATCCGCCCCGATGCGGTGGACGGTTCCGATAAAGGCATCCAGTCCGCCGCCGACTAATCCATAACTTACTTTCGTTTTCATTGAAACTTCTCCTTTGTATCGTCAGATATCTGCCGTGCGGGACAGTCCCGCGCACCGGCAGATGATTACACTCAGTTGGCGATCGCCGCGTCAAATTTCACATCCGAGGGAGCGAAGTCCACTTTGCGCACGAAGGCGGCGGCTTCCGTCGCCCCGTAGATACGGTCCATACCGGAATCTTCCCATTCCACAGAGAGCGGGCCCTGGTAATCGAACTCGTTCAGCACACGGATAATCTCCTCGAAATTCACATCGCCGTGGCCTAAAGAACGGAAGTTCCAGCCTCTGCGCAGATCGCCGAAATCGATGTGGGAGCCAAGCAGTCCGGATCTGCCGTCCAGTGTCACGGCTGCGTCCTTCATGTGCACATGGTATACTCTGTCGATGAAGTCTCTCAGGAAAAGGTGCGGCTTAATCCCCTGCCAGATCAGATGGCTCGGATCAAAGTTCAGACCAAATTCCGGACGGTCCTCAAATTTCTTCAGCAGGCGCTGAGTGGTATAGTAATCGAAGGCGATCTCGCCGGGATGCACTTCCAGAGCAAACTTGATGCCGTTTTCGCAAAAGACGTCCAGAATCGGGCACCACAGGTCATAAATCTGCTGGAAGCCGTTCTCAATCATCTCTTCCGTCGTCTGCGGGAAAGAGTAAAGATATTTCCAGATCGGAGAACCGACAAAGCCCGTGACCACCGGGATGTCCAAATTTCTGGCAGCAACCGCCACATACTTCATCGTCTCGATCGCCCAGGCGCGGATGGCATCCTTCTGCCCGGCCAGTTCCGGCGGCGCAAAGTTGTCCAGACGCGGATCATCGTAATCCCCGACACACTGCCCGATCACATGCGCGGCAAGCGCCTTGCTCACCAGTCCGTACTTCGCCAGCGTATCCTTGATATACTGAACATACGCCGGATCCGTGGCGGCCTTTTTCGCGTCCAGATGCTTGCCCCAGCAGGCGATCTCCAGCCCGTCATATCCCATCTGTTTTGCCAGCCTGCACGTTTCCTCAAACTCCAGATCTGCCCACTGGCAGGTCGTCAGCGTTACCAGTCTTGCCATTTTTCTTCCTCCTGCTTTCGTTCAAAATTTCGTTGCCGTGCTTCTTTTCTGATATTCCCACTCTATCACAGATTTTTAATTCTGTCAAATACTTTTTGTAATCTATTATTCAAATGAGGTTGATAGATCTAAGGGCGTCAGCTTCCGCTAAAAGAGGACAAAAAAGCCGGAAACAATCGGGGGAGGAATCTTTGCATCCCTTTCTTCCCGCAGTCTCCGGCTTTATTTTTTCTCTTTCCCTTTGTTTTATCCCCGGGCTTTTTTGCCCGGGGTTTCTGCGATTCCCCGATTTCAAACCGGGGTTCTTCCTACTTTCTGACCTTCCAGATGTACTTTCTCGGCTCGCCTTTCAGGTAAGCGATCACTTCCTCGCCCATCATCGTTCCGGACCAGCCGTCCACGTCTGTGGTCAGACCCGCCATATGCGGTGTGCAGACGACATTGCGCATCTTTAAAAGCGGATGATTTGCCGGAACCGGCTCTTCCCAGTACACATCGATGGCAGCGCCAGCGATCACTTTGTTCTGCAGGGCTTCCACGAAATCTTTCTGATCGATGACTGCAGCTCTGGCCGTGTTGATCAGATAGGCGGTGGGTTTCATCTTCGAGAACCAGTCCTTGTTGACCGATGCCTTCGTGGAGGGCAGAACCGGAAGGTGAATGCTCACGATATCGCTCTGGCTGAGCATGGTATCCAGATCAACGGCTTTCGCGCCGTCCGCCTCGATACGCTCGGCGGGCATATACGGATCATAAGCCAAAATCTCCATGCCGAATGCTTTCGCTCTCACGGCCACTTCCCGGCCGATCGCGCCGTAACCGGCGATCCCCAGCTTCTTGCCGTACAGTTCAAAGCCGATGCCGTAATCCGTGAACGGATGATTCTCATCCAGCGGACCGAAAGTCACATTTTTGACATCCGGCACATCGTAGATATCCTCCTTCGCGGGGCCTGTGTGCTCACCCTTGGAGAGGCCGGTCGCGCTTAAGGTCAGATGTCTTGCGGCGGCAATCATCAGTCCAATCGTGAATTCCGCTACCGCAACACGGTTTCTGCCCGGGGTATAGGAAAGCTGCAGACCTGCCTCAGCAATCGCGTCATGATCCACGGTCGCCGGTGTCCCCTTGGCAACGCCCATAAACTTCATCCCGGAAGCAGCCCAGGCCTTAATCGTCTCCGCGCCAGCGTATTCATCGCCGAGCACCACGAGTTCACTGCCCATGCACTCTTCTCTTGTCATCTCTTCCGTCACGTTGCCTTTTCCATGTTTTAATTCCCCGCAGATCGTCACGTCGCACTGTTCTTCGATGACGCTCATCAGCTTCTCAGGGATCGGCGTACACAATGCCAGTTTCTTTTTCATCAAATCTTCCTCCGTTTTTCTTGTTGATATTGTTTCAGGGTTCCGACGAGCAAAACAGCCAGAACCGCAGCCAGGGCCATGCCCACGGTGGCGATTACATATACGTGGCCCGTGGCGCTGTCACCAAAGAAGATTCCGGACAGGCCGTTTAACACGGTCGGCGAGAGCAGCTGTCCGGCGCACATAAAGCAGGTAAAGCAGGCGGAACCCATCGCTGTCGCCACCGGCGGCACTGCGTTGGAAATGTTCACCATCGCCGTGGGAATAAACATTCCCTGGGAGAACCCGCAAAGAACCGCGCCTACAAGCAAAGGAGCCATGCTGCCGGGGAATAAAACCAGCAGAATGCCGCCCAGCACAAAGCTGCCCATCGCCGCCGGCAAAGTAAAGCGTCCGGTAATTTTAGACACTTTCCCGAGCACCAGTCCCATGACGATCTGCGCGGCGGAGAAAACACCGGTTAAGGTTCCGCTTGCCGCAGGATCCGCCGCCAGATTTCCGCTCAAGTGCATCGCGATGTTCGTGGTAAAACTCATCAGAAACAAAAATTCCAGCAGCCCTAAGAAAGAGATCTTGAACACATCCGCATTCAGACGGATCTTCTCTTTCCCGGTCACCTTTACGGTTCCGGTCTCCGGCAGCATCACAGCGATCACGATCATGGAGATAAAGCCGATCAGATGCGTCGCATAAGCCCAGGTAAACCCGTGCCTTCCCAGCATTCCTGCAAGCGTTGTGGTCACGACCATGCCTGCGCCCACGCTGGCCGCCTGAATGCCCATGGCTGACGTGCGCTCTTCTCCCTCAAAGAATTCCGCCACCACTGCCGTGTTTAACGCCGTCGCCAGTCCCAGCCCGATTCCGTAAAGAATCCGGCAGGCAAACAAAAGATAAAAGCTGTCGGCTAAAAGCGGCACAAAGCCGGTGACACCGGCCACCAGACTTCCGAATACCAGCAGCCGTTTCTTGCTGATTTTCACCACCAGCACACCGGAGATCAAGGCGATGACCATTGCCAGAAGCGCCGGCCCGGTTATCAGCATCTGCACCAGATTCACATTCACATCCGGGAAATGTTCCTGGATCTGCCCCAGCACCGGGGAAACTGAATACTGCAGCCCCTGGATAAAGGAAATGGCAACGATTGAGAGAAGTACCCTGTATTTCTTGTTCCTGTCCATAGCGTATAGATGTCCTTTCCTGATCGATGGATCTTTCCGGATCCGCGCGACTTCCCGGGGCCGCATAACTGTCTTGCTTTAGAATGCCTGATGCAGGATTTCAAGCACCTGTTCCTTGGTCACACCCTGACGCGGGTTAAAGCCCAGTACCGGCTCATTCAATACATCCTCCGCCAGCATATCCAGGTCTTTTTCCTGAATTCCCTGCTCGGAAAGCGTCTGGATTCCCAGTTCCTTCGTAAGGCGCAGAAGCTCTTTGGAAAGCAGGAATTTATCCTCCTCTAAGTTTCCGCTCACGGCAAGACCGATCGTCTTCGCCATATCCACCATCTTCTCCGGAACAGCCTCTGCATTGAAAGCCATGACATACGGAAGCACCGTGGCATTTGCCATTCCATGCGCGAGGTGGAAATGAGCGCTTAACGTATGGGCGATCGCATGCACTAACCCTAAGTTGGCATTGGAGAAACCAAAACCGGTGATGATGCAGCCCAGCATCATATTCTCCCGGACTTTCAGATCCGAACCGTTCTTTACAGCCTTCGGCAAATTCTCATGCAGGATCTTTAACCCTGTCAGAGAATGGTACTCAGTCAGAGGCGTTGCCATATTGGAGATGTAGCTCTCGACGGCATGCGTGATCGCATCCATGCCGGTCGCGGCAGTCACGGATACCGGCATCGTCTTCGTAAACTCCGGATCGGCGATCACCTTGGAAGCCACGATCTTATTGTCGATCACCACATATTTGACCACTTTCTGGGTATCGATCAGCGCACTCACATTGGTGATCTCGCTGGAGGTACCGGCGGTCGTCGGAATGGCAATCAGCGGAAGAACCGGATTTTTTACGAGGTTCATGCCGCCGTAGGCTCCGATGGGACCCGGGTTGGTCATCAGCACGTTGACCGCTTTCGTAAGATCAATGCTGCTGCCGCCTCCGGCAGCCACAAACACATCCACCTTCTCATCCTGAGCAATCTTGGCCGCTTTCTCCACCACTTCATTCGTGGGATTGGGAATCACGCCGTCAAACACCACCACATCGACACCGGCCTTCTTTATCTCACCCAGCACGACATCGGAGATCCCCGCCGCTTTCACGCCGCCGTCATACACCAGCATAACCTTTTTCGCCTGATACTCTTTCAGAATATCCGGAAGCTTATGGATGGCGCCGCAGCCGAACACAATATCACTTTTTGCAAAGAATTCGAAACTCATGCATGCTCCTCCTTACACCGCCTGATCCGCGGCAATCAGTTCCTTCATCTTCCTGACCGCTTCCTCGGGCATCGGCTCGTACACGCCCGCCACCTTCGCGTAGTAGGTGGTCTGTGCCATCTCCTCAGTATAGATGGTCGCGGCCATTGCGGCTTTCATGTTTTTGCCGCAGCAGAACATCCCGTGGTTTCTGATCAGGACTGCCCTGCCCGTCTCACCCAGCGCTTCCACTACTCTGTCAGCGACTTCATCGCTGCCCGGCATCGTGAAGGGCACGATCTTGACCGGAACGAACTCCGCCTGCGGCGGGGTGATCGCCTGAAGTTCACCAAACTGGCTCATGGCCGCGATCGTGGCGAACATTCCGTGCGTATGGACAGTCGCTTTTACGTCCTTCCTTGCGCGAAGCACCGCCGTGTGCATCGGAACCTCAGAGGAGGGCTTAAACGGCCCGTCCAGCCATTTCCCGTTCAGATCCACAATCGCGATCTGATCCGGAGTCATCCCGTTGTAGGAGATGCCGCTGGGCGTAATCGCCACCACATCCTCATTGTCGTCCCGCAAGGCAATGTTGCCGGAAGTGCCGTGGATCAGACCCATATCCACTGCCTCCAGAATCGCGTCCAGCACAATTTTCCTGATGTTTTCGTACTTCATCCTGCGTATCCTCCTAATATTTAAGATACTTCCATGATACCCGCATAAGCTTTCTTTTTCAAATTTCCTTTTTCCCCTTTAAAGCGGAAACAGATCCGAAGCCGGTCCTTTTTGACTGGCTGACAGGGAAACTGCTCCCGGAAAAGAATATAAGGATCTGTGTTTCCGGAAATTCTGAAAACCCTGGCCGCAGGAAGGCGAAAATCTGCCGGAAAAGGCAGGCGGGGAACGCGAAAACAGACATGCCGAAAAGGCGCAAAAAGGCAGAAAACTTGAGGAAATTTTCTTGACAATTCGCATGATTGGCTGTATGGTAGCCATACATGAGGGGAAAAATTAAGGCTCTAAAGCCACGCAGCTTACAGGAAAAGCAGTCTGAGCGGAGGGTTCGCCATGAGCAGTACACTCAACCTGTCCTTAAGACAGAAAAAACTCCTGCACCTTTTGCAGGGCATGGAAGGGTATATCACCGGAAGCGCTTTAGCCAGGCAGCTCAATGTCTCTCCGCGCACGATCCGCACGGATATCGCCGAGATTAACCGGGCACTCGCTCCGTTTCAGGCGCAGATTCTCTCGGAACGCAGCAAAGGATATCTTTATTATGCCAGTGATCCAAAAGCCCTGGAGGGTGTCACGCAGTCGGATTATGCGTTTTTCACTACCGAAGAGCGCGTCCGCTATCTGGCCTTCCGTCTCTGCCTCTCGGATAAACCGTTAAACCTTTACGACCTGGAGGATGAGATGTTCATCAGCCATACCACGCTCGAACACGACCTTCGGCAGCTGCGCATCCAGTATGTCTTATCTGACCCGAAGATCACCTTTCTCCAGGATCACGATTCCTTCTCCTTTGAACAGGACGAAAAAAAGAGACGGTCCATTTTAAACCGGCTCTTTCGCGAAGACTGGAACTATCAGACACGAAACAACGCTTACTACGGCTACCATTTCCTGGATGCCAACCTGCTGAATGAGATTATGGACGAGCTTCCGCTGCATCTGGTACGTCACGGGATCTTTATGGAGGATCCCAGTCTGGTATCCTTAAACCTTGCCATCGCCATCATGTACCACCGGGTCACCTCCGGTCATCCGCTTCCGGAAGAGGAACTGCCCGAGCGCAAAAATCCGGCAGTCTCCCAGGCCACGGATGAACTCTTCCTCGCCCTGGAAGAAAAGCTTCACTGCAGCTTTGCGCCCCAGGAGAGAGAGGATATCTACGAGCGCATTCTCTCCGGGTGTCTTCCGGAAAGCATGTATCGAAAAGCAGCCTGCGGAGAAAACGAAACGCAGTCTTGTCCTAAAAGCCGAAAAGAAGAAGCAGCCGTCAATGAAACGCCCGCTTCCTTTCCTCCTCTCACACAGGAACTCGCCGATGCCTATCTTAAAAAGATTAAAGGAACCTTCGGTCTTGATTTTCGCAGCGATGAAGATTTTACTCTCACGCTGCTTTCCTACCTGCAGTATCTGCAGATTCCCGGGAGGATTTTCAATGCGCAGGGAAACCACGACATTGACAAGGAACAGCTGCTGACCGAATACGAGATCGCTGATCTTTTTCAGGATCTGGCCCTTGCATATTTAGGTTCCTACGTAACCGAAACCGAACTTCTCTATCTGGCCCACTGTATTTCAGGCGCACTGGAATCTTACACGCAGCTGCATCCGGAGAACAAACTGAAAACGGTCATCTGCTGTCATCTGAACATGCCCGCCGCCTGGGCGTTAAAACGCAGAGTACTGGGCGCGTTTGGAAACTATCTGACCGTGACCGCCCTGCTGCCGGTCAATTCCAAAAATACCTACGACTTTCGCGATACTGACCTGATTCTCAGCACCGTGAAAAAAAGGATCACCGACAGTCCCTCCACGGAACTGCTCCGCATAGACCCTTATCTGCCCACGAAAGACTGTCTGGCAATCTCCGCCTGTCTGAAAGATGCGAAAATACGCAGACTTTTTCCCGCTCCCCGGGATTTCCTGAAAGACCTGCTTACAGGCGCCTGCTGGCATGAAAAAGAACCCCCGATCAGCCGCTTTGACGTGATTGAGACACTGTGCGGGGATTTCTTAAAAGAAGGCATCGTCGGGCAGGAGTATGTCTCTGACCTTCTGCGCCGGGAATCAGTCTCCACGTTTGCCGTCCGACCGGGGCTTGTCTTCATGCACTCGCTTGTCCCGGCAAAGGAAACCAGACTGTCCGTCATGACTTTCGACCACCGCATCATCTGGAATACCCACAAGATCCGCACGGTAATCGCCGGGGCTTTTCGCCCGCAGGACGCCCCGCTCCTGATACGCCTCAAACACATTTTTTACGACGCATCTTTGGACATCGAATCGTTTAAAATGCTGCGGGAAAAAAAGGAGATCATCGCTTTCTTTGAAAGGTAATAAACGCGGCAGTCGGCATCCTGCCTGATCAGGCGTTCCCTTATGAGTTCGTCTCCTTCGCGTCAAGAAGCAGCGTCCCCAGCACACAGACCGCAAACTCCCTTGGCAGGTCAAAGGGGAGATTGTGATATCCCGGATAATAAAGCTCCTTTTTACCCAGCTTTTGCGCCAGCAGTCTGGCAGCGTTGGCATAAGCGGTCTCTCCGCTTTTTTCTCCGGCGGCAAGCGAGACCCTATCAGACAAAGCCAGCATCTTTTCCAGATCCGGCTGGTAGGAGATCAGTGCGGGAAACTCCTGTGTCAGCATGTACTCGAAATTGCCCATCTCCCGCATGGAGACCGCCGGATCCTTTTTGGGTCCGCGGGTATCATATGAGGCGATGTGCTGTGAAAACTTCAGGATCGCGGTATTGTATTTACGCCTGGCAATCAGGTCTTTCATCTGATTTACCCACTGCGCGACCTCTTCCTGATCCTGCATAATCCCCAGCATGGCCGGTTCGTACATGATTAAGTGCTTCACCCGCTGCGGATACCTCTGCAGGAAATACTCTCCGATCACCGCCCCGCCGCTGGCTCCGACAAAGTAAGCCTGTTCCATCCCCAGCGCGTCCATCAGATCCCGGATATCTTCGATCTGCTTGTCTATGTCAAAGATCCGTTCCCCTTTGCAGACGCTGCGCGAATTTCCCCGGCGGTCAAACGTGACCACCCGGTAAAAACGGGAGAGGATTTCCGCCGTATGGCTGTACAGACCGGCATCCACCACTACCCCGTGAATCAAAAACAGTCCCTCCCCTTCCCCGCGCACTTCATAATAGAGAGAGACATCTTCTTTTTCCAGAATCATACTTCATCTCCTGCGACACTGATAAAAATGCCCGCAGGCAACGCTGCGGAGGTACTTTTTTTTCCTGTTTAAAGCAAAGCGGCAAAAACACGATGGAAAATCCAACGCGTTCCAGCAAACGATACCAACAGCAAAAAATCCCGGTATTGACGTTTCCTTCCCGCCGTTATAGAATAAAAGAAATTTCCGCTTCCCTTAAGAATCCCGCATAGAAGGTTACAGGAAACCATGCTTTTTTCTTAACACTTACACAAAGGCGGAAATACAGACAAAAAATGAAAGAGCATTCTTAAAAGGAGAACATCCAAAACATCGCCATGATCACTACAATCTACTGCCAGTCCTATACGCCGCTAACTGATTCCCCGCCGCAGATCCGTGCGCAGGAGCATGCCCTGGGGCGTTCTCTTTTACGTTACGGACTGCAAAACCTTTATGGAATCACCCTGTCTTCCTCTGCACTTGAAGAGGAGCTTGGCGTGACAGATACCGGAAAACCGTTCCTGAAAAACTATCCGGACATTTCCTTTAATATCAGCCACTGCGACCGGCTTGCCGCCTGCGCCTTCGCTCCCTACCCGGTAGGGGTGGATGTGGAACTGCCCGGTTATTTCGCGGAAATCCTGGAAAAGCGCATCTTATCCGAAGAGGAGGAAATCTTCCTTGCCCGCGTGGGCGCAGCGACTGAGAAGCGCCGGGAATGGTTCTTTCGCTTCTGGACTCTCAAGGAAGCTTATGTGAAAATGACCGGCACCGGCATGGACGTTCCAGTAAAGGAAATCTCCTTTTCCTTCCTCCCTGAAACGGATATCTCCTTTAAAGAGGACGATTTCCTTCCTGCATCAGGGATTTGGTCCTGTCCCATTGAACTGAAACCCGAAGAAGAAAGTGAGAACAGCCTTTCAGGGTTCCGCACGGTTTTCTGTTCCGATCCGGCTGTGCTTGTCTTCCAGAAACGTTTTTCAAGCGGACATATCCTCTCGGTATGCCGAGAAAAGCCCGGTATGAGTCCTGTCCTTACATCGGTCTGATTTCCCCTGACAGGGAAAATTTGCGGATCGGTGTTCTGAAAATCAAAGCTCTTCCTTAAGGAAGCGTCCGCAGAAAACCCTTCCGCACTACAGGAACCGCTTTCGTCGGAAACTCTTTACAACAGCCCTGAGCGCTCTTTCCATTTCCCGGAACGGTACCGCACAACGCCAATCAGCAAAGAGAGCATCCAGCCGATCGGAGTTGCCCACCAGATTCCGTAATAGCCATACCACTTAGAAAGCACAAAGGGCAGAATGCCGCGGGAGAAAATTTCCGCAAAACTCATGACCACAGTCGGCTTCACATCCGAAACGTTGCGCAGGAAATGCTGAAAGACAAAAAGCACCCCCAGCACCGGAGAAAAGACCGCCGTGATTCTTACCACGGGCAGTCCGATTGCAAGAACTTCCTCATCTTCCGAGAAAATTCGAATGAGCGGTCCGGCAAAGACCCACATCAGGATCCCCATCAGGGTACTGTAAATGACGGCGATCACAATCCCCGTGTGCAGGCCCAAAACCGTGCGCTCCCTGTCTTTTGCTCCCGCGTTTTGTCCGCAGAAAATCCCGGTTGCCATGCCGATCGAATAGGCCAGACACATGCAGATATTTTCCACTTTCAAATCCACAGTATAGGCGCCGACCACCAGTGATCCATAGCGGTTGACCGCCGCCTGGATAAACATCGTCGAGGCGGTGACCACCACCGTGGAAAATGCCGACGGCACACCGATTCGCACCATCTCCCGGGCTGTTGAGGGATCCATCTTAAATTCCCGCAGGGAAAATTTCATCTGCGGCATGTTCTTATGCACCACCGCCAGACAGTACAGCCCGGATAACAGCTGGGCAAGCAGCGTAGCAACCGCCACCCCGGCTACCCCCATGCCGAGGAAGAGCACAAACGCCAGATCCAATACGATATTGACAACGCTGGAAAGGATCAGGGCGTTTAAAGGCGTCCTGGAATCTCCCACGGAACGCAGAAACGAAGCGATCCCGTTATACAGGCAGGTCGCAAGCACTCCCGCACACATCACCAGCATATACACGTGCGCATCCGCGTACACATCTTCCGGGGTGCCTAACAGCCGCAGCAAAAATCCGCAGCACAAAAGACCGATCAGGGTAAAGGCCGCCCCGCAGACCGCAAGGATTTTCCAGGTCGTGATGTAAGCCTGGCGGACTTTCTCAGTACTGCCGCTGCCAAACACCTGGGCAATCACCACCGACGCGCCGGTTGCGAACCCGTTCACCAGAGAGATAATCAGAGAGTAACTGGACGCACTGGCTCCGACCCCCGCCAGCGCCTGTATGCCTACAAAGCGTCCGACAACCATGGCATCCACGGTGTTATAAAGCTGCTGAAAAATGTTGCCAATAAATAAGGGAACCGCGAAGCGCAAAATCAGGCGGCCCGGATTCCCTTTTGTCATGTCCAGCGTATTGGTTTTCAAAGAATCTTCCTTTCTGATGCCGACAGGATCAGGAGCCTTCCTCGCAAAACGAATGGCAGAGCTCCTTTTTGCAGATCTCCTCCCTTAAGCAGAAAAAGACCTGTAACACCCATCGGCACAAGACGGCAGAAACCTGACAATGAGGTACTGCCGTCATTTTTTTGTTTCTGCGGCGCACGAAAACTGCGCTTCCGAAACTTCGTTAATAGCGTTTGAAGCGTCCCACTCTCGTTAAGCGGTCCGGCAGTCTGGGCAC
>CAZXSN010000013.1:0-59146 GCA_964643295.1 uncultured Lachnospiraceae bacterium
CCGCCGTCCAATCAATGTCACCCGTATTCTGCAGACATGCAAAAAACAAGAGGGACACTGTGGAAATGGACAGATAGAAAATGGTGGCATATCTGAGAAAGCAGTGGTATACTGGGAAAAACACAGGGAGGAGAACCGGTTATGGAAGAGACAGCCGCTGAGCGCATTGGCTCACAGGCGAAACTGGAGATTGGCCATTATATTGACCAGTTCATTGCCGAGCTGGAGGAAGGAACAAAAGATCCGGATAAGTTCCTAAGCGTTTCACAGATGGAGAAAAGTTTAAGTGACCTGCGGTTACGTACGGGTAAGGTGTGTACAGATATGCTTTCTGCCTACCTGACGAATTATGATGAAACGGAGCTGATCAGGCGAAAAAAAGCGAATGCAGACAGAAGGGAGTGATCTTACGAACCCATAAGAAAATGGAACGAAGCATTCTGACAGCGGGCGGGAAAATATCGTTTTCACGCTATGTGCTGCGTCCGGTGGATGATAAAAGCAGGCAAAGACTGCTCGATTTAACCGGGGAAGCAACGGTTATTCCACTGGATGACGCTTTGCAGACTGACAGGATTCCTTTTAAGATGACGGTTTCCATGATGCTGGATGTGGCGTATTATGGGGCAGTCTGCGGCTCTTATGAGGAAACGGAAGAGATCCTTGCAAGGATTTACGGCTGCAGGATCGGCGATGATACCGTAAGGCATGTAACAAATTTTATCGGAAAGATCGTGCTCGAGGAGGATCTAAAGGCTGCTGAGGAAAACATGCAGTTTCTTGAAAGCGGAGCTCTTTCCTTCCCTGCGGATAAAGAGGGAGTGCTGTACCTGAAGGTGGGAAGTGCCCCGGTCATCACAAGGAATCGAGACAAAGAGGGATCTGCCTGCAGGGAAGTGAAATACGGATATGCTTTTTCCAGCGATCATATGCGAAGTAACTCGAGCGCAGACGGGGAGTACCATCATGAAATTTTAAAATCCGAGTGGATCAGTTCCATGGGGGATGCCTCTGAGTTCAAAAAACTTATTTTCTCCCTCACTCTTCGAAATGGCTATGGGCGGTATAAAGAAACAGTACTTATCAGCGATGGGTCAGACTGGATCAAGGATATCAGGGAGGAACTTTTTTCAGATGCGCGGCTGATCCTGGACTATGCCTGCCTGCGTGAGAATACATCAAGATTTGCGGCTTATGTTTTTAACAATGATGCAAAGAATGCTGAGAAATGGTCGGACCGGATATGCGATCTGCTGAAAGAAGGGTGTACGGATGATGTGCTTAGAGAATTAGAGGTTTATAGAGAACTTCAGGTTCCCCAGGGCATAGTAAATCTTTACGCTTACATCGATGATAACAAGGAATTCATGGACTATCCATCCTGTCTGTCCAATGGAGTTTTCATAGGACAGCAGTGTATTGAAACCTCAGATAAAAAAATCCTGCCGGAAAGGATCAATCGCTCCGGAAAGCGGTGGAATCCGGAAACTGCCCAGTACCTGTTGGCACTTAAAGCGAAAGAGGAAAGCGGACTCTGGTGGTCTTATGTGGTACCGGTTGTTAATAAAATTATGTCACAATAAAGTGCGTGTACAATATTTTCAAAATATGGATGAATGGATAAGGATGGAGATATACCAAAGGTTGCATAGACAGTAATAGTTCGCTTATTAATATAGAAGCGAGGAATTTTTGATGTGTTTATGACAAAGCAGAACTTTAGTGTTAATAAAGACTCTATAATCCAATTATCTGCCTGGTGAAGCGTCGATACTTATCGTAAAAAGCCAGCAGAGCTAAAGTATATGTCCAGAGCACATAGGAAGATAAAATGTTATTAAACCTAAGAGTAGGCAAATAAGGTTACACCACCGAAGACTGCATGTACCCAGCCCCATGCGAAGATCGAGTAGAACATTATTCAGCAGGTCCACAATTCCACTAAAATGCCTATTTACAAGACGGAAAACTGGTGGGGCATTTGAAAGGCCTGTATTCTATGCTGGACAACATTTCGGGCAGACGGAAACCTTGTGACAGGGACAACGAATTTCACAGGAGAGCAGGCCACGGCCTGTGAAAATAAAGTTGTAATTTGAATAAACGTAAGACAAAATCAACAGGAAAAGCATGTAACAGCAACAATACAATAAAAAATGAAGTGGAAACAAAAAACATAGAAAACGTTTTAGGAAATAGAGTTAGCGTAGCAATGAGATAAGAGTATGATTGGCATAATACAGCATTCCATCGGCAAAGATTGTCATGGGAGTTTCCGGCACTCTACAGCAAAACAGGAGGAACTTCCTTCGGAGCAGAGATGGCTGCATGGTTAGAAGAATGGGATGGGGTAAAAAAGCCCCGTTAAATCTGTTACCATAAGAATGAGATTAGGAAGAGACGAGACAGGTTGACGTACAAAGCGGGAGTTATATGTATGAATACAGAAATGCCAAAGAAGATGATTATTCCCTGCATCATTGAAGTTCTAAAAAAGTATACAGATGAAGACCATACTTTTACGCAAAGAGAAATAGCTGAAAAACTCGAATCGGATTGGGGAATGAAGATAGATCGGAAAACACTGAGCCGCAATCTGAAGAATCTGATGCTCTATGATGACGAGGAACGTATTCAGTACCGCGTAAAAAAGAGGAATGGGGAAGACCTGTCAATTGACGAAGATGATGAAGGCGCTGTTTATACTGACTTCTATTACAGTCATATGTTTGAGAAAAGCGAAATCCGAGTGTTGATTTATAATGTTATTTTTTCGAAACATATATCATACCGGCATAAGAAAGACCTTGTAGAAAAAATTGAATCTTTAGGGCCATTTTCAGTCCGGCATAATATGAAGTATTACATCAGGGAGGACAAGGAGTCAGCAAAGGATTACGGTGAACTTTTTTGGCATCTTGATCAGTTGAATGTCGCAATTGAATCGAAAAAGGTTGTTGAGTTCCAGTATGCATCCTATGAGGAGGACATGAAGCTTCATGTGGATGAAAGAATGTGGAAAGTGTTTCCACTTGGGATCGCCGAAAAGAACAACGATTTTTATCTTGTTGGTCTTATCTGCGGGAGCAGAAAGGAATCAACAAGTGATTTTATCAGGGACATAGAGAAAATGATCGAAGATTCGGAGCGTGGAACCAGGTTTTTAGATACGTTCAGGATTGACCGCCTCCGTAATCTTACGATTACGGAAAACGAAGAATTAAGCGAAAACGAAAAGAAACTAGCAAAACAAATGTCCCTTCAGACTTTCAAAAAAGAGTGGGGAAACATACTGGATTATGCCAGTCAAAACAGCTCACTTAGCCCTGGCAGGGCCATTACGGCAAAATTTAAGATGGAGAAAGGACTGGATGGAGATATTTCTGATGCCATCGATTATTTTGGAAAAGAGAATATCAGAATTCAAAAAGTAAAAGTGGAAATTCCTGAATCCGGCAAGAATCTGAAGAAATCGAGTGAGGATGATTCCACCAGTTATATTTGCACGGTAAAAACAAATGACAGAGCCATGATGGAGTTTGCAAAGTCCTATGCCCGTGAGGTAGAGGTTCTGGAACCTGATTACCTGAGAGAGGATATGATGAACCTGTTCAAATCGGCTTATGAAAAGATGGCAGGCTGTTGATTTTTGCCATGTGGAAGTGTCTCTGGCCGATCATCCTGCGTTTCGCTCTCTCGGGTCTGGTAAGAACGTTGGTTTTCTCGGACTGAATGCTACGATATCTGCCTGTTGCAGGTTGCAGCTGTTGACGATATCTAGATACTTATGATCGCTGTTCTTAGATAAAAATTTTAAGATAGATATTCTTCAGATAGGCTCTACGTTTTCAGACAATCATTTGATGAATTTACTTGTACAGTTTATTTATAATTTCAATGAAAAAGAAGCATTAACCAGCAGTTCCAATTTGAGCTAATATGTAGATGTAATGTAGCATACTTTCGTTCCGAGTAAACGAAATGACATGGATATGATCCCTTAGTTAATTAATAAATCACTGGATGAGCCGGTGGAATTGGAAACTTGTTGAAGTTCCGCATATCCATGGCTGGTCATTGAACAAATTGTGATGCTCTCAATTATGATTCTTTACAGAGCATCCTTATAAATTCGAATCGGTTAAACAATTGAAACTATTACGATTGATAACCGGATCTTAATTTCCCAAGTTCATATGAGATGAATTTGCGGGATGGGGAGGCAACTCAAATTTGTTAAAAAAGTGCTTGCATTTGCTGGCGAAATGTGCTATGTTCTGTTTAGCGCCTATTTCAAGTATGGTGACTGGCTTAGACGCTTTCAAAGTTGAGGTTATCTCAGAAGGCAAAGTATGACCTGATTATATTGCTGAGTTTGCAAAACGCACTGCATAGTCTTTCTGCAGAGTAGTTGCAGTGGGCAGTGAGTTGCTGATGATTGGCGGAGGAAATATCTATTAGCTGTTTAAATGTATGAGGTTCTGACTTAATGTTTAAAGACTAATCGTTGCTGAGACGGCAATAGTTGATCGCATGTCTTTAGACACAAGATTTTATAGCAATGGATTGATATTTAGAGAGTAAATTAAATAAAACTGGAAAGGAAGGTAACACAACAAGATAGATACCTTTTCTTGAGACCATACAGTACACAGATACCGATTCCTTTGTTACTCTATTCTGAGATGACACATGGCCAGGCTATTATTATGGCTGCGAATTCGAGAAGTAAGTTGGGCAAAGGAAACATTGGTGATGATTTTTTCAGGTTATGATTTCTAGACTGACGGATGGTGACCGCTTTTATTGAGAAGAGACTGTTCAGAATCTGACATCGTGATCTGTTGTAGGCCGACAAGAGTGGGATGGATAGCACAATTACATTGGAACCATACATTTTTGCTTTTTGTGATTATCTTGACTGGTGATCAGCTCAGCTTTTACAAGGAAGTATCTTGGCATTCTAAGAATCAAAGTGGAACACAAATTTTATAAGAACTTACAGTGGAGGAAAACAGATATGAAAATGTATCAGTATCTATCTGACACAGGAAAGATAGGTACGTGTGAGAAAATCGATGATTTTATTAATAGTTGGGAACAGTTTTATTGGTTAACCGATGGGGCTAAGACGACAAAAAACACTATCAAAATTAGTAAGGATGTTTTTGATGGAGAGAAGTCTATAACCAAAGTAAAGTCAGTTTCAATCAATGCTACATGCAAATTTGTTGAGACATATCAGGGAGAAGATATAAAAATTAGGACAATAGAAACGATTCTTAATGAAGGAATAAAGGATGCCCTCGATGTCGAAGAAATTTTGGCATGGAAAATCGGAAAAATCAATATGCTGGAGACACAGGAAAAGAAAGAACTGGTCTTCGACAAGTCTCAGACTAATCCGAATGGGTGGGTAAGAAGTTCGGATCCAAATGATCTTAAAAATACAGGAATGGTTCTAGGCGGTTTTGGCAGGAAAATCAATCTGGAAAAGATATGCAGAGATATTGTCAGTGCAAAAGGCGATATAAAACCGTTTGAAAATTATGAGTCTGAGGGAGTAGAGAAGTTCTTCACACAGCATTATGAAGATGAAATAAAGAGGAAGGATGTCTATGGCGGTATCGGGTTGGTGTACTTGATTACGCTGTTGCATTTTCTGACGCGTGGAGGAGTACCAATCTACGATCGCTTTGTACATATAGCTCTTGAGGCTATTGTTTTGGAGAAACAGCCAGGTGATTGTGTTTCCTATGTGGCTCCTGCCGCATCTGACTATGAAGCTTATGTGTCATTAATGGATGAGTATATTTCCCTTATGAAATCGACGATTGTGCCTTTAGGGAGAACGTTATATCGTGAAGATGAGGGAACTGACATCGCTCAGATCCGCACAATGGATCGTGCATTATGGGTTTACGGCCATTTGTTCAATCTTAGATAGGAGATCGTAATCGGTGAGCAATGGCGTCCCAATTCAATCTTTTCGCGATAAATATGAATTTTTACACAACTGCTATCCTTGCAGGATTTCTTATGATGGTATGACATTTCCTAGTGCGGAAGCAGCTTATCAGTCGGCTAAAAGTTGGGATGTCCGCCATAGGCTTATCTGCTGTGTCGCCACGACTTGACAGGATGTTCGTTCTTTGGACCGAAAAGTTACGTTGCGTGAAGATTGGGAGAAGGTCAAAAAGGGTATTATGTATGATCTTTTATTGAAAAATGCGGGATCAAAGCATTAAAAATATGCTCATTGCGGCAGATGATGAGCAATTGATTTGTGGAAAATAGATATGACAGGATCTGGGTAGACGAGGAAGATGAGAACTGGCTTGGCAGACATTTGATGAATGTTCGACAGAAGGTGGTCAGAGAAACTTGGGAAGGTAGAATATTTCACTTTTATAAGTGCATATAAAGGACCCGTTCCGCTCTGAGTATAAATGTGCATGGTTGATATTCTTCTGTCTTTGCTTGGATTTTGAAGGGATTCGATTTTCCAAAGTATCCAAATTGAGAATCGGGCAACTATTGGTTTAAGGTGGTACACTGGGACTGCTTTATTTAGATTATGATTTCGATGAATATGCAATGATGTAAGAGACTTGTTCATGCTTTTGAATTTGATTCCGGAAATGAAATCTTTTTACTGTTTTATGGCTAGACCGCAAATCCAGTCGGCATAACCTATATGAAAGAGTGTGTGATCGCTGGATTCCGGCAATAGCGTTTGCCGACTCAACTTAATCAAGAATGGAAGTGCCTGGGAACCCCCGGGCACTTTTTATGTGTCAAAATTGCCCCATCACGTATGGCATACTCTCTATTACAGAAAGCAACCGCAAATCAAATTTTGCACCACAAATGCCAACGGAGGTGGTCCTGAATGAGAGTATTTGTATGCGGTTCCCATGCGAAACAGAAGTTGGGGGATCTTGAGAAGAGGAAACTAGATGAGATCATGGCTCGCAATGACGAAATCCTGATCGGGGACTGCTATGGAACAGAAAAGGAAGTCCAGAAATACCTTCAGTCATTGTCATACCAGAATGTCAGAGTCTGTGTAACGGGGGAATCAACCGGAAATAATCTCATAGGCAGGGAGGGTACATTTGTTTCTGCCGTATGTCCCAAACATGGCGATCGCATCCTTGCCTCAAAAGAACTGGAAATGATGAGAAGCGCTGATTATGCTTTAGCTATCTGGGATGGAAAAGGGTGTGATACGTGGATCCATATGCTACTTCTTCTTTCCATGAGAAAAAGGATCTGCCTCCTGCATCTGCCGGAAGAAAAGGCGTATGATATCGGCAGCTTAGAGAAATCGAGACCTTTTGCCGGAGAGAAGTCAGATTTTACCGGAGTTTCTTTACCGGACATTTTGACGGAATGTGGGTTTTGCGATGAGATGAGATCATACCTTTGCGAAAGATATGACTCCGGCAGCCCGTTGATCGCAGAGGTGATCTGTGAAGCACCGTTACCTGTTGAAAGAAAGATAAGACTTTTGAAATATCTTCAATCCTATGAGAATGTTCTGTATGATTTTTATGATGTATGTATAAGGGAAATCGATGAGGGAAAATTTGATTCAGACGTTCTCTATGCTTCTTTGGAGTACGTCCAGGAGAGATCCTATTCTGCGTTGGTTCAGGACTGTGAAACCGCATTGGGAAAGGCGCTGGAAGAAGGCAAAAAGGGCAGAATGCTGTATCTGTTTAACTGCTGGTATGATACAGATGTATATTTGGAAAAGAGATTTGCCGTCGGGGCGTTTTGGAATCTGAAACAAATCGAAGCATATATCGACGCTCAGGGTAACTACGAGAAGGAAGCAAGCTCAGAAGATTCTTCTGTAACGGTTTCGGAATCATCGGAGAATTTCCTTACAGGGACCGAAAATGAGTGGTACGAGGTGGAACTGTGGGAAACCTTTGACAGCGCGTATGGGCCGTATTATGTCGAGACATACCAATATTATCTGGTGGATGGGAAAATCTGCTGGTTTGAAAAGATGGAGCCCCGGAGGATTTCTGATGATCCGGACTCGTGCGGCATCCCGTATCTTCAGGATTATTTCCCTGTGAACCGCCGGTATTCCTGCGGCAGTCTGGATCTGTCCCTGGAAACCCCGTTTCACACAGGGGATATTGTGAAAGTTGACTGTGCTCCTTTTGGGCCGGGGTTTTTCGCAGTGATTCTCGAATCCGCCCGCCAGTATGACTGCTGTCTCCCGAACATCCTGTTTCGTG
Organism: uncultured Lachnospiraceae bacterium; assembly: GCA_964643295.1. Lineage (GTDB taxonomy): Bacteria > Bacillota > Clostridia > Lachnospirales > Lachnospiraceae > Merdiplasma. Next base: position 8,259 of record CAZXSN010000013.1, read on the forward strand.
TTCCTGGCACGGACCGCTGGCGCATTCGGGCGCTGAAGCACAAAGATTTTTATTATACGGCGGAAGGACGTTATGTTCCGCTGCTGTCTCCGCTGTACCGTTTAAAAAGAGCCATACCTGGAGCATTGTGCGAGGAGAGAGAAATTCTTCTTACAATCAGCAGACGGCTTGGAGGTGATGAGAATCTGGCTTCTGCTGTTTGGAACAAAGGTTTCTGCCATGACGACATGACGTGGTCAGAGGTTCTGAAACTGTTTGATGATCTGAGAGGAGACGTATGATGACTGGCTCTGAAGTAAAAATTACGGTGTATGATTCAAAAGCCGTGTCTAAAAGAGCCAGAAAGCCATTTGATAAGACAGCGCTGATCAGTGTGCGCGGACCAGATGAGAAACGGGCATATTTGCATAATAAGCCTGACAGATTATTATATCTTTGTTTTGATGACATGTTCCCTGAAGAAGCGGAATTATCAGAATCTGGTTCTCTTCTTTTTCGGAGAAGATGGCTTTGCACACAGCAAAATTCGTCTACGGTGTATGGAACAGTGTTGATGAGATCATCTGCCAGTGTGAATGTGGGATATCCAGGAGCGCGGCGATAGCTGCGGCAGTCAGGGGACATTTTTATGGTACAGAAAGGGAGATTCTGGAGTCAAATATCTATTCTCCTAATATGTATGTGTACAGGCTGATGAAGGATGCATTTAAGAAGGCGGCGAATACAGCTTCAATCGATGTACCAGAAAAGCCCCATACTCCTGTGTATACTCTTTGACTGAAAGGATGAGCACAGATGGGTGCACAAGGGGTGTTTTGGGTAATTGAAAATGAGGTCTGCGCATATCTTTTCGATCCGAATCTCTATCAGGAGGCCGTTTCCAAAGCAGGAGATTCCTACAACCATGAGAAATTATGGAAGGCGGTACGCGGAATCGGAAGTGGGAAACCTTTCAATTATTACCCGAGAGGGCGTGTCGTTATCAGGAGAGATGGAACAGCGGTCATTTACTGCAGTCCTTATGTCACGCAGGAGCAGATTGAGACGGTTATGGAGATATTCCAGAACGGCGGAGCTGTTTCTGTGAAAAGAGATTACAGCAATCATTATAAGTGTGTTTATGACAAGTAGAAGTTGAGGTGTTTTGTATGCAGTTTTTTAGAGTTGAAGGGTTTTGCAGGGATCAAAGTTGGATGGAAGAAAACAGTGACAGGAGAACGCTCAAAGAGCGTGCCCTGCTGCTTGGCAGAAACGCCTACGATTACAATATGAAGTTAGAAAAGAGCAAGTACATTTTTGTTGAGGATATTTCTAACAACCCAATCTGCCTGGGAGTTATCACAAGCGAACCGATGGATGTCAGCAGAGAAGCAGGACTGTTTACTACCTCTCTTTGCGTAGATCTGGAAGATGAGATCATCGACGAGATTACCTTTGACCGCCTGCAGAATATGCTCAGGAATGCCAAACGGAATGGTCTTGTCACGGATGATGATTCGGTTCTTCACAGATTTGGGCTGGACAGGATTGACTGGAGGATTTCCCAGATTTTTGATTATCTGGAAGGAATCATTTCTCCCGAAGACCGTAAGAGCATCTACGCAAAGGCCGACCGTCTGCTTGTCAGGAAAAATCTCACTGGGGAACTTGACCGGATTTATGCTCGAAGCAAAAAGGTAACGGTGTTGGGACATCCGGTTCATTATCTGCTTATGACGGATGATGAGGATACCAGGGAGAAGACGATTGATATTCTGCTGACGGCGCTGTATGGGAACGGCCGAATCCGCAACAGGAGATTTTGCACTCTTACCATTGATTCTCTTGAGAACAATTCTGTCAATGCGCTCGATGGCTTGTATAAGAGCAACGTCGGAGGAACCGCGGTTCTGGATTTCACCCTCGGGGATGAATATGAGGATGACAAAGCCTCCGTGAACAGGGAAACTGTTGAGAACGTAAGCCGGGTTATAAAAAAGTACAGGAACCAGGTGCTCACTGTCTTGTGCCTGGGACGCGAATGCACGAAGAATAAGGAAATGTTTTATGAAAGCCTGCCGGGACTTTCTCTGATTGAGATCTCTGAGGATCTCGCGTACGGAAGGGAAGCCGAAGATTATTTGAGGATTCTTGCGGCTGATGCCCACCTTCGGACAAACAGAAAGCTCTTTGCAGCAATCGAGCCGGGCGAGGGCTACCGCTCCGATGAACTGCAGGGAATTTTCGACAGCTGGTATGAGAATCAGCTGAAAAACAATTTCTATCCGGCTTACCGGGACATCCATTCCGTTCGGACAGAGCTGATGGACAAATCCCCGAAGGGGAGCGCCTATCAGCAGCTGATGGAAATGACGGGTCTGACAGAAGCTAAGAGGGTGATCCTTGAGTCAATCGAATATTACAAGGCGCAGAAAATCTTTGCCGATAAGGGGATGAAGCAGGGAAGGGTTTCCATGCACATGATTTTTACCGGGAACCCGGGAACGGCCAAGACTACATGCGCAAGGCTGTTTGCCGAAATTATGAAGGAAAACGGTATCCTGTCCAGAGGGGACCTGATTGAGGTGGGACGCGGGGATCTTGTCGGGAAGTATGTTGGCTGGACAGCGCCTCTTATAAAGAAATGGTTTAATCGGGCCGAGGGCAGTGTTCTGTTTATCGATGAGGCATATGCCCTTGTCGATGACCGGGACGGCTCTTACGGAGACGAGGCGATCAATGCCATCGTACAGGAGATGGAAAATCACAGAGAGAATGTCGTCGTGATCTTTGCCGGTTATCCGGACAAAATGGAAGGATTTCTGAATAAGAATCCCGGCCTCAGGTCAAGGATCGCATTTTCTGTTCCATTTCCGGATTACAGTACGCAGGAGCTTTGCGAGATTTCCGGACTGATCGCCAGGGACATGGGTTTCCGGCTGACGGAGGAAGCGCTTGACAAGCTCGGGAGGATTTTCGATCTGGCGAAGGAGGAAGATGATTTCGGAAATGGACGGTACGCCCGGAACCTGATAGAAAAAGCAAAAATGGCACAGGCAGGCAGATTGATTCGAATGGATTATGAGGATGTCCGAAAAGAGGACATTGAGACTATTTTGCCGGAGGATCTTGAGATGCCGGTGTGCAGGCGGGAAAAGGTACGAATCGGATTTTGCGCCTGAAGGGAGAGACAATTTGCAGAATAGGAATTTTCTGCTGTCTGTGCCTGTGTGAAAGGGAAAGAGATGTGTGATTCTGATGGATATTTACGACTGGATCAATTCGAAGGACATAGCCGAGTATAATCGGAAAATGGGGCATACATTCAATACCGTGGAATCGGCGTTCCTTGTCTGGCAGTGTGAAAGGCATACCATGGACGAACGATTCACCGCCTGGAACGAGATCACGGAAACCATGCAGGATATGGTTATGGAAAAGCGCCTTAACATGGACAGGTTTGAAAGCGCCCATGAGTTTATCCGCTCCTATACTTCCCTGCTGAGGAATAAAATCAGTGAGTTTTATGATGAGTCTTTACCTGCGGTCTGGTTCCGGGAAACTCTCTATAAACGGGAGTTCTACGGCGGCGCGGAACCGGCATATGAGAAAGACGACTGTGTGTATTCCTCTTATGGCGACTGCTATGACAATGCGGTGAAAGAAGAAAAAGCGAATGATTGCTTCGATGATATTACAAGGTTGCGTATCACGAAGAAGTATATCGGCTCCCATCAGGATGTCCCGGGGGAGATCGTTTTCGAATTTGACAGAGAGGGAACACTCCTTCGTGACTTTTATTTTACGGTTGATGATGCAGATATGCCGGTTGCCATGGCGTTTGAGGGTATGTGGATTGACATACCCGTGCCGTTCAAAAGAAACGATCTTGTGTGCGTCAAAACGGAACTGTCCTCCTGCCGTCCTGCCGTTCTTGACAGGACGGCCAATCAGCCGACTGATGGGTTCCCTCAGGCCCGGATTGACCGACTTTCCCTCGACAGGGATTTCAGCGATATGGGGTATACCGCCTATTTTCTGGATGACAAAGGGACGCTTTTTCATGATTACGGACACAATTACCAAAACCTTGAATATTACCGGGAGGAACTCGAAGGGAACGACAGAATCCTTCTATGGCTGAGGAGATTCCTTCAGGGAGAGATCGACATAGAAGAGTTCGCCCTGATCGAAGAAAGAATACAGGCAGAGGAGTTCTTAAAATCGCATAGGAGCGTTTACGCATCTGAGCTGATGAAGATTTAAGAAAGGAAGTAGATAATGTTGTTTCATGTACCCGGCAAAAAAATGGAAATCTACTGGACCAGAACCCTTGCTGGGCGGATTGATCAGCTCCCCAAGCGGCTGTGGAAGTTCATCGTCTCAAGGGCATACCACGCGAAGGTATTTGGACTTGAAACAGTAAAATACATCGATGCCGTCTGGGAGATGACCGAAACATGGGAGAAGGAGAAAAGGGCGGAGATCCGATCACTTCTTACAGGCTGGGAAATTGAGAACAATGCGTATCTTGGCCGAGAACTGTTTCAGGACAAAGTAAATCTTCATTTCGATGATCCCCAAAGACGAAGAGCGCTGGAGGCGTATAAGAACTGGGACCTGGACGGGTGTGTGGGTTTTCTGCGCAAGGGGATCGACGGCTTTATTACCACAACGGCAGGTTCCTTGAGAGACGGGCTTCCGTATCGTGTGAGGGTTCTCGAGGGTTTGGCAGACGGGTCTGATGTTTTGATGCTGCTGGGAGCGAGACTGGCCGCGGGAAGCCCGCGGGTATACGTGGAATTTCAGAATGAGAACGTACTTGAGGCAATTCGCGTTTCTATCGATCCTCAGGCTCCGAAGATTCTGGAAGGAGACGAGAAGGACTGCCCAGGAGCGGATTTCACAGATATCTTTGCATTTATCAAAAAATGTTACTGGCCCCTCATCGATCACTGGGATGGCATCATAGACAGTTCTGAATTAAGACGCAGAGTGCGCCTGATTCTGGAAGGGTAAGAGGAGGACGGACTGACGGCAGAAAACAGGATGGAAAATAGAGCGGTCTGATCAGATGACAGCAGAGAAAACGCTGCTTTTCGGACGCTGAAGAGCGGATCCGCAAGGAATAGAACAGCCTGATTTTTGTCTGTCAGTAATCCGTGTAATACCACCGCTCGACCAACCGGCGGTAGAAATTGCCTTTGCGCGGGACGTCTTCCCGGCAGCGGCGCATCGTCCGGTTCGTCTCCTTTTTAAGCAGAGCTGACCAGGTGCTCTCCCTGGGAAATTGTATATGTGTGCCGGAATGAAGAAACGGCCTGCAAACAGGATGACCGTAATGGTGCCACGAGGTATCGCTTAAATATCCCATGCCCGGTTTTATTTTGTGACAGTTGATGATGAGGTGTGCCCTCGCCTCATTCTTCTGGATTTTCCTGCCTATCCGCTGACTTTTGCGGATCTTTTCCTCCTGGCGCTCTTTGGCGGCTTCATATACCGGAAGCGCAGCAAGCGCTTCCTTCAGTTTTGTATCGGTCAATCTGTACACTCCCCTTTTCGAATCTGTCTGTCTGTTTCCCTCCGGTTTTGCTGAATGCTGATCTCTGACTGGGGCTTCTCTGAACCGGCATTTTATGCTGCCTCCCGCCCTGAAGCGGCAGAGTGGCCTCCGTTGCCGCGGGATCATAGACGAGGGCGACGGCGGATCCTATCGGCGCCGACACGGCGGATCCGCGCACCAAAGGCTAGCATTCTTGTTTTTGAACGAAATCGCTGCCTTCAGGATGCTTCGCGTCCGAATGCTTTTGACCTGACAGCCATCTTTCTGTGCCTTGTATTATAACACTGTTGCTTCTGTTATCCTTAGCGGGCATCTTCTGCCGTTTGAGAGCATGGTACATCTGCTCATGGGGCATTTTTTGTTCATAACTCCGGAAATAATAGAATGCGCAGTGTAAGATACAGGAAAGCGGGCGGTGAGAATGGGCAAGGACGAATCGCTGGCTTACGCAGTATGAGCAGGCGGCGAAGGGAAAATTAACAGGAAAAGCTGGCGAGCAGGCCCGGAAGCGAGCACAGTTTCCTGAAAAAAAGAGGATTTCGCCAATGGGTCAAATTTGTCACATGGTCTATGCTAGAATACAACCATAGAAACCAGCATCTTCATCAGACTGCCCGGGCATCCGTTTGTGAGTATCAGGGCAGCTGATGACTTTTGCAACATGATCACCGGCGATTGTCAGGCGCCTGTTTGTGTGTCAGGAGGAATGCAAGCATGAAATATGACAGGAAGCAGCTGTTAAGGAGCTGGGATCCTGAAAAAAAGGATCAGCCGCAGATTTTGCCCTTCTATGGGCATAGTGTAACAATGGAGATCACTTCGACATGCCTTAGCCAGTGGTATCCGTGTCAGTTCGAAGTGGGCGGCGTTTCCTACCATACCGCTGAACAGTATATGATGGCTCAGAAGGCAAAGCTCTTTGGCGATATGGAAATTTATGAAATGATCCTCGAGGCAGAGGATCCGAAAACCTTTAAGTCACTGGGGAGAAAGGTCAAAGGATTTGACAAAGTGCTCTGGGATGAACACAAGGATGAGATTGTGATTGAGGGGAATTTTGCCAAGTTTTCCCAGAACAGGGATCTTGGGGAGTATCTCCTGAACACAGGGGACAGCATTTTGGTGGAAGCAAGTCCGCGTGACCTGATTTGGGGTGTCGGGCTTGGCAAAGAGAATCCAAGGATACAGGATCCCGCTTCCTGGAGAGGCCAGAATCACCTGGGATTTGCCCTGATGGAGGTTCGTGACAGACTGAAGGAGCTGAAAGATCAATTCTGATTGGTTTTTGGAGATCAGATTTAGTATCCCAACAGGAACTGTCTGATGAGAGCGGAGCTTGGGATAATCTATACTGAAATTTCTTGTTTCAAGTGGGAACTCCCTGTCACTGTAAAGAATAAGACAGTGATGGGGAGCTGTTAATAAAGATGGTTACAGCATCTATGATCAGATATGGCGCAGAGTGATGACATCTTAGCATATGCATGCACATGGAAATTGTTTACGGGAGAAAGGCGCAGATATTTGGATGAGTAGAAAGGAGGGAGAGGATATGGCAGTCATAGATAAAAAACTGTATGAGAAACTGAATAACTGGTGTCAAGGCGAACGCCCGAAGAATCAGTCCCTGCTGTATGTAAACATCCGCGACAGACAGCTGACGAATGCAACTGTCAGAAAACTCATGTACGAGATCGATAAGGAGGACATTTATGGAGAAGAGTACATAGAGTTCTTTTCCGCTGACTATTTTTATAAACATATGCGGGAGTACTATTCTTATGTCGCCGATCTCTATATGAAACATCCACAGGAAACGGATTCTCTTGAAACGATCATTGACAGCATCCCGGGTTTTTCAGGGTGGATCACATTGATCGTGGAGGATCTCGAGGTTTTCACCGGTGATCCCGATAAGATGGAGAAGATGGTTGAAACCCTTATGAATTTCGCCTGTACAGGAGCAAATGTCATCCTGATCAGTAAGGGTGATTATCCTGATGTATTTTCCAGCTGTGAGTATGTTCTCAGCGGCATGAATACCGGCATTGCGGCAAAAGAAGAGGACTGTTTGCTGATGATCGGATGCATTGCCCAGGACGAAACTCCGGGGATGGAAAAGGTGAGCTATGCGTCTTCTTCGGATGAGAGGGATGAGCTGAATTTCTACTGGACCAGAGTGAATGAGCAGCTTCAAAACAATAACTATTTTGAATACAACGATTTTAAAGTTATCTTTAACGATACTCTCCGTTATCTTATTCCCCGTGTTTCAAAGGAACGGATAAACCGGAAGGATATCCCTCTTGTCAGGAATATCGGCAATTTCCGGATCCCCGACTGGAAAGGGACTGACGGGTGTAAAATCTGGGAGCTTCGCGCCGCGAAGAAGTTTGCTAAAGGTCTGTATCGCGCCGTTGCCAATACGGACGGAGACAATGACGAATTTTCAGAAGGAACGATACGAATTTGGGTGAAAATAGAGGACCGAGAAATTGAAAACAATTCAGTATATATCAGCGGATATACCGGGTTTATGGATGAAATCAGAGCTGATAACGCACTTTCCAAGATGGATAAACTTGCGGAAGCCATCCGCAGATGCGAGCAGGAGGGAAACATGTCCGCTGCTCGAAAGCTGGCAGGCATTGGCACGGATACAGACGCAGAAGATCCGTATAACGTATAACCTGCTTGTCATACACTGACTGACACTGCCATGATACAATGTTGATGATCCCAAAGGAGCATCCTGTTTCAATGACTGCCCTGGACGGGTATCTGAAAAAGCAGCCTACATGGACGGAGTGTGAAAAGGAACAGGATGCTCATTTCCTTTCATTTGCTCTCACGTTGGTTTCCCTCGATGCCCGAACCGCTTCCGGGCTTACACAAAAGCAGCTGTTAGAAAAAGGGACCTCATTAGGAAAGATCAGGCAGCCGAAACAGGGCGATGGAAACCTTTGCTTCGTTCACTGCAAAGGTTAACTGTGTGGAATGGGAATGAAACTTTAGATTCCAGCGGGAGTAAATAGGCAGGATGAAAATAAGAGAACCTGTTTCTAGGAGACGGGATGGCAGGAAGAACAGGCCAGCAGTCAACAGGAGAGATTGTTCGTCAATTCTTTTGCGGGGAGCTGGCTCTTTATAAGGATGAAATTTTGCAAAGCACAGTAAGGGAGGGGAGAAGATGCTGGAGCTTAGCGGAAAATATAATTCATGCAGGGTGTTTACCGATTCATGCGAGGAGGGCTGCCTTTCCCAGCTTCGAAGTTTGCTGGATCAGGAGTGCTCTGCGGGCAGCAGAATACGAATAATGCCTGACTGCCATGCCGGTGTCGGCTGTGTGATCGGCACAACCATGACGATTACAGATAAGGTGGTCCCCAATCTTGTCGGCGTGGATATCGGCTGCGGGGTTCTGACGGTTCGCCTGGAGGAGAAGAGGATCGACCTTCCCAAGCTTGATTCCGTCATACGTTCCAGGATCCCCTACGGATTTGCCGTGCATGACAAACCGGCCGCAGATGTCGATTTGAGTATGCTTCGCTGTGCGAAACACGTCGACATCGGCCGTGCGCAGAAAAGTCTGGGAACGCTGGGCGGCGGGAATCATTTCCTTGAGATTGACCGGGATGACGAAGGGAATCTGTACCTTGTGATCCATACAGGCTCCAGACACTTGGGGATTGAGGTCTGCGGCTACTACCAGGATGCCGCTTATGAGTCGTTAAGACAAAAGGCTGCCGGAAGCCTCCCGGAGCTTACCGGCAAGCTGGTGGAAAAGCTCAAAAGCGAGGGAAGAGAAAAGGAGATCAGCCGGGAGCTTGCCAGGCTAAAGGCAGAGTACAAAAAAACTGTGCCGGCAGTCCCGCACGAGTTAGCTTACCTTACCGGGCAGCTGCTTGACAATTACCTGCACGACATGAAGATTACGCAGGAGTTCGCCTCCCAAAACCGGTTCACGATCGCCAGGATCCTTCTGAAAGCGATGAAACTGCATGAGACGGGGCACCTGGAGACGATTCACAACTACGTGGATACGCGGCAGGGGATTCTGCGCAAAGGCGCGGTATCCGCTCAGGAAGGGGAGGAACTGCTGATCCCCATCAACATGCGGGACGGCAGCCTTCTCTGTGTGGGAAAGGGAAACGAAGACTGGAACTTTAGCGCTCCACACGGAGCGGGCCGTCTTCTGTCCAGGAAACAGGCGAAAGAGAGCATCACTATGCGGGATTTCAGGGAGACAATGGCCGGGATCTATACGACAAGCGTAGGACCGGGGACGGTCGATGAATCCCCGATGGCCTATAAACCGATGGAGGAGATTTTGAGGAATATCACAGATACCGTGGAAGTAAGGCAGGTAATCAGGCCCATCTACAGCTTCAAGGCGCCGTCAGAGCCAAGGTGAAGAAAGCCAGGGAGCTCTACAGATAAAAGAGCGGTTTCCCGTAAAGAGGACGGCCATTTTCCGTCGGCGCTGTCTGTGAAAGAAGCAGCCTTTCTTCGCCCGGCAGCATGTCTTATGGTCTTTGCGTTTCAGCCTTTGGTGAGAGAAATCTTACCCGGTGGGAGTTAGTTCTTAAAAACCTAGAGAGAAGAAAGACGCTGCAGTGCGAGATCTTAATAGGAGGTACAGTATGATAAAAGACAATCAGTATAACACCTGCTGTTTTACCGGTCACAGACCGGAGTTCTTCCCCTGGGGAGATGATAAAAATTCTGACGGGTGCAGGAAACTGCTTGCAAAACTCGAAGAGGCAACAGATACAGCCATTGCCTCCGGTGTGAACCGTTTCATCTGTGGGAATGCGCTGGGAACAGATACCTGGGCCGCGGAGATCGTCCTTGAAAAGAAAAAGGTCCATCCCGAACTTTTCCTTGAAATCGCTCTGCCTTTTGAGGGACATAACAGTCATGTGCCGGAAGCCGCTGAAGTTCAGAAAAAAGCTGACCTTGTTCATGTCGTCTCCAAAACAGGTGACTGGAGAGCTGCCTATCAGGAAAGAAACAGATATATGGTCGATCACAGCAGCATTGTCATAGCGGTTTGGGATGAGCGCAGCGGCCGAAGGGGAGGGACGTTCCAGACGATCTCTTACGCAAAGGAACAGGGGAAACAGGTGATTCAGATCAGGTGGATGGACTGTCTGAGTTAAAGCTATTCGTGTTTTAGGTATGAAGATGAATTCCTTTCCTGGAATGCATTCCTTAGATGAAATTCAGTCATGCGTTGGATAACAGAGGAAACCCAGGGATAGGAAAACAGGACGTTGGCGGTCTCATACGGCACCTGTAATTTCCTTTTTCCTTTCGAGAGGATTATCCATTTTCAATGAAAAATAGGAAGAAAGCGCATCAGCCCCATTTGAGTATGGGGCTGATGAAAACCTGGTGTCACTCCTGATGGGAGAGTGCACCATCCTATTTCAAAATCGACAGCACTTCTTTTAAATTTCCGGAACGAACAGCGCAGATATCGAGATACCGGACAGACAGATATTTTTTCTATAGATTGACAGGGCCAGTTATGAGGAAGCTTCGCGCACAAGATGGTTTTGACTATCAGAATATCTCACTCCTTCTAAGGATCCGTCTCGCTGCGAAATGGGTATTTCTGTTAAAACTATCGAAGGATTTGCGATTGTTAGACAGCGATCCATATCCTTCGAAGAATAGAATCTTTCCGCACCCAGGCATTCGAAGGAGAAAGGCCCGATAAGCCGCTAAACATCTGTGTCCATTGTCTGATCCAGGTTTTCTTTCCACATTGCCAGGATAGGATCTGCCCTCATGAACTTCTTGTCATTTTATACGTACCTATGTTAAAATGCCTTTATACGAACGCACCGAAAAGAACCTGGATGGCGGGAGGAGAAAACGATGAGGCTGTGGATCAGAAATGGAAGAGTACTGGATCCGTCCTGCGGGCGGGATGAAATCTGTGATCTTATGGTGGAGGACGGAAAGATTCTCCACGTGGGGACGGACAGGACGGCAGGTTTTGTCCCGGACAGGATCATAGATGCCTCCGGCTGTTTTGTGATGCCGGGGCTGGTGGATCTGCATGTGCATCTGCGGGATCCGGGTCTTACCTATAAGGAGGATATTGAAAGCGGAGCTTTGGCGGCGGCGCACGGAGGGTTTACCACGATCCTTGCGATGCCGAATACCAAACCGGTGGTTGATACGCCGGAACTCGTAGAGTATGTAAAGGAGAAGGCTGCCAGGACTGCTCCGATTCACGTGCTGCAGGTGGGCGCGGTGACGAAGGGACAGAAAGGGGAGGAGCTTTCCGATATCCGGGGAATGGCCGCGGCCGGCATTCCGGCGATCAGTGAGGACGGGAAGTCAGTGATGAACGCTGAACTGCTGCGCAGGGCGATGGAGACTGCCAGGGAGCTTGATCTTGCGGTGCTCTCCCACTGCGAGGATGGCAACCTGGTAAACGGCGGGGTGATGAACGCGGATTCGCAGGCGAAGCGGCTGGGGATGCCGGGAATCAGCAATGCGGTGGAAGATGTGATTGTCGCCAGGGATCTTCTGCTGGCGAAGGAAACCGGGGTCCGGCTGCACTTATGCCACTGCTCGACGAAGGACAGCGTCGCCATGATCCGCGCGGCGAAGAAGGCCGGAATCCGGGTAAGCGCCGAAGTCTGCCCGCATCATTTCACTTTAACCAGTGAGGATATTCTGGAGGATGACGCAAACTTTAAGATGAATCCCCCGGTGCGCACAAAAGAGGACCGGGAGGCCTTAATTGAAGGACTAAGGGACGGCACGATTGATGTGATTGCCACGGACCACGCTCCGCATAGTGCACAGGAGAAAGCTAAATCCATGCGGCAGGCTCCCTTTGGAATTGTGGGGCTGGAGACGGCGGTGCCTCTTACTGTCACTAGACTGGTGGAAACGGGAGTGCTTTCTCCTTTAGACATGGCCAGAGTCATGAGTTATCAGCCCGCAAAGATTGCGGGGATAAACGCCGGTACTCTGCAGGAAGGGGCTTTGGCGGATCTGGTGCTGATCGATCCTGCCGGGGAGTATGTGATCGATAAGACGGCCTTTGCCTCCCGCGGAAAAAATACGCCGTTTGACGGCTGGAAGGTGCGGGGGAAAGTGAAAATGACGATCTGCGAAGGGCGAATCGTTTACGAGGAAAGATAAACTTCGCCGAAAACCCTAAGCGCAGGAAACCGTTTACGAGTGCGGGACGATAGATTTGCGTTAAGCGCTGGGATAAGCGGCGGGATCGTTTTTAAGAGGAGAAAAGAGGTACCTGTATGATTGATCGACTGATTGCGAAAATTCAAAAAACCGGGAACCCGATCGTGGTGGGGCTGGATCCGATGTTAAGCTATGTGCCGGAGCAGATCCAACAGAAAGCCTTCGCGGAGTATGGCGAGACGCTTGCAGGCGCCGGGGAAGCGATCTGGCAGTATAACAAAGCGATTGTGGATGCCGTGTATGATCTTATCCCGGCGGTGAAACCGCAGATCGCGATGTATGAGCAGTTTGGACTGCCGGGTCTTGCGGCTTTCCAAAAAACAGTGGATTACTGCCACGAGAAGGATCTGATTGTGATCGGCGATGTGAAGCGCGGGGACATCGGATCCACTTCCGCAGCCTACGCGGCGGCGCATCTGGGAAGTGTGCAGGTGGGCAGCCGGACGCTGCCGGTGTTTGAGGAGGACTTTGCCACGGTCAACCCCTATCTGGGATCGGACGGCGTACAGCCGTTTATCGATGTCTGTAAGAAGGAGGGGAAGGGTCTTTTCATTCTGGTGAAGACTTCCAATCCTTCCAGCGGAGAATTCCAGGATCAGCTGGTTGGCGGAAGACCGCTTTATGAGCTGGTCGGGGAGCAGGTCGATCGCTGGGGGCAGCAGTGCATGGGAGCAGAGTACAGCGAGATCGGCGCGGTGGTTGGCGCAACGTACCCGGAGATGGGAAAAACGCTTCGCCGCATCATGCCAAAGTCCTTTATCCTGGTGCCGGGGTACGGTGCCCAGGGCGGAAAAGGAGCCGATCTTGTGCCGTTTTTCAATGAAGACGGGTTCGGGGCGATCGTCAATTCCTCCCGCGGCATTATCGCGGCCTACCGGCAGGAGAAGTATGCGAAGTTCGGCGCGGAGCATTTCGCGGAGGCAAGCCGGGCGGCGGTGGAGGAGATGGCGGCGGATATCCGCGGCGCTCTTAACAGTTGGCAGAAATAAGTTTCCCTAAAAAGGATGCTTCGAACTAGGATAAAGGGAAGCACTCGCTGGCGGCTCAGGAAAGGCCGCAGAAAGCTTACAAAGTCCGGTCGGGAAATGTCAGGGAGGAGAGGTCAGATGCCTGAAAAATATCAGGAACAAGCGGTGATCACGAAGCAGGAGGCAGTCGGCACAGGGATCTACAGCCTGTGGGTGCAGGCAAAGGCAATCGCTGATGCCGCCCGTCCGGGGCAGTTTGTCTCGTTCTACTGCAATGAGGAGAGCAGGCTGCTGCCGCGCCCGCTCAGCATCTGTGAAACGGATCCAAAGAGCGGGCAGGTGCGGTTCGTTTACCGGGCAGCAGGGAAAGGAACCGCGGAAATTTCCGGGTACAAAAAAGGGGATACGCTGGATCTTTTGGGGCCGCTGGGAAACGGATATCCGCTGGAACAGATGCGGGAAGGAAAGAAGGCTCTCTTAATCGGCGGAGGGATTGGCATTCCGCCGCTGGTGCAGCTTTCAAAGGAGTTAAAGGGAGAGAAAACCATCGTTTTGGGCTTTCGAGATGAGCTGTTTTTGACAGAGGAATTTACAAACTATGGGTCAGTGCTGATCGCGACCGAGGACGGCAGCATCGGAACGCACGGAACCGTGCTGGACTGCATCCTGGAACACAATCTGGAGGCTGATATTATTTTTGCCTGCGGGCCGACACCGATGCTGAGGGCTCTGCAGAGCTACTCCCGGGAGAAAAAGATTGAGTGCTGGCTTTCCCTGGAGGAGCGCATGGCCTGCGGAATTGGCGCCTGCTTAGCCTGCGTATGCAATTCTGTGGAGGTTGATCGGCATCTGCAGGTTAAGAAAAAGCGAGTCTGCAAGGAGGGACCGGTATTTCGTTCGGATGAGATTGTGCTGTGAAATGTGCGGAACCGGTTTCCAGGAAAGGATACATGCCTAAAAAAGGAAAACAGACGAGTTCCTGCGCAGGCTGTGTCGGCGGAAAGCCTGTGTGAAAGGTCTGCATCGGGCATGCAATCCGGGATGAGTTAACGGAAGGGATACAAAATTAAGAGGAACCGTAAGCCAGTTCTTACAGGGATGAAGACTAAAGGAAGTGAGGAATCCGGATGGAGCTTTCGACGAAAGTAAAGATTGCCGGAGTGGAACTTAAGAATCCGGTGATGACGGCATCCGGGACGTTCGGTTCCGGACAGGAATATGGCGAGTACGTGGATTTAAACCGCCTGGGGGCGGTGGTAACCAAGGGCGTGGCAAATGTGCCGTGGCCGGGAAATGAGACCCCGCGGGTTGCGGAGACAGCGAGCGGGATGTTAAACGCGATCGGTCTTGAAAACCCCGGCATCGATACGTTCGTGCGGCGGGATTTGCCTTTCCTTAAGAAATATGATACGAGAGTGATCGTCAACGTCTGCGGCAGGAGCATAAAAGATTACTGTGAAGTCGTGGAGCGTCTTGCCGAAGAGCCGGTGGATCTTTTGGAGATCAATATTTCCTGCCCGAATGTGAAGGAGGGCGGGATTGCGTTCGGTCAGAACCCCTGCGCGGTGGAAGAGATTACCGGCGAGATCAAAAGGCATGCCAGACAGCCGGTGATCATGAAACTCAGTCCGAACGTGACGGATATCACGGAGACGGCCAAAGCGGCCCAGGCAGGAGGCGCGGACGCGCTCTCCCTGATCAATACGCTTACAGGCATGAAGATTGATGTGAAACGGCGCAGCTTTGTGCTTGCGAATAAGACCGGGGGACTGTCCGGACCGGCGATTCATCCGATCGCGGTGCGCATGGTCTACCAGACGGCGCAGGCGGTTTCCCTGCCGATCATCGGTATGGGAGGAGTATGCAGCGCGGAGGATGCGCTGGAACTGATCATGGCCGGAGCGAGCGCCGTCGCCGTGGGAACCGCCAACTTTCGAAACCCGAGGGCGACCCTGGATGTGATCGAGGGAATCGAGGAATATCTGTATTATTACGGAATCAGGGATGTGAGGGAATTAATCGGCTGTGTGCGGTAACTGGGAGGCGGTTTCATGTCGATTCCTGACAGCATTAAGATTCATAAGCCTGATGTAAACAAATATGGCGCCACGGAAATTCGATGCATCCAGAACCGCTTCTATGTTTATGAAATCAGCTCCAGATGGGACGCGGAGAAGCACAAAGCCAGAAAGGTGACCGGGAAGTGTATCGGCAGGATCACAGAAAAAGACGGCTTTCTTCCGAACGCTTTTTTTCTTGAAAAATACCGGGAGAAAAGCCCCGTGGTGCGCACTTTCGGCGCATTTGCGCTCTTTGAGCAGCTGGGGAAGGAAGTCACAGACAGATTGAAGGCTTCATTTCCGGACTGTCACAGAGAAATCAAAACGGCTGCTTTGCTTACGCTGGTGTATGGCTGTACGGAAAAACTGATGGAGCATTGTTTCGCGGATTCCTATCTTGCGGATCTTTATCCGGATATCGATATCTGTGAGCAGACGGTTCATAGTCTCCTTACTATGCTTGGCGCACAGCGGGAAGAAAAGATTCTGGAATTTTTAAGGAAGTTCCTCCCGGATCAGCCGATGGTTCTGATTGATGCCGCATCCTTATTTTTGCCCCAGCCAGATACGGATGCATGGGGAGAAGACCTTTCTGCCTCCGGGAGAAAAGAGCAGGTTCGTCTGCTGTATCTTTTTGAGATGGGCAGTCACGCTCCGTATCTTTACCGGATGGTACCAAGGAATACGGCAGTTTCGCAGGCAATGGCGGATATGATTGCCTTATCCGGCGCACCGGAGTGCATTATCCTGGCGGATGAAAAGTTTTATTCCGAAAGTAACATAGCTTCTCTTAAGGAAAATCATCTGAACTATATCCTGCCCTTGCCGGAAAATACAGAACCAAACGCGCAGAACTTTGAGGATGCTTTGAATCAGAAACACTGGGACGGGCAGTTTGTTTACGGGAAGAACATAGTTAAGTACCGCAAAAAATCCTGCCAAGATGCGGGTGGCTATCTGTATGTGTTTCAGGAGGAGACTGGGAAAAACCAGGGAGAACAGACCACAGCACGGCATACAGAAAACCCCGGCGGGGAAGGATGCGAAGAAATCTTTCCGGAAAAAAGGAGAGAAAGATTTTTTTTAAGCAGCAGAGACCTTCCTGCAAAGGAGCTCTTCCTGACGTACAGGGAGAAATGGGAGATTTATAAGTGCTTTGCTTATTTTGCGAATTCCCTTAAGATCGGCGGATCTTTCGAAGAAAGCAGGGAATGGATATCCGGTTTCCTGTTTATCAGTCATGTGGCCCTTTTATATTTTCACTCGCTGGCGCAGGCGATGAGAAAAAGCGGGCTTGATCAGGAATGGAAACCGGAGGAGATCCTTGCGCTGTCCAAAAACATTTACCAGATCCGTGAAAAAGGAGATGGGCAGAAGAATATGTTCCTTCTTTCGGGGATTTCAGACAGGGATGAGGAGATATGGAAGGCTCTGGGTGTGGATTTCTCACACAGCTAGTTTTTCTTTCTTGGTGTTTTTCATATGGGTGACAAATCAGGAGGTGCAGGAGAAATGAGCTTTCAAAAGGCTGCTGCTTTGCTGCTGGCAGGTGTGCTCTTGATTTCTTTGAACGCCTGCGGAAGAAAGGAAGCCTCTGCCCAGCCAACCGCATGGATCATGAGCCTGGTGCAAAGCGGGGAGGATGGGGATGTTCTTTACTGCTCCGAAAAGGAAAAAGAGATCTATCCGCAGGCAGGGGTGCATAAGATTGTCTGCAGGATGGATGATTCTTCCGTGGAGATACAGGATAGCGAAACAGACGAAACCTGGCGCGGCGCTTATAAGCTTGTAAAAGATAGTGATACCGAAAGCATTTACGAGGCGACGATCGGGGACAGGGACTGTATGCTGGTAAAGAGCGTGACCGAGTACGAGGGCAGCCAGGATCCCAAAGATACGCTGATCCTTACCTGTGATGAGTATTCGCTTACCTTTTTCACTGAGGAATAAGTTTTTTCCTTCATGGAATCCCTTGGGCTTTGCGAAGGCCTTCAGATTCGCGGGCGAGTCTTTTCTTTCTGCGAGCATGCGCAGGCAGGTCTTTACGGGTACGGGGAAGCAGGAGTGCGCGTTTCGTGAGAAAGCGGCAGGCTTTTGAACCCAACGCCGCAGGAGAGAAGACGGTAGAATCGCTGCCTTCCCTTTTCACCGCGAAGGGGCAGACTTTGCATGAACATGCAGTCTTTCCCTGTTTCTCTCCTGTATCGTACTCCAGCGTGTTTTACGGGGAGCGTGCCCGTTTTATGAATGTCAGGGCCGCCGGTTTGCTACCACCAGCCAAACAGGCTTCGCCCGGTCTCCAGCTTTCTGATTTCCTGCATCTCCTCAGCACTCAGAGTAAAGTTTAGGGAGTCCAGGTTTTCTTTTATCCGCTCCTTGTGCACGGATTTCGGGATCACGATGATTTCCTGCTGGGTTAGGAAACGCAGGGCAACCTGCGGTATGGATTTTCCATGGCTGGCGGCGATTTCAGACAGGGTGGGATGGTGGAAAATGCCATTCTTCCCGCAGGCTAAGGGAGACCAGCTTTCATGTCTTGTGCCGGTCCGGCTCTCAAGCTGCCGCAGCTTTTCCTGCTGGCGAAACACGTGGGTTTCCACCTGGTTGACCGCCGGGATCACGCTGCAGTGGGCGATCAGATCCTGAAACCGGTCAGGAAGAAAGTTGGAGACGCCGATGGCCCGCAGTTTTCCTTCCTGATAAGCGGTTTCCATCGCGCGGTAAATCTCATGCACATCCCCGGTCGGTTCATGGATCAAAAGCAGATCAATGTAATCCAGATCAATCTCTCTCAGAGAAGAATCGATGGAGCGCAGTGTATCCCGATAGCCGCGGCACCCCCACAGCTTGGTGGTGATAAACAGTTCAGAGCGGGGGATCCCGGATTTTCGGCAGGCCAGACCGACCTCCCGCTCATTCCCATAACATTGTGCCGTGTCGATTAAACGGCAGCCGATATCTAACGCGTCCGAAACGCACCGCTCGGTGATCCGGGGAGGCGTCTGATAGGTGCCGTACCCTAAGAGGGGCATTTCTACCCCGTTATTGAGTGTAACGAACTGCATGGCAAACTCCTTTCCTTTTTCGCCCAGAACCTGAAGGGAAGCATTTCGTTTGAATGGAACGGACAGTTTAAATGGAGGCGCCCAGATGGTATGCCTCATTTAGCTTTCCGGCTCCCAGCACTTCTCCCAGGTTCCTCCATCCGAGATTTTTTTCATACTTGCGGTACCAGGAGACAGCCTGCGAGTAATCGCTGCCGCCTGCAGTCATAAGAAGCACACAGGACTTCGCGAATCCGCTGTATCCTAAGCATTCCAGTTCCGCGTACAGCCGGTCGGCGGCGGTCTTTAAGGTTCCGGAAACGGTCCAGAAATACAGCGGTGACGCGAACACGATCACGTCCGCCTCTTCGAATTCGGCATAGATCTGCTCACAGTCATCCTTCTGGGAGCAGGGACTTTTTGGATCGGAACCTGCCTGTAAACATCCTCTGCATCCGTGGATGTTCATTTCATCCAGAAAAAAGCAGGTCACCTGATTTCCCGCGGACTGTGCGCCCTTTGTGAAAGCATTCACCAGCCCGGCTGTGCTGCCTGTTTTTCTCGCGGCTCCGTTTAAGATGAGGATTTTCTGATTCATCTCTTACTCCTTTTACCGTATGAGGGAATTGCCCGCCGGTTTTCCATCCTGAAGGGTACGGACCCTTAGGTTAGAGGTTTTAAGCCTGCTGCCAGGGGCTTTAGGTTTTGAAGATAAGTATTCAGTGAATCGCTTCGAAAGTCTCCCGCTTCGTATAGAGGTTCCAGAACTCCTCCGCGATCGTGCGCGGCGCATAAAAATCACTGGAGCCGATGGTTCCCGTGACCTGAACCGTTCCGATATAGATCCCTTTTTCACGCAGGACGGGTGCGAGGGCCGTTACCATGGCTCTTAACGCCGCCTTATCCATGGAAAGCGGCAGGTAGCCAGCGTAAGGATTCAGGGCAAGCCCTCCTCCGGTAATCAGGACCGCTCCCTCTTTC
Source organism: uncultured Lachnospiraceae bacterium (assembly GCA_964643295.1). Taxonomy (GTDB): domain Bacteria; phylum Bacillota; class Clostridia; order Lachnospirales; family Lachnospiraceae; genus Merdiplasma. The sequence goes on from CAZXSN010000013.1 coordinate 28,084, forward strand.
GCGGCGAAGTCTGCCGTACTTACCAGACGGATACAGTTGTAGGCGCCCACGACATCCACCGCGTACCGCTCCATCAGGACAGAAGGGTTTATTTCAACCTCCGAGTCAGCCACGGTAATACCCACGTTGTAAAAGAGCACATCGGGGGTGCCATAGGTGTTTACCACGTTCTGGAAGGTTTCGGCAAAAGCGGCAAAGTCCGCCGCATTCGCTGCCGCCGTGTGTACTTCGATCCCCTTTTCGGCAAAGTCCTGCGCGTAGGTCTTCAGATGTTCCTCGCTTCTTGCCATCAGGATTACCCGAAAACCGTTTTCGGCGAATTTCTCCGCAACAGCATTGCCTAGTCCGCTCCCCGCTCCAACTACCGCGATTGTTTTCATAGCTTACCTCCTTACTTTGATTTAAGCTTTCTCCTGTACTTTTCCCGCTGCCGTGTGTTGAATGCTCGGGAAACCCCGGAAGGTTTCCCATGGCAGGCTTTCGCTGCGGAAAACCAGACTGTTTCGTCCGGAGTTTCCCGGTTTTTACGCCTGTCCGCGTCTTCTTTCCTTTTCGGCTTCTTCCGGTTTCCCCTCCATTCTAGCAAAGGATTCATTGACCTGGAAGCCACCAGGATGTTATAATCGTTTTTAGGAAATCTAAAAGCGAGGGCACTTAAGATGTATATCCATGAGCTGACCACCTTTCTTACGGTGGCCGATCAGGGCAGTTTTTTGAAAGCGGCACAGGAGCTGTATACGACTCCTGCCTCTATCATGAACCAGATGAACAAGCTGGAACGCCTGGTAGGAGTGAAGCTTCTGGAGCGCACCAATCAGGGAACCACTCTGACAGCCGCCGGAAAATCAATTTACGAAGACGCGAGACGCATGATTGCTTTTTCCGAGGAGGCGATCAGAAAGGCCAGAGAGCTGGCCGGGCGGGAAGAAGAGGTCATTCGGATTGGCACCTCGATTCTGCGCCCCTGCAGGCGGCTGATCGAGCTGTGGGACCGCGCGGAGGAGGAAAATCCCGCCGTGCAGCTATGCATTGTACCCTTTGACGATGATCCCGTCGGACTGGATGCCGTTCTCTCCACTCTGGGAACGCAGATCGACTGCATTGTCTCCCCTTGTGATTCCGATGAATGGAGAAAAAAGCACAGCATTTATCTGCTGGAGCAGCTGCCCTGCCGGATTGCCGTGCCGAGGAAACACCGTCTGGCGAAGAAAAAAAGTCTCTCCTGGCAGGATCTGGAGGGGGAGACACTGATGATTGTAAAAAGCGCCGATACGCCGGTTCTTCGCCGGATGCGAGAGGAGATCGCGGAAAATCACCCGCGGATCCGCGTCGCGGACGCCCTAAATTTCTATGACACCTCCGTGTTCAACGAATGCGAGCGGATGGGGTATCTGATGGAGACACTGGATATCTGGGCGGAGGTGCACCCTGGTCTGGTGACACTGCCCATGGAATGGGAGTACACGATTCCCTACGGGATCATTTACGCGAAGCGGCCGTCTAAACAGATGCTTGCTTTTCTTGAGGCCATTCAAACCAAACGTCCATAAGAGAAAGTGCGTGTGCCTGCCGCCTGGATGCCTTAAATTTCGGGCGGGAAAGGGACAGGCAGGAAAAGGAGCGCGTATGTTAAAACAAATCCGGTATTTTCAGACCGTTGTCCGTCTGGGCAGTTTCTCTGCGGCGGCAGAGGAGTGCTTCATCTCACAGTCCGCGATTTCCCAGCAGGTACAGGCATTGGAGCGGGAACTGGGGGTTACACTTTTAAAGCGCGAAAACCGCCGTTTTTCCCTGACGCCCGCGGGAAAGCATTTCTATGAAAAAAGCCTGCTTCTGGTGGCAGACTTTGACCGGCTGTGCAGGGAAACGAAACAGATCGCCCGCGGTGATGCATTTACTCTGCGGATCGGGTATCTGAAAGGATATGGAGGCGCCGAGTTTCAGCGGGCTGTGGCGGAGTTCGCCGCGAAGTATCCCGATATTCCGCTGGCTATTCAAAGCGGCAACCATGAGGATCTCTATGAGATGCTGCGCACGGATCAGGTCGATCTGGTGCTTAATGATCAGCGGCGGGCCTTTTCCGATGAGTACGTGAATCTTGTGCTGACGGTCATCGGCTGTCACATAGAAATCTCCTCCAGGAATCCGATCGCGCAGCTGTCCTGCGTAAACGTGGCTGATTTGCGGCAGCTGCCCTGCATTCTGGTCGCTTCAAAGGAACAGCAGGGGAATGAACAGGCACACTATCATGAGGTGTATGGAATCGAGGGAGAATTTCTCTTTGCCGAAAATCTGGAGGAGGCCAGGCTTATGGTGGTAAGCGGCAGAGGGTATTTGCCCATCGAGGGCGGTTCGCTTCCCTCCCCGTTCGAGGACGCCATTGTCCGTCTGCCGCTTTGCCGAAACGGGAAGCCGATCTGCCGCAATTACGGCGTATTCTGGAAAGTGGACAACGGCGGCTACTATATCGAGGAGTTCGCGGAGATTCTGAAAGCCCAGTTTTCAGCGGAGTAAAAAGAAACAGAAACACGTGCGGGAGTGCTAAAGACAGGCGCTCCCGTTTTTTCATATAAGCGATTGCTTATGGATTGGCTTTCAAACAGAGATTGTTCTTTTTCGGGCGGATTCGTACAATGTCTGTAAACGAAAGGGCGCCTGAAAGAGAAAGGTTTCTGTCTTGGACGATGAGGAGTGACCCTTAGGAAATTAACCGGGAACGGACATCCTTAAGAGCAAGAAAACCTGCCGCACAGGAAGTTTTGAAAGTTTCTGCCAAAGCCGAAAGCGAGCGCAGATACAATCAGGCGCGGACAGAGCAAGGAGGAAAAACAAAAATGAGCATTTCTGATGCTGCGAAAGAGTACCATGAAAAGATGTTTCCCGGATATCAGTCCGATCTTTTGCGCACCGATCCGGAGTTTATCGAACGGTTTGACAACTTCGCCTTCGATGAGGTGGTCAGTCACGATGATCTGGACGATAAGACGCGCTTCATGGCGATTTTAGCCACCCTGTTGGGATGCCAGGGCACGGATGAGTTTCGTGTTATGCTGCCCGCCGCTTTTCAATTCGGGGTGACACCGGTGGAGGCGAAGGAGATCGTCTATCAGGCGGCGGCGTATCTGGGTATCGGACGCGTGTTCCCGTTTCTTAAAATCACCAATGAGGTGCTGGAAGAAAGAGGTGTTTCCCTGCCGCTTCCCGGGCAGGCGACCACGACCGCGGAAAACAGGCGGGAAGCCGGGACGCAGGCGCAGGTGGACATTTTCGGGGAGGGAATGCGCGATTTTTGGCAGTCCGGTCCGGAGGAGAGCCGCCACATCAACACCTGGCTGGCGGACAACTGCTTTGGGGATTATTACACACGCACCGGTCTTACCTATCAGCAGCGCGAGATGATTACGTTTTGTTTTCTCGCCGCGCAGGGAGGCTGTGAACCGCAGCTTATCTCTCACGCCGCGGCGAACATGAGGATCGGAAACGATAAGGCTTTTCTGATCAAGGTCATTTCCCAGTGTCTGCCGTATATCGGCTATCCGAGGAGCCTAAACGCGCTGCGGTGCGTCAATGAGGCGGCCAAATAAAAAGATATGCCGACAGACGGGAACAATACAAAGGAGGACAGGAGGATGAAAAATCTGATTCTGTACTTCTCCCGCGCGGGAGAAAATTATGTGAACGGGTCGGTGAAGAACCTGACGAAGGGCAACACGAAGATCGTGGCGGAATATATCCAGAAAGCGGTCGGCGGAGACCTGTTCGAGATTGAAACGGTCAAAACATATCCTAAGGAGTACCACGCCTGTACGGATGAGGCGAAAAAAGAACTGCGCTTACACGAAAGACCGGAGCTTAAGCAGTATCTTGCAGGTATCGGGGAATATGACAACATCTTTGTCTGCGGTCCCTGCTGGTGGGGGACCTTTCCCTGCGCAGTCTTTACGCAGCTGGAACGGCTGGATTTTACCGGAAAGAAAGTGCTGGCGGTCATGACGCACGAAGGCAGCGGGCTGGGTTCCTGTGAACGGGATTTAAAGAAAGTCTGCAAAGGCGCGTCCTTTGGAAAGGGACTGGCTGTTCACGGCGCGGAAGCGGCGAATTCAGAGGCTGCTGTGGCATCCTGGGCGAAGAAAGAAGTGCAGTGACAGGCACAGGAAAGCCCCGGGACGGGAAGGCAGCCGGGGATCCGTAAGAGTGTACATATACCGCAAAACGGATCGATTTGGGAAGGAAGAAAGCCGTCGGCATAGGGATGACAGCAGGAAGGTGTTAGGCGGCAATAAAAACAGACAGGAGGATACGGAAATGAAAAAAGAAGTAATGCTGGTAACCGGAGCGGGACAGTTAAGTATGGCGATCGCCCGGCGCGTGGGGTTTGGCAAAAAGATCATTCTGGGAGACAAGAAAAAGGAAAACGCGGAGACAATCGCCGAGGTGATGAACGCGGCGGGGTTTGATGTCGAGCCGATGGAAATGGATCTGTCCAGCAGGGAATCCATTCTGGCGCTGATCGCGGAAGGACAGAAATACGGGGAAATCAAGATGCTGGTAAACGGGGCGGGCGTATCCCCAAGCCAGGCTCCGATCGAAGCGATTTTAAAGGTCGATCTCTACGGCACGGCGGTGCTGCTGGAGGAGGTCGGCAAGGTGATCGCGGAGGGAGGCACCGGGGTTACGATCTCCAGCCAGAGCGGATGGAGAATGCCTGCCCTGACAGCGCAGCAGGATGAACTGTTAGCGACCACGCCCACGGAAGAATTGCTGAAGCTTGATTTGCTGCAGCCGGAAAACATCCGTGATACGCTCCACGCCTATCAGATGGCCAAGCGCTGCAATGAAAAGAGAGTGATGGCCGAGTCGGTCAAATGGGGCGAGCGGGGAGCCAGGCTTAACGACATCGCGCCCGGGATTATCGTCACGCCGCTGGCGATCGATGAGTTTCACGGTCCGCGCGGAGATTTCTATAAGAACATGTTCGCGAAGTGCCCCGCGGGACGTCCCGGTACGGCGGATGAAGTGGCGAATGTGGCGGAACTTTTGATGTCCCCCGCCGGGGCGTTCATCACCGGTTCCACGATTCTGATTGACGGCGGCGCTACCGCCAGCTATTACTACGGACCGCTGAAGCCCGCGGAATAAGAAGAGAGCAGTCTTATGAACGATTTTGTCTATTCTTACCCCACGAAGGTGTATTTCGGTGAGGGCGCGGCGAAAAAGTATCTGCCGGAGGAGTTCAAAAAGACCGGGAAGACGGTTCTTCTCGCGTACGGCGGCGGGTCTGTGAAGAAAAACGGCGTGTATGAAGAAATCTGCGCCCTGTTAAACGATGCGGGAAAGAAGATCGTGGAGTTTTCCGGGATTATGCCGAATCCCACCTATGCGAAAGTGCAGGAAGGCGTTAAGATCTGTCAGAACGGGGACATCGCTTTTATCCTCGCCGTGGGCGGCGGCTCGGTTCTCGACTGCTGCAAGGTGGTATCGAAGGAAGCGGGCGGCATTCCCATGGGCGCGGTTGTCACGGTATCGGGCACAGGCGCTGAGATGAACAACGGCGCAGTCATCACGCGGGAAGAGGAGAAGATCAAGGGTCCCATGTGGGGAAGCTTTTACGAGTTCGCGGTTCTCGATCCCGCCTACACGCTATCCGTGCCCATGCAGCAGGTGATTTCCGGAGCTTTCGACACCTTAAGCCACTGTATGGAGACCTACTTTGGTATGCCGGGAGCCGGAAATTTATCCGACCAGATGAATGAGGCCGTCATGCGCAGTGTCATCGCCAATATTCGTCTCCTGCTTACGGACAGCAGGAACCTAAACGCCCGCAGCGAACTGGAGTGGGCATCCGCCATGGCGGAAAACGGGATTTTAAAAATCGGCAAAGTCACCGACTTTCAGGCGCATCAGATTGAACATCAGCTTGGCGCCTATACCGACTGCAATCACGGGTTTGGTCTGGCGGTCATTCATCCCGCGCTGTACCGCCATATTTATCGGGAGGCCATTCCCCGCTTTGCAAGGTTTGCAAAGGTGGTGTGGGACATTTCGCCTGAGGGAAAATCGGAGGAGGAACTGGCTGAAGCGGGGATCGACGCGCTTGCGGCGTTTATTAAGGAAATCGGACTGCCGACAACTTTTCACGAGATGGGCATCACGGATGAAGAGGTTTTGCGCAGCACGGCGGATACCTGCAGTTTAACCGCCGGATGCTGCAAAAAGCTTTCGCGGGATGAGATTTTTGCACTGTTAAAAGAGTGCCTGTAAGGGCTTGTGTCTCACAGACGCTGGCTTTTTAAGGCGAAACAATCGAAACAAAGGCGGCACACCTGCATACATTAAGGAGGAAACCACATGATTCACATTTGGAAGAGGAGACGAATGGTCCCTGTTTTTCTTTCCCTTCTCCTGGTGTTTTCCCTGACGGCGGGAGCGGAAGAAGCGGCGGAGGGCGATACGGAAGTTTCACAGGAGACTTCAGAGGCTGGCACAGAAGAGGACACTTCCGGCAGCAGCCAGCTTGTCGCTTACTTTTCCCATACGGGAGAGAATTATGAGGTAGGCGTGATTGAGAAGGGCAACACGCATATCATCGCGGATCTGATCGCAGAGGAAACCGGCGCAGATTTGTTTGAGATTACGACAGTCAATCCCTATCCGGATACCTATGACGAATGTACAGATGTAGCGAAACAGGAGCAAAACGACAATGCCCGCCCGGAGCTTGCCGATCTGCCGGAGAACCTGGACGGATACGATACGATTTTCCTCGGATATCCGATCTGGTGGGGAGATCTGCCGATGGCGGTCTATACGTTCCTGGAATCCTACGACTTTTCCGGGAAGACGGTGATCCCTTTCTGCACTCATGGAGGCAGCGGCCTGGCGGGGACAGAAGAGACAATCGAGGATATCTGCAGCGGCGCGACAGTTCTGGACGGGCTTGCCATTCGCGGCAGTACCGCGCAGAACGAGCAGGAGCAGGCGAAGGCAAGCGTGACGGAGTGGCTAGACGAACTGGGACTTTGAGCCGCGAAATACCCGACGAAAAGTGCGAAGGAGTCTTAAGTTCCTGCCAGCGCGGGCCGGTGTAAGGAGTTTATAAGTTGGAGAAAAGGCGGGAACAGATATGAGCAGGAAAAGCATTCTGCAGTCGGCGATCGATGCGGCCATGGCCGTTTTGCTTCCCCTGCTCATGGCCCGCCATCTGATTGGGGAAGAAGCACATGAGTGGATGGGCGCAGCGATGACCTGTCTCTTCCTTTTTCATCAGGGCTGCAATTACCGCTGGTATAAGCACCTGTTCAAAGGGCGGTATTCACCGGTGCGCGTTTTACACACATTGGTGAATATGCTTTTGCTGGCGGATCTGCTGCTCATGGGCATCAGCGGCGTATTCCTGTCCGCTCATGTGTTTTCTTTTTTGCATCTGACAAAGGGTGCCTCGATCGCGAGGCTTATCCATCTGCCGGGAGCCTACTGGGGATTTCTTCTCATGTCCTTTCATATCGGGCTGCACTGGCCGACTGCTTTGGGACGCGTAAGGGCGGTCTTAAAAACCCGCGTGAAAAGGAAATCTCTGACAGTCCTGTCACAAGGTATCTTTATCTGTGTCTGTGCCTATGGGATCGCGGCCTTTTTCAAACGCTCCTTTCCGGACTACCTGTTTTTAAGGACACAGTTCGCCTTTTTTGATCCGTCGGAATCCCTGCCTCTTTATCTGTTTGATCTGATTTCCATTCTGGTGCTGTTTGCCGCTTTGGGGTATGTGAGCCTAAAGCTGCTTACAAAAGCCGGAAAGTTGGAAAGAAAAAAGGACCGGTGATATTTTAGTGAAAAAGGAAAATCGGTTCTATGATGATTTTTCCTGCGTTCCGGATTTTAGGAACAAATCTAAAGAAGGAGAGATCCAAAGAAAACGATACACTATGCAGGATAGGAATTTTAAATCTTCCTGTAGGATGAGTATGTAGTATCAGGGATCCGAAATTTTATTTCTCCCTGTATCTTTAGTTAGCCCGCAAATACACATGTATGCAAATTTTTCAGAAAATCCAGAAGATTTCCAACAAACCAGCTCTTTGTCTTCCTCAGCCCGCGGCACAGATGAATCCGGGACAGTCACTTTAGGAACAAAACCTCACAAAACCCCACAAAACCCATTTCCCTCAGATTAGTTTCATAGGGACAGGAACCGGTTGTCTGTGTGCGGAGGGCGATTGCCGGGGAGGATTTCTCTATGTCGGCTTTCTCATAAAGCGCAGCCTTTTTGCGCGTCTTCCAAGATCGTTTAATAAGTTTTGAACGAAATCGCTGCGCGATCTCTCCCATCTTAAAGGGAAGGGATTTGAATTCCTGCGAAAGTCAGCTGTGCAGGGAATGGTCCTGCACCCGCTTCATATTTGTTCGTGTAAAAAACAGCTGCATACAAAAAAACTGAGCCGCGCGGTCCGCGGGAAAGAACCGCTGCTAAGCGCGGTAAACCTCCTCCGCAGTTTCCTCGATGAAGGCATACCCCCCGTAATCCAGGATGTTTATCCGTTCCAGCGGTTCCTTATCCGTACAGGTAATAATTCCCATTGAACGAAACCGGTGCCGGATACGATCTGTCCCATGCACTTCCCGGTCTTTTCCCCAGTTTCCGTTTGGATAATAGTAAGGCTAATACATATATACATAGAAATGACCATTGATGAGTCTGATCTTCGTACAGGGACCAGTGCGGTACTGCCAAATTTTCCCCGAATTCTGTCTGCTGCCATGTTATTCTCCTTTAGTTTACCAAAGAATCTCTGCGGGCATACTCTCACAATGTCAGGAAGCGCAGCAGGAAATGCGGGATATTTGCCGCCCCTCCTGTTTCCCGGCTTTAGGCCGGGTTCGCCCCTATGGCAGTCTGGGAACGCTTCCGATACTGCCGGATTTCGCTTTCCCGATGGCATTTGGACAGGCTGGTTTGTCTGCCCCGCCCGTGAGGGGGATGGCGGCAGGGTCTGATTTTGTAAGTGTTTCCTAAGTCTTTCAGGGAACAGAGCACGGGAGGAAACTTTTGTTGGTTGAAAGAATGGCCGTTTGATGTTATACTGCAGGATAGGAAGGCGGCAGGGATTTTTCTGCCGAAAAGAGGGATGGGAACATGAGTTTACGGAGCCATCCGGACAAGGAGTGTGTTTGATGGAACAGTATAAGCAGGAATTTATAGAGTTTATGGTGGACTGCCAGGTGTTAAAGTTCGGTGATTTTGTGACGAAGAGCGGACGAAAGACACCGTTTTTTGTGAATACCGGCTTTTACCGTACCGGTTCGCAGCTGCAGCGGCTGGGAGAATACTATGCGAAGGCCATCCATGATCAGTTCGGACTGGAGTTTGACGTGCTGTTCGGACCGGCCTACAAGGGGATTCCCCTTTCGGTGGCGGCAGCCATCGCAATCAGCGATCTTTACGGAAAGGACATCCGCTACTGCTCTAACCGCAAGGAGGTCAAGGATCACGGGGATAAGGGAATCCTTTTGGGAGGTCCCCTTCAGGACGGCGACCGGGTGGTCATCATTGAGGATGTGACGACTGCCGGGACTTCCATTCAGGAGACTCTGCCGATCTTAAAAGCGCAGGCGAATGTGCAGGTGAAGGGGCTTGTGGTCTCCGTGGACCGTATGGAGCGCGGGCAGGGCACAAAGAGCGCTTTGCAGGAGATTGAGGAGACGTATGGATTTCCGACGACGGCGATTGTGACGATGGGAGAGGTCGTGGAACATCTTTATAACCGGGAATACAAAGGAAACGTAGTCATCGACGGGACCTTAAAGGCGGCGATCGATGCCTACTATGAGATGTACGGAGCGAATTAAAGCGGGAAGGTGTGGGAACCTTCGATGAAAAAGCGAAAGGGAGGGAATGAAAGATGACGGGACAGGAAAAGGTTTTGCGGACAATGAGCAGTGTGGGCGTCTGCAACCTGGTGATGGGAATTTTGGCCATGGTATTCGGCACGGTAACCGGGATTTTGCTGGTGATTAACGGCGGCAGGCTGCTTCGCAGAAAGAACAGAGTTCTGGTCTGAGAAATGCGAAAACTTAAGGACAAATCCGAAGCTTTCCGGGGCGGCTTTTCCCACCCCCTTTTTGCTTTATGGGTTTTGTCCTTTTGGGTGATGCCCGGCAATACGTTTAAGGGAGAAGGAAGATGGCAAAAAAACGTGCGGAGTATCTCTATACTTACCGGGAGACAGCCCATTCCGGACGGGGGATCCTGGCGACGGTGCTGGGCGGGATCTCGTTTCTGATGTTTGTGATATTAACGGGGATCGCGGCGGTGCTTGCCGGGAGCGGGGGAACCTGGATCGGGGCCTTCGGGTTTACCGCCTTCGTGATCGCTTTCGTGGGGATGGTTTATGGGCTGAAGAGCTTTCATGACCAGTGCCGCTCGTACATTTTCTGCAAGATCGGCACCCTGCTGTGCGGATTTATGGTGGCCGTGTGGTTTCTGATTTTTTGTGTCGGTCTGGCGATGTGACCGAATGCGCAGGCAGAGTATGGGAAGTTTCCCCGCAAAAAGTGCGGCGCGAAAGTAAAGAGGAGGTCTTTATGGACAGACTGCAGCAGCAGATGGAGTTTCTTCTGGAGGTGGACAAGCTGAAACGGATCGTCCGCCAGAGTTATATCACCGGGGCGGAACGCAAGGAGACCGATACGGATCACTCCTGGCATCTGGCTTTGATGTGCGCCCTGCTTGCCGAGTACGCGAATGAACCCGTGGATGTGGCCAAAACGATGGTGATGGTCTTAATCCACGATATCGTGGAGATTGATGCGGGAGACACCTATGCCTATGATACAGCGGGAAACGCGAGCAAGCGGGAGCGCGAGGTGAAAGCGGCGGATCGGATCTTTTCCCTGCTGCCTTCCGATCAGGCACAGTCTTTGCGGGAACTGTGGGAGGAGTTTGAGCGGCAGGATACGCCGGAGTCCAGATTCGCGAATACGCTGGATAAGATCCAGCCGATTATGCTCAATGACGCGACAGGCGGCCTTGCCTGGCGGGAACATGAAGTCAAAAAGTCCCAGGTGATGGGCCGCAATGAAAAGACACATGAGGGATCGGAAGCGCTCTGGGCCTATGCGAAGGAGTTAATTGAGCGCAACGTCGGGACAAATATTCAGGATTCATAAAAGGAAAACCGCGGGAAGGCTTACACAGAAAAAGGAAAATTTAAGAAAATCAGGCGACGGGCGGTTGGAAGGAAAGGCAAATGCTGATGGAGAGTTACAAAGACTTAGAATCGGAAAATCTGCGTGAGCGGTATACGCTCGCGTATGATCGGGTGAAGGAGATGATGCAGGAGCAGACGGTTCCTGCACCTTTTGATTCTTATTTTCAAAAAACGGCGGAGTTTCTGCTGTTTCTCAAAGATGTGTACGCGTCGCTGCAGTCCGGCGCAATGGACGAAAGCACACTGGAAGAGTGGCAGGAACTGAACTTAAAGCTTTATGAGGATGTCCTGCCGGACAGGTACCAGGAAAGCTTCGGCAACCCGGCGTATGCGGAAAAAGTGCTGGGGGAAGAGTACGGGCGGATGCTGAGCTTTCTCTACACGGAATTAAGAGGCCTGATCGGCTATGTCTTTGAGGGCTGGCTGGAAGCGATCGTGGTGCATCTGGAACTTTTTATCGAGGTGTACAACTGCTTTGAGAACCCTGCACCGCCGGACAGTCATGAGGTGCAGCAGATCCTTTACTGGTTTGTCAGCGATTACTGCGATGTGTTCGTGACCGAGCATATCCGTGAGAGCGTGGATCCGGCCAGGGATTTCGCTGTGCGAATCATTGAGGATTCTGATCTTTCCGACCTGCGTTATCTGTACCGCTACGGCGAATATGTGACGGAGAATGAACTTCAGACTGCGGCCTTCTTAAATTCGCTTGAGGAAAGCGAGATTCAGGCCATGGCGGATACCTTCACGGAAGGGTACCGCATGGGCTTTGTCAAGGCGGGGATTGACCTGTCAAAAAAGCTGACCGTAAATATCCGCTATCACATCGGATTTGAACGTCTGATTCGCGCGGCGATCGCGAACTTTCAAAAGCTGGGCTTACGCCCGGTGATCTACCGCCACGCGTTAAGCGCGGCGAACAAGCGCATGGGACTTAGGATCGGCTACACGGGAAAGGATCCCAATCCCCAGTTTGACTTTGACCACCGCGAGGACTGCGCTCTGTATCTGGACAAAAAGTACGCGGAGCGCTATCTGGGAGTACAGCGCACGGCATTTGAAACGTTCCGTACCCTGGCAAACGGACATGCCGGTCCTGCCGTGATCGAGGAGTTCGGGGAGGAACCTTTTACCCCCGAGGCGAAGCCGCAGGCGTACGCGCTGTCACCCAAACAGCGGGAGCTGCTGGTGAGTTTAAACAATGAGTCTGCGCTTATCACGAACCGGTACATTCCCGGGGACGAGCGCAGCTTTACGATCATTTCCTTTCCCATGCCGGAGATCGGACCGCGGTTTGCGGAGATCTTCCGGGAGACGCTGCGCGTAAACACTCTGGATTACCGGCTTTACGAGCGGATTCAGCAGGTGATCATCGACGCACTGGATAAAGGAAACGAGGTTCACGTAAAAGGAAAAAACGGCAACTTAACCGATCTTACCGTGGCGCTGCACCCGCTTTCGGATCCGGAAAAAGAGTCAAACTTTGAAAACTGTGTGGCGGACGTGAACATCCCGGTCGGGGAGGTCTTTACCTCTCCGCTTCTTGCGGGCACGAACGGGGTGCTGCATGTGAAGGAGGTCTATCTGGGGAACTTAAAGTACGTGGATTTAAGCCTTACCTTCCGCGATGGAAAGATCGCTGACTACCGGTGTGCAAACTTCGATACCGCAGAGGAAAATGAAGCCTTTATCCGCTCCAACCTGCTCTATCACCATGAAACGCTGCCGTTGGGGGAGTTCGCGATCGGCACCAATACGACGGCATATGTTATGGGGAAGAAGTTTGACATCGGCGGAAAGCTGCCGATTCTGATCGCGGAAAAAACCGGACCGCATTTCGCGGTTGGGGATACCTGCTACTGCCGAAGCGAAGATCTTCCGGTTCACAATCCGGATGGGAAAGAGATCATCGCCCGCGACAACGAGATTTCCATTTTACGCAAAGAGGATCCGGGAAAGGCCTATTTCGGGTGCCACACGGACATCACCATTCCCTATGAGGAACTGGGACTGCTATCCGTGACCGGAGCGGACGGATACTGCGCCGCGATTATCCGCGACGGGAGATTTGTGCTGAAAGGAACGGAGGAATTAAACCTGCCGCTTCAGGCGTTTGAAAAGGAGCAATCTTTCGCCTGCCAGGGTGACTGAAAGAGATCCCGGCGGAGTAGGGAGGCAGAGAGCGCTGAGGAAAACTGCTAAGGAAAACGCGGAAGGAGCGGGGAGAAATTCTTGACAAGGCCGGGCGGAATCAGTAGAATGAAACACGGCGGAACGGCTGAAAGAAAGATCATTGCGGGGAGGGCAGATGGCATGGCAAAAGTTGGAATTGTGATGGGAAGCGATTCAGATATGCCCGTCATGAGCAAGGCGGCGCAGATGCTGGAGAAGTTTGGAATTGACTATGAGATGACAATTATTTCCGCTCACCGGGAACCGGATGCCTTTTTCGCCTACGCGAAGAGCGCGGAGGAGAAGGGCTTTCAGGTGATCATTGCCGGTGCGGGCATGGCGGCCCATCTGCCGGGCATGTGCGCGGCGATCTTTCCCATGCCGGTGATCGGAGTGCCCATGCAGACGGCCGCCCTGGGAGGATTAGACTCCCTCTTTTCGATCGTACAGATGCCGACCGGGATTCCGGTGGCGACCGTGGCCATCAACGGCGGAGCGAACGCCGCTGTGCTGGCGGCCAAGATTTTAGCCGTCTCCGATCCCCAGCTTCTGCAGAAAGTGAAGGACTACGCGGCGGAATTAAAGGAACAGGTGCAGGAAAAGGACCGGAAATTACAGGAGAATGGCTATCAGTCATACGGGAAGTGAGCGGAGGGCGGCATGGACTATAAAAGCGCAGGCGTGGACATCGAGGCGGGCTACCGGTCGGTGGAACTTTTAAAGGAGCATGTCCGGCGGACTCTGCGTCCGGAGGTGCTCAACGGCATCGGCGGATTTTCCGGCGCCTTCTCTCTGGAGAAGATCAAAAAAATGGAGCATCCCGTGCTGGTTTCCGGTACGGACGGCGTGGGCACCAAGCTAAAACTGGCCTTCCTGCTTGACCGGCACGATACGGTCGGCATTGACTGCGTGGCGATGTGTGTGAACGATATCGCCTGCGCGGGTGCGGAGCCTTTGTTTTTCCTGGATTATATCGCCTGCGGGAAAAATATCCCGGAAAAGATCGCCAGGATCGTAAGCGGTGTGGCGGAAGGCTGTATGCAGGCCGGAGCGGCCTTAATCGGCGGGGAAACGGCGGAGCATCCGGGTTTAATGCCGGAGGATGAATACGATCTGGCCGGGTTTGCCGTGGGACTTGTCGAGGAAAAGGACCTGATTACCGGGAACGATATCCGGGAAGGGGACTGCCTGATCGGCATAGCCTCCTCTGGGTTGCACAGCAACGGCTTTTCTCTGGTGCGCCGCGTCTTTCCGATGGATGTATCTTCCTTGACCGCCTTTGATGAGGAACTGGGGCAGACTTTGGGAGAGGCGCTGCTTACGCCCACAAAGATCTATGTGAAGGCCTTAAGGAATGTGCGGGAGGCAGGGATTCTCATCAAGGGCTGCAGCCATATCACGGGCGGGGGCTTTTATGAGAATATTCCGCGCATGCTGCCGGACGGGGTGCGGGCAGTCATAAAAAAGGACAGTTATCCGGTGCCGCCGATTTTTCCTATGCTGGCAAAAAAAGGCGACATCTCCGAGGAAATGATGTATAATACCTACAACATGGGTCTGGGCATGGTGCTGGCCGTGGATCCGGCTGATGCGAAGACAGCCTGCGCGGCGATTGAAGCCGCGGGAGAGCAGCCCTTTATGGTCGGTGAGATTACGGAGGGAGAAAAAGGAGTGATCCTATGCTGAAGCTGGCGGTGCTGGTATCCGGCGGCGGAACGAACCTGCAGGCGCTCATTGACGCGATCGAGTCGGGAGAGATTGCGAATGCGGAAATTGGCATTGTAATCAGCAACAATCCGAACGCCTATGCGCTGCAGCGGGCAAAGGACCATGGGATTTTTGCGGTCTGTCTTTCCCCGAAGGAGTATCCCACCCGGGATGCCTTCTATGAGGCGCTGCTTTCGGCGCTGAAAAAATCGCAGGCGGAGCTGATCGTGCTGGCAGGATTTTTAGTGGTGATCCCGCCGATGCTGGTGGAAGCCTACCGGGGACGCATCATCAACATTCACCCCTCGCTGATTCCCTCCTTTTGCGGGAAAGGCTGCTATGGGCTAAAGGTACACGAGGAGGCCTTAAAGAAGGGCGTGAAGGTGACGGGGGCCACTGTCCATTTCGTGGATGAGGGGACGGATACGGGACCGATTCTGCTGCAGAAAGCGGTGGAGGTCGCTCCGGATGATACCCCGCAGAGCCTGCAGCAAAGAGTGATGCGGGAAGCGGAATGGAAGCTGCTGCCGCAGGCTGTGCGCCTGATTGCGGACGGCAGAGTGCGGATTGAAAACGGACATACGGTCATCTTGAATGAATAGTCACAATGGAGGTTTTGTATGAAGGTACTGATCGTCGGCAGCGGCGGCAGAGAGCATGCGCTTGCCTGGAAGATTGCGCAAAGTCCAAAGGTGGAGAAACTCTGGTGCGCCCCGGGCAACGCGGGTATTTCGGAATACGCGGAATGTGTGAACATCGCGGCGATGGATTTTGACCGTCTGGCGGCTTTTGCCAGAGATCAGGAGATTGATCTGACCGTGGTGGGCATGGATGATCCGTTGGCGGGCGGGATTGTGGATGCCTTCGAATCCCAGGGTTTGCGGATTTTCGGACCGCGCAAAAACGCGGCGATTTTGGAGGCTTCCAAGGCCTTTTCCAAGGATCTGATGAAGAAGTATCAGATTCCTACGGCGGCCTATGAGACGTTTGACGATCCTGAAAAAGCGCTCTCCTACCTGGAGAGGGAAGCACACTTTCCGATCGTTTTGAAAGCGGACGGACTGGCCTTGGGGAAAGGGGTGCTGATCTGTCAGAACCTGGAGGAAGCAAAGGCCGGGGTTTCGGCGATCATGCAGGAAAAACAGTTCGGCAGCGCCGGAAACTGCATGGTGATCGAGGAATTTTTAACCGGGAGGGAAGTCTCGGTTTTAGCGTTTGTGGACGGGAAGACTTTTCGTACGATGGCATCGGCGCAGGACCACAAACGGGCAGGCGACGGCGATACCGGCTTAAATACCGGCGGCATGGGCACGTTTTCCCCCAGTCCGTTCTATACGAAAGAGATCGCCGCTCTCTGTGAAAAAGAGATTTTCCAGCCGACGGTGGATGCGATGGCCGCGGAAGCGCGCGAGTACAAGGGCGTTTTGTACTTCGGGCTGATGCTGACGGGAAACGGTCCCCGGGTGCTGGAGTACAATGCCCGTTTCGGCGATCCGGAAGCGCAGGTTGTGCTTCCGCGGATGAAGAATGACATCGTGGATGTGTTTGAGGCCTGTATCGACGGCACACTCGATCAGATCTCCCTGGAATTTGACGACAACGCTGCGGTTTGTGTGATGCTCGCCTCGGCGGGATATCCGGTCAAGTACGAGAAAGGCTTTGAGATTCAGGGCTTAGAGCAGTTTAAGAACCGGGACGGCTACTACGTGTTTCATTCCGGGACCGCCTGGAAGGACGGAAAGATCGTCACCAACGGCGGCAGAGTTTTGGGTGTGACAGCGACAGGAAAGGATTTAAAGACCGCCAGGGCGAATGCTTATGAGGCGGTACAGTGGGTTCATTTTGACAATCAGTACTGCCGGAGCGATATCGGGAAAGCAATCGATGAGGCGTGAAGGTGCGGTCGGTTTAAAGACAGCCGGGTATTTTCGTCTTCCGTGCCGTGAAGGGAGAAAGCGGCGCGGCTGCGGGAAGTTATCCCGGCACAAGCTGCCAGGCCGGACGGGTGATCAGCAGGAAAGGAATGTGGTTTATACGATGAAAAAGTGGTTTTGCGGGAATAAATGGTGCCTGGCTTTATGCCTGGTGCTTTCGATGCTGCTGAGCCTTCCGGCGCTGGCTTCGGAGGATGACAATTCACTGTATTCTCTGGGGATTCAGACAGAGGGAGCCGAGGTTTCCCCGGAATTTTCCTATGATGTCTGGTCCTACACGGTGACTGTGCCCACGGGTACGACAGAACTTCTCCTCGATCCGGTTCCCTCGAGTGAGCTGGCGACCATCAGTGATATTTCCGGCACGACGCTGAATGCGGACGGCACCGGCTATGTGACCATCACTGTGCAGGCGGGAAACGGGAGTGAGTTCACCTATGAACTGAACGTGGTTTCCGAGGGTCCTGCCGTACCGGCAGAGACAGAACCTCCCACAGAGGCGCCGACGGAACCGCCGACAGAGACGGAAACGGAGACGGAGGATTCCCGCTATGTGCGTGTAGACCGGAATTCCCTGCAGGAGGCGGAGAATACGATCACGGAGCTGAAAGGGGAGATTACGTCCTACAAAGACCGGCTGAGTCTCTTTACGAAGATCATGTTCGCGCTGATCGCTCTGTCGGTGGTGTTATTGTTTGTGGTAATTAATCTTCTCCTTCGAAAGAGAGATCTGAAAGCGGAGCTGGACGTCTACCGAAGCTACGGTTATACGGGCAGTAAGAAATCCGGCAAAAAGTCCAAAGGCGGACCGGAAGGATCCTCTCCTTCCGGGTATGCTCTAGGGACAGGTCCCGCCTCCGCGCCAAGACAGGGAGTGAATGCTCCGGTTTTGCAGGGACAGGGAGGCACTCAGTCGCCCGCGCAGGGACAGCCTTACCAGGATTTCGGTCCTGAGGTGCAGCCGCAGAAGTCTCAGAAAAAGGCAAAGCGTCCGGTACAGGAAGAAAAGCCCGGGAAAGCTGCGCAGAATCAGGAAGCCCCACAGGTTCAGTCCGGGAAGGGAACACAGGGCAGCGGCCCCGCTGCGGCAAAGGGACAGCCCTCAGCGAAGGGACAGTCTTCGCCCAAGGGACAGGCACCAGCCAAGGGGAAAACCCCGGAAGATGGACAGGCTCCGGGTAAGGGTGCGCCCGCAGGCAAAAACCGCGGAGCGGATGTGGAGATTAACATGATTGATCTGTAAGACGCTTCGGCCTGACTGAAAGACGAAAAAAGGGAAGACCAGGAAATCCCGGTTTTCCCTTCTCTTTTCAGAAATATTCCGAACATATGTTTATGTCGTATCCTACAAGGACGCGGGCGAACATGACGAAAAATCTGACAGGGTACGGGAAACGGGTGCTGATTGCGGCGGAGGAAGGGATCGCTGGAAGGGAGTGCTATCGAGGATAATGAACTTTCAGACAGACAGGGATGCCGCGTTGAAGACGGCGAAACTGTCCTGGAAAACGAAAACCTGAAAGCTTAGGAATACGGACACGTTCAGACACACTGTTTAGAGCGCAATACGTAAAAGGAAGAGGAAGAGGGAGGCAGGAATGTACGAAACATCTGCTTGCTATCCCGGGGTGCGCATAGTATGATTACAGCGTCAAAAGCCAGAACCCACGGCATGCAAAGCATGCCAGTGGGTGAAAAGGCTTATTGACGCGCCCCAACATGAGGAAGAAGTGGGGCAGGGGCCCCATGAATTCCGAATGTTGAGCAGGATTGTGGAAGCTGCGAAGCAGCGGAACAATCCGTAATCACCTTTTGACACCTGAATCATAGTATACTAATGGGACTGGGAGTTTCATAATACGTACACGGCAGGGAGCGATCGTCATGTCCAGGAAGGCAGCAGGGAAGCAGCATACATCCAGAGTTCAGGAAAAACAGAAAAATGGAGACATTTATGTCTATGAACGGGTGACCGCCTATGATCCGAAGAAAGGATATACGAGGATTTTATCCAAAAAGCTTCTGGGCAGGATTCCCGCCGGCAGTACTCAGATGACCGCGACCAGACATAAGAGCCCCTCGGCAAAGAAGCCGTCTTCTTCACCGGCATCCCCTTTGAAGGGGGAAGAAAATGTGCCGAAACAGGAGGATCCTTTAAAGCCGACCCTGAAAAGGAAAGAGCAGGGAAAGAACGCTGACACTTCGCCTGCTTTGAAAGCAGTCCGGCAGCCAGTCGGCATGATGGAGATCATCGAATATATAGGAAGGGTGTCTGGAATCGATGCCGCCGTGTATGAGGCCTGTCCGGACAAAGACACGGCGCTAAAGATTATTTCGCTGGCGCGTTACCTTTTTGCGTCGGATGGAGGCCCTTTGTCAGGGATTGCAACCTGGCAGCTTACTCATTTGCTGCCATATGAAGAAGATTTAAGCGAAGACATCTGCCGGGATTTATTTCAGTACATCGGACAGGAAGAATCTATTCCCTGGAAATTCTTTTTATCACGGGCAAACACACTGGAATCTCCAGAATGCTTTGCGCTGGATACTGCCGTACTTCCGGCATCCTATGAAAAGATCCCTGATGCGGGGTTTAGATTTGGCAGAGTCAAAGATGAATTCATGACCGTCAGGATTCTTACTATGTATTCGGCGCAGACCGGTCAGCCGATTGCCTATGCGAAGCTGTCAGGAGCTGCATCAGATGCCGGAACCGTTGAAAACGCATTGGAACGTCTTGCACTTCTTGGACTGGAACCGGTGGAAGTCTCTTTCGGTCCTGACGTTTACTCGGAGCAGAATCTTGCGGCTTTGCTGCAAAAAGACATCCATTTTCTTATGCCGGTCAAACCTTCCGTTACATGGGTAAAACCGATGATTGACAGACACAGGGACGATCTTGGCGATATCACAGCCATGTGTAAATTTGATCCCTCGATTCACGCAGTGACAGAGCATATCCGCCGTACATTTGATTATGCATATGTGGAAGACGGCCAAAAAGCGGTCAGGCACATACCGGCGGATGTGTATCTGCATATTTTCCTCAACAGCGAATCTTATGCCAAACAGGCCCACTTTGAGCTTGATCTGTATCGAATTAAACGCACTTTGGAAGAGGAAAAACTGCTGACAGGCATTTCTTCCGCAGATCAGAAGAAAGCTCTTAGGTATCTTGTTATCTGGCAGGATTCAGACGGGGTAATCACAAAAGTAGATTTTAACAGGGCCGCCTGTCGGGAAGGAAGGGATTACCGCGGCATTTTCGTTCTTATCTCGGATAATGAGTCTGATCCCTTCCGCAGTTTAAGGATATATCTTGGACGCGGAAAGGCAGAGGATTATCTTTGGACGGGGAAAGAGTATGCCGGTGAGAAAAAGCCGGCTGTATGGTCCGAGGATACACTGCGCGGCAGGCTGTTTGTTCAATTTGTTTCCTTATGCTACAGGGAATACTACGCGGCAGCTGTTGATGCTGTTCGGAAATCTCTGAGCAAAAAAACGAAAGACGCGAAAGAGGATAACAAAACGGTTTCGGATGCGGAAGAGAAACTTCTGACCTGGTTAAACGAATTTGATCTCCATCAGCAGCTGGCATGGTTTGACGCGGTGAGAACCGCCGAGCTTTCTGCCAAAGCTGCAGGCAGGAGATGGTCAGCAGAAACGGCCATGCGGGACAGACTGTTTTTGGCTGAGCTGGGCATGCTCTCGGAAGATGATGTAACTCCGTAAGGCTCCAGGCACGGGGGACGAAGCGGGTGCGTATCCTGCGTCTGGGACAAAAAAGGAAACGGTCTTTGAAGGGCCGCTTCCTTACGTTTCAGGGCTGCTCAGGGAGGCCAGGTTCGCCTGACCTTAAGCCGCTTTCAGGTGTTCATCAGAGCATCTTATCCGCGATAATCTCGGAGGTTCGTTTCTTGCGTTCCAGTGCCTCACTGCCCATGAGCCGGTAGACTTCCGCGTAAAGCAGGTCGATCATGAACAGCTGGGAGGCCTTAGCGGTGATGGAACCGCCCTCCAGGGGGCCTTCACTTCCGCCGCTGAAGAGAATCACATCGCAGCAGGAACGGGCGGGTGTCTGGACAAAGCCGGTGATAAAGATGACCTTCGCCCCGTTTTCATGACAGGTGCGGGCGATCTTGATCGCGTCCCGGGTGGTGCCGGAATTGGAAAAGATCACCGCCGCCATCCCGGGCTTGAGCAGACTGGCCTTGATCAGCTGCTGATGCGAATCGCTGTCAAAACAGATATTCGGCAGAATCTTGGAAAATTTATTCTGCATCTCCATGGCGCAGACAGCGGAGCCGCCGGCTCCGAACAGATAAATAAAATCCGCTTCCATCAGGATGGACGTTGCGGTGGAGATCGCCTGAAAGTCCAGCGAATCATGCGTTTTCTGCAGAGAATTCTCATAGGCGGAAAGCACCCGGTCGGCCACCTCGCTGAGGGAGGAAGATCCGCTTAATCCTTCGGTTTCCTGGTCGAAGGAAAGATCTAAGTCGCTTAGACTGAGCGCAAGCGCGATGCGAAATTCCTGGTAACCGTTAAACTGCAGGTTGCGGCAGAAGCGAAAAACGCTGGTTTCTCCGACACCGCAAAATTTTGCCAGGCTGGTGATCGTGGCATTGACGGCCGTCTGCGGCGAGTCCATGACAAAATCAGCGACCTTCTTTTCCGCCTTCGTCATATCGGGGTACCGTGCGAGGATGTGCCCCATCAGATCTTTTGACAGCATAGCAGGCTCCTTTTTTCGGGGTTTTGCGTCTTTAAGCGCCTGAACTTTTTAAACAGTAAGGTTTAATCCTGAGAACCTTTGTTCAGCGTTTTTAAGGAGGATTTTTATGTTTCCGGCAGGGTAAGCGCATAGGCGCCGTAGATGCCTGCATTGTTCCCTAAGCCTGCCCGGCAGATCTTCGTTGTCCGAAACTGCGGCAGCGCTCCCTCTAATACCCTTCTTTTGATCTCTTCAAATACATAGTCCTGCTTTAAGATTCCGCCGCCTAAGACAACTGCGGTGGGATTGAGGATATGAAGCAGAGAGATTAACCCCTCCGCGATATGGTCAATCCATAGATCGATCTCCTCCCGGATTTCTGGCTGCTTAAAGCGCTCAAAGATCTCCCGCCCGTTTAAGGCAAGGCCGGTGCGCCTTTTTACCTGGCGAATCAAAGCGCTGGTGGAAGCGTACTGTTCATAGCAGCCCCGCCTGCCGCATACGCAGGGTTCCCCTCCGGCGTAAAGAACCATGTGCCCTAGTTCTCCTGCCACTCCGCCGACTCCTGTCCAGATCTTTTTATCCAGGATGAGTGCCCCGCCGACACCGGTTCCGTAAGTGACGCACAGAAAATCCGAGAAGTCTTTTCCCGCGCCGAAAAGGGCCTCCCCCAGGGCCGCGCAGTTGACATCGTTGGCCGCAAAGACCGGCAGATGAACGGCGTTTTCCACGATTTCACGGATAGGAGTGCCGGTAAAGCCGGGGAGCGCATCGGTGGCAAAAAGCACCGTGCCGTTTTTGGAGTCGATCTGTCCGCTGACACTTAAGCCCACGGCCTCGACTGCTTTTCCGGCGGAAAGATCTTTAATCACGGCTAGCAGCCTGGAGAGCAGAAAGGAGACGCCGTCTCTGCCGGTATGGTCATATTCTTTCTGGAAGGTAAGTTCGCCGTCTTCAAACAGGCCGCACTTTAGGGAAGTGCCGCCGATGTCGATTGCCAGAGTAAGCATGGCTGTTCCTTTCTTCTTATTCTGCCTGGCCGGACGACAACATTCCGTCCGGAAGTTTTTGCAGCGAGTCTAAAGACTTTCCAAACAAAGATTCTCCTCTTTTCTTATTCTTTAGGCTGCCCGGATATCTTTGTCCAAAGAGGGGGATGAAAGGGCTCTGGAAGTCATACCGGTATTATAGCACGGCGGGGAAATATTGCAAGAAAGGCGGAGAAACGGAATGAAAAATTTTTCCATTTTAGGCCGACAGGAGGCAACATAAATAAAAAGAGAAAGATTTTCCTTTTGTGTACATGGGAAAAATCACGAAAAAGAAACAGAGAAAACTCAGATTACCGTTGACATTGAACAAATTTCGTGATATAAAGGGCTTGAAGAAATGAAAAAAATTTCCGCTATGGATGCCGTTTTTGATTTCTCCTCCCGGCGGAGAAAGGAAGCGTTATGAAGAAGGAAGAACTGCTTGCAAGAATCAGGGGAAAGGTGATCGTATCCTGCCAGGCTTTGCCGGGAGAGCCGCTCTATGTGGAGGAAAAATCCATCATGTACCTGATGGCCAGAGCGGCGAAGCAGGCGGGGAGTCCGGCGATCCGCACGAGCAGTATCCGGGATGTGATCGCGATCCGTGAAGAGACAGGACTGCCGGTGATCGGACTGGTCAAGGTTTTCTACGAGGGTTTCGAAAGCTATATCACACCGACGATGAAGGAAGTGGACGATTTAGTCGCTGCCGGGGCGGATGTGATCGCCTTGGACTGCACCGATCTAAAACGCGGCGACGGCACAACGACACCCGAGTTTATGCGTAAGGTACGGGAAAAATATCCCGCCGCTGTTTTGATGGCGGATATCTCCACGCTGGAAGAGGGAGTCCGCGCGGCGGATCTGGGCATGGATCTGATCAGCACGACGATGAGCGGGTATACGCCCTATACGAAAAAGATGGACGGGCCGGACATTGCGCTGACAGCCTCGCTGGCAGCTCACATTTCGGTGCCGGTGATCACGGAGGGGAGGATTCATACGCCAAAGCAGGCAGTGGAGGCCTTAGACGCCGGAGCCTATGCCGTGGTAGTCGGCGGGGCGATCACCCGTCCGCTGGAGATTGCAGAGCGATTCATAGACGCGGTCAGGGCGAGAGAAGAGACGAAAGATGCCGCCGGGTCCTTAAGCGGCGAACGGACAGACAGGGAGGATGGAACGTGAAGAAGCATATCGTATGTTACGGGGATTCCAACACCCACGGCTATCAGGCCGCAACCAACGGACGTTTTAACGAAGAGGAGCGCTGGACCTGTCTGCTGCAGAATCTCCTGGGGGAGGAGTTTCTGATTATCGAGGAAGGGCTTTCCGGGAGAACGACCTGTTTTGACGATCCGCTTTTTGAGGGACTTTCCGGACTTTCCTATCTGTATCCCTGCCTGATGAGCCATGAACCGGTGGATCTTCTGGTGGTCATGCTGGGAACCAACGATACGAAAGAGCGGTTTCATGCCTCGGCTGCCTGCATTGCCCTGGGAATGAAGCGTCTCGTTGAGAAAGCCGCTTCCATTAAGGACTGCTGGACGGACGGCAGAGCCAACATCCTGATCGTGACCCCGCAGAACATTGATCCCAGATATGAGCAGACCGAAGTCGGGCCGACGATGGGAAAAGGCTGTGCGCAAAAATCCGCGGGGCTGGCTAAGGAGTACAAAAAGATCGCTGAGCTTACCGGGTGCCACTATCTGGACGCCAACGAGGCTCTCAGCGCTCCTGCCAACGACATTGATTTCATGCATCTGACCGCGCAGGGGAACGAACAGCTGGCGAAAGCGCTTGCGAAAATCATCCCGGGTCTTTTGGAAAGGCCGGGAAGCGTTCATTCAGCATGACGGCATTTTTTACGCGGAAGCGGACGTAAGGCAGGGGTTAGCTTCCGGTCCGGGACACATCCCGTCGGTTTACATAAGGAGTACGTTTCTTTCGGTTTCCCCTGGAGGTAAGAAGCGTGTTTTGCTTCCTACAGGCATAAGCCGGGGATTCGCAGCCTGTAAACATAGAGAGAAAAGCGGTTACAAAGGCAACAGCAGTTTCAAAAAACAAGAAGAGGAGGACAAGGTATGAAAACACGTAAAGTATTAGCGGTCGCGTTATCCTGCGCGATGGCGCTTTCCCTGGCTCCGGCGGCGTTCGCGGAGGATGCTCCTGTGGAGATCACCCTCTGGACGTATCCGGTAGGCAACTGGGGAGAGGCAGAGGTTGTGGACGGCCTTCTGGCGAGCTTCCATGAGGCACATCCGGAGATCCATGTCACTGTGGAATATCTGGACTACACGAACGGTGATGATCAGGTGAATACCGCGATCGAGGGCAACGCGGCTCCGGATCTGGTTCTGGAAGGACCGGAGCGTCTGGTAGCGAACTGGGGTGCCCGCGGCCTGATGGTGGATCTGTCCGATCTGTGGACGGATGAGGCGAAGGAAGCAATCTACGATTCAGTTGAAGCGGCTTGTCAGAACAACGACGGCATCTTTTATGAGTATCCGCTGTGCATGACCGCGCACACGATGGCGGTCAACCGCGATATCTTTGAGGCGGCGGACGCTCTGCAGTATCTGGATGAGGAGACACACACCTGGACGACGGAAGGGTTCATCAACGCGGTACAGGCACTGGTTGAGTACGGCCAGAATCCGGTGGCGGCAGTCTTCTGCGGCGGCCAGGGCGGCGACCAGGGAACCCGCGCACTGATCAACAACCTTTACGGCGGCACGTTCACGAATGCGGAGCACACCGAGTATACGGTAAACAGCGAGGAGAATATCAAGGCTTTGGAACTGCTGGCCGGCATGGAGGGAATCAACTTTGACGCTTCCATCGTGGGCGCGGATGAGATCAACCTGTTCGCAAACGGTACGCTTGCCATGGCTTTCTGCTGGAACGTAGCGCAGGAGACGACGAATGCGGATATCATCGATTTTGATGTGCTGCCGATGGCCTTCCCGACCGAGAGCGGCGATCCGCAGCTTTGCGGCGGCATCTGGGGCTTTGGTGTGTTTGACAACGGCGACCAGGCGAGAATCGACGCGGCCAAGACGTTCATCGATTTCATGTGCAACGATGAGACACAGGTCGTGGAGTGCGTGAAGGCCTCCAGCTACTGGCCGGTAAAAGATCTGGGCAACATTTACGAAGGCGATGAGATCATGACCGAGTACTCGCTGTTTGTACCGTTCCTTGGCGACTACTATCAGGTCGTTCCAGGCTGGGCGGAAGCGCGTACCGCATGGTGGAACATGCTGCAGCAGATCGGCAGCGGAACAGATGCGGCGACCGCAGTTGCTGAGTTTTCCGATACCGCGAACGCGGCGGCAGCGGCAGCAGCGGCACAGTAAGTACCGAAAGGATCCGGCCCGACGAAAGTGGAGGAAAGGCCGGTAAAAGGGATCCATAGAGTGTGACATCAGTTTTGATCGGGGCTGCCGCGGAGAGACTTTTTCCGGGAATACGCTTTTGCGGCAGCCCCGTTTTGTTCCTGCGGGAAACGGCTGCTGCGTTTTTGCGTGTCTTTTCCGGATGGGTTCGTAAAAAGAACCGGGGCGGTGAAAAGCTGCTGAGGGCGGGTCTTTTTTGATCTGACGCATCTTCGCGGCAGTCCGTAAGGGATACAGGAAAGACGGATTTGTCCCCCTGACGGGATTTTCCGTCGAATGAGCGGGAAAGGGGGAAGAGGTATGAATGGGAGCAGGCGGAAACAGGCCGGGTATTCGATGAGCAGAGCGCTTGTGCGCAGGGAGACGATCTCCGGATATCTGTTTATGCTGCCCTGCCTGATCTTCTTTGTTGGGTTTGTGATTATTCCCATGGTACAGTGCATCGTGACCAGTTTCTTTGACTCCACGATGAACCGGAAGGATATCTTTATCGGGCTGGGGAATTACATCGAGCTGTTTCATGATAAGATTTTCCTGGGAGCATTGAAAAACACGGCCATCATCGTGATTGTCTCCGTGCCGGTCGTGTGTATTTTTTCTCTGTGGGTCAGTTCCGTGCTCCAGAACCTGGGCGGAGCGTTGTGCTCTCTGTTTCGCTGCGTTTTTTACCTTCCGGTGGTGACAGGTTCCGTGGCGGTGACCGTGGTCTGGAAGTGGATGTTCAACTACTACTATGGGATTTTCAACTATATCGGGACCGCGACCGGGCTGCTGGATAAGAATATCAACTGGCTGGGAGACGAGCGGTTCGCTTTAGGGTGCATCATTCTGATCCTGATCACCACTTCCGTCGGACAGCCCATCGTTCTTTATATCTCCGCTTTGGACAACGTGGATCAGACCCTTGTGGAGGCTGCGGAAGTGGACGGAGCCAACCGGATGCAGGTATTCTGGAAAGTCAAGTGGCCGCAGATCAAGTCGACGACGCTTTACATCCTGGTGATCACGACGATCAACAGCTTCCAGTGCTTCGCTTTAATCCAGCTTCTGACCAGCGGCGGACCCAACCACAGCACGGATACGATTATGTACTATATCTACTATAACGCGTTCAAGCTGTACCGATACGGCTATGGCAATGCCATGGGAGTTGTGCTGGCGGTCATCATCGCCGTCCTCTCGGCGATTCAGTTCAGACTGTCGAAGTCTGAGTAGGGAAGGGGGAGGAAGAGATGAAGACGAAAAAATTAAACCGTCATACCGTATACCAGATCATTGCCGTGGTGATTATTGTGCTCTTGGCCCTTGCGTTCGCTTTCCCGCTTTACTGGATTATCACCGGCTCTTTTAAGACGGCCAAGGCGATCAATTCGACCACCCCGCAGTGGTGGCCGACGGAGTGGGTGATGGACAACTACCAGAAACTGTTCAGCCGTCAGAAAGCGCCTCTTTTTGAGCTGTCGGTTCCGATTCCGTTTTTAAAGACGTTTACCTTCACGGGACCGGAGGTTCCGGCGGCGCTGCGCTGGATGGTGAATACGATCTTCATGGCGGTTGTCTCCATGCTGCTTACGTGCGCGACTTCCGCGATGGCCGGATACGCGCTGGCAAAGAAACGCTTTCTCGGACGCACCCTGCTCTTTTCCCTGATCGTGGCCGCCATGGCGCTGCCCAAGCAGGTGATCTTAATTCCGCTCATCCGGGAAATGTCGGCGCTGCATCTGTACGATAATATCTGGGCGGTGATCCTGCCGATTGTCGGCTGGCCCTTCGGGGTCTTCTTAATCAAGCAGTTTTCGGAGGGCATTCCCGGAGAGATGCTGGAGGCAGCGCGAATCGACGGGGCCGGAGAATGGAAGACTTTCACCACGATCGCTCTGCCGATCATTAAACCGGGTATCGGCGCCCTCGCCATTTTTACCTTTATCAACTCCTGGAACGACTATTTCATGCAGCTGATCATGCTAAGCAGTACCAGCAACCTGACGATCTCCCTTGGCATCGCCAAGCTGCAGGCGGAAAATTCCATCGATTTTGGTCTGATCATGGCCGGCGCCGCGCTGGCGGCGGTTCCGATCATCATCGTGTTTATCATTTTCCAGAAGTACTTCACCAAGGGAATTACCATGGGCGCGGTGAAAGGCTGATAAGCATCGAAACAGGAAAGCGTAAAAATACCTCCCGGCTTAAGATGCCGGGAGGTATCTTTGTCTGCGAGACGCAGCAATCTTCTTTTCCAGTCAACATCGCAGTATCCCGGTTTCGGTTAAGAAGCTTTAGGGGTCACTCCGGTTTGCCTGATGGGCCAGGGAAGCGTCCACAAATCCCCGAAAGAGCGGGTGCGGGCGGTTGGGTCTGGATTTTAATTCCGGATGTCCCTGGGTGCCGATGAAAAACGGGTGATCCTTAAGCTCAATCATCTCCACGATCCGCCCGTCCGGGGAGAGACCGGAAAGAGTCATGCCGTTGGCGGTAAGCGCCCGGCGGTAGTCATTGTTGACCTCATAGCGGTGGCGGTGTCTTTCTTCGATGCGCTCGGTGCCGTAGAGCCGGTAGGCCAGTGTGGTTTTGTCAAGCACACAGGGGTAGGAGCCAAGCCGCAGCGTTCCGCCGATATCTTCCACGCCGTTTTGATCCGGCATCAGGGCGATCACCGGGTGAGGAGTCTGCGGATCGAGTTCGATGCTGTGCGCGTCGTGCAGTCCGACCACGTTGCGGACATACTCCACGATCGCCAGCTGCATGCCCAGACACAGCCCGAGGAAAGGAATCTTATGTTCTCTGGCATAGCGGATCGCGATGATCTTCCCTTCAATCCCCCGGTCGCCAAAACCGCCGGGCACCAGGATTCCATCCACATCTTTTAACGCTTCCGTGACATTCTCCCCGGATAAAAATTCTGAATCCACCCACTTGATATGAACCGTGGCACGGGCGGCGATTCCTCCGTGCTTGAGCGCTTCCACGACGCTTATATAAGCGTCATGCAGCTGAACATATTTGCCGACCAGCGCGACGGATACATCCCTGGTCGGATGACGCAGGGCATCCACCATGGCTTCCCAGTCTGTCAGATCCGGCTCCGGGCAGGGAAGATGCAGACATTCGCAGGCCACCTGCGCGAGGTGCTCCTTTTCCATGGCCAAAGGCGCTTCATACAGGTATTCGACGTCCAGGTTCTGCAGCACGTGATTGCTGGGCACGTTGCAGAAGAGAGCGATCTTGTCTTTCAGGTGCTGATCCAGCGGATATTCGGAGCGACAGACGATGATGTCCGGCCAGATTCCCATGCCCTGCAGCTGTTTGACGCTGGCCTGCGTGGGTTTCGTTTTCATCTCCCCGGAGGCTTTCAGGTAGGGGATCAGCGTGACATGGACAATGATCGCGTTTTCATGCCCGACTTCATGCTGGAACTGGCGGATCGCCTCCAGAAACGGCTGGCTTTCGATATCGCCCACGGTACCGCCCACCTCAATGATTGCGATGCTGGTGGCATCGGTCGTGAAATCCCGGTGAAACCGGCTTTTGATCTCATTTGTGATATGGGGAATGACCTGCACCGTGCCCCCGCCGTAGTCCCCTCTGCGCTCCTTGTGCAGAACCGCCCAGTAGATCTTGCCGGTTGTGACGTTGGAGTTCTTGGTGAGGCTTTCGTCGATAAACCGTTCATAGTGTCCCAGATCCAGGTCGGTTTCCGCTCCGTCATCGGTGACGAAGACTTCCCCGTGCTGAATGGGATTCATGGTGCCGGGATCGATATTGATGTAGGGATCAAATTTCTGCATGGTGACTTTGTAGCCGCGTGCTTTCAGCAAACGGCCCAGGGAAGCGGCGGTGATGCCCTTGCCCAGGCCGGAAACCACGCCTCCGGTCACAAAAACGTATTTCACTGACATGATGGTCCTCCCTGTCTTTTGGTGCCTGCCCGATATCGGATTGCGGATTCTCAAAAAATGTGTTAGAATGTGCAAAGATCGCAGCTTCCCCATTATACATCGAAATTCGCCGTAAATCTATTTTATTTTCACAAGAATTAAGAAAATTTTTAGATTTATTTTTCGGGGGAGTATTGATTTATGAAAAACGCATCCTTATAATGAGGGTATCCGGATTTCCGGGAAACGAGGAGATAAGTCTGCTTAAAAGTCCCGCAAAGGCCGGTCTGACCGGCGGTTTTGCGAAAGAAAGCTGTGCCTGTTGGCATAAAAGGAGACAAGACTAGGACTGACTGTAAGAAGAGCCTTACGCCAATGCGCCTGTTTTGCCTGGAAATACGGAGCGTTTGTCTGACATGAGGAGGAGAAGATGGACAACAACCAACGAAACAACGGCCCCGGGAACAATGGGCCCGGCGGTTCGAACGGCAATAAAGGACATTCTACCATTCTGATCTTTCTGGTGGTCACGCTGGTTACCCTGCTCATCATGAGCTTTTTCAACAACATGATGCGCGACAGCACCTCTCAGGAGATCACGTACAACGAATTTCTGGAGATGATTGACGAGGGCATGGTGGAGGAAGTGATCTTAGGCAGCGACAAGGTCACGATCATTCCCAAAGTGCAGCCTTTTTCTACACAGGGGGTGGAAATTTCCTACTATACCGGACGTATCGACAATGATGACACTCTGGTGGAGCGGCTGGAGGACGCCGGGATCCGCTTTTCCGAGGAAATCCCGGATACGGTGGGCAGCCTGATTTTGAATATCGCGCTTTCGTTCCTGCCGCTGATCCTGATCTGGGTGCTTTTGGGCTTCGTCATGCGTCGCATGAACAACGGCGGCGGCATGATGGGAGTCGGCAAAAGCCGGGCCAAGGTATACATGCAGAAGGAGACCGGCGTACTGTTTCGGGATGTCGCCGGCCAGGACGAGGCGAAGGAGTCCCTGCAGGAGATGGTGGATT
>CAZXSN010000014.1:0-27637 GCA_964643295.1 uncultured Lachnospiraceae bacterium
GCAGCTGGAAAATGAGCTGCTGAAGGGTTTGCTGGACAGAGCGCAGATTTCATATGAGGAGGAGCTTTCTCACCTGCACGGGAATAGGCAGGCCGGTGAGTGTGACAGCGATCAGGGAGCGAGAATCCGTTTCCCGCCTCCGCAGTGGATCACAGACGAACTGGCAAAGTATTTCTTTGCGAGGTTCCGGGGCCGTACGGATGTCTACGCGCTTCGATACGAAAACGCGAAGACAGGGCAGATGGGCTACCAGACCCAGTGTAAGAATCTCTGGAATGATGAGTGTCCCAGGACGCAGAGACAGAAGATCAGATGTGCCGACTGCGCCTACTTTGTCTATAAGGAGCTTACGGTTCAGGACATCCGGGAGCATCTTTTAGGGAGAGCCCCCGATGCCTCCGATGTGGTCGGCGTGTATCCGCTGCTGGCGGATGAGACGTGCAAATTTCTGGTCTTCGACTTTGACAATCATGACAAGGGAGCGGAGAGGAAGGATTTCGCGAATGAGGACGACACCTGGATACAAGAGGTGGAGGCCATGCGGGAGATCTGTATCCTCAATGGGATCGACCCTCTGGTGGAGCGTTCCCGGTCCGGGCGGGGAGCTCATATCTGGATCTTCTTTCAGAAGCCGTACCCCGCGTATCTGGTGCGAAGCTTTGGCATGGCGCTGCTGGAGAAAGGCGCGAAACAGGTAAACCTGAAATCCTTCCGTTATTATGACAGGATGTTTCCGGCGCAGGATCATCTTCCGAAAGGAGGACTGGGAAATCTGATCGCGCTGCCGCTGCAGGGGAAGGCCCTGAGGGAGGGCAACAGCGCATTCATCGATGAGAACTGGGATGCCTATCCGGATCAGTGGAGCGTTTTGTGGAGCAAAGCTGCGCTTTCGCAGGACTTTCTCGAGCAGAAGCTAAAAGAGTGGGTTCCCGCGTTCGAAGCCGCAGAGGTTTCCGCAGCTGCCGCGGAGAGGGAAAAACCGTGGGAGAAAAGCGGAGGATTCTGTTCTTCCGGCATTGAGGGAATCATGCAGATCACGCTCGCGGACGGGATTTACATCGACACCATGAATCTGAAACCGATTCTGCAGAATCAGATCCGCAGACTGGCGGCGTTCAGCAACCCGACGTTCTATAAAAATCAGGCGATGGGGTATGCCAACTTCGGCAATCCCCGCTGGCTTTACTACGGGCAGGATCACCCGGGCGGATATATAGAACTGCCGCGCGGCCTGTATGATACGCTTACGGAGAAGCTTGATCAGGCGAAGATCCCCTGGCAGGTGACGGATGAGCGGCAGGCCGGACGGTCCATCGACGTGGAATTTAAAGGGGAGCTTAAGGAAGAGTAGCAGAGGGCCTTAAGGAGTCTCCTACAGTATGAGAATGGGATCCTGCATGCGGCCACCGCTTTCGGGAAAACGGTGGTCTGTGCTGCCCTTATCGCTGAGAGAAAGGTAAACACGCTGATCATCCTGGAAAAAAGATCTCTGATCCCGCAGTGGAAGCAGGCGCTGGGGACCTTCCTTCAAATCCGGGAGGAGCTGCCTGCCTATCAGACCAGGACGGGACAGACAAGAGTGCGGAAGGAACTGATCGGCACACTCTGCGGGTCAAAGGATTCTCTGACCGGAATCGTGGATATCGCGATGGCTCGTTCTCTCTTCAGTCAAGAGGAAGGGGTTGATCCGCGGCTGGAACAGTACGGTCTGATCCTTGTGGATGAGTGCCACCATGCCGCGGCGGATACCCATCTCAACGTGCTGAGAGCGGCGAAGGCGAAGTATCAGTACGGTGTGACGGCCACACTGGAGCGAAGCGACGGGCTGGAAAAGCTCACTCAATTTCTTCTGGGACCTGTCCGTTTTCGCTTCACGGCAAAGGAACGGGCGAATGAGCAGGGAATCGCCCATCTGGTTTACCCGCGTCGTTCCCCCGCAGGGAGTTGCCCCCAGGGAGCAGGACGTCAATGATGCTTATGAGCTGATTCGCAAAAATGAGCTGCGGGATGAGCAGATCCTTGCCGATATCCGGGAATGCGTACAAGCGGGGCGCACTCCGGTGGTGCTGTCTAGATATAAGGATCATTCGCAGAGACTGTACGGGAAACTCGCGGGGGCTGCGGATCATGTGTTCTTGATGACCGGCGACAATTCCCGAAAGGAGCATCAGGAAATTTTAGAGCAGCTTTCCCGGATCGAGAGCACAGAGTCCCTCATTCTGGTCGCGACGGGTGCGCTGATTGGGGAGGGTTTTGATTATCCGAGGCTGGATACGCTGTTCATGGCGACTCCTGTTTCCTTCCGCAGTGTTGTGGAACAGTACGCGGGGCGTTTAAACCGCGACTATGAGGGCAAGGATGCGGTCATCGTGTATGACTACGTGGACAGCCATATCCCGGTGTTTGACAGAATGTACGGGAAGCGTCTGAAAGCCTACCGCAAGATCGGCTATGAGGTCTGCGCCGGTCCGAAAGGGGAACAGGAAAAGACGCAGGAGAACCAGTCGATCTTTGATGAAGAGACTTATGAGGCGGTCTTTCAGAAGGATCTGCTGGAGGCGGAGAAAACGGTTATTCTCTCAAGCCCCGGGCTTTGGGAGCAGAAGGTCCGCAGTCTTCTGGAACTTTTAAAAGACCGCCAGATACTGGGAGTGGAGGTTACGGTAGTGACGTATGCGCCGGATCTTCAAGGGTTCGGCGATTCGGGCGACTACAGCGCCCTGCAGGAGGAAATGCGGCAGGCCGGGGTTTACTTAAAAACCGTGGAGGAGTCCTGCGGAAATTTTGCTGTCATCGATCAGGAGATCGTGTGGTACGGTACGATCAGTCTGCTGGGCAAAACGGAGGCGGATGAAAATATCATGCGTCTGGTAAGCCCGCGAACGGCCGCGGAATTAATGGAGCTTACATTCGCGAAACAGGAAGGAGAGGAGGGGCAGCCCGTAAGTCCTTCGTGACGTCTGCGGGGAAAGATGATGAGAAACCCTCCGTGCGCATGACACGCAGGAGAAAGCGAAGGAAGCGAAGGAAAGCAGGGAAAGCCTTCCATGATACTTTAAGAGAAACATTCGGCAGCGCGGTGATCATACGCGCACACAGATCAGGGACGAAGAAAGCATTTAGGAGAGTGTTTGATGGAGAACGAACGTCCGGGCAGGGAGAATGCCGGAAAGTTACAGAAGAATCTGAGACTGCTCATCTGCTATGATGGAAGCCGGTATCATGGCTGGGAGGCAAAACCGGAAACGCAGATGACGATAGAGGGAAAACTGGAGAGTGTGCTTTCACGCATGGTGGATGAACCAGTGAAGGTGATCGGAGCCGGCCGGACCGACGCGGGTGTCCACGCCCTGGGGATGGTCGCCAATGTCCGCCTTGCCACGGAACTGTCGGAGAGTAAGGTGCGGGAGTATGTAAACCATTATCTTCCGGAGGATATCTGTGTGCGCGAGGTGAAACAGGTCTCTGACCGGTTTCACAGCCGGTATCTTGCGGCGGGAAAGACCTACCGTTATACCTGCTACGTTGGTTCGTTAAAGCCGGTGTTTCTGCGCAAGTACGTGCAGGTTCTGGAGGAAAAGCCGGATATCGGGAAAATGCGCGAGGCCGCGTCTTACCTGGTCGGGACACATGACTTTATGAGCTTCTGCGGGAATCCGCAGATGAAGAAATCGACGGTGCGCACGATCGAGCGGATTGAGATTGAGCAAAGGGACGTATTTTTAACCATCCTCGTTAAGGGAAACGGTTTTCTGCGCTATATGGTACGGATCCTGACGGGAACTTTGCTGGAGGCGGGGTACGGGATGCGCAAACCGGAAGAGATGAGGGAAATCTTAAACGCCAGGGAACGCGCTAAGGCCGGGTATCTCATGCCTCCGCACGGGCTGTGTCTGATGAAGGTGTATTATTAAGGCGTCCATCCTGCAGGCATACGGATTCGCGAGGGAGCAGTCATGTCGGAAAAATATGGACAAAAATGGACCCGGGAGGAAACAATCCTGGCCTTTGACCTTTACTGTAAAATCCCGTTCGGTAAGATCACAAAATCAAATCCGGATATCAATGCTTTAGCTGGGCTGCTTGGAAGGACGCCCAGTTCGGTGGTCATGAAAATGTGCAATCTTGCCCATTTTGATCCGGAACTTCACGTACGCAACGTGAACGGCATGGCCAATGCGAGTAAACTCGACCGGCAGGTCACGGAGGAGTTTCGCGGCGACTGGGAGGGGCTGTCCTGGCAGGCACAGGAGATCAAAGCGGGATATCTGCACCGGCAGGCGGAAACGCCGGATCTTACGGCGCCGAAGGTTGTGTTTGCGGACGATCTTACCTTTCCTGAAGGCCTTGACGTGGAAATGGTCAGCAAAATGAGACTGGGCCAGTACTTTTTCCGCATGGCGGTGCTGAGTGCCTATGGGAACACCTGCTGTATTACGGGAATGCAGGTCCCAGCGCTGTTAATCGCCAGCCATATCAAACCATGGCGGGACAGCGATGCAAAGACGGAAAGAGCCAATCCGCAGAACGGACTTTGTCTGAACGTACTGCATGACCGGGCGTTTGCTCATGGACTGATTACGGTTGATCAGGAATACCGTGTTGTCTTTTCCCGTTATCTGTCAGAGGTAAGGATGGATGAGCGCACACGGGCCTGGTTTTTCTCCTACGAGGGCGAGACCATTCAGCTGCCGGAGAAATTTCTGCCGGGGAAGGAGTTCCTGGAATACCACAATGATGTGATCTTTCAGGGATAGGAAAAGAAGAAGACAGCTTTTGCCTGTGGGAGATTGGTTTTCGTTGACCGGCAGTGAGCACAAAGGCTCTGGTCAGAAGGATAAAAGAACTGATTTTTCGGAATCAGAAAGCGATTGTGAGAAGTGATGAAAACAGTGCGGGTTGCGGCAGCGGTGATCTGCGATTCCCTTCAGGAGAAAAAGAGGATCTTCGCGACGGCCAGAGGATATGGAGAGTTTCAGGGACAGTGGGAGTTCCCGGGCGGAAAGATAGAAGAAAAGGAGACGCCCAGGCAGGCGCTTGTGCGGGAGATCAAAGAGGAGTTAGGAGTCACGGTCACCGTGGGTGAGCTGATCGGAACCGTGGAGTATGACTATCGTACCTTTCATCTGTCTATGGACTGTTTCTGGTGCGAACTCTCTGAGGGGACCATTCATCTGTGGGAAGCGCAGGACGCGAGATGGCTTACGAAAGAGACGCTTCGCAGTGTATCCTGGCTTCCGGCGGATCTTTGCATCCTGGAAGAGATTAAGGAGCAGATGGGAGAATGACATGAAGATCATGGAGATTACGGATTTATCAGGGGAGGCCCTGCAGCCGTATGTCTCCCGTTCGGAAGTGCTTCTGCGCAGGTATTTTGAGCCTGAACCGGGGATTTTCATCGCCGAGACCGCCCGGGTGATCGAGCGGGCGCTTCTGGCAGGGTATGCACCGCTCTCCCTGCTTGTAGAGCGGACACTTTTAAACGGGACGGCCCGGGCGCTGGCAGAGCGCTGCGGCGATGTGCCCATTTTTACGGCGGGACACGAAGTGCTGGAAAAGATCACCGGCTATCATTTAACGGAAGGGATCCTCTGCGCGATGCGAAGGCTTCCTGCGTTGGACGCGGCGCGGCTTTGCGAAGGGGCATCCCGGGTGGCGGTGCTGGAGGATGTGGAAAACCCGACCAATGTGGGAGCGATTTTCCGTTCGGCGGCGGCTCTGGGGTTCGATGCGGTGCTGCTGACGGAAGGATGCAGCGATCCGCTTTACCGGCGCAGTATCCGTGTCAGCATGGGCGCGGTGTTTCAAATCCCCTTCGCGTTCCTTGCGGGCGGGGAATACGCGGAATTTTTAAAGTCTTTGGGGTTTGTGCTGGCGGCGATGACACTGCGGAAGGATTCGCTTAGGATCGATGATGAGAGACTTCGGCAGCCGCAGAAGCTGGCGGTGTTTCTGGGAAATGAAAATGCTGGGCTGAGAGCACAGACGCAGGATTCCTGCGATTACGCGGTCCGGATTCCGATGGCGGAGGGCATCGATTCGCTGAATGTCGCCGCCGCTGCTGCGGTGGCGTTCTGGTGCCTGGGAAATGCGCGGAACTTTTCGGACAGGGAGGACGAAAAAAGTACGGGCAAAGAGGGCAAAGCCTAAGCTTTGCCGAAAAGAACAGTGGAGGATGAGCAGGATGCAGAACCTGTTTGACGTGATCCCCGTCGGATTTTTCAACTATCTGGCAAGCAGCAGCAATCACCGTGTCTACGCGGATTGTCTGCAGGTCATCTACGGGGAATACGACCGGGAGATTTCCTACCGGATACCAAGAAACCGGGTGAGGGATGCTCTGGCCGTGTACCTGATGGAAAACCATGTCCGTCTGGAGGAGGAAGACGCTCCCGAGGGAAGAAATTATAACGAGATGGCCAGCGCGGTGCTGCGCAAATTTACGGATCCGGATGTCGGGTGGCTGGAGGAAGAGGCGGATGACGGCACTTATGAAAAACAGATCGTCATGACGGAAGCGGGGATTCGCCTGGCTGAGTTTCTCGCGGAACTTAAAAAACCGGAGAAAGAAGAGTTTGCCAGCTATATCTACGTGATCTACAACACGCTGCAAAACGAGCAGATGTGGGAGAACGATCCCTATATCAACGTTCTGCAGCAGATCAGCCGCAATGCCCGGCTGCTGTCCAAGGCCTTAAAAAGGCTGGCCACCTTCATCCGCAAGATCATCGAGCGCATGGTGAACGAAGGAACCTTTGAAAGCCTGACGGAAAATATCATCGAGTACTGTGAGGGTAGCTTTATTAAGGAGTATACCCGCTTGACGAAGCAGCAAAACATTCATGTGTATCGGGGAGTCATCCGCAGACAGATGGAGCGTCTCCAGTCCGATCCGGCGGTTTTTAAACTGCTGGTGGAAGGGTGCGCGGCGGAGGAGGAGATTCCTTTGCGGGAGGCGGAAGAAAAGGTTCTCGATCTCATTCAGTCCGCCAAACGGTTTCTGACGAACGATTACGATCGCATTATGAAGGACATCAAGCACAAGATCAATATCTATCTGCATGTGGCAGTCGGAAGGATGCGTTTTATCTACAGCCGGGGAACCGATATCCGGGGCTCCGTCGAGAATACGATCCGGTATCTGATCGAGGAAATGCAGGATGTCGGCATGCGGCAGGATCTTCCCCCGGAGATGAACGGGCTGTTTCTCCTGGACCGGAATGAATTCATTGACATGGCCTCTCTGCGGTATCCCAGGAAACAGCAGCAGATCCGAAAAATGACCGTCACCGATCTTGAAGAGATGACGGACGAGCAGATCGAGGCGGAAAGGCAGGCGCAGAAAAAGGAAGCATTCAACCCGTTCTCCAGAGAGCGGACCAAAGCCTATGTCGAGAGTCTTCTTAAGGACCGCGAATCGATAACCAGTGAGGAAATCCCGATCTACAGCAAACAGGATCTTCTGGCGGGACTGTCAGCGGCGGCCTACAGCGGAGTGGACGGCTACGTGGTCGAACCGGGAGAGGGATACACAGAGACGGAGCAGATGATTCTGCGGAACTTTACGATCAGGAGGGAAAACCATTAGATGCAGGAATACTGGGATAGTTACACCTCATCGGAAAAGGAGCAGTTCCAGAGAATCTGCAGGCGGCTGCTGAAACAGACGTTTCTTGTGCGGGACAGGGACGAGGAGAGCAAACGCGCCTACTACTTTGTCGCCAAGAGGCCGGAACCCTTTTCCAGATACTTTGGATATATCGGATTTGATGTTGTGGTTGACCGGGACAACGGCGTGGTGATGCTTCGAAACTGCGTGGACCTGTCGGAAAACGGAAGGATCCAGACGAACCATCTGATCTTAAAGAAGGGGGAAAGCCTGGTGCTGTGCGCACTCTGGACTCTGTATGCGGATCGAATCCGCTCTGGTTCCCTGGCGCGTTCGATTATCGTTTCTCTGACCGACCTGAAGTATGAGCTGGAAAGATACGGACTGAAAGAGCCGATCGATAAAACGCAGATGGTACAGATTCTGGCGCTGTTTTCGCGGTACAGCCTGATCGACGTGCAGGGAACGGTCGGAGAGCCGGAGTGTATGATCCGGCTGTATCCTTCCCTGCAGTTTGCCCTGGACGGCAAGGAGTTTGCCCGGTTCGCGTCCTCGGCCAGTCAGAGGATGAAACAGCAGAAGGATGAGGATTTCGGGGAGGAAGAAGATCTCGGACAGGGAGAACCGGGAGAGGATGCGGAGGAAGCAGATGGAGCAGAAGAATAGGAAGACCGCAACGAAATTAAGGATCATCAACTGGGCCCGCTTTCAGAATGTCACGGTGAGACTGGAAGGATCGACTCTTTTGACAGGGATCAATACGAGCGGGAAAAGTACCATCCTGGATGCCATGATGTATCTTCTGACCGGAAATACGCAGTTTAACAAGGCGGCGAAAGACCGGGACCGGACGGTGACCTCCTATGTAAGGGGAGACACCAAAAGCAACGGGCCGGAACGGTACCTGCGCAAGGGACCGGTGGTCAGCTATCTCGCCATGGAATTCTATTCTCCGGTGGAGGACATGTATCTGGTCGTCGCTGTGGGCATGGAATCGATGACGGAATCCGAGTCGTCCTCGTCCTGGTTTGTCTGCAGGGATACAAGGCTTGAGGATATCGATTTCTGCAGGATCGAGGAGAAGAAGCTGTATGTATCTCCGCTTCGGCAGCTGAAGGTGAAGGGACAGCCGCTGAAAGGGTCGGATCTGATGGGCCGCGACCGGGGGACCGAGCAGGTGATGCGCACACTGGGACTTCGCTGCGACAGAAAAAAGTACCGGACCAAACTGCTCAAAATGATGGCGTTTAACCCGGAAAACAATATCGATCAGTTTATCTCGGAATGCGTCCTGGAACCCGGGACCATCGATTCGCTGAAGGAGCTTCGGGAACAGAAAGAGCATTTTGAGAAGCTGCGCGAATCGTACAGGGAACTGCAGGAGGGCAAGGAAAAGCTTCTGGAGATCGAACAGAAGACGCAGATTTTTGAGAAGAAGTCAGAGCAGCTGGGGATCCGGGAGCTGATGCTGCTTTATCAGGAAGTGAAGGGAAAAGAGGAGGAGCTTGCCGGACAGGAGGCGGCTGAGCAGGAGCAGGAACAGCGCCTGCGCTCCTTAAAGCGGCAGGAAGAGGAACTTGCCTCTCAGCTTGAATTTGCCCGCGAGCGCCTGAAAAACGCCGAAACGAACGAAACCTATCTGAACATGCGCTCGAGCATTCAGACGATGGAGCAGCATCTGCTGGAGTTAAAGCCGCAGATTACGGAGTATGAGAAGGAGACGGTTCGCCTGGGGAAGCTTCAGGGAAGCTTAGGCGGCGAACTTGCCTGGCTGGTGGAGGAGGCGTTTCCAAACGGGGAGGGCCAAGCAGTTTTTCAGACTCTCATGGATGAGAAGGCCCCACAGGAAAAAGCGGGTACGCTCTTTTCCCAGCTTTGCGTCTTCGCGGGGGAAACAAAGGGGCTTCTTCAGGACGAGCGGGTGCATGCAAAGGATGAGGAGAGAGATTTAACCAAAGAGCTTTCGCAGCTTGCCGAGCAGCTTTCCAGACTTTCCTCCAACCGTCTGCTGGAGCCG
Source organism: uncultured Lachnospiraceae bacterium (assembly GCA_964643295.1). Classification (GTDB taxonomy): domain Bacteria; phylum Bacillota; class Clostridia; order Lachnospirales; family Lachnospiraceae; genus Merdiplasma. The sequence continues at coordinate 9,627 of CAZXSN010000014.1, forward strand.
GAACCGGTCACGCAGGCGAAAACGCGCATCACGAAGGCGCTTGCGAAGAGGGGGATCGACACGGAGGTCCGGACGTTTGCCGAGCTGGTGCAGGATCTTAAAAACGAGGACTGGCGGATGGCGATCGAGACTTTCCTGGGGAGGAAACGCTATCATCTCATCATCGAGGCAAAGTACTGCCAGCAGGCGATGGAGATTCTGCATGAGGAGCATCTTCCGGCGGCAGTCGTTATGACGGACAGGCTCGCGGATACGCCCATCTCGGAGGGCAGCGCGGCGCAGCAGCTGATCATTCCCAACGGATATGCGAGGCGGTACGCCAACTTTTTGTTAAACGGCATGTATCTTTGCGAAGATTTGGGAGAGCTGCATGAGCATCCTTTGGGAGGCCTTATGCGGGACGGAACCCTGGCAAGGGGCTACGCGGTATCTGTGATGAATCTGAAAGAGACCAGGGTCTGTTTAGGTTCCCGGGCGGTCGAACTGCAGAAAAAGGAAGTGCAGAAAAGACAGGAGGAAGTGAAAGATCTCCTTGGCGCTGTCCGCAAAAGAAAGGAGACTGCCGAGGAAAAGTTAAGGCAGCTCGATCTGGTGGACTGGAAGGCGGATGTCTACCAGTTTTCGGCTCCCCGGCAGCTTTCCCTGCTTAGACAGGAGTGGCAGGAGACGCAGGAGTCCATTCGGCGCATCAAGGAGAACCCGGATTTCTTTACCGTGCTTCAGGAGCAGCAGGACGCCAAGCGCTGTTATGACGAAGCGGTCAGCCGCAGCAAGAGCAACAGCTCGGAAATTCGCTTTTGCGAAGCCAGAATCGAGGAGAGCCGGACGCAGCAGAAACAGCTTTCCGCTGAAATTTATCTCGCGCAGAACCAGTATGAGGAGGAGCGTCTCCGCCACATGGAATGGGAACGCCCGATGCTGGAAGAGTATGAGAAGCTGCGCAAACGTACGGGAGTAACCCGCGTTATCCGGGAAAGAACCGTAAAAGCTCTGGTAAGCGAAGTGGAGGAGAGCAGGCAGGCGATGGAGAACGCCCAGCTGGATTACTGCCGGATTGCCCAGATTGATCTCTACCAGCGCGGTCCGGCCTATATTCCCTTCTACCGGGATCAGTACCGCAGCATCGCGAATGTGAAGATTGAACAGGTGAGAGGCCAGCTGGAGGAACAGTCCAGGCGGCTGGAAAGCGCGTTCATGAACGATTTTGTCGCTGAGATCAACGAGACGGTGATAGAGGCGAAAGCGGAGATTGAAGCGATCAACCGGGAGTTAAAGCAGCTGCCCTTCGGGAAGGATACCTATCGCTTTATCATGAAGGAAAAGGCGGACCGGGCGGTGTTTTTCCGCATCTGCAGACGCCTGAAAGACTATATGGATTCCCCGGAGGCCTACATGAGTTCCATGAGGGATGACGAGGAGATGGAACATGACATCCAGGAGTTCATGAGCGTCATTCTGGATGAGGAGGACGAGACGGAGTATACGGATTACCGGAAGTACTTCTCCTACGATATGGAAATCGTCAGCAACCAGGGCGGATCCCGCGTCACGGCGGATCTGTCCAGAAAACAGGGCTCTGCCAGCGGCGGAGAGAAGCAGACTCCCTATTTCATCATCCTGGCGGCCAGCCTGATGCAGTGTTATCCCAGGCAGACCTGCTGTGCCCGCCTGGCGTTTATCGACGAGGCCTTCTCCGCACTGTCCAGGGAGCGGATTGAGCAGATGGTGAACTATCTGGAGACGAACGGGTTCCAGGTAATCTACGCGGCGCCGCCGGAAAAGATCGGCAGCATCGGACAGTTTATCGACTGCACCGTGAGCCTGGTGATGACGGGAAGGTACACCAATGTCGTGGAGGGCCTGATCCGGCAGGAGGATCTGTAATTACCGTCTGGAGCAGACTGGCACACGGAAAAAATGAGCAGACAAAAGAGGATTTCCGATGGAGAACTTTCATCCGAACAAAACCCAGCGGGAGGTGCTTTCCGCGCTTCTTGACAGATATGAAAACAGCAGGACCTATGAGGGAGAAAATCAGATACGCCAGACGTTTTCTGTCCCTCCGGAGAGGATCTTAAGCGACTACGATTCCGATTTCGCGGATGTGGAGCAGATCCGTCTGTTTGAATCTGACTTACAGGAGCTTGCCGAATTGGGACTGATTGATCTTAAGAAGAAGGGAACGGTGATCGGCAGGATCATTTTGAATCCGGAGATGATCCCCGAGTGCTACCGGCTTTTAAACAGGGCGGAGAAAAGGTCGCGGATTCAGGAGCAGATCCGGTTTTATGAAAGTTTTCAGGGGGAGGATCCTCTTTTGTCCCGGTTTTGCGCGGAACAGATCCGTCTGCTTGAGACAGGGCACAAGCCGGAATATCCGCTGGACGAGGTCCGCGAGATTCTCCCGCTTTGCCGGTTTATTCTGGGAAACAGGCAGGAGCTATTTGAGCGGGAGCTGTCGATGGTCCAGTTTGGCAGCAGCAAGGAGTTTGAGAAGCGGTTTCGGTCCAGAGTGTGCCGAATCCTGCGAAAGTACGGGGACTATGAGGAGCTTTTGGAAGGCGTGGATGACAAACGGGAACAGGAGCAGATCCTTCTGGGGGAGCACGGGATCTATGCGAATCCCTCTTACATTTACATGAAAGGTGACGCTGAACTTCTCTTTCGCGGTCTGCCGTCCGTCAGCCTTTCCCTTGAGATGCCGACGGCCTTTTCCTCGGAAAGTTTAGAGCGCCTGGAATCGATTCAGATCCGGGATTCGCGCGTCATGACCATTGAGAACCTGACCTCCTTTAACCGCATGAAGGAGCCGGATTACTTTTACCTGTTTCTGAGCGGATACCACAATACCGCCAAACAGCGCCTGCTTGTGAAGACAGCGGGGGAAAACGAAAAGATTCGCTGGTTTCACTTCGGCGATTTTGATCCGGACGGATTCTTGATCATCGAGCACCTGAAGAAAAAGACCGGGATCGCGTTTGAGCCGATCCATATGGGACGGGAAGAACTGGAGCGGTACCGGGAGTTTGGCAGACATCTGGAGGAAAACGACCGCACGAAAGCGAAGCTGCTTTTAGAGCGGGGGAGATACGCGGAAGAGATGGAGTTCATGCTGAGAGAAGACTGCAAGATCGAACAGGAAATCGTAAGCTGGACGCTGGAGAATCAGCGGCTCTCTGCCGCCGATTCTTAAGAACGCGTAGGAGCGGGGAGAAGGGACGCCGACAGTTTTCAAAACTTCCGGCATCCCCTTTTTTGTGCGCCAGGCGGCGGGGACGGGATCTTTCGAAAGGGATACCGCAGCCGGACAGCCCGGATGAGAAGACTTCCTGTTTTACAGGGATTTTTCCGGACTGATGGGTTTTCCGGTCCAGCCCATCATATTTGCCCAGCTTTGCATGTATTCCTGGCTGTCCTCTTCGTCCTCATCAGGCTCATGAGGACCATAGAGCACTTTTAACAGCCGGCAAAAGCCGTGGATTCCGCCCACGTCATCGACAAGCTCAATGCCGTCTTTTCTGATGCAGACAGGGCGGTATGCCGCGGTGACTTTCTCTAAATCCTCCTCGGGCACATCCGGGGTGTTTCCCTGTGTATCCTGCCAGCTTGCCCATGGATAACTGCTGAAAATATAGGCGCCCTCACAGGTGATCTGGACCTTCCAGTCATCTCCGTAATCGTAATAGTACCACAATCGGTTGGCAACCGGCTTGGCAGGTACGTCAAACATGGATAAATACTCCTGCTCTTTGCTCGTACTTCGGAAAATCTTGTGCGGATAGTCGTCGATGGCCTGATTCAATTCGAAATCGAGCGTCACTTTTTCCGCGTATTTCCTTACCGCGGCCAGCCCGTGTTTTCGGAGACCGGGAACGCACAGGATGTCCGTAAGAGGAAGTCTCTCGATGAGTTCATCGAACATCGGGCCAAACGCGATAGCGTCCAGTACCTGATCTATGGAAGCGGTGATCAGGGGAATTTCCTCCGGCTCATCATCCGGCTCCCAGCCATTCGGGAAAACCGGAATGTGAGGAATATCTGAAATCAGGTCGTAAACCTGTTCCTTTGAGAGAATCAAATGTTCCAGGAAACCCTTATACTGGTAGGGACCGGTATATTTTTTCCTCATCCAGAGTTTCAGGTTCTGTCCCTCCCTGTAATCGTCATCCCAGTAGATATCATGATAATTTTCAGAAGGATATCGAAAATAGATACCGGCCAGCTTTGCCCACGTATAAAAGCTGTTCTCCGTGAGTTTCTGGAACAGGTTCTCCGGCAGACAAAATTTGTGCAGATGGCTGTTTCGCCACCCAAAGAGACGGAGAATCAGGTAATTCAGCGCATGCAGGGTGATGTCTCCCGGCACAAGAACGTCTCTGGAAATGGAAGATTTCATGCAGCCATACCATTTCAGGAGATTGATCTGGGATTTGTCCAGGGAACTAATGTCCAGTTCCAGATGTAATTTCAGCACATCGGGAATCCCTCTGCCTGTCGGGTATTTCCAGTCAGTCCTCTTTATTTCAGTCATTTCATGGGTCCTTTCTGCTGTTGGAGGCGGTTTTTGTTTGATGCCTTTCCTTCCGCGCGGCCACCATAATTCGCGCAGGGGGTGTATCCCCTTTTTATGGGAGGAATCTGTGCGGGACACTTCCCACTATACATCCTGAAGGAGTCTTTCGCAATTCTTTTTTATCCTGCGATGGGTTCAGGCATCCCGGGCGGCAGCGTTTCCTGCCGGAAGGGGTTTCAGCCTGGCGTTTCAGGGAAAACGGGGACGGCATAGGAAAAGTCAGCATTTGCAGGATCAGACAGCGAACCCAGGGGACCTTGACCATTTCACCGCACAAAGGGATACGGTCACTGTCTGAACTTCGCCGTTCGGCTTAATTTTCCCCGAAAGATTACCAGGTTTGTCCTTCGGCTTATTTCTCAGCCGCGACAGTACTCTGCCCGGCTTCCTTCTAAGAGGAAACGATCCTATTGCGGCAGGGAGGCAGCGATGATTATCACAGATGCAAAAACGTTTGGAGAGGCCATCCGCAAAAGAAGAAAGGAACTGCAAAGTACGCAGGCGTATCTGCCGCGGGTATGCGGTTTCAGCGTGAGTTTCCTCTCTAATCTGGAACGGGGGAAAAGTACAGTTCAGCTTGGGAAAACGGTCGGTTCCTCTTAAGGGTGCCGCCCAGCCGCATCAAGAAGCAGCGTTCCCAGCACACAGAGGGCAAATTCCCGGGGGAGATCATAGGGCAGATTGTGGTACCCCGGATAGAAGAGCGCTTTTTTCCCAAGCAGTTCGGCCAGCCGCATGCCCGCATGCGCATAGGCTTTTCCTTCGCTTTTCTCCCCAACGGCAATCGAGACCTGATCAGAAAGCGTTCGCATTCTGTCAAGATTCGGGTGGTAAGATAATAAGGCGGGCAGTTCCTTCGTCAGCATATATTCGTAATTGCCGACCTCCCGCATGGAGATTCTGGGATCCTTTTTGGGGGCGCGTGGATCCGTCGAAGCGATGTGCTGTGAAAACGTAAGGATCGCTGAGCTGTATTTACGCCGTTCAACCAGACTTTTCATCTGGCTGACCCACTGTACGGATTCCTCATCATCAAACAGTGCGCCGTGCAGAGCCGGTTCATACAGGATCAGGTGCTTTACCCGTGATGGGTACGTCTGAAAAAAATACTGCCCGATCACGGCTCCCGCGCTTGCGCCAACGACAAAAGACTGTTCCATCCCCAGTTCATCCATCAGATCTTTGATATCTTCGATCTGGCTTTCCATGGTAAAGGTTCGTTCCCCTTTGCAGACGCTTCGTGAACTGCCCCGGCGGTCAAAAGTGACTACCCGGTAAAAATAAGAGAGAAGTTGGGCTGTCTCGCGGAAGAAGTCGGAATCCACCACGACTCCGTGAATCAAAACCAGTCCTTCTCCCTCTCCGCGCACCTCGTAGTAGAGAGAAACATCGTCTTTGTTAAGGTACATAAGCCGCCTCCCGATCCGTTTCGGAAAAGAGTCCCCAGCCCGCAGGCTGGCAGGACCGCTGAGCTGGATTTTCTGGTACCAGAGCTTGGGTTTTCGAAAAATGCGCTGCATGTGTCAGCGTCATAGCTTCCGGCTGCGGCCAGGCCTTTTTCAGGGATGGGCCGACGGTGCGGGAAATTAACAGCGCTGGGAGATACGTCCAGGGAAATTTTGTCTCCCGCGTCCGGTACGAAGGAATTGTACCATTGATTCCCGACACTTACAAGAAAAAGTGCGCTGTTTCCAGTCATTCGGTTATGGAAGCGGCTTTGCGCCTGAAAGCCTGCAGGGTGTTGTTTTCCGTGCGGCTTTGCGGTATCCGCGGCCTGAAACGGTGGGAAACGGATATTGACGGTATGTGTTCGCTATTGTAGAATGAATCGGTGCTTTGTTCCTTCTGTGACAGTGTCAGATTCTTATGTAAAGAGGGAGGGTTTCATACAGCGTGTCTGGAATTGCAAACCTGTCGGAAGGGATCCGGAAAAAGGAAACAGGTATCTTCGGCTGCATCTTACGGGCAGCGGAATTTCAAAATCAGTTTTCTGGAAAGGAGAAGAGATGAAAAAGGTAAAAAAGACCACATGCGCCGCAGCTGCTTTTCTGGCACTCCTTCTGAGTGCTGCTTTTTCCGCATGCGCGGCAGAAGTACCGGAGAACACGGCTGATGCTTTAGCTTCAGATCTTTCAGACGGAGAGGCTGCATCGGGCGGGAGTACCATTCTGGTGGCGTATTTTTCCGCGACGAACCGCACAAAGGGAGTGGCGAAACAGCTTGCCCTAGAGCTGGGGGCGGATATCTATGAGATCGTGCCGGAAGTTCCTTACACGGAGGAGGACTTAAATTACAGCGATTCCAGCACACGCGCAACCAGTGAGCAGAATGATCCGGATGTGCGGCCTGCCATCCAGGGATCCCTGGAAAATATGGATCAGTATGATACCGTGCTTGTGGGCTATCCCATCTGGTGGGGAGAAGCACCGCGAATCATGAGCACGTTTATCGAGAGTTACGATTTTTCCGGCAAAACACTCGCGGCGTTTTGCACTTCGGGAAGTTCCGGCTTTGGAAGCAGCGATGCCGCGCTGCGTGAGGCCGCGCCCGATGCCTCGTGGAAAGAAGGGAAACGGTTTTCCGCCGATGCGTCCGCGCAGGAACTGCTGGAATGGGCGGAAGGGCAGGATATTCATCCGCTGCAGGTGAAAGAGGAGGGAAGCCAGATGAAAATGAAGATCGCGGATACGGATGTTGCCGTCGAATGGGAGGACAATGAATCAGTTGAGGCTTTAAGAGCTCTCTGTCAGGATACTCCTCTGGTCATTCAGATGTCCATGTACGGAGGCTTTGAACAGGTCGGGCCCCTTGGACAAAGTCTTCCTGCCAATGACGTGCAGACGACCACCAGCGCCGGGGACATCGTGCTGTACTCCGGTGATCAGATCGTAGTCTTCTACGGATCCAACTCCTGGGCCTACACGAGGCTGGGGAAAATCACGAGTCATTCTGCGGAGGATCTGGCAGCTCTCTTAGGCAGCGGGGATGTGACGATTACGATAGGCTGAAGGAAAAGGCGGGGATGTTCCTTTATGAGCACCCCGCTTTTGGTGTGTTAACGGCAGGGAAGGACGCGGTCTGTCTATCCTTTGGTCTTTGCCGGGTTTTCAGGAAAATTTCAGGCAGGCCCCTTCTTGCTTTATCGCTGACACAAAGGTTTCGATGCGTTGACATCTCTGTTTTTCCTTAAGTATTCGGGGCAAATGCTGTGCGCTTAAGATCCGCTTTTACGGAAAGGCAGGAGAGCAAAGAACAGGAGCAGGGAATTTGGGGAAGGGACGGGAGAGAAGTGCACACAGTCGGAGAGGCGGGAAGGAGCGGGCATGGAACTTTTCAGGTTTGGAGATGATGCGGAACGGCGAAAACGAGGAGGAGGAAGTGAGGAAAAAGACCAGAAAAACCGGCTATATGAGAATGCGTTCCCATACAGCCGGTAAAGAAAAGCCTATTTTGTGGAGATTTTAGCTTTGCACTACGCTGCTTTTTACCCGTATTCGGTCCTTACGCTTTCAGACTGTTCCGCTGGATGTGCGTATCCGCTTCCTTTTCTGAGGATCCCTTTTCCGTAAAAATCAGGAAGCTGATATATTTTATCGGGACATTGCAGCTGCAGAGGCGGAATGCCGTTTTGGCGAAGTAACTCACAGACCTATTCGGGATGTGGTTGATATACTGGATCAGTTCTTCATCCTTTTTTTCGCTCAGGTAGAGAGCCACGTTTGTATCTTTCCTGTATTCATGGGGGAGCTCTTCCTCCATTTTCGGGAACTCGTAACGATAAGATTCCCAGAAAGCGATATTTTTCATACAGCTGCGCAGAATCGGGGCGAAATTTCTTCCTTCCAAATACCTGACGATAATTAAATCTGAATCGATGGGCCACTTAAGGCAGACGGTTATATACATACTTTTCCTCCTTATCAATTAAAACATCCTGTGCCCGTGAGAAATTTGCGGTTCACGGGCACAGCTTCACCGGCAGTTACAGAATTTACCTATACGAGATGAAGATAAATCCCCCTCACGTTGGAATACACATTAGACAATGATGTATCGTTGCGATTCGCGCTGATTACAGTCAACTGTTTGCGATTGCTATAAGAGGCCTTGATCGAAGGGAACCATGCTTCGCCTGCGCCTCCCGATACAATCAGGTATTCATAACCGCGCATGGTATTTGTGATATGATCCAACTGAAACAAGGCATTGCCGAGTACCCATTTTGAGTACATACCGAGTAAATACTCGATCCCTGCTTTCAGAGGAACCCCATTCATGACTTCGTGCTCGGTAAGATATTCTTTACTAAGCACTTCCTGCATCTTTGAGGCATCGATATTTAATCGATATAAATTGTTGACGGCATCCGCAGTGATCCGAAAGACTTCATACATTCCGAGATTGGGCAGCGTCAGCGATTTCCAGTTATATGATCCGGGTAAATCGAAAAGATCCAGAGCCTTGAAACCGGCATTGAATACCAGAGTTTTCGACTCGAGAATCTTGACTGCCCCTGGCATAAATGAGGCATCCCTTTCTGTGACTGCAGAGAGAGCGCCTCCCATGGATTGAGAACAAACGCCGATATTGTTCGGGTCGATTCTAAACTTGAGGGGAATAAAATCTTCTCTCCCGATTTTTAATTCAAACGAATAGTCTCCAGCCATTAAATTCATAAACCGGCTGCAGAACATACTGTCCGCCGCATATACAGACGGCAGACATGCTCTGATGATGATCGCCTCTCCTTTGTACTGCCGAAGGTTATTGTCAAGCAGAGCAATGCCTAACCCCGCTTTCATGACTGCCTGGAAAGCAAATATTTCATCATCCTTTTCCCGTGTGCTCTCCTCAGAGCTGGCCGTGCCCTCGGGAGCAGTCTGATTACAGGCAAGATCTCCGATGAGCCACGTTTCTCCCCCGTCTCTTAAAATGATCTCATTATCCGAGACTCCAGGAGCTTCCTCTATGCTCTCTGAGAGTCTTGCGCAGCTCGAAAAACAGAAGACCTTGTTCGGAGCAAATCCTTTCACTGCAGAGGATCCATAATCGATTGCAGTCGTCCACTGAACCGGTGTATCCGGGTTCTTACAGGGAATAATTTCGGTTTTTGTCGTGTAGTTGTTCAAATTCATCGTACCGCGGCTTTCCGAAGCCGTCCCTCCTTTCCTTGTTCTTTGCACATTTGAGTGTGTTCTATTGTCGATGCGTAATTATCATTGACAGGACTGGGAATCCATTCATTTCCCTGTCTGCAGGGCAGAACTGTCAATTTCACAGGATTTATTACCGCCGCCTTTCGCGGATGGAAGCCCTTCCTAACGTCACCTCCTTTTCAGATTGGCGGAGTAATTGTTCTGATATGAATATGTAATTTTCGAAGAACGATAAGAAAAATTCGGGGCCATAAACTCGATTTGTCGCGTGAGCGGTCTGCTTTCCAGCCGGTGCCTGACTGAGGGCCTTTCCGAACAAACTGGATGAGAAGAGGTTTCCTTTTAAACAGGGTTCAGATAATTGAACCGCTGACTCAGATTTTCCTTTAAGTTTCCTCACCAGACACCGGGGACCGGCGGGCAGTCCCTCTTTGGCATACAAACTTCAGCCTTTGAAAGAGCCTCGACTGGGGATGAGGGGATTGTGTTTTGCGTCTGTGCAGCTGCAGGTGTTCCTGCAGCGGACGTGGGTTACCAGTGATTTGCGTCGCACCGGCCTCCATCTATGTCAGAATTCGAAAATTACAGCATCCTGTCCGGAAGAGCCATGCTCTGGCATATTCCGGGAAATAGAAGCTGCGCTGCTTGGGAAGAATCCTTTCTTCCCGTAAAAAAAGATCCATCCCAGCCATCCTAAGATCTGGAGGATCTCTATTCTTCCGCGCGGTGACCGCGGCAATCGTCATATAGTTCTTTAACTTACGCTGCGGCAATCAAGTGCCACCTCCTTTTTCCTTTTTAGGCGTGTGGATTCATGAGTCAGCGGGAATTATTTGTTATGAATGGACACTCCTCGAGCTTCAACTCCACGTGCAGATCTCATTCCGCACAGGGGTTGTTGCCTAAGCTGACCTCTCCTTCCCGCCCTTCCTGTTTTGAGCGAAATTGTTGGATTACTGGGGCATTTTTCATCACCTGTCCGCAGAATGCACCCTCAATTTGAGCGGAAAGACCGTTTCAGGCTGACAAGAGAAGCAAATCAAAAATGAGCATGCATTTGGCTCATGTTACGAGGATAAGATGAGTTCCATGAACAGGATATTCAGCGTCCAGAACTGAATACCTGTGTGCCGCCAGGGAGCACTGCAGACGGAGCGGGTGATGGCGCTTCGTTTTTGCTCGTTGCTGACGTACCTTTAAGATCCTTCCGGCAGTGTGGGTTGGAGTTCATTCATTCAGGTATACAGCGCTTTACTGCAGTTCCCTGATCAAGTGGCTGACCATTGACAGATAGATGCCTCTCACATTAGAATATACATTCGAAATGGACGTATCGTGGCGGTTTGCGCTTAATACAGTCAACCCGGGAGGGATCTCAAAACGATTCCGGATCGAAGAAAGCAATGCATCACCAGTACCGCCTGATATGATCAGAAATTTGTAATCTTCCATAAAATTCGTAAGCCTCATCAGATGATCTACAACACTTTTGAATACATCCTCTGTATTCATCCCGGGCAGAGAATCAAATTCCCTATTCGACTTCCTGTATTTATGATGATCGACTTCCCAGAGGTGGACACCCATCAATTCTTTTTTCATATCTAATAAATCTTTACATATATTATTACGTTTTGTTACAGTCCGTGCAACCTTGTGAAATTTATCGATCAATCCGCGAAGCCGATACTCATCGGCTTTCATACCGGTATTCGTGAAATAAAGAGTATCCACTGATGAGAAACCAGAGTCCAATACCAGTGTCACTGTATCAATAATAGGAAGGTCATCCGGAATCGCTGTGCAATCATTGGGGATGAGGGCCGAGAGCAAGGCACCATAGGGTTGTATCACAAATGCGATATTCCTTTCGTCAACATGGAACTTGAGGTGATCAAAGCTCCCTGTCCCAATCTTAAGTTCGAAATCATGATCCCCAGCCATCACCTGCATAATCCGATCGGTGTATGCAGGGCCCATCCTCAAATATGCGGGAGGAATACCCGCGTGAATGATAATCTGTTCTCCCTTGTATTCTCTGAAATCATTGCTGAGCAGGCAGATGCCTAAAGCTGCTTTGACGACAACACGAAAATTCTGATACGGAAAGGCTTCTTTCCAATATACCCTATTATCAGAGAGTTTCGCGTCAAGCGTATTGAAAAAATCCAGTCCCTGATACCCGATTAGCCACGTATCCAGTCCATCACACAACAGGATATCCTTATCAGACAACTCAATCATTTCATTTTCAGTCAATTTTTTTGCATAGTTCTGGAAACAGAATATCTTGTTTGGGGCAAAGGCCTTTATACCTGATGTCCCTAAATCAATCCCAATCGGCCAATGACGAGGGAGATCCGAGTTCGACTGGGGAATGATCTCGTTTTTTGCCATAAGGTAATTTAAATTCATGCTGCGCCGCGGCGTTCACGCGCCGCTTTCCTTTCTTTCAAACTTGACCAATTATTATTCATATGATATAAAAGTTTGTCTTATTACGATCGATTATCGTTATTGCCATTTTGACCTTACCTGTGAACGAATTTTTGCTTGGCGGATTCATCATTCATTATCCAGGCCAAGACGGTTTATTAAAAGATTCGGAGGATCCTTATTCCGCTGCGGAAAGAGTCCAAATTTCGCCATATAATCCTTTATACATTTCTTGTGCTGCGGCATCCAGCTCCACCTTCTTTCTATTAAATCTTTTTTGGCATAAATTGTTTTGATCAATTTTTTAACAAAATGTATCAATTTAAATACACAATTTCATCATCTCACTGTCTCTTGTACGATTACACAAGACTGTGGTGTTTATCCAAGTTCTGTTCCTTCCATTCTATCCATCAAATTTCTTTTTACCTGTGCTTACAGGCTGTCAATCTATGATAGAGCATCTTTTCTCACTATACCGTGGAGTAATGAATTCCTTTTGAGTTTCCATAGGGATCCTCTGAATATTCCTGAGCATTTTACATCACTTGCCTTGCAGTATTTGGTCCACATTTAATCTGAGATTACTCTTTTTATGATGGAAGGAGGGTAACTAAAAATGCTCCTCTGGACGGCTCCTACACTGTGCGACAGATATAAATCCAGGACTTTATTATTCAGCATCCGGACTCTACTATGCTGTTATCAAGGAATGCGTCGGTGGAAAGAAGCGGAGCAATTGACGGCTGCTCCGCTTTCTTCTCGTTGGTGATACTCACTCGTTATCTGAATGAGCTGCATAGGATACTTTTATGATTTCGAACGTGTTTCGTTTTCCTTTACGAATTATTATACGGCGGGGCTCTGCGCTGTATCATTCTGATCCTCTGCGCTTTTCTGCCTCTTGCGAATCTGATTGTGAACTAATGCCATGTAATAACCCCGTACGTTTGAATAAACGTCCGAGAGAGTCTTGTCGTTCCGGTTCGCCTTGATTATAGTTAATCTGTCATAGTGATGAATTTCTAACCATTTTCTGATTAAGGGAATCCAAACAAAACTAGCACCCCCGGATATAATCAGATACCTGATATTTTCCACACCACTTGTATCTATTATTATCTGGCTCATAACTTCTTTAAATACATTCTTTGTATTCATGGCGAAAGGTGTGCTTAATTCATCGCCAAACACTTCATCAAATTTAATGCTATTACCACGTCCCAAATCCTTCTGCGCGTATATGTCGGAATTCACATCAATCAATTCTGGCGCACACGTTTCGCTCCTACGAAGGATCTCGAGTATTCCGGACTCATACGTATATGCTTCTTTCCTCTCACGATTAGCAATATGGAGAGTGTTTACTGCCGTAAAGCCTGCGTCCAGCACCAGCGTTGATGTATCAGTGATCTGAGCGGTATCAGGTGTCACTTCGCAATGATCGGTGATAACAGCCGAGTACAGAGCTCCCTTTGGTTGCATCATAAGAGCGATATTGTTCTCCTCGATACGGAACTTGAGGCGGGTATATTCTCCTGTTCCAGTCTTCAGCTCGAAGTCATAGTTCCCGGCCAGAGCGTGTGTAATTTGATTGATTTCAGGAGAACCCTTTTTCATATTTTTGCAAGGCAGACCAGTTTGAATGTAAATCGGTTCTCCATTAAATGCTCTAATGGAATTACCCAGAAGAGAGATGCCTAACGCCGCTTTCGTGACGAGAGGAAAGGCCGGCTCCTCAAAGAGCTTTTTGCAGCTATTATTTTCAGACGACAAAAGAGCAGATTCCTGATTCCCGATGAGCCAGGTTTCGCCTCCGTCTCTTAAAAGGATGTCCGTCTCTGAGGAGTTCCATGTCTCCCCGTTATTGCATAATTTTACTGCGCAGTTCGGGAAACGGAAGATTTTGTTTGGGGCAAATCCTTTTACTGTATCCGTCCCAAAGTCAATGCCTACCGGCCAAAGATCCTGCAAATCTGGATTTGGCCTAGGAATGATCTCATTCGCAATATTCTCATCATTTAAATTCATGCTGGCTCATGCGCCTTCCTTTCTTTCAAGCTTTAACATTTTGTTTTTTGTGTCGCTGATAATTTTATTTAAACGCGATCGATATTTTGCAATCTTTTGGCTTTGCCTGTGAACAAATTTGATACTGTCGAATTATCCCTCGTTCCTTTTCTTTTTGATGACGTTTTCACTATCCACTCTTATATTTCTGCGGCAGAACAACTGTTCATCTGACCTTTAATATCAGCCGGACGTATATTTTTGAACCTGCCTCAGGAGAGGAAACACCTGCAGTTTTTCAGATACTTCACGAGGTGTTCTGTCTCCTGTGATTTCTTTCACGTTGGCATCTGATTTTAGTTTCTGCTTAATTAATTGGACTATGATGAGTTCATATACATATGTTTTCCACAAACGGTTGTGATGATCATCCAGTCATAACCGGATGTCGCATGCCTTCCTTCTTCAGACATCTATGGACCGGCGGGCTGCTTTTTCCAATGCTTTCCCCCGCCGGTATACTCCATCGATGGCTGTCGGTTCTAATACTCTTGACAAACTGAAGCGGTGATTCGTATGCAAACTGCACACACTTCACTGAGAGAATGTTGCGGAAGCCGAAACCCTCGCCTGTTTTGCTGTCTTTCCATTCTCGTCATTTTTCTGAATCAGTCCGGGTTTTGTTATATCCTTTTTCTGCTTTAATCCTTTCCCGGTTTTGCGGACTTCTTTGCAGGCCTTTTCGAATTCTTGTGTTTCCTCTCGCTCTTCTCTGCCTCCGAAGCCTCTTGAGATGCCGTTTTTGAGGACCGCTTCTTCTGGTCCTTTGAGGGCACTTCCTGGGTGTAGGCTAACCTCCTGGCAAGTTCCAGCGGGAATTTAGAGGAGCAAAGGCGGAACGCGGTTTTTACTGCGTAGCCTTTATAGCCTTTTGGAAAAGAGTTCATATACCTGATCAGCAAGCGGTCTTCATCTTCGTGCAGATTCAGCGTGACGTGCGTATCCTTCTGGAATTCAAGAGGAATTGGCTCCGTTAATTCCGGGAAGATATACTGATAGGTTCCCCCACAGACAATAGTCCTTACACACATGTAAAGAATGTCAGGAAACCCTCTCCTATTAATGCTGTAATCATGTCTATATCGGCAGGCCAGTAAAGCCATAAGCTTACCTGCATAACTCACCCTCCTTTTGATCACATATATACTTTACATAGTGAATCCTATCATTGCTCGTGAAGATCTCCTTGCAAAATCGACAGGTCCGGCGGATCCTTATTCATCCGTGGAGCGATCCCTGCCATCGCCACAGTCAAACAGCCGCTTAAACAAACTCTGCGATGCGTCATCACCGCGCCACCTCCTTTCTGGCCTTTCCAATTTTTTTCCTACATATATAGTATGTCATATTTTTTTCGAAAATGACATGCGAACAAAAATTTTTTTTCTTTGACGACCATGCTCTGCGCTGGAGCATTCACGCAGGCGTCCTTCCTTTCTCCCTGCCTGAATTGTTTAGCTGTTCTTTCAGGCAAACCCGCGAAGAAACGAACCTGACCGGATAAATTTGCTTGCCTGTTCTCATTCTGCAGGTGCATCTCTGACAAGACATTCCTTTGGCTGGCGCTCATGTGATAACGATCGTTTTAGCCTGTACGGAACATGGGAAAGCATCTTTCCTCAAATGGTACCGTCGATACTCAGACATGTATCCAAGAGAGGTCCGGGTTTACCCGCCTAACAGTCTGCTTCTTTCGACTGTCTCTTGGACCTTTTTCTGTTATTGGCCCCCTCGATCGGCTCCTTTTGCCTCCTGGAGTTTTCGATACTTGCCCAATGCAGATTGCAGGCGCCATCTGCGGTGAGAAATAGGATTTCCTGCGTTTCGAGAGAACCAGGAGTGTGTGAATCCTGTGAAAACCTTAAGTATTATGCTGATGGGATCATACAGAGGTTTATCTGGGAAGATGAATTTCCCAGAATCTGGAGTCACCAGGATGTTACTGCAGGATCCCACAGATAATATTTTTCTGCGCTGTGAGGCATACCGGGCGACATCGTCTTTCTCACTCCGGAACCATTAGCTGGTAAAGCTACCGATCCCGATTTTTTGTTCAAAGGAATCTTTCGACAGGGAACACGCAAGCCGCTTACTGTTCAATTCACCGTTTTTCAGGACCTCCGGCAGCAGCTCCGTTTGCATCAGGATCGGCTTTCCCCTGTATTCTTGATAGTGATCCTTTAGCAGGGCAATCTCTAAATCCTCTTTCACTGGGACTGGGAGGCTGGCGGCTGAACGCGGCCCTTTCCGTACACTATGTTTCTGCCTTTCTGCACTGATCGGGGAACGAGTACGTCTTACACAGCATAGGATCCCCGATGTACAACGTGCCCATTAAGATGTTGCTCCTCTCTGAATTTTCGGATGTTTACTCGTACTTGCTGCTGTTATTCCCTCCTTTCTGTCAGGACTGAGCGCCAAACACCGCCTGTTATTATTAATATGTAATTTTTGTGTGAGAGATAATCGCAAATGGCGGCCGAAAACCAAAATTTCCTCTGCAGGTCTCGAGGGAGAGGGAAGCAGGAGGATCTTGGGCTACCAGCACGTATGCGTTTCCTTTTTGCCGTCCGTTTGAGTGTCACACGCCTTGCGCTACTTTTAATATGTCATTTTTTTTGAGAGAAGTCAGAATTTCGTGCCCGGAGGTTCAACGTTTTCTTTCGCCTCTGAAAGAAGGACAGAGGTTCGGGCAGCAGACAAAAATTGATGGATGCACAGTGTAAGCAGCCTCACCCATATGGGGAGGAGATCCCCTATATAAGGAAGAAACTCGTAACAGCGTCACGGCGGAAACCGTCACAGCTGTCTGAGTCCGGATGAGGGGATGGAATATCCGTATCCTGGACGGAGGGGTGTACAGCCGACTATGCCATGGAATAGCAGGATACTTTTTTCCTAGGAGATTTCCTGATCACCGCTTCGTGGAAATCTTCTATTTTTCATAATACTTCTGCGTACTTTAGGTACCCACGGAAACTCACTGCCCGACAAAGGAACAGGAGAATGTGACTCCATCGATACCCAGTCAGCGAACCATGTGGGACAGATTGTCAGAATGCCTTTGGCTGCTGGATGAGATGAACGTGAGGTTTACCATCTTTCAGGGTTGGCTGGGGAGTGACTCCAGGGAAATGTGAAGGATTTAATGATTTGCCGTCTCTCCCTGAGCGGGGAGGCAAACATCGCTGTTATATTAAAAAAGTGAGACTGCTATGAGCTATGAGGATTGTGCCCAGGATCAATTACATGACAGGTTATGGATTTCGGGTGATTACCGGAGGCGGGAGGACCCGACATCACAGCAATGAACTGCGTGAAACTTAACGAGCGCAGCCTGAACCCGGCAGCCTAATGAGAAAGCTCTGTGCCGGGGCATCCTTTGTACGTATACATGATACAGCAGAGGAGATTCTGTTTTATGAGATTACAGCGGTAACTGGAAATTGTCGGTGAAGTCTGGATTCTCTGTATTAGAGATGGCACATCCGGCATACATTCGCTGGGAACAGCGTGTGAACATAACAGTTAATAGCGGAAATGCGCTGTACGCACATGTTATGGTTAAATCCAGGAAAGGGCAGGCCAAAGAATACGAAAACAATCACGCAGACAGCCGCAGGGGATCGAAGGAACGATGAGAATATATATTCTTTACGGAAGGAAGAACGATGAGGATGACTGCCCGGAGACCTGCTCCTGCTTTGAACTGTATTTAGAAAATCAGGAAAATGGACAGGAAAAGCGTAACTCAAAAACAGGTTGAATTATTGACC
>CAZXSN010000014.1:27737-55259 GCA_964643295.1 uncultured Lachnospiraceae bacterium
CGGAGAGAACAGGAAACTTTCATGATTTTTCGGCATCTGTCTATCTCGAATAAGGATAGAGGATCATCCTGGGGGAACCTGAATCGGGATTACCGGGGAAAGGGTCAGTAAACCGTGATTGACAGCAGCTTCCGGGAGAAGATCCGTTTTAGGAACTGCATTCACAGGTGCTTTGCACAATCCCGCAGTCGGGGATTTCCAGATATTTGATAGATAAAATGTATATTAGAATGAATAAATGAATGAGTAAAAGAAAGGAAGACTGTCTAATCACTGCTGGAGTTCCTGTGACTATAGGGACACTGTTTTTGCCGGGTTCTTTGCTGTGCAGGCCCTCGCGTTTGAAATTTTAAGGGCAAAGGAACTTGAACAGAATACTTATGTGATTCACGAGGACTTTGATGGAATCAGCATGGATGAGTCGGCGGCAGATATATCGTTTTTCTTGTCAGATGATGAAACCTGTGAATGGAAGTGCCTGGAAAGGAAGGGCAGGAAGCATTCTGCTGTTGTCGAGGATGGAACCCTGTTTATCAGCTGCGAGGACACCCGGAAGTGGTTTGATCAGTTTGGAATCCATTCCGGAGATGAGACGGAAGCCATAGAGGTGTATCTGCCCGAAATTATGTACGGTTCTCTCAACTTTGAAACTGATATGGGCTCTGTGGAAATCCCGAATGGGTTTCTCTTTGAGAATATCAGCTTCACGGGCGATACTTCGGATATCACCTGCGGAAGTTCCCTGTCCGGTTCTTTAGAGGTCTGTATCGATGGAGGGCAGATAAGTCTTGAGGGATTAAACGCGGGCGGAGATGTTTCCATTGATTCTGACGTGTCAGATATCACTTTGAATAACTTATGCGTGTCAGACACTGTTGGCATAACTTATGATGCCGGAACGACAGCCCTTAAGGATGTGACATGCGAAGATCTTACTGTAAGCATTGATACGGGGGATATTCTATTACAGAATGTTATTGCAGAGGCCCCGTTTTCCATCGAGGGAGATGTCTGCAGTGTGAAGTTTGAAGACTGTGACGCCGGTTCTCTTGACATCCAAACAGATACCGGGAATATTACGGGGACGCTTCTCTTGGATAAAGTGATTATTGCGCAGACTTCCTCCGGCGATATGGAGGTGCCGGAAACATCTGTCGAAGGAAGATGTGAGATTATCACGGATGCCAGAGATATCAAAATCAGTATTAAGCAGTGAGCAGTGAAAACTGGCTTTAGCACGGCGGAGTACGCAAAAGCCCCAGCCGGCGGCAGAGAATCTGCAGGAGTATTCAGATGTTTTCCTCTGGAATAAGCAGATGATCTTCTATCAGTTTCCCATTTCTGGCTGAATCCGAAAGAGAAACCCATGACGGCAGCCTGTACTGTGCTGCGGATTTTTGCGTGTGCTTTTCTTATTTTGCAGGCACGGGAAGGCACAAGCAGCGAGCTGCCGGAAGTTGCAAAGAAGGTTGGACATGTCCAAGGGATCATTTTTGACAGCATTCACACCCGAACGGCGCGGAGGCACTGCTGCAGGCTGGGAAAGCGGATCTTAACGCGATTGGCCGCCTGGTTTTCAAAGATGCTGATTTCGCCGGAAAATTATTGGAAGGATAGAAGAGCAGGTAAGGTCTGTATGCTCATTGAGATCAGGCCCTTACATTCACATAAGAAACAGCAGTATTTGGGAGTATTTGACGGATGGACACGAATGAGAATGAAATTCAGGAAGCAGCGGGCAGTTCCCAAACAGAGAGATTAAAAAAAGACGGCATACGGGATGAGAGGGTGAGTCCCGGGATGAGCCGCGCCCGGAAGGGTGCCTTTGGAGTGATGAAGCTTGCGATGGTTCAAATGCAGACCGGTGTAACGGAGCAGGATAATCTTGCGAAAGGTCTGAAGGCGATAGATACCGCGGCCGCGCAGGGCGCGGATTTTATTCTCTTTCCGGAACTGCAGCTGACGCGGTTTTTTCCTCAGTATCCCGGGAGGGATGCGCGGCATTACAGCCACGATATTCAGTCGGAGACGGTTCGCATGTTTCAGGAATCCTGCAGGAGAAACAACGTATTCGCCGCGCCCAACATCTATCTGTTCGAACGGGGAAGCTATTATGATGCCAGCATCCTGATAGATAGAAACGGATCTGTACTGGGGATCCAGAAAATGGTGCATATCGCACAGGCATATCAGTTCTACGAAAAGGACTATTACAGACCCTCGGACACAGGTTTTCAGGTTTTTGAAACCGAGTTCGGAAAGATTGGACTGGTCATATGCTTTGACAGACATTATCCGGAAAGCATTCGAACCGAGGCCCTCATGGGTGCGGATCTGATCCTGATTCCTACCGCAAACACAAAGAGCGAACCGCTGGAAATGTTTGAATGGGAGATACGCGTTCAGGCCTATCAGAACAGTGCAGCGATCGCGATGTGCAACCGGGTCGGCAGGGAGGATGCCATGGA
This sequence comes from uncultured Lachnospiraceae bacterium, assembly GCA_964643295.1. Taxonomy (GTDB): domain Bacteria; phylum Bacillota; class Clostridia; order Lachnospirales; family Lachnospiraceae; genus Merdiplasma. Next base: position 30,206 of record CAZXSN010000014.1, read on the forward strand.
GTTCGCGGGAGAGTCACTGGCGGCAGATGCCGCAGGCAGTCTGCTTATCAAAGCGGATGATCAGGAACAGATACTCTACACGGAGATTGATTTATCTGCTTCCGCGAAAATCCGAAGCGAAACGCCGTACACGAATCTTCGCCGACCGGAATGGTATCAGGTTGAAGATCACAAAAACGAGAAGGAAGGACAATAACAGGACAGGGTTGAAATGGCTAAAAAGGAGAATAAATTCAAGGATTACGGAATTGCGACACAGGCAATCCATACAGGAACAGATTATGACGAGGGAACCGGAGCGGTGAGAAGGCCTCTTCACATGGCAAACAGCTACAAACTGCCGGATGACCTCTCGAATGTGAATTACTCGTCGACGGATCTATTGATGTACGCGAGAAACGGAAACGCGAATCAGCACTGGCTGGAAGAGAAAATTGCAGCGCTGCATGAGGCGGATGACGCCATTGTGCTTGCAAGCGGTGTTGCCGCACTCCATGCGCTGTTTTGGACGCTCCTTAAGACAGGCGACAGGGTGGTCTATCCGAAAGTCAGCTACATGGCGGTTTACCGGATGTTCCATGAACTTTTCAACCGCAAGTTCGGTGTGGAGACAGTCATGGCGGATATGACAAACCTGGAAGAAGTGAGAAAGGCGATTACGCCGGGAACACGTCTTGTCCATATCGAGACTCCGGATAATCCTACTAATGGTGTGACGGACATTGAGGCGGTCGCGAAAATTGCCCACGAAAACGGGGCTGTTGTTTCTGTGGACAACACGTTTGCGTCACCGTATAATCAGAAACCGCTGCAGCTTGGGGCGGATTTTGTCGTGGAGGCTTTGACGAAGTTTATCAACGGGCACGGGGATGCACAGGGCGGCGCGATCGTCTCCAATGATCTGGAAACAATGGACCGCATCCGTTATGAGGCGCAGGTCAATGTGGGTTCCGTCATCAGCCCGTTCAATGCCTGGCAGATTTTCCGGGGTAGCGTTACGTTTCCGCTCAGGATGCAGAGAATCAACGAATCCGCGCAGAAAATCTCAGAGTGGCTGGAAAGCAGGGACAATATCACCTTTGTCTCTTATCCGGGCCTTCCCAGCAATCCCGGTCATGAGCTGGCAAAACGCCAGATGAAAAACGGGTACGGCGGGGTGATCTCCTTTGGGGCTGACACAGACGACAGGACCGTGGAGCGTTTCTGCGGAGCTTTGAAAGTGGTGACTTTCGCTGTTTCTCTGGGCCATGATGAGAGCCTGATCTTTCCGCAGCCAAGCTATGATGAGCGGATTCATCTTTATCCGGAGAAGTTCAGGAAGGGCTTTATCCGCTTCAGCGTAGGACTGGAAGAACCCGAGGATATCATAGCGGATTTGGATCAGGCGCTTAAGAAAGTCGGTCTGTAGGCTGGTTTGAAGTGGGAAACGTCTCGCGGGATATTTTACCGGAGAGCCAATTCTTCTATGGAGTTTACGGATTTAAGGGATAAATGAACCATGGGAAACCCTGGATTATGGGTTGTCCTCTTTACGAAAACAATACAAAGCACACTTAGTTTACAGCCGAGGTAAAGATCCCTATAAATGTAATACGGCGGTTCTTGATTGAAGAACAGATGAATCAAAGTCTGATAGAAAAAGAACACGTTATGGGTTCTTGATTTGAATGCACAGTATGATGCTAGAGACCGAAAATTTTAATGAAATAGATCATAAAACGATATTGGGAGGAACACAGAAACATGAAAGGTTCCGAATGTAAATTTGTCAAATATATGGAGGGATCTGATAAGCGGTTTGTTATTCCTGTTTATCAGAGGAACTATGACTGGAGAACGGAAAACTGCAAACAGCTGTATGATGATCTTGTAAGGATTGTGAAGGATAACAGAAAGAGCCATTTCTTTGGAAGCGTTGTCTCCGTTTTTAATCCGAACGGTCAGGATGAGGAGTTTTTGATTATTGATGGGCAGCAGAGGCTGACTACCGTATCCCTGTTATTTCTTGCCATGTATAACCTGATGGATAAGAAAATCATACTCCCTCAAAACGAGAATTTGAAGCAGAGGATTTTCGAAGAATATCTTGTCGATAAGTGGCAGCCTAAGGAGACAAGAATAAAATTAAAGCCTGTCAAAGATGACCGGATGGCATTCAACAAGCTGTTTTCTGATCCTTCAGAACACATTCGTGAGTCCAATTTGACCATGAATTATGATTATTTTTACGAAAGGATACAGAGACAGGAAGTTACCATTGATCAGCTCTATCATGCTATATGCTGTCTGGAGATTATCAATATACGCCTGGATGGTGATGACAATCCTCAGATGATTTTTGAGAGCCTGAATTCTACCGGTCTTGATTTAAGCGAAGGTGACAAAATTCGTAATTTTATCCTTATGGGTCTTCCGTCTGCGCAGCAGGAGGATTGCTACGAAAAGTACTGGAACAGAATTGAAATCTGCACGAAATATGATGTCAGTGCTTTTATCCGGGATTATCTGAGTGTGAAGCAGCAGGCTATTCCACAGCAGAAGAGGATATATGCTATTTTTAAGGATTTTGTAGAAATGTCCAAAATGGAAACAGAACCGCTGCTTGCAGATATGCTGTCATACGCAAAACGGTATCAGGTCCTTATCAGTGGCAATACAGGAAATGCCGCGCTGGATGCTTGCATTGTGAGATTAAACCGCCTCGAGACAACGGTTACCAGACCTTATTTCCTGGAAGTTTTGCATCTTTATGACGATGGAAAACTTACCATGAAAGAGGTCACTGATGTTTTCCTGATTACGGAAAGTTATCTCTTCCGCCGGACAATTTGCGATTTACCGACAAATGCTTTGAATAAAATATTTCTCATGCTGCACCGCGAGATCATTCGATATGATGGTACGGATGGTCAGTATGTCGAAAAACTCAAGTATGCACTACTGTCAAAGAAGGATCGCACACGCTTCCCTGACGATCAGGAGTTTATAGAAGCCTTTACGGAACGTCAGGTTTACATGATGAACGCCAAAAACAAGATCTATATCCTTGAGCGATTTGAAAATTTCGGAACTTTGGAAGATAAAGACGTTTACCGTCATTGCGACGATGGAACGTATTCGATTGAGCACATCATGCCCCAGCATCTTACTCCCGCTTGGCAGAGGGAACTGGGCGATGATTACGAGCAGATTCACGATACATGGCTCCATCGGGTCGCCAATTTGACGTTAACCGCTTATAATTCCAACTACAGCAACAGCTCCTTCGCAGAAAAGAAAACCATGCCTAACGGGTTCGAAGATGCTGGAATCCGGATGAACACATGGATAGCTAAGAAAGACAAATGGACACTTGCTGAACTGGAAGAACGCAACGCATATCTTATGAGTCGAGCTTTGACCATATGGACGCTACCTGTCACGGAGTATAAACCGGAGAAAAAGCAGCTAGATACATATACACTTGATGATGAGGATGTGCTGACAGGGCGATTGATTGTCAAATTTTCATTTAAGAACACAGAGCAGCCGGTGACAAGCTGGGTCGAAATGTTCGTGAAGGTGATTCAAATTCTGTATGCAGAAGACAAAACAATCATCACGAAGCTTGCCATGTCTGAGGAGGATAATGTTGCACTTCATTTCAGTACAAATGTTGACGGATTTTTTAAATCGCAGGAAATCGGTGATGGAATCTATGTGTGGACGAATACCAGCACACAGAGTAAGCTGTCCGTTCTGAATCGATTATTTAAGCTGTATGACGAAGATCCGACGGATCTGGTATTTTATCTGCGTGATGATACTATAGATGAGCCGGGAAGCAGGTACGAGCTTCGCAGAAAATACTGGACCTATGCGATTCCCATTATTCAGAAGGCACATGGAAGCAATGGCTCATTTTCTAATGTCTCTCCCTCGGGAGAAAACTGGATTAACGGTTTCTTCGGAGTAGGTGGATTCAACCTCACCTGCGTGGCAAACTATGGGGAAGCTCGCGTGGAAATCGTTTTCACCAGAAGCAATAAACAGGAAAATAAAGATGCTTATGACAGACTTTACATGCGCAAGGCAGAAATAGAAAGTGCCCTGGGAACGTCCTTGCAGTGGAACCGCAAGGATGATATAAAATCGTCAAGTATTTGCATTCAGCTGAGCAACGTCAGCATTGATAAAGAAACAGACTGGGTGCGCATGGCAAACTTTCACGCCGAGTGGTCAAAGAAATTTTACGACGTGATTGTGCCTTATGTTAAGTCTTGGATTTGATTTCATTTATTTTTGTCCCTCAGCATTTCATGGCATCCTGTATTTTTAAGAATCAGGCTGGAGAGCAGATGACCTGGTCGAGGTATTATACGATCCTTTTCAGGTTCCTCTTCGCAGCATAAGGGGGACTGCACTTTCAGGTTTTTTCGGAAAGAAGCGTATGAAGCATCCCATCCCTCATGTTCCCGGGCTCCTCACAATCAAGGCTCCGCCCGCTTGTAGCGGACGGAGTCAGAATAAATTTTCGGTGATCTGTAGACATTCCCTATTTCGTGAGCGGATTTTCATCTTCATAGCATTTAGGGAGGCTCTCCTCATTGTGTAACACCGAAAGATCCGACCTTGGCTACAGCGGCGGCCGCGGAGACGGATATCTGTCTGTTTCCCGTCCCGCCTGCGCCTAAAGGCTCCGGATGAGCGGCATAAAGCCTATCAGGGTGCTGCTTATGGCTGTGCACAGGATCACCTGCATGTCCTCCCGCGAGGTCACTTCGATGGCCTCGTCCAGCCAGCCAAAGAAAAACCTTCCCTCTTCCGACTCCAGCAGGCTCTAGGCAAATTCTGGGAGGGGCACAAAGCGGATCCTTTTTTCATCCGCCCGGTGCCCCTTAAGAGGAAACGATCCCAGCGCCCGGGATAACAGGCCGTTTTGATCTTACCCATTTCCTGCTTCTTAAGGTTCGTCGCCCTCTTTTGATATCAGGAGCAGACAATTCGTGCCGTGCTGCTCGGTGATAAAGTTCCTGCCGGCACCGCCTACCTTCATAAAAATCGTATCGTCGATCCTCAGGGCAGTGACATGAAACGCCAATTGTCCGTTGATATCGTAGATATTGCGCTCTGTTTTGCTTCCGTCTGAAAAGTTGTAAAACCGAAGGGCAATGCCGTCCAGATAGTCATAGTCAGGGCGGTCGTCAAAAGCGCCTATCGGGAGAATCGTTCCCTCGCGCACGAAAAGCGGCAGAGAGAAAAAGTCATACCGGTCGCGGCGCCAGCCGTTTCCCTCGACGGTTTCCCCGGATAAAAGATGAGTCCAGTGCCCCTTTGGAAGGTAGTAGTCCACGTATCCGTCTGAGCGCATCACAGGGGCCACCAGCAGGGAATCTCCCAGCATATACTGCCGGTCCAGATCCTCGCAGCCCGGATCATTTTCAAATTCCAGGAGCATCGGGCGCATCACGGGTATGCCGGTGCGGCTGTTTTCCACTGCCAGGCTGTAAAGATACGGCATGAGCGTGTTTTTCAGTTTCGCGAACTTCCGGCACACTTCCACCGCTTCCTCCCCGAACAGCCACGGCACCCGGTAGGAGGATGAGCCGTGAAGACGGGAATGGGTGCTTAGAAGGCCAAACGCCAGCCAGCGTTTGTAGACATCTGCCGGTGCGGTGCCCTCAAAGCCGCCGATGTCGTGGCTCCAGTAACCAAACCCGCTCAGGCACAGACTGAGTCCCGCCCGTAAAGATTCGGCCATGGACACGTAGGTAGAGTTGCAGTCGCCGCCCCAGTGGACAGGGAATTTCTGCCCGCCCACGGTCGCGCTGCGGGCGAACACCACGGCCTCCTTCTCCCCCTTTACCTCCTGAATGACTTCAAAGACGGCCCTGTTGTACAGGTAGGTGTAGTAATTGTGCATCCGCACGGGATCGCTGCCGTCATAGTAGACCACATCGGTGGGAATGCGCTCCCCGAAATCAGTCTTAAAGCAGTCCACGCCTTCCGCCATCAGCCGCCGCAGCTTGTCCTGATACCATTGCACGGCTCTGGGATTGGTGAAATCTACGACCGCCAGTCCCGCCTGCCACAGATCCCACTGCCAGATGTCGCCGTCCGGTTTTCGCAGCAGGTAGCCTTCCTTCGCCGCCTCGTCGAAAGCGGCGCAGTGCTGAGACAGATAGGGGTTGATCCACACGCAGACCTTTAAGCCCATCTCATGCATCCGTTTAAGCATTCCCTGCGGATCGGGGAACATCTTCCGGTCCCACTCAAACCCGCACCACTCATTTTCGCTCATCCAGAAGCAGTCAAAGTGGAATACCCGCAGGGGAATGTCCCGTTCTTTCATGCCCTCCACGAAGCTTCTTACGGTCTCTTCGTCATAGCTGGTCGTAAAGGAGGAAGAAAGCCAGAGTCCGAAAGTCCAGGCAGGCGGCAGCGCCGGTCTGCCGACTAAGGCTGTATAGCGGCTTAACACCCCTTTGCGGTCCGGGGCGCCGATCAGCACAAAATCCAGGCTCTGGCCGGGGACGCTGAACTGAACCTTAGTCACGGCCTCCGAACACACCTCGAAGGAGACCGGGCCGGTGTCGTTTACGAGCACCCCGTAGCGGTTGGAGCTTAGGTAGAAGGGGATGTTTTTGTAGGAAAGCTCACTGGAAGTGCCCCCGTCCTCATTCCAGATGTCCACGGTCTGGCCGTTTCGCACGAAGGGCGTAAATCGTTCTCCCAGCCCATAGATCTTTTCCCCCACGTCCACCTGCAGCTGGCACATCATGAACGGGCCTTCCGGTGCGTCCACGAAGCATAACATGGGAGAGCCAAAGCGTTCGCCCACGTTCGTAAGCTTTTCTTCCCCGTAATAATAGGTGAAGGTGCACGGCGGCGTCCGGTGAATGCATAGATGCACGTTTCCGGAGGAGATCCGCAGAAGATCCTTATCCTCTGAAACCTCGAGCGGACAGGCCTGTTCGTCCAGTTCGAAGGCAGGCATCTTTTTTCGGCAGCCCTTAAAGTGCACGGCTTTGAGCCGCAGCATGTCCTTCTGCGGGGAGGAGATGCCAATCTCCAGAGCCGGTCCGTCTATGCTGCGCTCATCCTGCCGGTAGGGAACAGCAAAAAGGCGGACGCATCGTCCGTCTTCGTCAACGGTCACCTGCCGGATCTGTTCACAGTTATAAATCTTTACACCCGGGCGAGTGAGCCACTCGCCGTTATGAAATTTCATCGAAACCCTCCCATCTTTTTCCCGGCGCTGCCTGTTCGGCAGTCTTTTGCTTTACGGATCCTTTTCCCGGGAAATGAAATTTTACGTACTCGTTATCCGGTACCGGTGCAAAAAATTATTCCCAGGGGTGCAGCACAACCTTGATAGCCTCCCCGCTTTGTGTGAGGCGGATTCCTTCGTTGATCTCACTGAGCGGCAGAACGTGAGTGATAAATTTCTCCGTCGGAAACGTCGGGGAGATCGCCAGCTGAAACGCCCGCTTGGACTGGCTGTAGGAGGCGCCGAAATGCCCCTTGATCCAGATATTGTTGTAGTGGATTAAGTTGCAGTCCAGTTCCGTTAAGGAACCTTTGGGGACACCGCCGAAGAAGACCACGAGACCGCCCTTTTTCACCATATGGATGCTCTGTGTCTGGGTGGCGTTGACCGGAGTGGCTGAAATGACCTTGTCGGCGCCTTTGCCTTGGGTAAGTTTCTTTACCGCCTCGATCGGATCCGTGACGGAACTGTCGATGATCTCATCGACACCGAACTGCTTCGCCATCTGCAGGCGCTTCGCGTTGATATCGATCATGATTACTCTCTGTGCCCCGCGGATCTTGGAAAGCTGAGCCATGAAGCAGCCGATCGGTCCGGCGCCGATGATCACCAGGGTATCCGGGTAGCCGACCTGCACGTTTTCCAGGCAGGCGAACACGGACGTAAGCGGTTCTCCGAGACTTGCGGCGTCGAAGGAGACATCATCCGGGATGGGGTAGATCCCGCCGCGGCGGATTTTTTCGCCGCTGACCGCGATGTACTGGGCAAAGCCTCCGGTGCCGGCCAGAGAGGTGACGGCGGTATTGGAGCAGTTTTCGCTGTGGCCGCTGATGCATTCGTCGCACTCCATGCAGTAGGTGCCGGGAAAGAGAAACAGGCGCTCCCCCACCCTGTATTTGCTCTCCTGTTCACCGGTTTCATCGACAAAGCCCACAATCTCATGCCCGTAGATGAAGGGATACTTTCCTTTCCGGGAATCCGTGGTCAGGTTGCGGATATCGGATCCGCAGAGTCCCACAGACATGATCTTTAAGATCAGCCCGTCTTTCGGGCACAGCGGTTTCTCGGTCTCCTCCACGCGGATGTCATTGGGGCCGTACATCAGGGCAGCTTTCATTTTCATCAAAGAACACTCCTTCCATTATTAAGAGTAAACATGCAGACCTTCTATTTGTTCGGATCAGAAACCGGAGGAAGCTCCCCCGGTCTTTGTTTCATTCCGCTTTCAGTGTAAGCATCCCTGCCGGTTCGTTCAATCGAAAAATTGCCATAATCTTCCGGCAAGCCGGGAAAGCGGCGCGAAAAGAAGGCCCCAAGAAAGGAGAGGACATACACTTTTCACTACCAGCTGCCTGTTTTTAAAAAGAGATAAAAATAGGTTGACAGGGGCAAAAAGGAGCGGTATACTTAAGAAAGACTGAAACAGAAAACTATTTTGCAAAAGAGCAGAAACAAAAGACAGAGAGGGAACTTTATGAAAGCAGCGGCAGGTTTTGGCATTGTGAATCCGGATACGAGCGGCCCGGGCGCGTTTTTGAGGGCAGCGAAGTGGTACTGGGATGAGCTGACCGATATGTTTGCGGCAGCCGGGTTTTCTTCGGTGATGATCCCCATGGTTCCGAATACGGAGAACGTCTCCCGAAACGGCGCTCCGATCTGTACGGCCTCCTTAAAGACAAGGTTCGGATCCGCGAAGGGATATCTGGAGTATTTAAATGAGAAGGGCATCGAAAATGTGGAAGTGATCGGCGTCAGTGCGCAGAGTCTGTTCAACAGCCTGTTTGAGACAGGCCTGCCCATGGAGCGGTTTTTTGAGGAGCTGTATCTTCACGCGGCAGACTGCGCGGAGGCGCTCGTGCAGTTAAAGGGAAGCACTCTGCTTGTCTCCCCGACTCCCGGTGTGGGCTTTCTGCGCCAGGCATTTGGAGAGGAGGAGGGGAAGTTTGAGAAGTTTTTCGGGGACGCGGCCGGATGCATGAACCGCATCGGGGCGTACTGTAAGGAACTGGGAATAAACCTGGCTATTCGCAACGAGTACTGGACGCTGCTTCGGGGAACGCGAATTGACGCGTTTCTTTCTCTGGTGGATCCGGATCTTGTTTCCTATGCCCCGGATCCCGCGCATCTTTCGATCGCCGGTGCGGACTACGCCGCCTATTTTGAAAAGTACGCCTCCCAGGCGAAGGCGGTCTGCTTTACGGATACGAAGTTTGTCGATGAGGTGGGAGCGTTTAAGACGGTCTCGCCGGAGTTTCCGCAGGAAGGACGTCTGCAGCGGGTTTATTATGACTTAGGATACGGGGACATGAATTTTCCCCGGCTGTATGCGGTCTTAAAAAACGCGGGCTTTACAGGTCCGGTGATCCTGGATTCGAAGTACTCCCTGGATATCCCCAAGGGAATTCTGCGGATGCGCACGTTTTGGAACCGTCTGGAAAAAGGCTTTGCCGCATAAGGAGGTTTGAACGATGGAAAACAGAAATATCAATTATTCCTACATGACGAATCTCTGGGGCAACATCAATTATAAGCAGATCGGCAACTTCAACGAGTGGTACATGGGCGATTTTGGCTCCGCCTACTATTATCAGGACTGGGACAAGATCCTGCGCTACTTCGCGGGGGCGGGATTTAAGGGGATTGAGCTTATGGTCTTTTCCGTGCCCAGCATCCGAAACGCGTTCGGCTCGATGACCAGTTTCAGGGAGTTCGCGAAGGAGCGGGGCATTGAGCGCATTACCGGGATGTTCTCGCACCATGTCGGCTCCCAGGATAAGAGAAATCATGAGGCGATTTACGCCTACGAGCAGCAGGCGATCGATGCCCTGGCCGAGTGCGGCGGCATCAACCTGATCGTGCAGCCCGCCGGACAGTATTACGGGACGGGGCCGCTGGACGGGGAAGGATTAAAAAACGTGGCCGAGTGCATGAACACCGTGGGACGCATGTGCGCGGAGAAAGGACTGCAGGTTTCGATCCACAATGAGTTCTGGTGCGCCGTGAATAAGTACGACCATGAACGGTTCCTGGAGATGACCGATCCGAATTATGTGTACTACTGCCTGGATACCGCGCAGGTATCGATCATGGGCAAGGATATCCTCACGTTTTATGACACCTACCACGACCGTGTGAAATATTTTCATATCAAGGATACCACCTACGTAAACGCGCCGGATGAGAAGCGCTTCGGTCCGGGAGCCGAGTTTGACGAAGCGGGCGGAAGGTGGTTCTGGGAGCCGGGCGGAGGGGTGCTGGATTTGAAAGGCCTCTGGAAGCTGTTAAAGAAATATCAGCACAAAGGCTGGGTCGGCATTGAGACGGACGGAACCCCGGAGCCGTTAGCGACAATTCTGCTTACGAAAAACTATCTGGATACCGTGCTGGATCCGATTTACTGCTAGGCCGGGAAAAAACCGGGGTTTCTAAAAAGAAAGCCCTGTTTTAAAAACAGACAGCGCGTACAGCGAGAAACAAAAGGAGGACAACATGGATACACAGTTCGCGAAATTTTTACAGATCGGCATCATCGTGGAGAATGTCGAGGAGACGATCAAACACTACGAGGAGTATGGACTTGGTCCCTGGAGGATCAGCCCGTTTGACTCCGCGGAGCTGCCGGATTTCACGATGAACGGCAGAAAAGAACGCCTGCAGATGATCATGGCGTTCTGTAACTGCTGGGGGTTTGAGCTGGAGTTAATCCAGCCGGTGAGCGACAGCCCCTACAAGACCTGGCTTGAGGAGCACGGGCCGGGGATGCATCATATCGCGCTGATCACCCGCGACGGTTTCGATACCGTGATTCGTCAGCACAAGGAACTGACCGGCCGGGATCCGTGGCTGTGGTGCAAGGATCCGACCATCGGCATGGAATTTGCCTATCTGGATCTGCACAAGGAGCTGGGGCTTTTCCTGGAAGTGTACAACGAGGATCGTACGGGAGGGCTTGACGCAAACTTTCAGCTGCCGCAGGAGTAAAAAGACAGGAAACTCCTGGGCGCAAGATCCAGGCAGGAAGGACCGCAGTAAGATTTAGGAGGATAAGACAGATGGAGTATGTGAACTTTCAGGGGCTGGACAAAAAGGTCAGCAAATTTTTCATGGGGACATTCGGGATGTTCCCGGATAACAGGGAAAAGCATTTTCAGACACTGGACGCGGCGTATGATCTGGGCATTACGGCCATCGATACCGCCCGCGCCTACGATTCGGAGCCGACAGTCGGGGAATGGATCGAATCGCGCGGGGTGCGCGAACAGATCGTGCTGCTTTCCAAGGGAGCGCATCCGTCGGATTACCGCCAGAGGGTGACGCCTTACGACATCGATTCGGATCTCGCGGAATCTTTGGCGGAGCTTCGCACGGATTACCTGGATATCTATCTTCTGCACCGGGACAACCCGGATCTTCCGGTCGGTCCGATCGTGGAGAAATTAAACGAGCACCAGGCGGCGGGAAGGATCCGGATCTTTGGCGGATCCAACTGGACACATCAGCGCCTGGAGGAGGCGAATGAGTACGCCTACGCGCACAACCTTTCTCCGATGAGCGTCTCCTCCCCGAATTTCAGTCTCGCGGAGCAGGTGAAAAACCCCTTCGCCCCGGGCTGTGTGACGATCGCCGGGAATAAAAACGCGGAAGCGCAGGCCTGGTATACGAAAAACCAGATGCCGGTGCTGGCCTATTCTTCGCTGGCCAGAGGGCTGTTCTCCGGCCGCATTACAAGGCAGCTTTTGGCGGATGAACCGGAAAAGATCGATCAGTTCTGCCGGATCGGCTACTGTTATGAGGAGAACTTCGTGCGTCTGGACCGCTGTGAGGAGATCGCGAAGGAGAAAGGCTGCTCAATCCCCCAGGTTGCGATGGCCTATGTGCTGGACAGCCCCTTAAACGCCTTCCCGATCATCGGGGCGGCAAACCGCGGCGAGATCGAATCTTCCCTGGGTGCCTTAAACGTAAAGTTAACCCCGCAGGAAGTGCTGTATCTGGAGCTTAAATCGGATACGAGAGGCTAGAAAGAGAAGCGGATCGGGCGAAAGGTCCGGCAGGCATGCAACCCCTTTGGCCTTTCGGATTCGCCCATCCGGCAGCGTTTCCGGTTTTAAGTACCTGGAGAAAGTTTAAGGAGGAATTGCCATGGAATCAAAGAAAGTGGGAAAATACCTGCGCAGCGTTTCCATCATCGGCATCGGCGCCACCCCGTTTTGCGATATCGGGGAAGATCCGGAGATGACGGGACTTACGGAAGGGGAATTTTTCGGGACGGCGGCTTTGCAGGCGATGGCGGATGCCGGTCTGGAGCCGAGAGATGTCGAATTTTTCTATCACGGATCGGCGAATCCGAAATTCTTTAACAACGCGGCCACGCCGAACATGCAGGTGGCCGAGTGGTTCGGGATGCGGGGCAAAGGCTCCGTTCATCACTCCGAGGCCTGCTGTACCGGGTACGTTGGGCTGCAGCAGGCGGTCAATGACGTCGCCTGCGGAGTGCACGACATCGTGCTCTCCGGCTGCGTGGAGATGGCCTGCGGACTGCCGATTGCCGGCAAACCGGCTCACCTTCGCAGGCCGCTGACGACGGAGGAGATGATTCCGGATCTGGAGGCCATCATGGACCGCGCCTACACCCGGGCGCTGGGCGGCGGTCATATCGGCCAGGATGACTGGATTGATCTTTATAAAAACGAGAACGGCTTAAGCGATGAGCAGGTCGATGAAGTGCTGAATACGATGTCCTACCACGGGCGCAGAGCGGCGGCGCTCAATCCGCTGGCCATGCTGCGCACCCCCTTTGAAGACTTAGCGAAGGAGCATGGATTTGCGGGACCGATGGAGTATCTGCGCTCCGCCTATAACCCCAAGACCACGCAGTATCTGCGTGTGACCGGCAACGCGCCGAGCGCGGACGGGGCGGCCTGCGTGATTGTCTGTCCAACAGAGATGGCTCACAAGTTTCAGGCAAAGCCGGTGGAGATCCTGGGGATCGGCACTTCCTGTCTGGAGCTGATGCGCCCGCACAATGAAAAGGAGATCACGAAGGAGGCGGCCCGCCAGGTGTATGCGATGACGGGACTTACGCCGGATGATATTGACCTGCTGCTGGTCAATGATTTTGTGCTTCCGTCCCAGTTATGCGCGGCCGAGGAGGTCGGTTACCTGCCCAAAGGCGAGGGATGGAAATGGGTGCTGGAAGGCCGCACCGCATTTGACGGCGACCGTCCGATCAACCCGCACGGCGGCCGTACTTCCTACGGACATGCCTACGGCGCCTCCGGGATGGCGGATGTCTATGAGGCAGTGCTGCAGCTTCGCGGACAGGCAGGCCCCAGGCAGGTGAAGAATCATCCGCGGACGGCGATGCTGCGCGGTTTTGGCGGCGGCCAGAACTGCTGCATCCCCATTCTGAGAGTGCTGGACTGAGGAGGCGAGGAAATGAAGATCGAAAAAATCGTATCGAAGTTTTATGAGGGACTGGCGGAACACAAGATTTATGCCCGTCGATGCTTAGAGTGCGGCGCGATCGAATATCCGCCCAGATATGCCTGCAATACCTGCGGCTACCACGCGACGGAGTGGGTGGAACTTTCCGGCAAAGGAAAGCTGCACAGCATCATTCTTCCGGCAACCCTGAACGCGGATCCCTGGAATGATGCGATCGGCCCCTACTGTTACGGGATCGTGGAACTGGAGGAAGGGGTACGGTTTAACGCAACCGTCTTTGGCGTAAACCGTAAGACCGCCAAAAAACTGCGTCCGCTGCTGCCGGTTTCGGTGCATCCGCTGTTTGCGGAGAGAGACGGGTTTACGACGCTGTTTTTCGAGGTGGATGAGATTCCGGAATAAGAGCGCGGTTGGCAAAAGCGCACAGACCCGATGATGGAAAATCCTTTCTTTGCGGGATTTCCCCCGCGGATGAAACCGGAGAGGAAAAGATAAAAAGGTAAGAAAAAGAGGACCGCCGCCGCTGCCCGCAAAGGGCCGTCGGCGGTTTTTCGGCGGATTTGGGACCTCCCGCGTGTGCATTTATAAAAGAATTATGCAAAAGAGGTTGACAGGTACGATTCATTCCGGTATGCTTAGGGAGATGTTCATTTTAATGAATGGAGGAGCCATAAATGGAAGGAACGAGGACCGGTGACATCCGGATTTTCAACCGCAAACGGCTGGTGAACATGCTGTTTCATCAGGGTCCCATGACGAGAGCGGAGCTTGCGAAACGCCTGGACATCAGTCTGCCGACAACCACGCTGCTGTTAAGGGAACTGGCGGAAAAAGGCCTGGTCACCGATGGACAGCTGATGAATTCCACCGGGGGGCGTCCGCCGCTGTCCATCCAGCCGGTTTATGACATCAGGCTCGCGGTAGGGGTGGAGGTTTCCATGCATGAGATCCGCATGGTGGTTGAGGATATCGGAAACAACGTGTGCGCGAAGGCATCCTGGCCGTATGGGCTGCAGATGGACCAGGAGTACTGGAGGATGGTGAACGGGCTGCTGGAGTCTTTCATTTCCGATAACGTGCAGATAAGGGAGAAACTGCTGAGTGTGGGCATGTGCATTCAGCTGCCGATCGACCACGGGAAAGTGCTGCACAAAACGAAGGATCCCCAGAAACTGGATCTGGAGATGGTAAAGCGCTGTTTTGACCGTCCGGTTGAGATACAAAACAGCGCCAAAATGGCGGCGATCGCGCAGATCTGGACGGGCCCCGCGAAGGAAAATTTTGTTTTTTTAAGCCTTGGCACCTATGTAAGCGGAGCGGTCATCTGCCAGCCCAATGTCTGGGAGTTTGACCAGCCAAACGGCATGTTTGGCTCCCTGATCGACGGAGGGAAGAAACTGGAGGACGTCTTAACCATCGGGGCGCTTACGGCAAAGGCCGGTGTGGAGGATCTGGAAGCGGTTTTTTCCGGGATTGAATCGGGCAGGGAATCCTGCGCGGATGCCTGGGAGAACTACCTGGACGTGTTAAGTCAGGTGATCTATAACCTTCGGCGGATCTTCGGGTACGAAATCGTCATCGGCGGGGCGGTAAGCCCTTACCTGGAATCCAGTCAGGATGCGCTGTATGGGAAGATTAAGGCTTTGGAGGAGTTTGAAGGTCTGGAGACGCCGTATTTTTCCATCAGCGACCTTGGGGAATACGGGGCGGCGATCGGGGCGGCGATGCTGCCGATCAACCGCTTCCTTGATTTCGGATTCGAGGAACTCTAAAGGATTACGGGGTGTCCGCATCTGCGCGGATTAAACAGGCATTTTTGTTCGTCCGGCGCGGCGGTCTGTCCCGCCTTTTTTCCTTAAGGAAGTGGAAAAAGCCATTTTGCGCCCGGTCTGCCCTTCTGGTAAAATAATCTCAGTGAAATCCCCGGATTTTTCGGGAGGGAGTAGGAGGAAAAACGGGAATGGCAGAAAACTACTTGCTGGGCATGGACTGTGGGACAACGAATCTGAAAGCGATTATCCTGGGAGAGGATGGAACCGTGGCGGCGGAAGCCAGCCGTCAGAGCACGTTTCTCTCCCCGGGAGCAAATATGCAGGAGCAGGACGCCAACGACTGGTGGAAGCATACGGTGGAGATCTTCCGTGAGCTGACGCAGGAAGTGGGACCGGAGGTCGTGAAAAAAATCCGTGGCATCTGCATCAGCTCCCATACGGTGTCATTACTTGCGGTGGACGCTGAAGGAAAGCCTTTGCGCAATGCCCTGACATACCAGGACAGCCGTTCGGTTGGAGAACTGAATGAGATTCTGGACGCGGTCGGATTTGACCGCTTTGTGCGAATCGTGGGAGGGCAGCCTTCGGTGGCTTTTCTCCCCAACAAAATCCTCTGGTTTAAGAGGAACGAGCCGGAGCTTTTCGCGAAGACACGTTACTTTTTGCAGGCAAGCTCCTACATTAATTTCCGGCTGACGGGCGTGATGAGTTCGGATATCGATCAGGCATCCCGCACGCAGTGCATGGACTGTTCCTCCATGGAATGGTCGCCGGAGATCGGGGAGGTTCTGGGTGTCGATTTGACAAAGATGCTGCCGCCGCTTTACCTGATGGATGAGATCATCGGCACGGTAACGGAGGAAGCCGCGCGGGAGACCGGTCTCATCTCCGGGATTCCGGTGCTGGCCGGCTGCAGCGACGCGATGGCCTCCATGTTTGCCACCGGGATGAGCAGGCTGGGGGATGCCGGAGAATCTTCCGGAACGACCTCCCTGGTGTTTGTGGGCAGTAGGACAAAGAGCGCTCCGGATGTACCGGTGGTGACAAGGCCCTGCCCGATTGAGGGAATGCCCTGGATCTTTGACGCGCCGATTCAGTCAAGCGGGGCGGCGATCAAATGGTTCATCGAGAAGATGGCCGGTGAGGAGTGCGCTTACGCGAAGGCGCACGGGAAAAACATCTATACCTACTTAAACGAGCTGGCTCTTGAGTCAAAGCCGGGAGCGGGAGGATTACTGTTCTTCCCGTATCTGTTGGGGGAGCGGGCGCCGCTTTGGAATGATTACGCGCGGGGCATGTTCATCGGATTGAGCATGGATGTAAAACGGGCCGATCTGGTGCGCTCCGTATTTGAGGGCACCGCCTTCGCACTTCGCCATGTGATGGAAACCGTGCGGGAATCCGGGGCGGAGGCGAACGTGCTTCGTATCTGCGGAGGAGGGGCGAAGAGTCCTACCTGGACAAAGATCAAGGCCTCGATGCTGCATATGCCCGTTTACGTGCTGGATGAAAAATCCGGCGATGTGCCGGTGGGGGATGCGCTGATTGCCGGCAACAAGGTAGGGGTATTCCCCAACCTTTCCGAGGCTTCGAGGAGGATCGTGAAGGTACGCGAGGTTGTGGAGCCGATCCCGGAGTGGACCGCTGCCTATGACAGGCTCTATCCTTACTATGTTGAGATGTACCGCCACCTGGATCAGGATTTAAAGAGCCTGCGGGATACCGTGGCGCAGCTTTCTTAAGGGAAGTATCCTTTCTTTTCCCTTCGCGGGATTTGCAGGTCTGCATTCATCCGCGCGGACAGGATCTGGGAGGGGAAGTTTTTGGAAAAAGGCAGGCGGGGTTATTAGGCGGCGGACTTCGCGGAATAGAAAAACTGATCGAAGCGTGTACAACGTGTACGAAACGCACTGGTTTCAACTTTTCAAACAGCATCACCGGAAGCAGAAGTTTTGTTTCCGGTGATTTTTTGTTTTCGCCGTTTTGGATGGCAGGCGGCAGGAAGGTTTTTCATCCTCTCTGGAATTTTCATATCCGCTTCCTCTTCTCATCTTTTCCCGTCCTTTTCCCGTTTCTTAAGCGGTTCCCTTAACGGTTTATGAGGAAACGTACCCTTCCCGGTCCCCTTTCCGGTTGCCCCGCTTTGGCCCGGCGCCAGGTTTTGCCAGGCGGGACCGGAAGGAAAGGGATTTTTATTTAAATGTGAACATGAAAAGGGGATGCCGCGTTTTCTTGCGGCATCCCAATCTTTAAACCGGTGAAAGAAATCAGATGGTTCTGGCGGCATAGAAGCCGGCATTCATCGCATGATAAATCTGGCCGACGTTTTTGCAGTCGCCGATGATGTAGGAATCGTCCACCTCGTCACAGAGCGCATCCACAGCCGCATACGGGGCGCGGAAGCCCAGAGCGCAGACCACGGTGTCCGCCTCGATTAAGAATTCCCCGTCCGCGTTCTCCACGAGCACACCCTGCGGGGTGATCTCCTTGACCTTTGTTTTTACGTAGAGTTTCGCGCTCTCCTGCACATGCGGCATCAGGCCGCCGCGGTAGAAGGAGTTGACTTCCAGCGCCACGTCATCCTTCATCTCGATGATGGACACTTCCTTGCCCTCGTGGGCGAAAGAGCAGGCCGCTTCGGCTCCGACAAGGCCGCCGCCCATGATCGCCACGCGTTTGCCGAGCTTTTCCGGATGCAGTTCCGCGTCAATGGCCATGACCACGTTGTCACCGTCGATACCCTTGATCGGAGGCTTCAGTTCATTGGCACCGATCGCCACAAACAGCGCATCCGGCTTGAAGGCACGCACATATTCCGGGGTCACTTCGGTATTTAAGACCACTTTGACACCGGCGCGGTCCACGCGGTTTTCCAGAACGACGCGCAGTTTGCGGATGTCTTCCTTAAAGTAGGCGGAACCCGCCGGATGCAGGTTGCCCCCCAGACGGGAAGACTTCTCCACCAGAGTCACATCATGGCCCCGTCTGGCTGCGGTGATGGCCGCTTCCATGCCGGCAGGGCCGCCGCCCGCGACCAGCACCTTCTTGACTTTTTCCGGAGCCGGGACCGGCTCGGAAAGCTGCAGCTGTTCGCCCTGCGTCGGGTTGACGCTGCACTTGACCATCTCCAGCTGGCTGGTTGCGCCGAAGCATTCATAGCAGCGCAGACACGGGTTGATATCATTCGCCTGTCCGTGCAGAGCCTTGTCGGGCAGATAGGGATCGGCTACGAGTCCGCGTCCGATCTCGATTAAGTCGGCCTGTCCGCTGGCGATGATCTCCTCCATCTGCGCCGGATCGTTTAAGGAGCCGACACAGGCCACCGGCTTGGAGATATGCTTCTTGATCTCCGCGGAGAGATATACGTTTACGCCCCTGGGGAAGAAAGAACTGGGGTGTGTCCGGCAGAACATCGCCGGATCCTCATGGTTTCCGCAGGAGATGTTAAAGAGATTGACCTTGCTCTCCACCATCTTGGCGACCTCGATGTACTCGTCAAGGCCTAATCCTTCCTCGGTGAAGTCATCGCCGTTAAGACGCAGTTCGATGGGGAACATGGGACCTACCGCCGCGCGGACCGCGTCCAGGGCAAGAAGCAGGAAACGGGCACGGTTCTCGAGGGAGCCGCCGAACTCATCGGTTCTGCGGTTAAAGTACGGGGAGAGGAACTGGGAAAACAGCCAGCCGTGGGCGGCGTGTACCTGTACCATGTCATAGCCGACATCCTTGCAGAGCTTTGCGGCTTTCCCGTAGGAATCCACGATCTCATAGATCAGATCCTGTGACATTTCCTGCACATGACCGGCAGGCATATCTATCTCGCTGGGACCGTAGGCCACGCTGCAGGTGCCGACATCGCCGCCGACGGATTCAAGTCCGCCGTACATCCCGCCGTGGGAGAGCTGAATGTTCGCCAGCGCACCCGCGTTGTGAATGCGGCGCACGGATTCGGTCAGTCCCTGGCGGACACCGAAGGAATCCAGCTGCAGCTGTTTGTTGTGCGATTTTCCGGTCGCGGAATGGACGATGGATTCGCCGTAGGTGACGACTGCCGCCCCGCCTTTGGCCTTCTCTTCGATGTAAGCGATCATCTCCGGGGTGAAATGCCCTTCGGTGCTGATCATGCTCGGACTGGTAGGCGCGGCGATGATGCGGTTTTTCAGCTTCAGGTTCCCGATGCGAATCGGGGAGAACAGGTGGGGATACAGATCCTTACCCGGGTATTTTTCTGACATTGATAAATCCTCCTGTAAACATCGGGGCCGCTTTTGTAAGCGACCCCGGATGTACACTGTGAAAAACTGTCCGTATTACTCGTCCAGTTCGAAGAACAAAGTGGTGTATCTTCCCATGTCATAGAAGACAGGGCGCACTCTCACCGGGAGCTTCGTCTCGATTTCGCGTCCTTTCTTCTTGTTGATGCCGATGATGACCGCGTTGATGGAGGGGCCTTCATCGAGCTGCACCTCACCGCAGACATACTTCAGACCCCGGTCTTCCAGTTCCAGACGGGCGTTTAAGACTCCGGTGAAGACAAAGCTCTTCAGCACACCTTTCCCGCTTAACGTGGTCCATTCAGTCTCATGGTAGCCGCAGGAATTGCAGGCCAGATGGGGCGGAAACTCAATCGCTCCGCACTGCGGGCATTTACGCGCGTAGATGACGCCGTCTTTCAGCCCGTTCCAGAACTTCTCCACGATATGTTCCGGATTCCAAAATTCTTCCGTTGCTATTCTTTCTGAACTCATCGCCGTACCTCCTGTTAAAAGTTTGCTTCCAGAATGAGCGCACGAACGTTCTGTGCGCCGCCAAACCCTCTTAAGAAGGTATGTTTCGGGAGTTTCTTCACCTGACGTTCGCCGGCTTCTCCGCGCATCTGGATGACCGCTTCGTAGATGTCCGCCATGCCGGAGGCGCCGAAGGCGTGTCCGTAGGAGGTGCGTCCGCCGTTGGTGTTCATGGGCTTGTCTCCGTCATAGGCGATGCGCCCGTCGAGCACATATTTCCAGCCTTCGCCCTTGGGCAGGTAGCCGATTTCCTCGGCTGCCAGGAAGGCGGAGGAACCGATGAAGTCATTCACGAACACAAGGTCCATGTCGTCAGCGGTCAGTCCGGTCAGCTCGTAGACCTGGCGGGCAGCCTCGGCGGTCGCTTTCTTTTCCAGATGCGGAACGATCGCGTCCAGCACGGAGGCGCCGCAGCCCAGCACTTCGATGGGCTTGTCGTTGAATTCCTTGGCGATCTCCGTGGGCACCACGACGCAGGCCGCCGCCCCGTCCGCCACGCTTGAATCGCTGGTGGTCCGCAGATACTGCGTCATCTTCGGGCAGTAGGGAGACTTCATGTAGGCAAACACATCGTCAAAACCGGCTTCCTTTGCCAGTTCATCGTAGGTTTTTCTCTTCATCGCCCGCGGGCACAAAGCGGCCGCGCGGCGGAAGTGGTAGGCCTGATGAGCCAGCACATCCTCTACCTGATCCATCGTCAGGTTGTTTTCCTTCGCGTAATAGTTGATCCAGTCATCGTGGTTCATGCCCGGGCCTCCGCCTAAGTATCTGCCGTATGCCCGGTCAAAGATCGAATCCAGATCCGGGAACAGCACTTCGGAAGTCAGCGGCACCCGCATAAAAGCTGGCGTGTTTCCGTCCGGCATGCCGGTCCCCTGCTCGCTGCAGCCGCTCAGCACGATGTCATAGGCACCGCTGGCGACAGCGAACACAGCCTCCTCCAGACCGATGTAGCCTGTGCAGCAGCCCTCGGAGTGGGAGATGGAACCCTTGCCCCTCATGCCGAACCAGTCGGCTACCTGCAGGTTGGGAGTGATGCAGTTGTTCAGCACATGCGGATTGGCGGAGCCGTGGAAGAAATACTGCACGTCGCGGGGTTCCACCCCGGCATCCTTCATGGCATCCAGAGCCGCGTGTCCGAAGAGTTCCCCGTTTGTCAGACCTTTGTAGGTCGGGTTTTCCACGCCGTTAAAGAAAGGAGTGGCGCCCACGCCGACGATGGAGACGCTTCGCAGATTTTTGCCAAGCTTCACATTGTTTACCATTTACGCTTCCTCCATCACATAATCAACCAGATCGCCGATCGTCTTGTACTGTCCGAATTTCGCAACCGGGATCATGACATCATACTCATTCTCGATGGAAGAGCTCATGGCTACCCGCTGCATGGACTGAACGCCCAGCTCCTCGGCAATGTCCGTGGTTTCCTTGATATCTGCCGCGTCCTTGTTGAAGGCCATGGCTGCGAACTGAATGATGTTTGCCAGTACTTCGTCTCTGTTCATGATATTTTCTCCTTTTCACGTTTAATGGAGAAGGAAACATTCGGGGCGGGGGCCGGTTTAAGGTGGAAGTAACAGGTCCGGCCTTCCGTCCCGCATCTCCCTTCTCTGAATGTCCCCAGTATAGGGGAAAAGCCCTGAAAAGAATGTGCC
Organism: uncultured Lachnospiraceae bacterium; assembly: GCA_964643295.1. Lineage (GTDB taxonomy): Bacteria > Bacillota > Clostridia > Lachnospirales > Lachnospiraceae > Merdiplasma. The sequence continues at coordinate 52,113 of CAZXSN010000014.1, forward strand.
ATATGTCACATTCAGAGAATTTTTTTCAATTTTTTTTGAAATCCGGTTTTTCCGCGAAAAGACGGAAAGAAAATGGGCTCCCTGAAAGCCTCTTTAAGGTGCAGGATGCTTTGCCCTTAAGCGGAAGCATCCGTAATCATCTTATGACACCTGAATGACAGGATTTCCGGTTATTTCGGCATTTTTCGGGAACGCTTCACTTTTGATTGAAAAAGTGACAGCGGATCGGGTATAATAACACAATCAGAGGAGGGAAGAGATTCTCACGGCAGTGCGGAAGGGCTTTCAGGCGGGGGATTTTAAGGAGAGGGAAATGAATATCATCAGGGATGAGGCACTGCTTGCGCAGTGTCTGCAGGAACTTAATCTGAAGGAGTGGTTCGATCTGGACCGGCTGCATCCGCGGCTTTGCCGGTATGAGAAGGGGGAGCTTTTAACCGGGCCGAACATTACCCAGCGGTATCTTCTGTTTCTGGTTTCCGGGGTTGTAAAAATCTACGGGATCGGACTGGACGGGCGCCAGATCCCTGTAAACCTGGTAAAGCGGGGCAGCTTAATCGGCGATGTGGAATTCTGCAGCGGCAAGAATTCCCAGCTTTTCAGCGAGGTGGAAAAGGAAGTGCTTTGTGTCGGGTTCCCTGTCTATGAGGACCGGCAGGTTCTGGAGAACGATATCCAGTTCCTCCACTATCTTCTGAAGGAAATCTCCTCGAAAGTCTATCTGACCAGTACCTCGGATACGATGGCGGTCTCCGTGGAGGAGCGGCTGCTCGTTTACCTGGAGGAGGAATGCGAGAACCAGACTTTGACAGGCATTGAGCATGCCTGCATGCGGCTGCAGTGCAGCCGCAGACAGCTGCAGCGGGTTTTAAGCGAGCTATGCAGGCAGGGGGAGATCGAAAAAATCGGCAGGGGTACTTACCGGCTGACAGTCTGAAGCGGCGGAAAGTTTTTGTGTATGCCTGTTTGCCCCGCAGTCTGCTCATATTTTGGATACTTTCGGTGCGGCTGCCGTTTGAATCAGGAAAAAATAGGCTTGCATTTTCCCTCTGTTTCATGGATAATAACAGCCAGAATTTTTGTCTGCCAGTACCGTACGGTGGCTGTCTGGAAAAGACCGGTCGGTTTTTCACTTATGCGCGTGTGCGGTCCGGCGGGCGAAAAGCTGCGGAAGAAACAAAAATAAGGGCGCACGGTGCCTGATTCGTGCGCACCACAAACGGCATCAGGCACGGAGGGTGGTTATGGAGAAAATCAGAGTAGGTATTGTAGGCTATGGCTTCATGGGACACGAGCATGAGACCATGTTAAGCGGGATGGACGGTTACGAGATCGTAGGCATCTACGATATCGATCCCAAGCAGACCGAGAATTTAAAACCCGGTCTGAAGAGGTATTCGTCCAACGAGGAAATGTTCGCAGATCCGGATGTGGATGTGGTTTTGATCGTTGCCAACAACAACCAGCATCACGACCTGGTAATCCAGGCCGCGCGTGCGGGCAAGGATATCATCTGCGAGAAGCCGGTCGCCATGAACGTGGCGGAATTAGACGACATGTGCAGGGTAGTTGAGGAGTGCGGCGTGAAGTTCACCGTGCACCATCAAAGAAGGTTCGACCCCGATTTCCGCACGATGAAGGAAGTGTACGATCAGGGAAGCCTGGGCGATGTCTATACGGTGAAGAGCAGTCTGTACGGCTTCAACGGAAACATGCATGACTGGCACGTGTACATCAGCGAGGGCGGCGGCATGCTCTTCGACTGGGGCGTTCATCTGATTGACCAGATGCTGTGGATGATGAAGGGTGCCAAGGTGACCTCGGTGTTCGCCGATGTGCGCAACGTGATCAACTTTGAGGTGGACGACTACTTCAAGATCCTTCTGCGCTTTGACAACGGCATCATGGGGGAGATCGAGCTGGGGACCTACTTCCTGACGGACAAGATTCAGGAGAAATGGTTTGAGCGCCACTGGATCATGGGCGGAAACAAGGGGACGGCTTACCTTGACGGGTTTGACCCGGTGGGCAAGATTGTGCGCACCTCCCATCTGCTCACGAACGTGCGCGGAACCCGCACGATGACGGCTGCCGGTCCGACCAGGTCGTTCGGACCGCCTGCGGAAGGGACGATCCTGACCGAAGATCTGCCGAAGGTGCACACCTCGCATCAGAATTACTTCGAGAACTACTACCGGGCCTATCACGGCGAGGAGGAGTTCCTGGTAAAGATCCCGGAGACCAGACGGGTGCTGGCGCTCATGGAGGCGGTCCGCGAATCCGCGAAGACCGGAAAGTCCATTGACTTTGAGTAAGGAGAAGGCTGCTTAAGGCCGTGCGCGGTGACTTTTGAATCTGCCGCGGGTCCTTTAAGATTGCCTGCGGGCAGACAACGGATGCGCATTCCTTTTGACTTCCCCGGCTGACGAAGGATGCAAAGGACAAAAATGGATGTGAAATTTTAACTTATTTCACCTCGCCGATTCTTGGGGCAGGGGAAAAAGCTAAAAAAATGGGGGAAAAAAGAGAAAATAGAAATAGGCGGGTGACCAGAAACCGCTATAATTGAACTATCAATTTTAACCAGGAGGAGTTTAGTAATGGCAAAAGTAAGAGTAGGTATCGTAGGCTGCGGCGGTATCGCGAATCAGAAGCATATGCCGTCCCTGAAAGCGAATGCGGATCTGAATGAGATCGTTGCGTTCTGTGATATCATCGAGGAGCGCGCGGTAAAGGCAAAAGCTGACTTTGGCACACCGGATTCGAAGGTGTACACCGATTACCATGATCTGGTAAATGACCCGAACGTGGATGTTGTGCATGTTTGTACCCCGAACGTTGCTCACTGCCCGATCACGGTTGCCGCTTTTGAGGCCGGCAAGCATGTGATGTGCGAGAAGCCCATGGCCCACTGCACCGCGGATGCGCAGAAGATGATCGATGCCTGGAAGAAGTCCGGGAAGAAGTTCACGATCGGCTATCAGAACCGGTTCAGAGATGACACGCAGACGCTGCATGCTTCCTGCGAAGCCGGCGAGCTTGGCGAGATCTATTTCGCGAAGGCACATGCGCTCAGAAGAAGAGCAGTTCCGACCTGGGGCGTGTTCCCGAACAGGGCTCTGCAGGGCGGCGGTCCCCTCATCGATA
>CAZXSN010000015.1:0-52741 GCA_964643295.1 uncultured Lachnospiraceae bacterium
CGAAGAAGGTCATTGTTTACAAGTACAAGAGAAAAACCGGTTACCACAAGAAAAATGGCCACAGGCAGCAGTACACGCAGGTCAAGATTGAAAAAATCAACGGGTGATGCCGGTTGATTTCCGTGAGGATCCTGAAAAAGGATAATCAGTACAGGGCCTTTGCCTGCAGCGGTCATGCCGGGTATGCGAAAGCGGGAGAGGATATTGTCTGTGCGGCTGTATCCGCGCTGACAATCAACACCGTCAATTCTATCAGGAAGTTTACGAAAGATCCCCTGAACGTGGAGGAGAAGCCGGACGGCGGGTATTTAAAGCTTGTCCTTCCGCAGCGTCTTTCTCCGGAGGCGGATGTTTTGATGAAAAGCCTGGTACTGGGGCTTTCGATGATTGAAAAGGAGTACGGCGAAGGTTTCCTGAAAGTGCAGATAAAGAAAACGGATTGAGAAGTTTTCCAGGAGGTGTTGGATATGTTGAGAATGAACCTTCAGTTTTTTGCCCACAAAAAGGGTGTTGGTTCCACGAAGAACGGTCGTGATTCCGAGTCCAAAAGGCTTGGCGCGAAGAGGGCAGACGGGCAGTTCGTGAAGGCAGGAAATATCCTGTACCGTCAGCGTGGGACAAAAATTCATCCGGGTCTGAATGTAGGCCGCGGCGGTGATGATACATTATATGCACTGGTAGACGGTGTGGTAAGATTTGAGAGAAAGGGACGCGACAAGAAGCAGGTTTCGATCGTCCCGGTCGCAGCTGAATAAGTGAGCATGACAGAGCTTCAAATCCTGACGATTTGAAGCTCTTTTGGGTATATCCATCCGAAGGACTGCCTGCTGACAGCAGCCTAGTCTGCCAGGAAATTTACAATCGGACGGGAGGAGAAGAGGATGTTTGCTGACAGAGCGAGGTTCATCATCCGCTCCGGGAAGGGCGGGGACGGGCATGTCAGTTTCCGCCGGGAGAAATTTGTGCCGGATGGCGGTCCAGACGGCGGAGATGGCGGTCGCGGAGGAGATATCATTTTTGAAGTGGATCAGGGACTGAACACCCTGGTAGATTACCGACACCGCAGGAAATTTTCCGCCGCGGACGGGGAAGAAGGCAAAAACCGGCGCTGTCACGGCGCGAGCGGGCAGGATCTGGTATTAAAGGTGCCGGAGGGAACCGTCATCAAAGAGGCGGTGAGCGGGCAGGTGATTGCCGACATGTCGGGGGAGAACCGCCGTCAGGTCGTTTTAAAAGGCGGCAGGGGCGGTAATGGGAATATGCATTATGCGACTTCCACGATGCAGGCTCCAAAGTATGCGCAGCCTGGCCAGGATGCAAGGGAACTGGAAGTTGTGCTGGAACTGAAACTGATCGCCGATGTGGGTTTGGTTGGCTTTCCCAATGCCGGTAAATCGACACTGCTGTCCCGAGTGACGAATGCGACACCGAAGATTGCCAGTTATCCGTTTACGACTTTAAGCCCCAACCTGGGAGTGGTGGATCTGGAAGAAGGGGACGGCTTTGTGATGGCGGATATCCCGGGCCTCATTGAGGGAGCCTCCGAGGGACTGGGCCTGGGGCATGAGTTTCTGCGCCATATCGAGCGGACGAAGGTACTGATCCATCTGGTGGATGCGGCCTCCACAGAAGGGAGAGATCCGGTGGAGGACGTCTATAAGATCAATGCGGAGCTTTGTGCATACAACATCGATTTACAGAACCGCCCGCAGGTGATTGCGGCCAACAAGATTGATGCGCTTGATGCGAATGCGGATGTGCTTGCACGCCTGAAAACAGAATTTGAGCCGAAAGGCATACGCGTAATCCCAATCTCTGCGGTAAGCGGTGAAGGGGTGAGGGACCTATTGCATGAGGTGCGCAGGATGCTTGCTGCGCTTCCCAAAGAGCCGGTAGTTTATGCTCAGGAGTATTTCCCGGAGGAGCATTTAGCCCCCAACAGCCTGCCCTACACTGTAGAGCGTGAAGAGGGAGATCCTCATGTCTATATCGTAGAGGGGCCAAAGATTGAGAAAATGCTGGGCTATACCAATCTGGAATCGGAGAAAGGTTTCCGCTTTTTCCAGAACTTTCTGAAAGATACCGGAATTTTGAAGGAACTGGAAGATTTAGGGATCGAGGACGGTGATACGGTTAAAATGTATGGCCTCCAATTTGATTATTACCGTTGATTGCCTGTTAGGGTATGGGAGGGTTCTATGAAAGTACAGGAGCTGAGGGATCTGCTCAAGAATGCGGATCGGGAATGGGTGGACAAAGCATTCGTGGAGTGCTATAAACGTGTTACCAAGGACAAGAAGGTCGACCTGGATGCGGAGATCACGCCCATTTTAAAGGGAGAAGTGCCGAAGCCCGTAAGGAGCGCCAATGGACCGGTCGATTTTCAGAGCATTAAACCGGAGATTGAAGAGTTTCTGCGAAATGCCTTTGATGGGAATTACGTTGCTCCGAACCGGGAGGTCCCGAAAAATCAACGTTCGAAATGGCGGTTCGCAGTCATGAACTATATCAAGATTTTCCTGAAGGTGGGAGTGGAAGACGAATCGTATGAGGATATGGTACAGCTGTTCATGCAGCTGTACAGACTGTTATGCACGGCCTGCGACATCTATCTCTTTTCTACGGATGATCCATTCCGTTCGATTGGTTGGAATCAGCCCGAGCTGTTTGGCGCTCTGCTGAAGAAGATGTTTGAAGACGGCTATTCCAGGGAAAGGATCACTGCCGCGGTGCAGCTTGCTGTCCTGGATGGGGTGAGTCGGGATTGTCTTAATGTTGAACAGTGCTTTGCGCTGGCTGCTGAACTGAAAACGAGCGATGGCAGGCAGATCGCCATTGAAGAGATCGAGAAGCGGGTGACGGAACTGACTCGCAGAAAGGTCTCGGGGAGGAGGGGTACCAGTGATGATTACTTCCTGGCCGAGGAGATTGGCAATCTGTGCGATCTTCATCTGATTATTTCCGTTTACATGGCCGAAGAAGAGGAGGGTGTGCGCTATTATTTCGACCACAACCAGGAATTCTCCGAGGAGGTTACTCTTTACAAAGCACTGGATATTGCCAGATGGATGGAAAGCGGTGGCGACGGGGATGGAACGCTCTGGCTTAATATCTACCGCTATGCGCTTTCCAGGAAGATCAAACCCAGGCAGTCGCTGGTGGATGAATATAACAAGCGGATGCAAAAGCAGCAGGGATGATATAAGTGTCTAGGCTCGCTGCAGGAACTTTTTTACGGCAGATTTCCTGCGCTTTAAAGAAAATGTTTTCGCAGACTTAAAATAAATCCGGGAGGGATAAAACTTCCCGGATTTTTTGCTGTGGCACAGAGATTTCTGCGGCAGCGGATCCGACTGAAAGATGATTGGCAGGGATCTGCCCGTGTACCAGGAAAAATCTGACGAATGCCAAGCTAGGGGATGATTTTAGGTATGCATTTCCCTTCCTTTCCGGCGCAAGGGAGCCACCTGGCTGCCTTTTTTCGTTTGATGGGGGCCTTTCCGGTTAGGTTATCCTTCAAGGTTTCTTTACCCGATTCAGGCCCCTAAGGATTTGAGCTTTGCCGCTTCCTATCCTAAAGCTGTACCATTCCGCCCACCTCTCCAACAAGAAATATGCTCTGTCAATTAAGCATCCTGCTTCTTAAGTATTCTTTTCTCTCCTTCGATTATAGCTTTTGACACCTATTCAGGCAGACTCTACATATGGCTTGCTTTATGTCAACAATTAAAAATATGCTATGTAATTTCAAACATCATTATATATTTTACCAATTTGTAGATATTATTATCAATAAATAACATCGCAAAGTATCCCTAACAGACTTCTGGAAGAAACATCAATTCACATCGAAATGAAACTAAACAGAAAAACAGATAAGTGGAAAAAGATCATCAATTAGGCCAGCTATATCCTATAGGATGATATTTTTAAAACGCATCCACATGAAAAATTCCGCGGACATGAGTTACAGAATCCCGCACATTTCACCCGGCTAAATTTGGACAATACAATAGACAAGCTAACAGGATAACCGTTTTATCGAATATAATCGATAAATTTCAGTTTGCATGGAAGAACAGAAATATCCCTTCTTTATTCTGCCACAATGTATATATCGATGTCTATAGGTTAAATCGTAAAATGCATGAGTATTTGAATAATTTCCCGATAAAAACGGAAGAAATTGGCATCCATTTATTTCAATAAATTCAGACACTGTTGAATTATATATTCTTTCAGATATTTGCTCGAAAAATTATATTAGAAAGATATATTGATTATGGCGAGGATTTGTTCTATACATCCACCATATGGCCTAAAAAACGAATGTGATTGATTGAAAAATAGACTATTTTTTCAGATTGATAGATTGCGATAATACCGGATTATTCAATGGAATCCCTCATATTCTCATTTGAGCTTCCTTCACCTATGACGCGCACCTCCCATTATCATAATATCAGCACAATGGAAAGATGATCCTAAAGGTGAATGCAACATGACAGACTGTCCAACCTGCAGGCGTCAAGGCGACTTAAGATATTCTGATGAATGAGTCTGATCTTTAGGGTTTACTGGAAGAAAAGGGATATCGGAAAAGAACTGACTTCAAGTGGAAAGGCTTCGTTCTGTCCCGTTGTTTCCCTTGCGGGAAACAAATCGGTAACAGCACAAAACGCTTTCCGCAGATTTTTCAGACTGATCAACTGTCTTTCATTAATTCAGACGGTCGTTTAAGAACATCTCCGCGATCTTTAAGTCGACAGGAGTGGTGACTTTGATATTCTCGTAGGAGCCATCGACGATGCGCACCTCTTTATGCAGGAAGCGCTTCAGGATGCTCACGTCATCGGTAATCGCCTTGCGTTCATCCACAGACATCTCCGGCTCCTTTTCATGGAGCAGCTCGTGCGCTCTGCAGATATCCTCAAAAGGGAAGACCTGCGGCGTCTGGATGGACCATAAATGGTTGCGGTCAGGGGTATCTGTTACTTCGTGTGTCTCATTGACTACACTGATCGTATCGATGGTTGGCATGCCTGCTGTGCAGGCCCCATACTCCATGACTGCATTCATGCAGCGGGTGACGATATCGGTTGTCAGGCAGGGACGCGCGGCATCATGAATCATCACGTAATCGCAGTTATGCAGGGAGGCCAGTCCATTGGCGGAAGAATTGTACCGTTCGTCGCCACCGGCCACGATCTGCTTAACTTTGGACAGGTTATAGGGTTTAACGATCTTCTCTCTGCAAAACTGCTGCTCTCCTTCCCGGACGACCAGGACGATCTCATCTACGGGGCTGCGTTCAAAAATCTTTAATGCGTAGACAACCATCGGGATGCCATTGATCTTCAGATACTGTTTCTGGGTGATCGAGCGCATTCGCAGGCCATATCCGGCTGCAAGGACGATCGCCTTGAATGTTTTTCCTTTATACATGTTAAAAATCCTCAAACTGTCTCATTGGTAAGATCTGCCTTTCAAGCCTTCTTCAGGCAATCTGAACCCAAATCTTTGTTTCACATCTTCAGTTTCCTTATATTACGCGGGCTTTCTGCCGCTACCGTAATTTTCTTCCCGGACAGACGTGGTGTCTTTCTCTCTTCGGACAGGCTGTGAACGCACCCGGCGGCTCAGTTCCTGCCAGGCTGTCTTGAAGCACTGTTTCTGAAAGCTTCTTCAAATGCCGTGATGAGACCGTAAAATGGGCGTTTCTGGCCCCTCTCAGTCCGATTTCTGCACGGCACACAACGGTTAGATTATATATTCTTTTCCCCTGCCTGTCAAATGCATATTTGCATTTTCCCGCATTTTCGCGAGATTTTGCCCATTCTGCGCACTTCTTCACCCTCTTCTGGGACAAATTATCGGAAAAAGCTTGCCTTTTTACCAAAAACAGGATATGATTAGGGAGGCAGAATTCTGAAAAATTCTATGTTTTATAAAATGGAGGGCTGAAAGAATGAGTAATACAGCACAAAGCTTGGCAAGCAGTAGAATCAATTCTTTGCTTGATGAGAACAGTTTTGTTGAGGTTGGTAAACTTGTTACTGCCAGAAATACCGATTTCAACATGCCGCAGTCAGAAGCTTTATCCGATGGGGTGATCACCGGGTACGGCGTGATCAACGGCAATCTGGTCTATGTGTACAGCCAGGATGCCTCCGTGCTGGGCGGCAGCATCGGCGAGATGCATGCGAAGAAAATCACGGGGCTGTATGACATGGCGCTGAAGATGGGGGCTCCGGTCATCGGACTGATTGACTGCGCCGGGCTGCGGCTTCAGGAGGCGACGGATGCGCTGAACGCATTCGGAGAGATCTATCTGAAGCAGACCTATGCTTCCGGTGTGATCCCGCAGATCACAGCGATCTTTGGCAACTGCGGCGGCGGTCTGGCAGTCGTTCCGGGACTGACGGACTTTACGTTCATGGAGGAGAAGAAGGCAAAGCTGTTTGTGAATTCTCCTAATGCGCTTGCCGGGAACCGCGTGGAAGTATTGGACACCGCGACCGCCAAGTTCCAGAGTGAGGATGCGGGTCTGGTCGATTTCGTTGGTACAGAGGCGGAGATTTTCGCGGGGATCCGGGAACTTGTTTCCATCCTGCCGTCGAACAATGAGGATGATGCTTCCTATGAGGAATGCACGGATGATTTGAACCGCGTATGTACCGACCTTGCGAACGCGGCGGGGGATACCTCCATTCTCCTGTCCCAGATCGCCGATAACGGGGCATTCGTGGAAGTGAAAGCGGCCTACGCCAAAGACATGGTGGTGGGTTTCCTCAAATTAAACGGCATGACTGTGGGCGCCGTGGCAAACCGCACGGAAGTGTACAGCGCCGAGGGAGAAAAGACCGCAGAGTTTGACCCCGTTTTGAGCCCGCAGGGGTGCGAAAAGGCAGCAGAATTTATCAACTTCTGTGACGCGTTCGATATCCCGGTGCTGTCCCTTACCAATGCGACCGGTTTCAAGGCGGACAAGGAATCAGAGAAGAGAATCGCCAAAGCGGCAGCCAAATTGACGTATGCGTTCGCGGACGCTACCGTTCCGAAAGTAAATGTCATCATCGGCAAGGCCTTTGGCAGCGCCTATTCCGTGATGAACAGCAAGGCACTCGGCGCGGATCTTACGTTTGCCTGGAGCCAGGCGGAGATTGGCATGATGGATTCCATGCTGGCGGCGAAGATCATGTATGCGGATTCTGACAATACCGTGATTACCGAGAAGGCGGCAGAGTATGCAGCGCTGCAGTCCAGTGCGCAGGCGGCGGCAAAGAGAGGCTACGTGGACAGCATCATCGAGGCGGAGGATACTAGAAAGTACGTGATCGGTGCATTTGAGATGCTGTTTACCAAGAGAGAAGACCGTCCGGTGAAGAAGCACGGGACCGTTTAAGAGGTGACCAGTGTGAAAGAGAAGCCTTTCAGCACTGTCTGTGCCGCCAGCACAAAGGCGGCGGAATGGAGAGAAGTATGAAGAACAGATGGAGAGCATTTTTATTAGCGGTCGGGCTTTCCGCGAGTGTACTGGCAACCGGTGTGTATGCGCACGAATCCACGGAAGCGGCGGTACAGACGGAAACTCCTGATGCCTCCCTGGAAGCGCAGGAGGCTTCCGAAGCCGCGGAGGAGATTGACGAGGCGCAGAACGCTTCGGGCGGACTGTTTGCCGGTTATTACGATCAGCTGAAGGAAGCGGTCGTACAGACTTTGCAGGTCTTATCCTCCATGTCAGATGAGCAGCTGGATGCGCTCATTGACAGCGGGCAGGATTCCCCGGAAGTTGCGATGGCTGCCAAATGGAAGAACGTGAAGGATGAACTGGGGAATTTCGTGGAAGTGACCGAGCAGGAGGTCTCCGAGGAGAATCAGGTCATTACGATCACCAGCAAGGCGGTCTATGACGGAGTGAATGATAAGACCAGCGTGACCGTGGATTATGTCTATGACGTGAGAAACAGTACGATCAGCATGGACTGGAACGTGAAATATCCGATGAGCAAGCTGCTGACGCAGGCCGCTTTAAATACTGTGATGGGGATCGGTATCGTGTTTCTGGTGCTGCTCTTCTTAAGTTTCGTGATCGAGCAGATGCACTGGATCCCGGACATGATTGAAAAGAAGAACAAATCGAAGCAAGTGCCGAGACCTGCGGCACCGGCAGCAGTGAGTGCTCCCGCGGCGGTTTTGCCTGAGGAGAATTTAACTGACGATCTGGAACTTGTGGCCGTGATCACCGCAGCGATCGCCGCGTCGGAAAACGCACCGGCGGACGGTTTTGTGGTTCGTACTATCAGAAAAGCAAACAAGAGAAACTGGCAGAACGCTTTATGACTTCATACAGGAAATAGGAGGATGAAAGATGAAAAATTATAAAATCACAGTGAATGGCAATGTATATGACGTGACGGTAGAAGAAGGAACCGGCTCCGTGGCGGCTCCGGCTGCAGCGGCTGCTCCCAAGCCTGCGGCAGCTCCCAAAGAAGCCCCCAAGGCCGCTCCGGCAGCGAAACCGGCAGCGGGCGCAGGCGCAGTGAAAGTAACCGCATCCGTTCCTGGCAAGGTCTTTAAGGTGGAGGCAAGCGCAGGACAGGCGGTGAAGACCGGTGACAACATTGTGATCCTGGAGGCAATGAAGATGGAGATCCCGGTTGTGGCTCCGCAGGACGGCACGATTGTCAGCATTGACGTGGCAGTAGGAGATGCCGTAGAGAATGGCGATGTCCTGGCTACCATGAACTAAAGCTGTTTGGCTAAATCGGAAAATAAAACTGGGAGGTAGAAAATGTCTTACGTAATAAATACGTTGTCAAATCTTCTCGGACAGACAGCTTTCTTCGGCCTGACATGGGGCAACTATGTTATGATCCTGGTGGCTCTTGTCTTCCTGTATTTGGCAATTAAGCGCGGATTCGAGCCGCTGCTTCTTGTCCCGATTGCGTTCGGTATGCTGCTCGTCAATATCTATCCGGATATCATGGCGGAGCCGTATGTGGATGCGATGGGGGTTGAGCATGCGGGAGGTCTGCTGCATTACTTCTATGTCTTGGATGAATGGAGTATTTTCCCGTCCCTGATCTTCATGGGCGTGGGCGCGATGACAGACTTCGGTCCCCTGATTGCTAATCCGAAGAGTTTCCTGTTGGGCGCGGCGGCACAGCTGGGCATCTATATGGCTTACTTCCTGGCTATCTTAATGGGCTTTGACGGAAAAGCGGCAGCGGCCATTTCCATTATCGGCGGAGCCGATGGCCCGACCTCCATCTTCCTTGCCGGAAAGCTCGGACAGACGGATCTGATGGGACCTATTGCCGTGGCAGCCTACTCCTATATGTCTCTGGTACCGATCATCCAGCCGCCGATCATGAAACTTCTGACTACGGAGAAGGAGCGCAAGATCAAGATGGAACAGCTTCGTCCGGTTTCCAAGCTGGAGAAGATCCTGTTCCCGATCATTATCACGATCGTTGTCTGCATGCTGCTTCCGTCTACGGCTCCGCTGGTAGGTATGCTGATGCTCGGCAACCTGTTCCGTGAGAGCGGCGTGGTACGGCAGCTGACAGAAACCGCTTCCAACGCTTTAATGTACATCGTGGTTATCCTTTTGGGAACTTCTGTTGGGGCTACCACGAGCGCGGAAGCATTCCTGAATCTGAATACGATCAAGATCGTTATCCTTGGTCTGGTTGCATTTGCGTTTGGTACGGCAGGCGGTGTCCTGTTTGGAAAACTGATGTGTAAGGCATCGGGAGGAAAGATCAATCCGCTGATTGGCTCGGCCGGGGTATCTGCGGTGCCCATGGCCGCCCGTGTATCACAGAAAGTCGGCGCGGAAGCAGACCCCACCAACTTCCTGTTAATGCACGCCATGGGACCGAACGTGGCCGGTGTCATCGGTACGGCAGTGGCCGCCGGTACCTTTATGGCAATCTTCGGTGTGTAGCGCTTATTGTATCTCCGGACAGATAAGCCGCCCGGGAATCCCGGGCGGCTTGAGATAAAAACAGTCTGCTTTCCGAAAGGGGAAGCGCAGCTGTTTATGGAAAAAATGCGGAAAGGAGACGAATATGTCAAAGACTAATCAGTCCAAAAAGGAAACAACAAAGAAACCCATCAAGATTACTGAGACAATTCTGCGTGATGCTCATCAGTCTCTGATCGCCACCCGTATGACGACGGAGCAGATGCTTCCGATCATCGATAAAATGGATCAGGTAGGTTATTACTCCGTCGAGTGCTGGGGCGGAGCGACCTTTGATGCCTCCCTGCGTTTCCTGAAAGAAGATCCGTGGGACCGTCTGCGCAAGTTCCGTGACGGATTCAAGAAGACGAAGCTGCAGATGCTTTTCCGCGGTCAGAACATCCTGGGGTACCGCCCGTATGCGGACGACGTGGTCGAATATTTCGTCCAGAAGTCCATCGCCAACGGCATCGATATCATCCGTATCTTTGACTGCTTAAATGACCTGAGAAACCTGCAGACCGCTGTCACGGCGGCAAACCGCGAGAAAGGTCATGCGCAGGTTGCCCTGTCCTATACCTTAGGCGATGCCTATACGCTGGAGTACTGGACGGATATTGCCAAGAGGATTGAGGATATGGGGGCAAACTCCATCTGCATCAAGGATATGGCCGGATTGCTGTTGCCGTATCAGGCGACCGAGCTGATCGAGGCCTTAAAGGAGGCCACCAGTCTGCCCATCCAGCTGCATACGCATTACACCTCCGGTGTTGCGTCCATGACCTATCTGAAAGCCGTAGAGGCGGGCGTGGATGTGATCGATACCGCAATTTCTCCGTTCGCTCTGGGAACCTCCCAGCCAGCGACTGAGGTGATGGTGGAGACCTTCCGCGGTACGCCGTACGATACCGGGTTCGATCAGAACCTGTTAGCAGAGATTGCTGACTACTTCCGTCCGATCCGCGATGAGGCGCTGGAGAGCGGTCTGCTCAACCCGAAGAACCTGGGCGTCAACATCAAGACGCTGCTTTACCAGGTGCCGGGCGGCATGCTTTCCAACCTGACCTCGCAGCTGAAAGAACAGCATGCGGAGGATAAGTACTATGAGGTGCTGGAAGAGGTGCCCCGTGTAAGGAAAGATCTGGGTGAACCGCCGCTGGTTACCCCGTCTTCTCAGATTGTCGGTACGCAGGCTGTGTTTAATGTACTGGCGGGTGAGCGCTACAAGATGGTGACGAAAGAGACGAAGGATCTTCTCTCCGGCAAGTATGGTGCGACGGTGAAGCCGTTTGATCCGGAAGTGCAGAAGAAGTGCATTGGCGATGCGGAAGTCATCACCTGCCGTCCGGCAGATCTGATCCCGGATGAGCTGGATAAACTGCGCGGGGAGATGGCTCAGTGGTCTCAGCAGGATGAGGATGTTCTTTCTTACGCGCTGTTCCCGCAGGTGGCTGTTGAATTCTTCAAGTACAGGCAGGCACAGCAGACGGGGGTTGATCCCAAGGCTGCCGATGAGAAGGATAAGGCTTATCCGGTGTAATTATTCAAAAACCGCCTTGTTAGGATTCGCTGAGTGCGCTTAATAATAGATCCTTCAAAGCTCTAGGATAGGCGCAGACTGCGTTGAGAGTTTCGACTGTACAGGAAAAGGCCGTCTAATATTCACGACGGCCTTTTTTGGTATGACGCACAGGTGTGTTTGCTGGATATCAGCCAGAGGACTGGTGTGACCACAGGAACTTCAAGGAAGGAGGGGGATACCAGATGCTGTTAGAATTTTCCTGTTCCAACCACAGGTCGATTCGAAACGAAGTACTATTCTCCTCCCTGGCTGGGCAAGATGATACTTTTTATGACAGGACTCATAAGATCGCTGGAGTCAGAGTGCTTAACTGCGCTGTGATCTATGGAGCAAATGGTTCCGGTAAAAGTAACTTTATTCACGCGGTCTTATTTGTCAGGAATCTTGTGGTTAACAGTATGAAACACCAATCTGGCCAGGGGATTTACCAGTGCCCACATAAGCTCGAGGGATTTGATAAGGAAAGCACCTATAAGATTCAGTTTATTGTCAAGGGAATTCGTTATGCATACGGCTTTTCCTTGAAAAACATGATAGTGGCAGATGAATATCTGTACTGTTTTCCAAACAAGAGGCAGAGAAAGATATTTGAACGCTCCGAGAATGGTTTTACAGAGGGCAGCAAATTTCGCGGAAAATTCTCCTCCTGTAAAAATGTATTAAAGCCGAATCGCCTGATGCTCTCGTGCGCCGCCAATTTTAGTTCTGTCCAGGAAGTTGTGGATGCATTTAACTTCTTTAACGATGAGCTGGTTGTTTATACTCCTGGTATGCAGGCAAACTGGATGAACTATTCTCTGTATCAGATGAATTCAAACTTGAGAATGAAAGCTGCTGTACTGGAATTTCTCCGGGAACTTGGAACTGGCATTACGGACATTCGAGTTTCCATTGATCAGAGGAAGTTGGAATCCTCAGAAATTCCTCCTTTTCTTTCGGAGGAATTTAAGACGTTTCTTCTGCGGGAAAGTTTTGATGCCATTCAGGCAACTGTGATTTATGATAATTTTGAGGTTGATTTGACGGAAGAATCTGCAGGCGTGAAGAAACTTTTTGGCCTGCTGTGCCCATTGATTGATATCATGATTAATGGGAAGGTACTGTTGTGTGATGAGTTAGAGTCCAATCTCCATGAATCATTCGTCTATGGTCTTGTGAAACTCTTTATCACTGCTAAGACGGAACATTTTGCGCAGATGATTTTCACGACACAAGACACGGGCCTTTTGGATCCGCACCTTTTTCGAAGAGATCAGATTTGGTTTGCTGAGATGAAGCGGGATGAACGATCTACCGGTCTTTATTCTCTTGCGGAGATAAGAAATGTGAAGGCAGAGGAGAACTTTGAAAGAGGATATACCGCGGGAAAGTATGGTGCGATTCCTATGTTGAATTTAAATTCTGCAAAGATTTTTTCACAAATGTAAGCAGGGAGGAATCGAATGCCAGAAAAACGTGATTTATCATTAACTCCACGCAGTGAAGAAGTGAGAACTCCAGAAGTCACTGCTGCTCCTGTTTAGTTTACCTTAATAGGAATCCTGCAACATTTTACTGAAAGCTTTGATTCTTTCAAAAGTCAGTTTGCTGCAGCAGATACTTTGCAGAAGGAAGGAAACATTGATGGCTGCAAAATGATCTGGCGGTCACAGGTTGTCCTGCCGGATGGTCTCCTTGATTATTATATGATTCAGGCGTCAAAAGGTGATTACGGATTGTTCCGCTGCTTTTAAGCTTAACAATCCTGCGTGGCATTCTTAAATTCTGGGGCCCCGTCTTAAGCTTAGCTTTGTGTCGGTTAAACATGTGCCCAAGCACACAGCACCCCACTTCTTACGTCTGTTGGGGTGCGCCAATAAGCCTTTTCACCCACTGGTATGCTTTGCAGCCGAAAGCTCAGGCTTTTGACGCTGTAATCATTTTATAGTCGATTTTGAATAACTTATTTTCCCAGTCTGTGATCGATCAGCAGATTTTTGGCGTCAGTCTTTTATTTTACCTTTTGGGATGTTGGACATGTTCAGCTAGGGAGCACAATACTGGAGAAAATTAGTCGGTTAGATCGGAGAATTTATGGAAAGCCTATATGAGGAAATACTAAATAAAATCACTGCTTCCGAGTTTGTTTTAGTCGGAATAGGCTCAGAGTTTCGTGCACCAGCCCAGGCAGGATCAGAAATTCCGTCCCCAACTGAACCATATGCTGCGCAGGCTTCAGATTTGCAGTCCGTGGAATCGCAGGAGAAGGCAGGAAGGATAAATGCGGACGGTTCTCTTCCCGAGGCAGGTTTAAAGCAGGACCGCCTGCTTGCGGCTTATGGATGTTTAAAACGGCTGCTTAGAGGAAAGTCTTACTTTATCCTGACAGAGAATGAGGATGATCTCATCTTTCGAAGCGGACTGCTGGACTTTCTGATTGCCGCACCGTTTGCCGTAAACAGTCCTTCCGATGGGGAGGAGCAGTGGAAGGCCTATCAGAACTGGCTGTCTGCTACTTTGGGGCATTCGCTGTGTCTTTTAGAGCTGGGTGTGGGCTTTTCTTCCCCACAGGTGATCCGATGGCCTTTTGAGAAGATCGTAGAGGTTCATCAGCAGGCGGTGCTGATCCGGATACAGGAAAAGTTCCCGCAGCTGGGAAAGCAGATCGCAGACAGAGGCATTTCCGTTTCCGTAAATTCTGTGGAATGGCTGTTATCCCTGGAATGAAAAGGATGATGTACCGAAAATGTTTTCAAACTGCAGCATCGGGGTGATTTTGGTCTGTCTGGACTTTCCAAATCAGCAGAGAGTAAATCTTTTAAAACTGCGGCAAACCTGAAACCAAAGCAAACTGTCTGATCTTAGGGGAGAAAGAAATGATTGCAATACTCGACTATGGAGCGGGAAATTTGCGCAGCGTGGAGAAAGCGCTGCTCTATCTGGGCGCCAATCCCGTGGTGACACGCGACCGGGAGACGATTCTTACGGCAGACCATGTGATTCTGCCGGGTGTGGGAGCGTTCGGGGATGCTATGGAGAACTTAAAGCGGTATGGTCTGGACGAAGTGATCCGGGAAGTGATCAGTTCGGGGATCCCGTTTTTAGGGATCTGTCTGGGACTGCAGCTGTTGTTTGACAGCAGCGAGGAAAGCCCGGGTGTGAAAGGTCTGGGGATCCTGAGAGGCGAAATTCTGCGTATTCCGCAGGCTCCCGGCCTAAAGATCCCTCACATGGGCTGGAACAGCCTTCAATATGACCATGCGGGACGACTTTTTCAGGGGATTTCGGAGGAAACCTTTGTTTACTTTGTCCATTCCTATTACCTGAGAGCGAGAGATCCGGAAATTGTAAAAGCCTCCACCCAGTACGGGGTAAAGATTCATGCTTCCGTGGAAAAAGGAAACGTGTTTGCCTGCCAGTTTCACCCGGAAAAGAGCGGTGAGTGGGGATTAAAGATCCTGCAGAACTTTATTCAAATCGAGTCAAAACGATTTGTTTTTGCAGAAAGCATAGAGACACCCGACGCTTCCGGATCGACGAAGAAAGATATGATGGATCAGAAGTTTGTTATGTCTTCTGCCGCTTCTCTGGACAAAGGGAAGGAGGGGAAGAACTGAGATGCTGACTAAACGAATCATTCCCTGCCTGGATGTAAACGACGGAAGAGTCGTCAAGGGTGTCAATTTTGTCAACCTGCGGGATGCCGGAGATCCGGTGGAGATCGCGGCAGCATATGATAAGGCAGGCGCGGATGAGGTGGTGTTTTTGGATATCACGGCCTCTTCGGATGCGCGTAACACGGTTGTGGATATGGTGCGCCGGGTGGCAGAGACGGTTTTCATCCCCTTCACGGTGGGCGGCGGTATCCGTACGGTAGAGGATTTTCGGGCGCTGCTTCGGGAAGGAGCAGACAAGATTTCGGTCAATTCCGCGGCGCTCATGAATCCGCATCTGATCAGCGAAGCAGCGGAAATTTTTGGCAGCCAGTGTGTAGTGGTAGCGATCGATGCGAAACGGCGGGAGGATGGGAGCGGCTGGAATGTTTATAAAAACGGCGGCCGCGTGGATATGGGAATCGATGCGGTCGAATGGGCCATGCAGGCCTGTCAGCTGGGAGCGGGAGAGATTCTCTTAACCAGTATGGACTGCGACGGGACCAAAGCTGGGTACGATCTGGAACTGACACGCACGATCGCTGATAACGTATCCATTCCCGTGATTGCCTCCGGCGGGGCCGGGACAAAGGAACATTTTTACGATGCGTTAACTGTGGGCGGCGCGGATGCGGCTCTGGCAGCCTCCCTGTTTCATTATAAGGAACTGGAGATTCGGGAAGTGAAGGAGTATCTCGATATGCGCGGTGTCCCGGTGCGGCTTTCAAAGAAGCAGAAGGAGGGATGAGATTGGCACCGATTAGCAATGACTGGCTGATTCCGTTAAAGCCGGAGTTTTCCAAACCTTACTATGCGAAACTGTATAAAACGGTCCTGGAGGAGTACAAAACCAGAAGCATCTATCCCCCGGCGGATGATATCTTCAACGCTTTTTCGTTCACGCCCTTAAAAGAAGTAAAAGTGGTGATCTTAGGGCAGGATCCCTACCATGAAGAGGGACAGGCACACGGGCTTTGTTTTTCTGTGAAGCCGGACGTGGAGATCCCTCCGTCCCTGGTCAATATTTACCATGAACTGCATGACGATCTTGGGTGTTATATCCCGAACAACGGATGCCTTACGAAATGGGCTGAGCAGGGGGTGCTGCTGTTAAATACAGTTCTGACCGTGCGGGCGCATCAGGCGAATTCGCACCGGGGGATCGGCTGGGAGGAATTCACGGACGCGGTCATTCGCATCTTAAACGAACAGGATCGGCCGATCGTCTTTCTTCTCTGGGGGAAACCGGCGCAGTTGAAAAAAAAGATGCTTTACAATCCGAAGCATCTGGTTTTGGAATCCGCTCACCCAAGTCCTCTTTCAGCCACCCGGGGCTTTTTTGGCAGCCGTCCGTTTTCCAAGACCAATGCGTTTTTGCAGGAGCACGGACTGGAACCGATCGACTGGCAGATTGAAAACGTGTAAAAACGGATCGGGAGAACGACATGCCCACTCTTTTTACCTGCCCGGGTGTCTTTCCTGCCATCTGAGAAGCATCTTAAAGGCATCTGTGCAAAAGTATCTGACCGTGTCAAATGTTGTGGTGGTTTTTTTCGTCCTGAAGCTGGCGCTTCCGATTCCCTGTCTTACTGTCTGTTCGTTTCCCCCCAATGGGGCAGCAGAAATTTCTGATTTCTCATTAACTTAAATCCGCCCGGCAAGCTTATGTGCCTGCCCGGGCGGAAAAATTTGTCCTTTCTATTGCAGAACCAGTCTGCCTGAGATGTCTGAGAAGACAGATTCAGATCGAAATCAGTTGAAAAATCTCCCCTAAGAAGCCGTTGCCTTCAGCAGGGTACGTCTCTTTGTCCGTCTGCTGCACCCATCAGTAAGTGTAGTTTTCCACTTCGATCTTGTCGACCTGCTGGTAGGGAGCCAGGGTAGAGACCATGCGCACCGGCTGCTCATAGTTATTAATGCAGTAATGAATCTCGCCGGGCTCGATGTGAATGAACTGACCGGGATGCATGTGATTGATCACCCCGTCCACGACGATATCGATCTCACCCTCGAGGATATAGAAATTCTCCTCCATGACATTGTGATAGTGGGCCTTAAAGTCCTGACCGGGCATGAACTGTACAAGCGCGTAATTCATACGCGGGCCTTTCATCAGATACTTGGGGCCGCTGTCACCAAAACGGTATTCTTTCTCTTTTTCGTCAACGATGTACATGCTTGGTCCTCCTGTATGATCTTAAAAAGACTGGTCCGCCCGTTTGCTGTTACAAACCAGGGGCGACCCACATGGGTTTTGTAAGTCCTTCATTGACCAGTGCAAGCTGAGCGGCGTAGACTTTGCGCCACGTGACATAAAGCTTCGTGTAGGTTTCATGGTTCTTCTCATCCGGCGTAAAGACACGGTCCCACTTCACGGTGCGCTTTGCCCCTTCTTCGATGGTGGGATAATAGCCAACCCCGTATCCGGCCAGGATCGCCGCTCCCAGGGCTGTAGCTTCCTTGACTACCGGAACTTTTACCGGCATTCCCAGTACATCGGCGAGGATCTGTGACCAGAGCGGGCTTTTTGCCGCGCCGCCCGCGAAGATGATCTCCGAGGGCATGTTTCCGGTGGCCTCTCTGACGAGTTCCATGTGGCCTTTGACCAGCATTGCCGTGTTTTCCAGGATGGCCCGGTAGAACGTATAGCGGTTAAATTTTGCCGGATCCAGTTCAAAGTTGGTGAATGTCGGTGCCGCATGCTTCCAGTTGATGAAGTTCATGACGTCACTGAAGGCGCACATCATACCGAAAGAACCTGCCGGGATCTGTTCCGCTTTGCGGTTCATCAGATCGTAGACATCCTCTCCGGTTTCCAAAGCCTGCTGTTTCTCAAGCTCGCAGAAACCATCCCTAAACCAGCGCATCACAAGACCGGGCTTAAAGGCCAGTGCCTCATACTGCCAGACATCCGGAACCGCGTGGCAGTTGACTCTCACCCGGCAGCCGGGATCAGTCGCACCGCTGTCGGTGTTGAATTCATATTGCCAGAAGCTGCCGCCAAAGACCGCTGCCTGGTTGGGTTCGGTCGCTCCGACACCGATTGTTCCCAACTGGCAGTCCCCGCCGCCCACCACGACTTTGGTGCCTACGGCAAGACCGGTATCGGCGGCTCCCTTTTCATTGACGGTGGCGATCACGCTGCCGCACTCGACAACCGGCGGAAAGATATCGTCCCGCAGTCCGCATTTTCTGGCGATCGAGGCATCCCACTTGCGGCTCTTGAGATCAAAGATGCCAGTCGTGGATCCGTTGCTGGGTTCAACCGCTTCCACACCGGTGAGCTTAAAGATCAGCCAGTCGTTAAACATGCCCACAGCAGCGATTTTTTCATAGACCTCGGGCATCTTGTCCTTCACCCACAACAGGCGCGGGAGCGCTCCAAGGGCATAGGTCTGTCCGCTCTGCAAATACACTTCTTTCTCCAGGTCCGGGTTCATGCGGATCAGTTTTCCTACTTCATCGTCGCTGCGGGCATCCACGTTTGCGCAGGCCCAGATTTCGTTGCCGTTCTTGTCATAGAGGACGATACCTTCCCGCATGCAGGTGGTGGAGACGGCCAGGATCTGTTTTGGATCAATCCCGGTTTCCTTTATTACGCCGCGGATGCATTCGCAGGCCAGCTGCCAGTTGTGCGTCCAGTCAAAATCCATGCTGCCGGGATAGCGGGGATCCTCTTTGTGTTCCCATTCCTTCTGCACACAGCCGACCTGATTGCCGTCCGGGTCGAAAAGAACAGCCCGCACACTTCCGGTACCGGCATCGATTGCCATGAAATATTGTGGTGTCATAAAACCCTCCTTCAAACAAATGTTAGACAAGTAAACATATCTTTGTGTTTCATGATGGCGTCCTCTGCGCATCGTCTTCGCTGATGCGAAGGATTTCCGATGCGGTGGAATCGTCTGTGATGAGGATATCCAGGTACCCGCCTCTTAAAGCCGCCAGAATCGCCACGGCTTTGTTGACACCGGCAGCCACGCCGATGGTGTTTTCGAGTGATTTTAGAGTCTCCAGGGAAGTGCTGATCAGTCTCCCTTCAATATCGGAATCCACGGGGTTTCCGTCCCGGTCAATGAAATGGCAGAGGATATCACCGACTGCTCCTTTCATGGAGAGTAAGAGGAAGTCACTGCTGTGAAACATCCCGTTTGCCAGTACCGTCGCATTTTCGTCCATCGCCCCGATGCCCACCACAGTAAGCTGCGCTAAGGAAACCATATTTAAAATCTGTTCCACGCTGGGTTCTTTTTCCATGGCTTCCACCATCTGTGCGTTCTTCATCAGAAGAGGAGCCGGGGTTAAGTAAAGCTTCGCGTTAAAGACACTTGAGCGGGCGTTTGGCAGATAGTAGTTGACACCGCCGGTTAACGAGACCACATTGACGGGGAATTCAGAGATATTAGACAGATAGTTTAATGTCTGGCTGGTGGTCTCCCCGTAGCCGATGTTGATAAAACTGGACTGGTCAATGCGCTCCCGTAAGTACATGGCTGCTGCCTGTGCGACTCCTTCGTTGACGTTTTTCCCGTCAATCGGGGAGGGAACGACAAAGGCATCTTTCAGATGGAAGCGCGAGATCAGGCTCTGCTCCACTTCCATGCGGTTGCTGTCACTTTCACGGATCGAAAAACGGACGATGCCGTTTTTTCGCGCCTTGTCCAGGAGGCGGTTGACCCGCAGACGGGGAATGCCCAGATATTCACCGATCTCCTGCTGCGTGAACCCGCCAATATAGTAAAACCAGGCGGCCTTGACCAGCAGGATCTCTTCGTAGTCGTATTCTTTTGCCATCCAGGTTCCTCCTGATACGCAAAGATTTTCAAACAAAAGTTACGGCAAGAATCAGATGTTCATTCTTTGGTAGCAGTGTATCATGAAAATAGAACAATGTCAACAGGGTTGCAGAGGGGAAAACAGAAAATTTCTGAGAAATTTTACCAAAAAAGGAATCAAATTTCCCACAGTATACGGGAAATTGACTGAATTTCCTGTTGACAAAACCGCAAATTTGTCGTATAGTGTTTTCAAACTTTATTCATGGTTCTGAACATTTGTTGAAGGAGGGATTCGATTGCCGGAGAAAGCGCTTCTGAATGTCAGGAACATTTACAAATCCTTCGGGGCAAACGAGGTCCTGAAAGGTATCAGCCTCGATGTGAACGAGGGAGAGGTTCTGGCGCTGATTGGCGGGAACGGCGCGGGCAAGAGTACGCTGATGAAGATCATCATGGGGATCTATCAGCATGACAGCGGCGAAATCTTCGTCAGAGGGGAGAAGATGACGTCGAGCAAGACCAGCGCGGCTTTAGCCAACGGCATTTACATGGTTCCCCAGGAACCCCTGCTTTTCCCCAACATGTCGGTGGAGGAGAATATCGAGATCGGCTTCAATAAGAAGAAGGCCGAATTACATAGGGAACTGGTGGAACTGATGAAGGAGGTCGGCTGGAACCTTGACCTGAACCGCAAGGCCAACAGCCTCTCGATCGCCGAACAGCAGATGGTGGAAATTTTACGGGGTCTTTTACGTCGGGCGCAGATACTGATCCTGGACGAACCGACCAGTGCTTTGACCTTTGATGAGGTGGAGAGCCTGTTTCGAAGCGTCGAGGAATTAAAAAACCGGGGGATCGGCATCATTTACATCACCCACCGCTTAGCCGAGGTGTTTCAGATCGCGACGGATGTGGCGATCATGCGCGACGGGAAAGTGCCGGTGCAGGGTAAGGTAAGCGAGTTTACCAGGGAAATGCTGGTACAGGGTCTTCTGCCGCCGGATGCGCAGGAAAAAGAAAATTCCCTGAAAGGGCAGCTGAAGGAAGTCGATTACAGCCATTTAAAGCCGGTGCTGGAGATCCAGAACTTAAGCGGTTATGGTTTTACGGATATTTCCCTTAAAGTTTACCCTGGAGAGATTTTAGGGCTTGCCGGGGTAGTGGGTGCCGGGCGCACGGAACTGGCCACCACGGTGTTTGGCAAGGATAAGGTTTTAAGCGGCAGAGTGCTCTTAGACGGGAAGGATATCACCGGACTGTCTACGAAAAAGGTCATGGAGGCCGGTTTAAACTATGTGCCTGAGGACCGGCATGCGCATGGACTGTTTCCCATCAGCGACATCGCGGCCAACATTTCCAGTGCGATGCTGGGAGAGAAGGCGATGGGGAAGTTTCTCTTAAACGGGAAGGCGGAATCCCGGATGACGCAGCAGTATATCGATGAATTTCGCATCAAGGTGACCGGGCAGGATCAGTCCGCAGGAAGTTTATCCGGCGGCAATCAGCAGAAGGTGGTCATCGGCAGAAGCTTATCGACCACTCCCCGGGTACTGATCTTAGATGAGCCGACGCGCGGGATCGATGCAGCGGCCCGCGGGGATGTCTATTCGATCATACACGAACTGAGAGAGCAGGGCGTGGCGGTACTTTTGATCTCCTCCGATATGGAAGAGGTTGTGGAGCTATCCGACCGGGTGATGACGGTCTGTCAGGGCCGGATCAACGGAGAATTTACCGGCAGTGACATCAATCAGGACCGGCTGATGGCCGCTTCCTTTGGCATTACGAAAGAATCGGAGGTGCGGGCATGAAAAAGATTTTGAAGGCCCGGGAGTTAAGCAGCTTCCTGTTTCTGGTCGCATTATTTCTGATCGTGGGTCTGATCAACCCTGGCTTTTTAACCCTGGACAACATCGTTGCCTGCTTTAATGAGAGCGTGGTGTACATTCTGATTGCCGTGGGCATGGCCTTTGCGATCATTATCGGTGAGATCGATGTTTCGGTGGGCGCGAACCTGGGGTTTACGGCAACCGTGGTCTCCTCGATGCTCAGAGACGGTGAAAACTGGGCGCTGGCCTTTGCGGTCGGCATTTTAATCGGTGCGGCCATCGGACTTTTTAACGGCTGGGGAGTGGCTGTGATGGGAGTCCCCTCGCTGATCTTCACCCTGGGAACCAACGGTGTGATGCGCGGCATGATGTATGTTTATACGGGCGGCGCCTGGGTGGAAAACCTTCCTCCGGAATTTAAGCAGCTCTACACCGTGACCTGGGTGGGATCCTTAAGCGCGAGCTTTATTCTCACGGCCCTTTTGGTGCTGGCTGTCTATCTGCTGATGAAATATACCAAAAGGGGACGGTACTTTACCGCCGTCGGGGATAACCCTGCCGGAGCGGCTTTAGTCGGTATTCCTGCAAGGGCGACCAAGGTGGCAGCCTACGTGATCTGCGGCATCTTTGCGGCAGTTTCCGGCATCGTTTTCTCCTCCCGGATCGGGTTCGTGACGGCGACAAGCGGGAGCGGGTATGAGATGAAGGCGGTGGCCGCCTGTGTGCTGGGCGGCATCAGTCTGTCCGGAGGAGTGGGAAGCGTGATCGGGGCATCGATCGGAGCCGTGATCATGGCCAGTATCAGTCGGCTGCTCGTGTTTATGGGGTTTGGTTCCACCTATGATAATACGATCACCGGTATTTTGCTGATTACGATTGTGGTAGTCGACTCTCTCACGCAGCGCCGCTCGGCGGAGAAAAACCGCCGCCAGAGACTTGCGGCACGGACAAATACCGGCACGTCCGGAAAGGAGGCGGCATGATGAACAAATCCTTTTCGTACAAGCTGAAGAAATTTCTGAAAAGCTGGGAGATGGTGCTCCTATGCATCATGGTTCTGGAGTTTGTCATTTTTGGCATCGCCAACAACAAGTTTTTAAGACCGGCGCTGATTTTTAACAGCATGAACGACTTCATGTCGATCTGTATCATCTCCCTGTTTGTGACCTTTGTGATGATTACGGGCGGCATCGATATTCAGGCCGGCTCAATTGTGGGCTTGACTTCGATTATTATCGGGGTCGCCTGGCAGGATTTTGGCCTCAATATCTGGGGCGCGGTCGCGGTCGCGGTGGCTGTAGCAGTCCTGTGCGGTGCCCTGTCCGGGTTCTTCGTGGCCTACTGTGGGGTGCAGGCGATGGTGGTAACCCTGGGCGGCAGCTTTCTCTATGCGGGCATCGCGCTGTTGGTCTCCAACCTGGCTTCCACGGCGAGCTACCAGGGAATCAGCGGCTTTCCAGACAGTTTCCGCATCCTGGCGAAGTATAAGTTTTTCGGTATTGTGCCAAGCCAGCTGTTAATCTTCCTGGTGTTGGTCGTGATTGCCTATATCCTGCTGCATAAGACCAAGTACGGACGGACGGTTTTCTTAGTCGGTGTCAACCCCGGCGCAGCTTCCTACTCCGGGATCAACACAAAGCTGGTGACGATGAGCACCTACGTGCTCTCCGCTGTCAGTGCTGCGATTGCCGGTATTGTTTTAACTTCTTACCTGGGATCGGCGAAGAGTGACCTCGGCGCCAACTTTACGCTGAATATCATTACCGCCGTTGTGCTTGGCGGCACCTTAAGCACCGGAGGGAAGGGGAGTGTGCTTGGGACAGCGCTGGCTTCGATGATCATCGGTATCTTAAGGTTTGGTCTGCCGTTATGTTTTAAGGTCGGCACCCAGTATCTGGATATCCCGGTCGGCGTTCTGCTTCTGGTCGTGGTGCTGGCCCGTTCGCTGGCAGGCCATCCGGCGCTTCTTACGTGGCGGGCGCGTATGCGCAAGGCGAAGAAAGCGTAAGGAGAGATTCTGCGCGTGAAGCCTGCTGAGAACGCAGGATTCGAAAACTTCCGGCGTACAAAGCGGACTGCACGAAAAGCGGAGGACAGGAAAAAGATGTTTGGAGGAGCGCAAGTCCTCTGAATATACAAAACATTTCACACAATTAAAAAAGGAGGAAAAGAAGGTATGTTGAAAAAAGTTTTGGCTGTCTCCCTGGCTGCATCCATGGTTCTGGGAGCAGGCAGCATCTCTGCCATGGCGGAGAGCGTGGAAGGCATGACGGTTGCGTTTATCCCGAAGGTGACCGGCAACGCGTTCTTTGAGTCCGCAAACGACGGTGCTCAGGAACATGCCGCAGAGTGGGGCATCACTGTAGAGTACATGGGCAATGCGGTAGCGGGCGCTGCTGAGCAGACCGAAGTGATCCATCAGGCGATCAACACCGGTGTAGATGCGATCTGCATTTCCACCGTGGATGCGGCAGGCGTTTCTGATGCTCTGAAAGAAGCCACCGACATGGGCATTACCGTATGCACCTGGGATTCCGATGCTCTGGTAGAAGACCGTGCTCTGATGGTCTCTCAGGGGACTCCGGATGTGCTGGGCAAGATGCTGGTTGACATGGGTGTTGACGCTCTGACCAAGCGCGGCAAGGATCCGGCGAACGATCCGATCAAGTACTGCTGGCATTATTCTCAGGCGACCGTAACCGACCAGAACTCCTGGCAGGTGGCTGGCGAAGCCTACATCGCAGAGACCTATCCGAACTGGGAGAATGTCGCTCCGGACAACTACTACAGTGAGCAGGATGCGGAGAAATCTGTGACCGTGGGTGCTGCTGTTCTGGCGGATCATTCCGACATTGACCTTATCATCTGCAATGACTCCACTGCTCTCCCGGGACAGCTTTCCGCTGCTCAGAACGCTGGCTTAACCAGAGATGACATCACGATCACTGGGTTTGCCTCCCCGAACTCCATCCGTGAGTTCTGCGAAGCGGGTGTTCTTTATGAATGGGGCCTGTGGGACTGCAAGGTACAGGGTGCGTTAGGCTGCTACGTAGCTGCTTATCTGGCTGCCGGCAACGAAGTTAAAGTTGGCGACACGATTGATGTTCCTGGCATCGGCGAAGTGACTGTGGAACCGAACGACAGCATCGCTGAGGGTGCGGCAACTGCAGACGTGAACAACGGTGTGGTGCTTCTTCCGGAGCGTGTTGTGTTCGATGAGAGCAACATGGCAGACTACAACTTCTAATCAGACAACCGGAAACATGTGAGTCGCGATTGGGGAAGGTTTATCAATCTCTATTGTGCGATTTTGCATACAGTAAGATGCCGGATGAGACTCTGCCT
The DNA here is from genome assembly GCA_964643295.1 of uncultured Lachnospiraceae bacterium. Taxonomy (GTDB): domain Bacteria; phylum Bacillota; class Clostridia; order Lachnospirales; family Lachnospiraceae; genus Merdiplasma. Next base: position 25,137 of record CAZXSN010000015.1, read on the forward strand.
CTGCCGGAGTTTCTGTAAGCTTCTTCCATAAGGTCTCCTCTGCAGGGATTGGCAGGAAGGGCGGGAACCACGCAAACAGAGGGAAAGAGATTTCATCGATCATTATCGAACAATATGACAGGCAGGGTGCTGCTGCCCTGCCTGCTTATGTGCCGCTCATTAAGGAAAATCATCCGCAGCAGGGACACCGGCTGGACACAGAAGATACTCCGCAGCGGGCGACGGAAAGCAGCGCTGACTGAACGATGAAAATCGATCCGGCATAAGTTTCGTGTTGGCAAAGGCTTTGACAGGATCAGGAAAGAAAGGAGAGAATACATAAAAAGATGGCAGATAAAGATGGTCTTAAGGTAGCGAAGGATTACCATGTGAGCGAACCCTTTGCCAACACGGAAGGGTTCTATGTAAAAGGCGCCAATAACCTGGACTGGGGGATGCAGAAGCATCTGTCCAACATTTTCAGCCCGAAAAGCGGGAACACCGTGATGTTTGCCTTTGACCACGGGTATTTTATGGGTTCCACGGCTGGTTTGGAACGGCTGGATCTGCTGCTGCCGAAACTGGCTCCTTACGTGGATGTGTTCATGGGCACCCGCGGCGCGATCCGCACCTGTGTGCCTCCTCAGATCACAAAGGGCATCGCTTTGAGAGTCAGCTCCGGTTCATCGATGCTTAACGATGATCTCTCCCATGAAGTAGTTGCGGTGGATATTGAGGATGCGATCCGTATGAATGCGGACTGTATGGCCGTGCAGACCTTTATCGGCGCTGACGGACAGCTTTCAAGCATCGACAACTTATCGAGAACAATCAATGCGGGGTTCCGTTACAGCATTCCCACCCTGGGAGTCGTCGCAGTGGGGAAGGACATGGCCAGAACGGACCGGTTCTTTAAGCTGGCCACAAGGATCGTGGCGGAAATGGGTGTACAGCTGGTGAAGACTTATAACTGCGACAATTTCGAGGAAGTCGTCGCGGCCTGCCCGGTGCCGATCGTGGTTGCCGGAGGCAAAAAACTCTCCGAACCGGACGCTTTGAATCTGGCTTACACCGTGATCTCCAAGGGAGCCCGCGGCGTGGATATGGGCCGCAACATCTTCCAGAGCGAGCATCCGGTAGAGATGGCGCAGGCAATCGCGAAGATTGTGCATGAGGGATATACAGACAAGGAAGCGTTCGAATTCTATCAGGAGATGATCCACGAATAGTTTTTTAGACGCGTTTCGGAAATTTTCCGGGGCCGCAAAGTGCGGCTCCGGTATTTTCTGTGGTTTGTTTTGTCTGCAGACTTGATAAGCATTCATTTCGTTCAAAGAGCACTTCTTTTGCTGAACGGAAACGCCGTTTGCCTGGGTTGCATGAGCGAAGACAGCAGTCTATAGGCCTGTTCCGGCAAAAATGAAGAAAAAATGAAGATATTGCGAAAAGTTTGACATCCGGCTGTAAGTATGGTAGAATAAGCCCAGCTTTTGAGGAGAGGATCCCAAAAGCGGTATGCATCTGTAGCTCAGGGGATAGAGCAGCGGTTTCCGGTGCCGCGTGGCGGGGGTTCGAATCCCTCCAGATGCGTTTTTTGTTAGGGAAAGAGATTTCGGCGGAGGGAAAATGGGATGTTGGACGATTTCAGGGAGTGGCTGTCCGATAATTTAAGGTATATTCTCCTTGGCCTGGCGATTATTCTGATTTTGGTGATCGCGTTCTGTCTGTTCAGATTGTTTTCCGGGGGAAAGTCCTCGGAGGAAAAGACAAACTCGACCGTGGAAGCCGTGACGGAGGCTGTGACGGGAGCGGCTGCTTCTACGGAGACGCAGGGCGCGAATGAGGCTGGTGGGACCGCAGCGCCTGCCACGGAAAATCTGGTGAAGGATGACACTGCAATTCTGACTTTAATGCGCACGTACTATGACGCTTATGTGGCTAAGGATGCGCAGACTTTGGAGTCCATCTATGATCCGACTGCCTGGGCGCAGATCAGGGACCGGATCGATACAATCTTCAATGACAGTGTAATGGAAAGTTACAGCAATCTTTCCACCTACTCCAAGAAGGGACCGGCAGAGGGTTCCTACGTTGTTTACAATTATTATGATGCGAAGGTAAGCGGGATTGATACGCTGGCTCCCAGTCTGGTGATGCTCTATGTGATTACGGATGAGAACGGCAAGCTGGTGGTGGCTGATCAGAATGCGAGCCAGGAAGTGGCGGATTATCTTGCCACTGTCACCTCTGACAGCGATGTGCAGAACCTGCGTGCGGATGTGGATCAGCTCCTGACGCAGGCGAAGGAAGAGGATCCGAAGCTGAAGGAATACATCGATTCGCAGACGACACCTTCTTCGAATACTTCGTCTGGTGAGCCTGCTGATGATACCCCGTCTGGTGTTACCGGGGAGATGGTGGCGACCGCCTCCATCAATATCCGTCAGGAGCCCAGCACGGAGGCAGCGATCTTAGGTTCGGTGCCGGAAGGTTTCTCTGTGAATGTTCTGCAGGAAGTAGAGGACGGCTGGTGCCAGATCGATTTTACGGCAGAAGGAATTTCCGTACAGGGATATGTACGTCTGGAATATCTGGCCAAACCGGAAACACAGGATTCCGATGCTGCGGGCAGCGCGGGCGACGCAGGTGATTCGGGGAATGCAGGAAGCGGCTCAGGAGAACCGATCACAATCCTGTAAAGGTTCCAGGGAGGCTTTACCGTTTTAATCCGGATGCCGGTGCGGCACCGGGAAAAGAAGAAGAAATGCAAGACTGACGTGGATACGGGAAGGTCGGTACTGCCGATTTCCCCGGGCTGTTCACATCAGTCTTTTTCTTTTCCCTGTGAAGGGAAGATCTGGAGCGGATTCGAGAAAAGCACATTTCTTCAGGATCAGGTGAGATTTATGATCGCCCTGATCCGGTAAAAGCAGTCATTCCAGACCTTAAGGTTTAAGAAAAAATGACAGGGATTGCGCATAGATACGAACATACGTTTCAAAGAAAACCGTTGCGATCTGTCTTCCAGCATGGTAGAATACCTTTGATGGGGCAGGGTGTTGCCGCAAAGAGGTCTGCCAGAAAAACTTTGTCAGGGCTCCTTAAATAAAAGATAGACAGGAAACAGGCTCCTGAAAGTTCATCCCTTCCCGGGTGGGAGCAGCAGAAAGTGAGAAAAGAAACAGCGTGGAAAACACAAGGGATACAGTACGTCTGAATAAATGGCTGAGCGATGCCGGAATCTGTTCCAGGCGGGAAGCTGACCGCTATATCTTGGCTGGACGGGTGACGGTGGATGGGATACAGGCCGTGCCGGGCTGTCAGGTGCGTAAAGGGCAGAAAGTTTTTGTGGACGGGAAACCGGTAAAGAGGGAGCGGGAAGTAATTCTGCTTGCTGTCAACAAGCCTGCCGGTGTGGTCTGTACCACGGATCAAAGATGGGGAGACCGGACACTGGAGGAACTGGTGAATTTTCCCAAACGTGTTTTTTCGGTTGGCAGGCTCGATAAAGATTCGGAAGGACTGATCCTGATGACCAATCAGGGGGAGCTCGCAAATCAGATTTTGAAGGCTGGCAACTGCCACGAAAAGGAATATCTGGTGACCGTAGACAAACCGGTGACGGAGAAGTTCCTGTCCGGTATGGCAAAGGGAGTACCCTTAAAAGAGCTGCATACGGTGACCAGACCCTGCAGGGTGGAAAAAGCGGGGGAGAACCGCTTTCGGATTGTCCTCACACAGGGGTTAAACCGGCAGATCAGGCGCATGTGTGAACAGTTTGATTACCGGGTGGTGAAACTGGTTCGCACACGGATTATGAATATCGAACTGGGCAGATTAAAAAGCGGGACGTACCGGGAGGTAAGCCGCCGCGAGTATGCCACTTTGCTGCAGATGCTGAAAAAACAGGATCGAAAGGACAATCAGCCGGGTCTGGGATGAGGCAGCCTTTTTAGGTGTTTTTCCTAATCCGGAAAGCGTAAAGGGGATCCTGCTTTACTTGGAAAAGCAGGGTTTACGATTTAGGAAAGTGCGAAGTTCTTACAGACGGCAGCTGAAACGACCGCTCAAAGAGCCAGGGAGAGAATGATGGAAGAGCAGACACAGGATATCAGGCGGATGCGGGAATTGTCCGGGATCCTCAAAGAGGCGGCAAAAGTCTACTATCAGGAAGACCGGGAGATTATGAGCAACCGGGAGTACGACCGCCTTTATGAGGAACTGGAAGCACTGGAGAAAAAAACCGGGATGGTATTAAGCGGCAGTCCGACCGCTGCGGTCGGATATGAGGCCGTGGATGAGCTGCCCAAGGAGCGCCATGAGATTCCGATGCTTTCTCTGGATAAAACCAAGGATGTGGAGACACTGCGTGAGTTTATCGGTGACCAGCCGACACTGATCTCCTGGAAGTTAGATGGACTGACCGTGGTTTTAACCTATGAGAAGGGAACACTTGTCAAAGCGGTAACCCGCGGAAACGGGGAGATCGGCGAAGTGATTACAAATAATGCGAAAGTTTTCCGCAACGTTCCGCTTACGATTCCCTACCAGGGAGAACTGATTCTGCGCGGGGAGGCAGTGATCTCCTACCAGGATTTTGAAAAGATTAATGAAGAGATTGTGGACGGAGAGGCGCGGTACAAGAACCCGCGAAACCTTTGCAGCGGTTCCGTGCGTCAGCTGAACAATGAGATTACGGCCAGACGCAGTGTGCAGTTTTACGCGTTCGCGCTGGTGAAGGCGGAGGGTGTGGATTTTCGGAATTCGAGGAGCGAGCAGTTTCGCTGGCTGGCCTCTCAGGGCTTTGACGTGGTCGAACACCGTCTGACAACGGCCGGGACGCTTGATGATACGATCCGCTACTTTTCGGAGAAGATCGAACATTTTGAGATCCCTTCCGACGGGCTGGTGGCTTTATACGATGACATCGCCTATGGGGAGTCTTTGGGGCGGACGGCAAAGTTTCCGAGAGATTCCTTTGCCTTTAAGTGGGAAGACGAACTGCGTGAGACGCACCTGCTTGGAATCGAGTGGAATACCTCCCGCACGGGGCTGATCAATCCGGTAGCGGTGTTTGAACCCGTGGAACTGGAAGGGACCACTGTAAGCCGTGCCAGCGTCCACAACCTGAGTATTATGAAGGATCTGGAGTTAGGGGTCGGCGATACGATAACGGTCTACAAGGCGAACATGATCATTCCGCAGATCGAGGAGAACCTGACTCGAAGCGGAAATGTGGAGATCCCGAAGGTCTGTCCGGTCTGCGGGTGGAAGACGCGGATCAACGATGAGACCGGCGTGGAGACGCTTATCTGTACCAATCCCGACTGTCAGGCGAAGAAGATTAAATCCTTCTCGCTCTTTGTCAGCCGGGACGCGATGAATATCGATGGTCTCTCAGAGGCCACGCTGGAGAAATTTATCTCCCGGGGCTTTATTCACAGTTTTGCGGATATCTTTCGTCTGAACACCCACCGGGAGGAGATCGTAAAGATGGAAGGGCTGGGGGAGAAATCCTGTGATAACCTTCTCTTCAGCATCGATGCAGCCAGAAAGACCACACTGCCGCGCCTGGTGACAGCGCTTGGCATCCCCAACATCGGGGTGGCAAACGCGAAGGTGCTCTGTCGTGCCTTTGAGTACGATCTGGAAAGGATCCGTCACGCAGGTCTGGAGGAGTTTTCACTCGTGGAGGGCGTCGGTCCGGTGATTGCCGGAACCCTTGTGGATTACTTTGCGGAGGAGAAAAACCAGCAGGCTCTCGACGATCTGCTAGGGGAGCTTGTGGTGGAAGTGCCTGAAAAAGAGCAGGCGCAGCAGAACCTGGCCGGGAAAGTTTTTGTGATTACCGGCAGTGTGGAGCACTTTGCCAACCGGGGAGAATTAAAAGCTCTGATTGAACAGCGGGGAGGAAAAGTGACCGGTTCCGTCTCCTCAAAAACCGATTACCTGATCAACAACGACTCAACGTCCAGTTCCACAAAGAATAAAAAAGCGCGGGAGCTAAATATCCCGGTGATTACGGAGGAAGAGTTTTTGCGTCTGATCGGAGTGACTTCGGAGGCTTAAGAAAAAAATGCCTTAACTGGGATTTCATTGAAGAAACGTATGCGCAGGAAGCAAAAAGCATGACAGGCGGGGGTTTTCGTTTTGGAAAGCAGCCGCTGCATGCAGGGAAAGGAGCTGAGACGAACAATGCCTGTTCGTGTACAGAGCGAGCTGCCCGCACGGGAGATACTGGAGCGGGAAAATATTTTTGTCATGGATGAGTTCAGGGCGGAACATCAGGACATCCGTCCTTTGGAGATTGTGATTTTAAATCTGATGCCATTGAAGGAAGAGACGGAGCTGCAGCTTCTGCGCTCCCTTTCCAATACGCCTTTGCAGGTCAATGTCACCTTCGTGCATGTGTCCTCCCACGAGGCGAAAAATACGTCCACCAGCTATCTGAATAAGTTCTACCAGAATTTCAGGGATATCTGTGACGACAACTTTGACGGGATGATCATCACCGGGGCCCCGGTGGAGCAGCTGGAATTTGAGCAGGTGGATTACTGGGAGGAACTGACCGAGATTTTTGACTGGACGAAAGAGCATGTGACCTCCACAATCCATCTGTGCTGGGGTGCCCAGGCGGGTCTTTATCACCACTTTGGTCTTCCTAAACGGCCCCTGGAAAAGAAGATGTTCGGACTCTTCTGGCACAGGGTGCTAAACCGCAAGATCCCTTTGGTGCGGGGGTTTGACGATGTCTTTTTAGCTCCGCATTCCCGCCATACGGAAGTGCCGAGGGAGGAGATCGCTTCCTGCCAGGAGTTAATGATCCTCGCGGAATCGGATGAGGCGGGGGTATTTCTTGCCATGACCAAGGACGGCCGTCAGATCTATGTGATGGGCCACCCGGAATATGACCGTGTCACCTTAGATGCCGAGTATAAGAGGGATCTGGGAAAGGGGCTGCCCATTGAGCTGCCGAAAAACTATTACAGAGATGATGATCCGGCGAACAAGCCGCTTTTGATGTGGCGTTCGCATGCCAACAATCTGTATACAAACTGGATCAATTATTACGTTTATCAGATCACCCCGTATTCACTTGGCAAGGCCGGAAAACCGGAATAAGAGTAAGATCCGCGTCTGTGAACACATATATTCAGCCTGGATGCACAGCTGCTTCCAGGCTTTTTTCGTTAGCGGAGGCTGCTTTGGCCTGCCGCCCGGAAAGAAGGAGGCGGAATCTATTCGTACCAAAAAATTTGCAAAATTTTGTGAAGAATGCACAAAATTACCGCCCGATTTTTGTATATCTGTATAATTTTCCGAAACGCGGGAAGTTTGACAAAAGCAGTTGACAAAGGAAAGACAGGAAAATTATAATAAACTTGTCAGACATCATGTGAGGATCAGAAATGCAGACAGAACACGTAAATGTAACGAATCAGATCATTGCGTATCTGAAACAGAACATTGAAGAAGGAAAATGGCGGGAGGGAGAGAAACTCCCTTCTGAAAATGAGCTGACAAGGGAGCTTGGCGTCAGCCGTGCAAGTGTGCGCACTGCCATCCAGTACCTGAGCGGGATCGGGGCTCTGGAGAGCGTGCATGGAAAGGGGACGTTTCTCTTGAACGCTGATACGAAATCTTGGGGCGTATCATCGGACATGATCACGGTCAGAGACTGTGAGGATTTTGCCAAAGTGCTGGAGTTTCGCAAAGTCGTGGAACCGGAAGCCTGCTACCTGGCGGTTCTTCGGGATGAAGGAGGCTTAGTCGGGCAGCTGGAGAAGTATCTGGAGGACATGAAGAAGAATATCGACAATAAGTCGCTCTATGTGCAGGCTGATATCAACTATCATGAGGCCATCTGCAAGGCCAGCGGGAATCCGCTGCTGCACAAGAGTATCGCCCGGGTGTTTCGCGAGACGAGGATGCAGCACGACAAGGTAAGCGAACTGTTTGGCTTCCGCGAGGGGATTCGCTATCACACGATGATTCTGCATGCGGTGAAAGCCAGAGATGAGATCCTGGCCCGGGAACTGATGTATGAACATTTGGAAAATCAGCTGAGCAGCATCTGATGATCTTTCGTTCCCAGAGTTCACTGTTTGAGGCCAGGGAAGGAAAGAGCAGACAGATGATCACAGGAAGGAGGATTTTGCAATGGCAGACGTACTGCAGGAGATCAGACAGAGGAAGATTGTTCCGGTTGTAAAGCTTGACCGTGTGGAGGATGCCAAACCTTTAGGGGAGGCTCTCTGTGAGGGCGGTCTTCCGGTGGCGGAGGTCACATTTCGCACGGATGCGGCAGAAGAGTCCATCCGCATTATGAAACAGGAATTTCCCGAGATGCTGATAGGGGCCGGCACGGTGGTGAATGTCGAGCAGGCGAAGAGGGCGCTGGATGCAGGGGCTGTATTTTTGGTATCTCCCGGCTTTTCCAGTAAGGTGACCGAATTTGCCCTTGCGCACAAGGTTCCGGTTTTCCCGGGGATCTGTACGCCTACCGAAGTGATGGCAGCCATGGAGTACGGCCTTGAGGTGGTGAAGTTTTTCCCGGCTAAGCAGTTTGGCGGGCTGGATACGATCAAGGCTTTGGCAGCTCCGTTTCCGGGCATGAAATTCATGCCGACCGGTGGTGTGAGCGCGGCGAACATTCTTGAATTCCTGGCCTATGACCGGATCATTGCCTGCGGCGGAAGCTGGATGGTCAAGGATACCTATGTGAAGGAAGGCAATTTCGCAAAGATCGTGGAGCTGACGAAAGAAGCGGTGGAGTTGGTGAAGTAGGAGCTGCTGACAGCAGGACGAAAGATTGACGCAGAACGATATCAATTGGCGCTTCTGCAATCTTAAAGCATCCTCTTGCAGATGAATATCTATCGATCTGAGTGGATAGCCGCTGGCGCAGAATCTTTCGAAAGCTAAACAGTGACTGAAAAATGTGGTACTGAGAAACAGGATGATAAAGGGGCCCAGGAATAGCTGAGCTCCTTTCTTTTTGCCTAAGGAAACAAACATATTTTCGCCGCGGTCTCTGCTTCGCTGGTTCTGTCAGATCCAGGATCGAGTGGGGTTTTGTCCGCAGCGGCTTCGAAAAATCTTTCCATGATTGCCCTTTCCCTGTTTGTTTCCGGATCCGTTTACGATTGTTTGGGCTTCTCTTTTGTCTTTTTTTACCGCCTGTCCTCCTACCTCTCTTACCCGCGTACCGTGTCGCCCTGTCAAACCCGCTTGACCGCCTTCCGTAAACCGATTATAATACACAAGGTAAGAGAAAAGAGCGCTTTTGTAAGGGGTACTGGTACCTTAACTTTAAGGGTTGGCTGAAATAGCCTGAAGCGAACAGACAACGGGAAACAGTTTGCAGCCTGAAAGCGTTCTGGCACGGACATTTTCTAGGAGATGACCGTGGGAATGAGTAAATACTGGGAGGAAAGAAATGCTTACACAGGTATCGATTTACGCGGAGAATAAGAAAGGGACACTGCTTAAGATTACGGATATCCTGGCTAAAGAGAATATCAATATCTGGGGTTCCGTCACCAACGACGGCGCGGAGTTTGGCATCAACCGCATGGTGGTGTCGGATCCGGTGCGGGCTCATGAGGCTCTCTCCAAGGAAGGGTTCCTCTGTCGGGATGTGGATGTCATCGGCGTGGAGCTGGAGGATGAAGTCGGGAACTTAAACCGCCTGCTGTTAGCCCTGTCCGACAGCAACATCAATGTTAACTACATGTATCTTTCTTTCAACCGTGATTCCGGCAAACCGGTAATTGTATTCCAGACGGATGATATCTGGGAGGCGGAGGAGTGCATCAGCACCCGGGGATTTCACGTGGTATAAGACAGGCGGGATTTTATCCAGGAAGGCTATTGACGGGTTTTGATGGTCTTTCTTTGAGCCAGCGGGCGAACCATTTGAAGGGGAGAGGAAAATGGCGGAGGAGAAGCGTAATTACGGGGTGGATCTTTTACGGATCGTGAGCATGTTTCTGATTGCCATGCTGCACACGCTCGCGCAGGGAGGAGCGATGGTGCGCATCATCGGGGATGAAGGCACCTACTATGCGCTGTGGTTTTTAGAGACCTGTGCCTACTGTTCCGTGGACTGTTACGGCTTAATCTCCGGCTACGTGGGTGTGAACAGCCGCTTTCGTCCGGCCCGTTTCCTGGAGTTATGGTTCCTGGTATTCTTCTATCAGGTGCTGATCACCGGAGGCTTTGTTCTGTTTGCTCCGCACCTGGTAACTTCCAAGAACCTGTATCAGACTCTGTTTCCGGTAAGCTGGGGAACCTACTGGTATTTCAGCGCCTACGCGGGACTGTTCGTGGTGATGCCGTTTTTAAACAGGATGGTAAACGCGATGAAAGACCGGGAACTCAAAGGCATGGCGCTGGTACTGTTCGTGGTCTTTTCCGCGGGGACAGCTCTTCCCAAGGTCAACGGTTCAGATTTTCTGTCCCTGGGAGGCGGCTACAGCTTTGTCTGGCTTGTGATTTTGTATCTGCTGGGAGCGGCAATCCGCAGATGCAGCTGGAAACGCCATAAAAATTGGCAGTATCTTGCTGCCTACTTCGGCCTGGCAGCCTTTTCCTGGGCGTTTAAAATTCTCATGGAGAATTATACGAGGGATGTTTATGGGGAGGCCCGCTGGGGAAGGATGTTTACCAGCTTTACAGCGCCAACGATTCTGTTGTGCGCGGTCTGCCTTTTCCGTCTCTTTGAAGGCTTAAAGATCAGTAATCGTACGGTGAAAAAACTGATTGTCATCGCCTCCCCGCTAGCTTTTTCTGTCTATATCATCCATGTGCAGCCTCTGATCTGGCAGTACGTGATGAAAGGGGCCTTCAGCGAGTACTGCTATTATTCGCCGCCGCTGGCTATGCTGGCGGTGATCCTAACGGCCTTTGGGATCTGCCTTCTTTGCGGTGGGATCGATTTTTTCCGCTTTCAGCTGTTTCGGCTGCTGCACGTCCGCCAGGGAGCGGATAAATTAGTCGAGGGGTGTGTGCGTTTTTTTCACCGGCTGTTTCCGGAGAAGGAAACCGCTGAACACTGAATCAGCGGTTTTAGGATGTCTCCTTGCAAAGAGACACTCCTGATGAAAAAGATGCAGGGTATCATAAACACTGACAGAAGCTTAGGCAGGAGTGACAGGGGTACATAAACCTGGGGAGAGCAGGATAGCAAAGGTTCGAACAGCAAAACGGGAGAGAGGAGGAACTTTTCATGGGCTGTCTGGGAAATGTGCTGTGGTTCATCTTGGGCGGCTGCATCGGCGGACTCGGCTGGATTCTGGCTGGTTGTCTGTGGTGTGTCACGATCATTGGGATCCCGGTCGGCCTGCAGTGCTTTAAACTCGCAGGCCTAAGTTTCTTTCCCTTCGGCAAAGAGGTCATCTACGGTGGGGGCGCGGGTTCCCTGCTTTTAAATATCCTCTGGCTGATCTTCTCCGGGCTTCCTCTGGCGCTGCACTATGCGATCTGGGGGATTCTCCTGTGCGTCACACTGATCGGGATCCCCTTCGGGAAGCAGCATTTCAAGCTCGCTAAACTGGCGCTCATGCCGTTTGGGGCTGAGGTTGTGAAATGACACTCTTCTTTTCATCGGGGATTTTAGAGGAAGAAACAAAAGTTTCCGCAGAGAGAAGGCCGAAGAGAAAAGACATCTGCTCCGGCTTTGCCTGCCCGGAGATTAAAGGATAAGCGCCCCGCAGAAGGGATTTTCAGGAAACGGCGAACACAATCGTCGTTTCCTTTTCTTTGTCCCCGCAAATTTTCTCCCCTGTCCGATTGACTTTTAGCTTCACACACGTAATACGGACTGATGTTATGATTCAGGCGTCAAAAGGTGATTACGGATTGTTCCGCTGCTTTTAAGCTTAACAATCCTGCTCAACATTCTTAAATTCTGGGACTCCTTCTTAAGCTCCGCTTATGGTCGGTTAAACACACCCCACTTCTTACCTCTGTCAGGGCGCGTCAATAAGTCTTTTCACCCACTGGTATGCTTTGCAGCCGAAAGTTCAGGCTTTTGACGCTGTAATCATGTTATTCGATTAATGTGCCCGTTTTGTAATGGAGGGCATCCATGGCTTTGCTGATGCAGGTGATGATGGCCTGCCTTCCTGGTTTCTGGGAGACGAAATTGACGGAAGCCTCGATCTTCGGGAGCATGGCAGCCTCTCCGAACTCTTTATTTTCCATATGTTTCCTGGCTTCTGAAGCGGTGATGCGGCCTAAGGGAACCGGGGAATCGGAGTGGTAGTTGATGCAGACGAACTCCTCATTGGTTAAGATCATCAGAAGGTCCGCGTCGGTCAGATCCGCCAGCTTTCCGCTTGTTAAGTCTTTCTCGATAATCGCACTGGCGCTTTTTAAGGTGCTGCCCTGCTTGAGCACCGGGACGCCTCCACCCCCGCCGGCGATCACGATCTGACCGGCGTTTACCAGCGCATTGATCGCATCTATTTCCACGATATCCAGAGGCTTCGGGGCTGCCACGATTCGGCGGAAGCCCTTGCCGGGTTCCTCCACCACGTAGTTGCCCTTCTTTTCCTCTGCAGCGGCTTCCTCCGCATTCAGATATCTGCCGATCACCTTGATCGGGTGATAGAACGCTTCATCGTAAGGATCCACGATCACCTGAGTGATGATTGTGCTGATCGTGCGGTAGATGCCGCGGCTTAGAAGTTCTGTGCGCAGCATGTTCTGGATATCGTAGCCGATGAAGCCCTGGCTCATCGCTGAGCAGATAGCCATCGGGGCGTTGTATGTTTCATGGACTTTGGCATATTCATTCAAGGCGGTATGGATCATGCCCACCTGAGGGGCGTTGCTGTGCGTGATGATGAGCTGACAGCCGTCTTCGATCATATCCGCAAGGATTTTCACAGAAGATCGGACCGTTTTTTTCTGTTCCGGGAAGTTCGTTCCCAGAGCCTGATGTCCGAGTGCAACCACGACCTTTTTTTTCATAGGGTAACCTCGTTCTTTCCGCAAGTCTAGTATCGTTGGATAAACCTTTCGTCTGCCCAATATCTGTACATCCGGCAGCCTGTTTTTCGCGTTCGTATAAGGCAGAAGCCCGCTTTCGGGTTCTTCCCCATTATATAAGGACGGCTTAAAAAAAGCAACGGAAATCTTGATGCGAAAGTCTTTGACAGGGAGAGAAGTCTCCGCTAAAATCAGCAGTAGGAATTCCTGGATGCGAAAATGAGAAGGGGTTTCTTTTCCAGACTTCCAGGAAAGAAAAAGCTGCGGGTTTACAAAGCCGCCTGTCCTGAGAAGCGGGAAAGGCTGGCTGGGAAAAAGGGTTTCAGACGGAAGGAGAAAGGAAACGAAATGAACGAAAGGGACAGAAAGTACCATGGTCGTCTGCTTCAGATGTTCGCCACAGTTTTGTGCGCGGCGGGATTGGTCTTTGCTTTCATGGGAGCGAAGACGGTTCTTCACGCCAGCTCGATTGATGCGGCATCGTCCATTGAGAAGGCACTTTCGGCGGGATTTAAAGACGGCTGCACAGTTGAGGAATCACAGGAGGGGATCTTAGCCTGCGTGTGGATGGATGGCTTCGGGGAGGAAATGGAAACCGATGAGGGATCCGAAGGAATGTCTGCAAGGTTGGAAGCGGTGCAGGCACTGCTTAGGACGGTTTCCAGTTTGAGTCAGACTATTCTTGCTTCCAGCGGTCTCGCGGATCAAACCTTTTCGCTTTGTCTGCTGGATGATCGTGACCGGGAGACAGTTCTTCTGGAACTTGTAAATGGAGATCCGGTATCGAATCAGTTGGGAGGAGATGCAAAACCGCAGGAACCGGGAGAGGAAGAGGATGTGCCTTCACAGGGAATTCCAGCGGCCGTATCGAAACCGGAGGAGAAAGAGCCTACGATGGGAGAAAGAAACGCTCTTGGTCAGGCCAAGGACTATCTCGATATCATGTCTTTCGCCTATGAGGAACTGATCGGCCAGTTAGAATATGACGGGTATACACATGAGGAAGCCGTCTATGGTGCGGACCATTGCGGGGCAGACTGGTATGAACAGGCTGCCAGGAAGGCACAGCAGTACTTAGACATCATGTCGTTTAGCCGCAGCGGTTTAATCGACCAGCTCCTCTTCGATGGATTTACGCAGTCGGAGGCGGAGTATGCCGTCACGGCAGTGGGATATTAACCTGTTAGGTTCCTTAAGAAAGCAGCACTGGCGTGGAGTAAGGCACCTTGTGTGCGGCAGGAAATTCTGCCTCATCCCTTATTTTTCCCCGGAAACTGGCTGTGAGCTTACCCTTAAGCTTGGATTGATAGGCTCGCCGACAGGTTATTTTCCACACCTGTGGAAGGGGAGGTGAAATTCCCTTCCACAGTTTTTGCAATCGTTATCCTTGTTAAGCGTGGAAAATTTTCTGCAAACCAATTTTCTGAAACAGGTTTACAGCTCGCAACGAAGTGAAGCCGCTGCTTATCAGTATTTACTTCAAACGAATATAAAAGGTCGATTTTCCTTTCCCTTTCCGTTCAAGTTCACCGGAAGCTACCATTTTTCGCAGGGCGCCTTCTACGGAGCTAACACTTAAGGAAGGACAGATCTCCCTGATATCCTGTTTGCTGAACCGACCGATCTTCTGTTTTGTGGCCTTGCGCACCATTTCAACTGCCGGGATCTTTTCTTCCACGATCGCAAGGCGATCCTCGAAATCCTTATAGGCGGAGAGGATCATCCCGAGCAGATATTTGATAAAAGGCAGTTTATCTTCCGTTCCTTCCTGCCATCCGTACTGGGATTTCCTGAGAGCTTCGTAGTACAGATCCTTATTTTTTTCGATCTTCGCCTCCAGAGAAATATACTTTGCCACAAAAAAACCGTTTGCGCAAAGGAGAAGAGTCGTGAGCAGCCGGCTCATTCTTCCGTTGCCGTCGTTGAACGGATGAATGCACAGAAAATCGTGGATAAACACTGGAATCGCGATTAACGGCTCCAGCTTTAGATTTCCGATAACTTTATTGTATTCCTCACAGATGCGATCCAGCGCTTCTGGAGTTTCCCAGGGAGAAAGCGGTGTAAAGAGAATCTCTGTGTGTCCATCGGCATACGTTCCTGTGATATAGTTCTGGACGTTCTTTGTGCGGCCAGCCATCGGATTGTCACAATAGCTGTACAGTAAGCCATGCAGCTGAAGAATATAGTTTCGCGTCAGGGGGATTGCTTCGAAGCTTTCATGTATCCTATTCAGTACGTCACGATATCCCGCGATCTCCTTCTCATCTTGATTCCTTGGAGTCGTTTTTTCATTCATGAGCTGACGAATACGGGTGTTTGTGGTCACAATTCCTTCGATTGCATTGGAAGCTTTTGTGCTTTGTAATTTTGCGACTTCCCCCAGTTTTTTCAGTTCTTCAGGACGCTGTTTTAAATAAAGTTCCTGTTTTCCGGTCGCCTTATAGATCGCAGCGACTAACCCGAGGATATCGGAATCCCATTTCTGCTCCCCAATCTTTGCATACTGAAACTGTCTCATCTAAGATGCACCCCCCAATTTCCCTTATTTTACTACAGGAAATGAGGGAAAGTCAAGCGTCTTAAGAAACTTTCCCTTAAATTTAGCTCAAAATAAGGGAAAATCAGACATTACGCTGATCTTTCCCTTGCTTTTTGGACTAAAGTAAGGGAAAATATGTGCTGATAAGGGCAAATTCCATTAAAACAGTAAGTAAAATAAGGGAAAAGGATGTCTGTAAGGGAAAATCCCCTTTGATCGAGGGATAAATTAAGGGAAAGCAAACGTGGCAGAGACTGTCCTATGGGGAGCTTGAATCCAACCGGTTCGACCTCTACGTTCCGGCAGACCGCTCAAGGACTTCCTACAGCCTGGTCGTATACCTGCATGCAGGCGGGTTCACCTCGGGGGACAAGGCGGATGACAGGGACATGTTAAGATGGCTTTGTTCCAAAGGATATGTGGCGACGGGGATCAATTATACCCTGAGAAATGAGACGAACAGCGCGAGTGTCTGCTCGCGGTCCATGGAGATTAAGACAGCGATGCCGGCTGTGATTGCCGAGGCGAAAAACCTGGGGTTTCCCATCAGGGACATGGCGATTGGAGGAGGGTCCGCAGGACACTGTCTAACAGCTGTATGGATACCGGGATGCGAAAATGTCTCTCGTCCCCGTGCGGATGGTTTTTGGTGCTCAGGGACCATCCAGTTGTTACCCGGAGGACCGGGAAAGTTAAGGGTTTGCTCTGGGTGGATGGTCAATCGGTTCCCGCCCTCCTTGCCTATGGAAAAAGGGATCGTGTGCAGCCATACAAGGCATCCATCCGCTTAGATCTGGCCTTATCGGAGCACCATATACCGCACGACTGTCTGGTCTTTTCGCACTCCGGGCATGGGCTGCAGAATGATACCAGGCTGTATCATGAGTATCCGCACGATCGAGGAATATCTTGCAGCTTATCTGCCCTGTGCACCAGCGGTTCATTCAGACAAAAAAACAGGGATCAATGGACACAGCGGCTGATTGCAGGAGAGCAGATCAAATGTGTTTCATTCGGGGATTCGTCTTTGCCCCAGAGACGAATCCTTCTTTCCTTCTTGCTTGTCTTCTTGGGAGCTTTCTTATCCCTATGGAAATGGGAGAACTCCGCTTCATATCTACAGAAATCAATCCATATGAAGGAGTTTCAGTTCTACAATTATAGATATATTTGACGTCCTTCTTCCGACATTGCACTTTTCCCCATTTTCCCCTTCGGTCAGCTGGAATGCCTGGAATCGCGCTGTTGACAGGATTTCACGCTCTTGTTACAATAACGAAAGAGTTTCGGGCATACGGAAAGCGGTGAGCCTGGAAAGAGGAAGAGGATGCCTGGAAGCGGATTGGTAAGCATCCCCGCATTAACTGGAGGAATAACTACGTGAGTGACTTGGAAAAAGAAATACGGAAACGGCGCACGTTTGCGATCATTTCTCATCCGGATGCCGGTAAGACTACTCTGACCGAAAAGTTTCTGCTGTACGGTGGAGCGATCAACCTGGCCGGTTCCGTGAAGGGAAAGGCAACGATGCGCCATGCGGTCTCAGACTGGATGGAGATCGAGAAAGAGCGTGGAATCTCCGTGACATCTTCGGTGCTGCAGTTTCAATACGACGGCTGCTGCATCAATATCCTGGATACCCCGGGGCACCAGGATTTCTCGGAGGATACCTACCGGACGCTGATGGCTGCCGATTCGGCGGTGATGGTGATTGATGCGTCCAAAGGGGTGGAGGCACAGACCAGGAAGCTGTTCAAAGTCTGTGTGATGCGCCATATCCCGATTTTTACCTTTATCAACAAGATGGACCGGGATGCCAACGATTCGTTTGAACTGCTGGACGATATCGAAAAAGAGCTGGGAATCGCCACCTGTCCGATCAACTGGCCGGTTGGCTCCGGGAAGAATTTTAAGGGCGTCTATGAGCGGGATACGAAACACTTTGTTACTTTTACGGATACGGAAAAAGGAACGAAGGAGGGCATTTCTTTAGAGTATCCCCTGGATTCTCCGCAGCTTGAGCAGCTGATCGGTACGGCGGCCAGGGACCAGCTTTTAGAGGAGATCGAACTGTTAGAGGGTGCCTCCGCCGAATTTGACCAGGAACTGGTAAGTGAAGGAAAACTTTCCCCGGTCTTTTTTGGTTCCGCTCTGACAAATTTTGGCGTGGAGCTGTTTTTGAAGCATTTCCTGAAGATGACCACCCCGCCGCTTCCCAGGCAGTCGGATCAGGGGCTGATCGATCCGGTTTCGGAGGATTTCTCGGCCTTCGTCTTTAAGATTCAGGCCAACATGAATCGGGCGCACCGGGACCGGGTGGCCTTTATGCGGATCTGCTCAGGAAAGTTTGAGGCGGACCGCGAGGTCTATCATGTGCAGGGGGACCGCAGACTGCGTTTATCCCAGCCGCAGCAGATGATGGCGCAGGAGCGCCATGTTGTGAGTGAAGCCTATGCGGGTGATATCATTGGCGTGTTCGATCCGGGGATTTTTTCCATCGGAGATACCGTCTGCGCTCCGGGAAAGAAGTTTGCGTTTGAGGGCATCCCAACGTTTGCGCCGGAGCATTTTGCAAGGGTGCGGCAGGTAGACACGATGAAGCGCAAGCAGTTTGTCAAGGGGATTAACCAGATCGCACAGGAGGGTGCGATCCAGATTTTCCAGGAATTCAATACGGGCATGGAGGAGATCATCGTCGGTGTGGTAGGTGTCCTGCAGTTTGACGTACTCAAATACCGGCTGGAGAGTGAGTACAACGTGGAGATTATCCTGGAGATGCTGCCTTACGAGCACATCCGCTGGATCGAGAATCCGAATCCCGACTTAAATCATCTGGTGGGCACGTCTGATATGAAGAAGATCCGGGATTTAAAAGGGCGTCCACTGCTTCTGTTTATCAACAGCTGGTCTGTGGGGATGGTGCTGGAGCGAAATCCTGGGTTAGAGCTTGCCGAGTTTGGTAGATAACCTTTCAGACAGTCTTTTATGGTTTAAGGGCAGGAGGATTTCACAGGTGCAGGAGGATGAGGATAAGAAAAATCTGGCCTTAAGCGGCCCTTAAGAATCCGTAAATCCCGGGAATCTTCTCTTGCAAAGACTGGTGGATCCTGTTATAATTTAATAAACACTTTTCTGCGTTTATAAGGCACAAAGCGAAAGAAACTCATGCCGGAAAGTTCCGGCGCTGCAGGGAGGCTTCGGACGGCGAAGCAGGAGGGACGGACATGGCGAATGAAGAAATACATACCAGTACGATCGAGACGGAAGGCGCTTTCGGCGAGGTAAAGATTGCGGATGAAGTGGTGGCGATTATCGCCGGGCTGGCGGCATCCGAGTCGAAGGGCGTAGCATCGATGGCAGGCAATATCACCCGCGACCTGATCGAGAAGCTGGGCGTAAAGAGCCTCTCCAAGGGTGTAAAGGTGCAGGTGGAAGGAAAAGACGTGAAGGTAGCCATGAATATCAACATGCGGTTTGGCTACAACGTACCGGAGACCTGCTCGGAGATTCAGGACAAGGTCAAGACAGCTATTGAGACGATGACCGGACTGACTGTCTCTGAGGTCAACATCAAGATCGCCAACGTGGTGATGGAGGACGAGAACTGAAATTCAAACGAGTATGAACTGACAGGGCTGTCGCAAAATGTTTCAACGGATCCCTTGATCCGTTCCGGGTGTTTTGTGGCAGTCTCTTTTTCGCAGGTAAAATGAAAGACGGAATACCCATGAAAGCTCCCGTGTAAGATGCACCCCGCATGCTTGTCAGGGAGGGGTTTTTGCTGAGCAGACGGGAGGAATGGATGTATGTGTTTTACGGACAGATCGAGGCTCCGGGAACATGTTTTTAAACTGATCTTCGCTGTGGAATTTCACAGCAAGGAAGATCTGCCCCTGCAGAGGGATTTTTATTTTCTCTACGAGCCCGAGGAGGATCAGTTAGAAGCGTCGGAATCTGCTGATTCGCAGGCGGCGGATCAGCTTCAGAAGACCGGACAGGCAGAATCCGCACAGAAGGATTCCCCGGAGGAGGTCAGCCGGGAGGAGCGTAAGGCGACAGATGTGCAGACGCAGGTTCAGTCAGGGGAACATCCGCCTGCGCAGGCTCATCCAGAGAAGTCTAAGAGAAAAGGAACTTCGCGGAAAGGTCAGAAAGGGAAGCCAAGGGAGAGACTGCCTTTAACCGAAGAGGATCAATTGTATATCAAGGATCGGGCAGGCAGTGTCATCGCCGTGGTCCCCGAGATTGACAGAATTCTCAATCAGGCGGCAACCAGCTGGAAAACGACGCGCATGAGCAAGACGGATCTGGCAGTTTTACGGCTTGCGGTGTATGAGATGCAGTATGATTCGGATATCCCGGTCGGGGTGGCGATTAATGAGGCTGTGGAGCTGGCAAAAAAATACGGCGGCCCTGATTCGGCATCCTTTGTAAACGGGATCCTGGGGAAAGTGGCGAAGGGGCTTACAGACAAACAGGAGGGGGAACCTAAGTCCTGACGATCCCCTTTTTAAGGGGGATCCGGCGAAGGGGAAAAAAGGTCCGCATGGCCGTTTCCTAAAAAGGCCGCATCCGAATCTCGTAAGTGAAAAGTTTTTCGAATGAAATTGAGGCAGGCATGAGCAACATTTTTACCGTCGAACAGATCAATACTTACATTAAACAGATGTTTAAGAAGGACTTCCTCCTTCGGAACGTTTATGTGAAGGGAGAGATCTCGAACTGCAAGTACCACACTTCGGGTACCATCTATTTTTCTCTGAAGGATGAGACGGGTTCTCTTTCCTGTGTGATGTTTTCCAGCGCTCAGAGGACTCTGACTTTCCGTCTGAGGGACGGCCAGCAGGTGGTGGCCTTTGGCGCTGTCAGCGTTTATGAGCGCAGCGGGGTCTATCAGCTTTACGTTAATCAGATCCAGCTGGACGGGCTGGGACAGCTCTATGAGCGCTTTGAAGCGCTGAAACGCGAGCTCAGTGACATGGGAATGTTCTCCAGGCAGTATAAGCAGCCGATTCCTCGTTACATTCGCACTCTTGGCGTGGTGACAGCGCCGACCGGGGCAGCTGTGCGCGATATCATCAACATCACCCGCAGGAGAAACCCGGGAGTGCGCATCATCCTCTATCCGGCAAAAGTACAGGGCGAGGGCGCCGCTGAGAGCATCGTCAAGGGAATAAAAAGTCTCGACGTGCTTAAGCCGGACGTTATGATCGTGGGACGGGGCGGCGGTTCCATCGAGGATCTCTGGGCGTTTAACGAAGAGATTGTCGCCCGGGCTGTCTTTGAGTGCCGTACTCCGGTGATCTCTGCGGTCGGACATGAGACGGATACGACGATCTGCGATTTTGTGGCGGATCTGCGGGCGCCGACTCCCTCCGCGGGAGCGGAACTCGCGGTCTTTGACCGAAACCAGGCGTATATGGATCTGTTAAATTACCGGGAGACGTTTCGTTCGCTGATGCAGACCCACCTGAAAGAATGCCGGAACAATCTGGAACAGTACCGGCTGCGGCTCTCCCTGGGCAGTCCGGAACATAAGATTCGGGAGCAGGGACGTTTACTTGCAGAGAAAGAAGACCGGATGCGGCTTTTGATGGAGAAGAAGCTGGAAGCCGCGAAGTCGCGCCTGCTTGTCAAGGTGGAGCGCATGAAAGGTCTTTCTCCCTTAAACAAGCTGGAGCAGGGATATGCGTTTGTGACTGATGAAGAGGGAAACCGCATCAATCAGGCCGGGAAGGCTGCCGCAGGAGAGAGCCTGCGGATCTATTTCGCAGACGGGCTGCTGGAGGCCCGTACCGAGCGGGTGGTGTTGGGAGATCTTTTCGGACAGGAAGAGGACCGTTAAGCGTAAGGAAAGCCGTGTGTGCGGCAGACTGGGAAGGAGAATCATGGACAGACAGGATCAGATGACCGGCAGTGAAGCCGATCAGGAGAGGCTGACGTTAGAGCAGATGTTTGCAAAGCTTGATGAGCTGATTCGCATGCTGGAAAGCCGGGAGACATCCTTAGAGGATTCCTTTCGGATTTACCAGGAGGGGATGCGGCTTATTCAACGGGGAAGCAAGATTATTGAGCACGTGGAGTCCCAGGTGATGGTCATGAATGAAAATGGTGGACTGGATGTGTTTTGAGGAAGAACTGAAAGAAAAAACCGCACGGGTGCAGGCGGTGGTTTTAGGGTATCTGCCGAAGGAGGAAGGGGAGCAAAAGACACTTTTAAAAGCGATGAACTACAGTATGCTCTCCGGCGGCAAGCGGCTTCGCCCGCTGCTGATGATGACGACCTATGAACTCTTCGGCGGAACCGGCACCGTGATCGAACCCTTTATGGCGGCGATGGAAATGATTCATACCCATTCCCTGGTACACGATGATCTGGAGGCTCTGGATAATGATGAGTACCGCCGCGGCAGAAAGACCACCCATGTGGTTTACGGGGAGGCTATGGCGATCCTGGCCGGGGACGGCCTCTTAAATCTGGCTTATGAAACCGTCTCGCGGGCGGTTACGCAGTACCCTCAAGATCCAAATGTCGGGCGGGCGTTTGCTCTGCTGGCAGGAAAAACCGGGATTTACGGGATGATCGGCGGTCAGTCCGTGGATGTGGAGCTGGAGGGGCAGCCGCTTCCCCTGGAAGTGCTGGATTTCATCCACAGGCACAAGACCGGAGCGCTGATTGAGGCCTCTATGATGATCGGGGCGATCCTGGCCGGAGCTGATAAAGAACAGGTTGATGAGATGGAGAAGATCGCCGGAGATGTCGGTCTCGCGTTTCAGATCCAGGACGATATCCTGGATGTGACCTCCACGATGCAGACACTGGGAAAACCAATTCACAGCGATGAGAAGAATCATAAGACGACCTATGTAACACTAAGGGGTCTTTCCCAGGCGCGGGAAGATGTGGAAGCCATTTCAAACCGGGCGGTGCAGCGCCTGGATTCCCTTAAGCTTTCTGATTCGTTCCTGCGGGAATTGATTCTTACCCTCATACACAGGGAAAAGTAATAAACTTAGCGGGATACTGACACAGGGGGATTGGCAGCGGAGACTTTTCGAAGGATGCAAAAACACATGCAGATGAATCAGGCGTCAAAAGGTGATTACGGATTGCTTCTGCTTGCACAGTCCTGTCTGGCAGTTTTTGCTCAGGGGGCCTTTGCCACGCTTTTGCCTTTCTTTCAGGTGTGCCAATCAGTCTTTCCCCCCACTGGCAGCTTTAAAGCTGTGGGCCCTGGCTTTTGACGCTGTAATGATTTCGATCACCAGCAGGAATACGGACAGAACAGCAGACGGGAGGGTTTTTCGATGAGCAGGCAGGTGGATCCTGCGGGCAGGGAGGAATACCCAAAAAACTACCGGCAGATAGTAAAAGAGGAACTCATTGCTTTGGGGGAAAAGGATCCGCAGACGGCGCTTATCCTGACCGCTTCCTGTAAACAATGGGAGTGGGAAACGTTTCAAAGGAATTCCTCCGGATGGGTTTTTAATACGGAATCTCCTGCCGGGGCGGGTGCTCTGGCCGGGAAGCTTATCGAAGAAGGACTGCATCCGCTGGTGTTCCTTCCCGGTGAGGATGCTTTTTGGATGCTGGGATCTGAGTTTGTGAAGATCTGTGCCCTTCGTCTGCCGGTGACGTTTTTACTTGACCGGGCGTGTGCACCGGGCAATCCTCTTCCCGGGAGGATCATTCCCGCGGAATTGGGAGCTCTGCCGGGCCTTTGTGTGATGGAGCCGAAAAACGGTGCAGAGCTTCGTTGCATGCTTTCCTTCGCACGGCAGTATAACGGTCCCGCCGCCCTTTTGTTTGACGGGGACCGTTTTTTCGGGGAGCTTACCCGGTTTCAGGCTCCGCTTCAGCTTGGCCGTTCGGAGATTCTGTATGATGAAAGCGGGATCGCTCTGCTTTCAGCCGGCAGGATGGTGGAGACGGCTGTGAAAGTACGAAGACGGCTTCGAAAGATCGGATACAGCTGCTCCCTAATTAACCTGCGGTTTTTACAGCCTGCGGATGAACAGATGCTTACGACAGCCGCGAAGGAACATACGCTGCTGGTGATCTTAGAGGAGGCGGCTTACACGGGAAGTTTCGCAAGCCGTGCGCTTCGCTTTTTCGCAGAGATCCATTTGTCCGCGCGGGTTCTCATGATCGGTTTGCCGGAGGAGTGGGAGGAAGAAACTGGGGGAGATTTGGATGTACCTTTGCCGGACAGCAGGGTTTTGAAAGGGTATCCTGCCTGTGAGGAGTTTTCTGATCATTCAGCCAGATATGGCAGGGAGTTTGACTGGGAGAGGCAAAACGGGTTGGACGAAGAGTCGATTTTGAAACGGATTCTTGCGGAATACGTTGGGATGTGACGGGAAGGGCAGCAATAGGAATGAAGAAGGAACGTCTGGATGTGCTGCTGGTTGGACGCGGGGTATGCGAATCCCGGGAGAAAGCGAAGGCGCTCATCATGGCCGGCCAGGTGTATGTGAAAGGCCAGAAGGAGGACAAGGCAGGTTCTGTGTTTGAGGAGAGTGTGCCGATTGAGGTGAGGGGAAATCCTCTTCGCTATGTAAGCCGCGGGGGCCTCAAACTGGAGAAGGCTCTGACTGAGTTTCCGGTATCGGTTTCGGGGAAAATCTGCATGGACGTGGGCGCTTCCACCGGAGGGTTTACCGACTGCATGCTGCAAAACGGCGCCCTGCTGGTGTATGCGGTGGATGTCGGGCACGGACAGCTGGACTGGAAACTGCGGGAGGATCCGCGTGTGGTCTGCATGGAGCGCACGAACATCCGCTACGTAACGTTAGACGATATCGGACAGCGTCCCTCGTTTGTCTCCATCGATGTCTCTTTCATCTCCCTTGCCAAGGTGCTGCCGACGGTTAAGGAGCTGCTTGCCGAAAACGGCGATGTGGTCTGCCTGATCAAACCGCAGTTTGAGGCGGGACGCGAAAAAGTTGGGAAAAAGGGTGTGGTGAGAGACCCGTTTGTTCATCAGGAAGTCATTTCAAAAACAGTCGATTTTTCACAGTCTTTAGGGTTTTCTGCTGCGGCGCTGACCTTTTCCCCGGTGAAAGGACCGGAAGGAAATATCGAATATCTTCTGTGGTTAAGGAAGAGACAGGAAGTAAGTCCCCGGGAAAACCAGGCAGAAGCGGATATGAAAGAACAGGTCCCCTCACAGATGGAGTTTAACAAAAGCGTGATTGCAGGGATTGTGCGGGAAGCGCATCAGGCGCTTGACTAAGAAAAGAAAAACGCTCGCCATAAGGGACCGGCACACGTTAGGAACCGCTAAGGATAAGGATACCGGTTTGCATCGGTTCTCATCAGCCGCTGCGGGAATGAAGGATACCAAAGAGAGCGGAAAGAAGGATGGAGATACGAAAGGGATTCGCGGAGAAGAGGGATGATGGAGAAGTTTTATGTGATTACCAATCAGATGAAGGATCCGCATCTGGAGATGACCGGATATATCAAGCGTTATCTGGAAGAAAAAGGCCGTATCTGCCGGGTGCGTGAAAGTGAATCCCAGGATGGAAACGGCGGCTACAAGTATACGGATCCCTCCTGTGTTCCGCCTGATACGGAATGTGTGCTGGTGCTGGGGGGCGACGGCACTCTGCTGCAGGCATCCCGGGATCTGGGGGATCTTAAACTGCCATTTTTAGGCATCAACATGGGTACCTTAGGCTATCTGGCAGAGATTGACAAAGGACATGTGCAGGCTGCTCTGGATCGGCTGCTGGAGGGGAAGTTTACGATCGAAGAGCGGATGATGCTGGACGGCACCGCCTGGCGGCAGCATCGAAAGATGCTGGAGGATGCAGCGCTCAATGACATCGCGATCAGCCGCCGGGGACGTCTGCGGGTGATCGATTTCCATATCCTTGTGGATGACGCCTTCCTGTGTTCCTACCGCGCGGATGGGATTATCGTGGCGACTCCCACCGGATCTACGGGCTACAGTCTTTCGGCGGGAGGGCCAATCGTCTCCCCGGAAGCGTCGCTGATTTTGCTGACCGCGGTTGCTCCCCACACGCTGAATTCCCGCACGGTGATTCTTCCCGATAACGTTCGCGTGACCGTGGAACTGGGAGGGGACGCATCAGCGGACAGCGAGGGTGCGGAAGCGATCTTCGACGGGGACACTTCGGTGCGGATGAAGGTCGGCGACCGGATCCATGTCCTTCGTTCTTCGAAAAAAACACGCCTGATCAAGATCAACCATACGAGTTTTGTGGAGACACTGCGGCTTAAGATGAATTAGAAGGGGAGCGGCATGAAAACAGGCAGACAGGCAAAAATTCTCGATCTGATCAGCCGGTATGAGATCGAGACTCAGGAAGAACTGGCGGAATACCTGCAGAAGGAGGGCTATCCGGTGACGCAGGCCACGATTTCCAGGGACATCCGGGAGCTGAATCTGGTCAAGGCTGCCGGTTCCTCCGGAAAGCAGAAGTATGCGCCTGCGTATCCGAATGTCCCGGAGTTGAATGAGAAATACATTCGGGTTTTGCGGGAGGGCTTTTCGTCGATGGATATGGCACAGAACATTCTGGTGGTCAAGACCGTGTCCGGGATGGCGATGGCTGTCGCCGCGGCTCTGGATGCCATGCAGTGGCCGGAGATTGCGGGCTGCATCGCCGGGGATGATACCATCATGTGCGCGGTGAAAAGTACTCAGGATACATTGCGGGTGATGGAGAAGATCCGCAGGATTATAAACGGAGAGGCGTGATCGTATGCTGGTAAACCTGCATGTCAAGAATATGGCTCTGATCGAGGATATGGAGACGGACTTCGGCCCCGGGTTAAATATCCTCACCGGTGAGACCGGCGCCGGGAAATCCATGGTCATCGGATCGGTAAATGTCGCTTTGGGAGCAGGGAATTTCAAGGATTACGTATCGGAAGATACGGACTACGCACTCGTGGAACTGACCTTCGTGACAGAGAATAAGACAGTGCTTAAGAAGCTGGAGGAGATGGATCTTCCCGCCGAGGACGGGCAGGTCGTGATTTCCCGCAGATATCAGAAAGGCCGCAGTTTAAGCCGCGTAAACGGGGAGACGGTCAGCCTTTCCTTCATCCGGGAAATTGCATCGGAATTGATCGATATTCATGGGCAGCATGAGCACCAGTCCTTACTATACCCCCGCTTTCATCTGATGCTGCTGGACGCTTTCGCAAAGGAGGAACTGGGAGAGTTAAAGGAAAACTGCCGCGCGGCCTATGAAGCGTACCGTCTGGTGGATGAAGAGTTAAAGAAAGCTCTAAGCGAGGGCGCGGACCGGGAGAAACAGATCGATTTCTACAGGTTTGAAGTTTCGGAAATCGAGAGCGCCCAGCTGCTTCCCGGGGAGGATGAGCAGCTTGAGCGGGAGTACGCGAAGATGTCCAACGGACAGAAAATCGAGGAGGCCCTTGCGGAGACAGCCCGCCTGACAGGTTCGGACGGCGCCGGAGACGAGGTAAGCCGGGCGGTGAGAGCGCTCTCCGGTGTCGCACAGTATGATCCTGCTCTGAACGGTCTTCTGGAGCAGCTCTTGCAGATGGAAGACCTGATGAATGGCTTTGACCGGGAACTGTCGGACTATCTCGAAGAATTTTCTTACGATGAGCAGGAGTTTTACCGGATTGGACAGCGGCTGGATACGATCAATCATCTGAAAGTGAAGTACGGAAAGACGATCAGAGAGATTCTTGCCTACCAGCAGGAGAAGCAGGAGAAGTTAGAACAGCTGGCTAATTATGAGACCTACGTGGATTCCCTGAAAAAGAAGAAGGCCGCCTGTCAGGAACAGCTCTTCTGTGTGGCCGGAAAGATGACAAAAGTCCGCAAGAAGGCGGCAGCAGTGCTGGCAGAGCGAATCCGCGCCTCTCTGGAGGAATTGAATTTTCCCGATGTGCAGTTTTCGATTGATTTTCGTTCTCTGCCGGTTCCGGGAGCCAACGGCTGTGATGAGATCTGCTTCCTGATCTCCACCAACCCGGGGATGCCGCTTCGCCCGCTGCAGGATGTGGCCTCCGGAGGGGAACTGTCCAGGATCATGCTGGCGATCAAGTCAGTGATGGCCGGTCAGGATGCGATCGGCT
>CAZXSN010000016.1:0-48283 GCA_964643295.1 uncultured Lachnospiraceae bacterium
CGGGATTTATGTTTTCCGTCTGCATCTTTATTATACACGATTGTACGGACAAACATAAGGCGGTTTGATAAATTCCTGGAAAATTTATGGCTACGTTTTTGTTTCCCATGTAAAGAATTTCTTGACTTTCGACACGAAATCGTGTATTCTTATGCTGTGAGGAGAGGAGGCAGGCATGATGGCACTCACGATAGGGGAAAAAATCAGAGTCGTACTGGGCCGCCGCAACATGACCATCGGTGAGCTGGCGGAAAAGACGGGCCAGACCAGACAGAACATGTCCAACAAGATGACGCGCGACAACTTTTCCGAGAAGGATATCCTCGCCATCGCGGACGCGTTGGACTGCACGTTTGACGCCCATTTCGTTATGAATGATACGAATGAGAGCATATAGCGGAAAAGACGCTTCTTTGCTCCGCCAGGGCATGAGAAGCAGGGAGGAGAAGGGTTTAAGGACCTTTGCTTTTTCAGGCGAAGTCTGCAGTTTCTCCGGATCTTTTGCGATGCGTTGTGAGACGGCGGAAAAGTGCGGAGAACTAGGCGTCTTGGACAGAGGGAAGGAAGTTTGGAAGATACAGAACCGGACAAGGGATACACAAAACGGGAGGAATATTTTGAATTTTACACATCTGCACGTCCATACAGAGTACAGTCTGCTGGACGGCTCCAATAAGATCAGTGAATACGTGGCCCGTGTGAAAGAACTGGGCATGGACAGCGCGGCGATCACCGATCACGGTGTCATGTACGGGGTCATCGATTTTTATAAGGCGGCGAAGGCCGCGGGGATTCGCCCGATCTTAGGCAGTGAGGTCTATGTGGCCCCGGGTTCCCGCTTTGACCGGGAGGCCGGGAAGGGCAACAGCGATGACAGGTACTTTCATCTGGTACTGCTGGCGGAAAATAATCAGGGGTATGCCAACCTAATCAAGATTGTTTCCGCCGGGTTCGTGGACGGCTTCTATTACCGGCCCCGTGTGGATATGGAAATCCTTGAGAGATACCATGAGGGAATCATCGCCTTAAGCGCCTGCCTGGCGGGTGAGGTGCAGCGAAACCTCGTGCGCGGTCTCTATGAGGAGGCCTGCAGGGCGGCCAAAAAATATGAGGCGGTGTTCGGGAAGGACAACTTCTTCCTGGAACTGCAGGATCACGGAATCCCGGAGCAAAGAATCGTGAATCAGCAGCTTCTGCGCATGAGCCGGGAATTAGGGATTGGTCTGGTGGCGACGAATGATGTGCATTATACCAGAGAGACAGACGCCGAGGCGCATGATGTGCTGCTTTGCATCCAGACCGGAAAAAAGGTGTCGGATGAGGACCGTATGCGCTATGAGGGCGGTCAGTACTATGTGAAGTCTCCCGAGGAGATGGCGAAGCTTTTCGATTACGCGCCGGAGGCTCTGGAAAACACGCATAAAATCGCCCAGCGCTGTGAGGTGGAGATTGAGTTTGGAGTCACGAAGCTGCCGCGCTTCGATGTGCCGGAAGGGTACACCGCCTGGGAGTATTTGAACAAACTCTGCTTTGAAGGACTTTCCCGCCGGTACGATCCGGTGACGGATGAGCTGCGGGAGCGTTTAAACTACGAGCTAGGCGTGATTCGAACCATGGGATACGTGGATTACTTCCTGATTGTCTGGGATTTCATTCACTATGCCAGAGAGCAGGGAATCCCGGTGGGACCGGGCCGCGGATCCGCGGCAGGTTCCCTGGTGGCCTATACGCTGGAGATTACCCAGCTGGATCCCATTAAATACAACCTGCTGTTTGAGCGGTTCTTAAACCCGGAGCGGGTGTCCATGCCGGATATCGATGTGGATTTCTGCTATGAGCGGCGCCAGGAAGTGATCGATTACGTGGTTCGCCGGTACGGGAAAGACCAGGTGGCGCAGATCGTGACCTTCGGCACACTGGCTGCCCGCGGCGTGATCCGGGATGTCGGCAGAGTGCTGGATATGCCGTATTCGCTGTGCGATTCGATCGCCAAGATGGTTCCCCAGACGGGAGGCGGCAATGCCGAGAAACGCATTACCATCGACGGAGCCTTAAAAATCAGCCAGGAAATGCGTACGATGTACGAGACGGATTCGCAGACGCGTCTGCTGATCGATACCGCCCGCAAGCTGGAGGGTTTACCCAGGCATGCGTCAATGCACGCAGCAGGTGTGGTGATCACGCAGAAAGCGGTCAATGAATATGTACCGCTCTCACGGGGATCCGACGGAACGATCACTACGCAGTTTACGATGACGACCTTAGAGGAACTGGGCCTTTTGAAGATGGACTTTCTGGGCCTTCGGACACTGACCGTGATTCATGACGCGGTCGAGCTGGCGGAAAGAAGCAGCGGAAAAAAACTGGATATCGACCATCTGGATTTTGACGATCCAAAGGTCTGGGCCTCCATTGGCACCGGGAAGACGGACGGTGTGTTCCAGCTGGAAAGTGCCGGCATGCAGAATTTCATGAAGGAACTGAAACCGCGAAGCCTGGAGGATCTGATCGCCGGGATCGCCCTGTACCGTCCCGGACCCATGGATTTCATTCCCCAGTACATCCGCGGCAAGGAGCATCCGGAGAGCATCACCTACGAATGCCCGCAGTTAAAGCCGATCCTGGAGCCTACTTACGGCTGTATCGTCTATCAGGAGCAGGTTATGCAGATCGTGCGGGATCTGGGAGGTTATACGCTTGGCCGCAGTGATTTATTGCGCCGTGCGATGTCGAAAAAGAAGGCCTCCGTGATGGAGAAGGAGCGCAAAAACTTTGTCTACGGAAATCCGGAGGAAGGGGTGCCGGGTTGCCTTGCCAACGGGATCAGTGAGCAGGTGGCCAATCATATCTATGATGAGATGCTGGATTTTGCCAACTACGCGTTCAACAAATCCCACGCTGCCGCCTACGCGGTGGTCTCCTATCAGACGGCGTGGCTGAAATATTATTACCCGGTCGAGTTTATGGCCGCGCTGATCACCTCCGTGATCGACACACCTGGAAAGGTGGCGGAGTATATCATGACCTGCCGCCAGATGGGGATTGGAATTCTGCCCCCGGACGTCAATGAGGGAGAGGGCAGATTTTCCGTGGACCACAATCGGATTCGCTACGGACTCTCCGCGATCAAGGCCATCGGCAGGCCGGTGATTGACTACTTGGTGCAGGAACGCGAAAGGAACGGAAAATTCCGGGATCTGCGGGATTTTATCAGCCGGGTCGCGGGGAAGGAAGTCAACAAGCGGGCGATTGAAAACTTTATCAAGGCCGGCGCCCTGGACAGTCTGGGCGGAACCCGCAAACAGATGATGTCGGTGTACTCGCTGATGATTGACCAGGCTGTGCAGGAGAAAAAGTCATCCATCAGCGGGCAGATGACTCTCTTTGATCTGCTGGGGGATGACGATAAGAAGGAGTTTCAGATGCAGCTGCCGGATGTCGGCGAGTATGACAAGGAGGAGCTTCTCTCCTTTGAAAAGGAAGTGATGGGGATCTACGTCAGCGGGCATCCCCTGGAAAAGTATGAGGAAATGTGGCGCGGAAACGTGACCGCCGTCTCCACGGAGTTTGCCCTGGATGAGGAACTGGGGCATCCGCGTGTGCAGGACGGCAGCACACAGGTTATCGGCGGGATCGTGGAAAACATGACTGTCAAATATACCAAGAGAAACGAGACGATGGCTTTTCTGACGCTGGAGGATCTGGTGGGAATTGTGGAAGTGATGATCTTCCCGAAAAATTATGAAAAATACCGTCCGCTGCTTTCCGAAGAATCCCGGGTGTTCATTAAAGGCAGAGTATCCGGAGAGGATGAGAAGGCAAGCAAGCTGATTCTCGAGAGCGTCTGGCCGTTTGAGGAGACGCCGAAGGACGTTTGGATTCAGTTTGAGACCAGGGATGTGTACGCAAAACGGGAGAAGGAGCTTCTGCAGCTGATCGGGGACAGCAAGGGCAGCGATCAGATCGTGGTTTACGTCAAAAAACCCAGGTGCGTAAAAACACTCGGAGAGAATTTCCGGGTGGACGCCACGGAGCCTTTGCTGGAGGCTCTTCAGAGAGCCTTTGGAAAGGAAAATGTGCGCACAACCGAGCAGAAACCGCTGCCAAAGGCCGGGAGCGCTTCCGCCGCGGGAAGGTAAAAAGAAAAGGAACCGCCTCTTTGCAGGGAAGCGGAAACGGCTGAAGAAAGCCTAAGGGGGATACGGGCACTTTTTAGAAAACGCTCCATGGAAGTGTTTCTTCCAGGGGCTTCGCACCGGTTTTGCGCTGTATCTCCCAACGCGCATGCGCCGCAGAGTTGTGCATATCCCCCGGCAGGATTTTCAAAAAAGGAAGATCGATTCGGTAATTCCCACAGACTTTACGGTTTTCCCGCGCTTTACAAAAACGGGGAAATAGATTAGAATACGGACAGATGCGGAAAATTCTGGGAAACAGGAGGAGAAAGAATGTCTGCGAAAATTAATACGATCGGCGTACTGACCAGCGGCGGAGACGCGCCGGGCATGAATGCGGCAATCCGGGCGGTGGTGCGCAAGGCGATCTCCCAGGGGATGAGTGTCAAGGGCATCTATCAGGGATATAAAGGATTACTGAATGAAGAGATCACGGATCTGACGGCCCGGGATGTTTCCGATACCATCTCCAGGGGCGGAACGATTCTGTATACGGCCCGCTGTGCCGAATTCCGCAAGGAGGAGGGACAGGACCGGGCGGCGGAGATCTGCCGAAAGCACGGGATTGAGGGACTGGTGGTGATCGGCGGCGACGGTTCGTTTGCCGGTGCCCAGAAACTGTCGGACCGGGGAATCAACACGATTGGAGTTCCGGGCACGATCGATCTGGACATTGCCTGTACGGAGTACACGATCGGGTTTGATACCGCCGTCAACACGGCGATGGAGGCTATCGACAAGGTGCGCGATACGTCGACCTCCCATGAACGCTGCAGCATTATCGAGGTAATGGGGCGAAACGCCGGTTACCTTGCCTTATGGTGCGGCATCGCCAACGGCGCGGAGGATATCCTTCTGCCGGAGCTTTACGATTACGATGAGCAGAAGCTGATCAACAACATCATTCACAACCGCAAGCGCGGGAAAAAGCATCATATCATCATCAACGCGGAGGGCATCGGCCATTCCAGCAGCATGGCCAGACGAATCGAGGCAGCCACAGGCGTGGAGACGAGAGCCACGATCTTAGGGCACATGCAGCGGGGCGGCAGTCCGACCTGCAAGGACCGCGTATATGCGTCGATGATGGGGGCCTACGCGGCTGATCTGCTCGCGGAGGGCAAGACGAACCGGGTGGTAGGCTACCGCAACGGCGATTTCGTGGATTTCGATATCGATGAGGCCCTGAAGATGCAGAAGAATCTGCCGGACTATATGGTGCGGGTAAGCAAGGCGCTGACGATCTGATTTTTCCTTAACGGGGAAAGTCCGGACAGGGAGGGATACGAAAAGGAGTGCTGCATGATCACCAGCCTGTCAAACAGCCAGATCAAACGGCTGCAGCAGCTTAAAAAGAAAGGAAAAGAGCGTGACCGGGAGGATGTCTTTCTTGTGGAAGGGATTAAGATGTTCCAGGAAGCGCCCGGAAATGCGCTTTTAAAAACTTATGTTTCCGCCGGGTTTTACGCGGATGAGCACCGCCGCAAGCTGTTAAGGGGATTTGACGCGGAGGTTGTATCCGATTCGGTATTCGCTGCTGTTTCCGATACGAAAACCCCGCAGGGAATCCTTTGTCTGGTGCGCCAGTTTCACTATTCGTTCGCGGATCTTACAAAAGGAAAAGCGCCGCTGTGCCTGGTCCTGGAAAACGTACAGGATCCCGGCAACCTGGGGACGATTGTGCGAAGCGCGGAGGGCGCGGGGGCGAGCGGCATTCTCTTAAGCGACGGATGCGCGGATCTTTACAATCCGAAGGTGATCCGCTCGACGATGGGTTCCATCTACCGGATGCCGTTTTTCTGCACCGGGGATCTTGCCGGGGCGATTCAGGAATGGAAAAGGCAGGGCCTTACCGTTTTTGCGGCTCATCTTGACGGAGACATTTCTTATGACCGGGAAGATTACCGGGGACCCTGCGCATTTTTAATCGGCAATGAAAGCCGGGGGCTGACACCGGAAACCGCGAAGCTGGCCGACCGGCTGATTCGAATCCCCATGTGCGGACAGGTAGAATCGCTTAATGCGGCGGTGGCCGCCTCGGTTTTGCTCTATGAGGGCGCCAGGCAAAGACGGGCCGGTGTGAAGGAAGTGTAAGAGGGGCCAGGCTGGCCTTACAGACCGTGAAATTTTCTCCAGATTTTCTTGACAAACCATTGGCGATGAATTAGAATGAAGTTTGTAAACAAATTTTAACAATTTCGTAATACTTTTTTCAGTGCAGGGCATAAACCGCCGGAGATCCGGAGATTTCAGGGATTTATGCGGAGGAGGAAGTTGAATATGAGGAGAAAGCAGCTGGCGGTGATCACAGCCGCCGCGGTAGTCGGCATATCGGCAGTGTTCGGTCTGTCAGCGGCCGCTGAGGAAGACCGGGACACTTACGAAAGAGTTCTGGCGATTGTGCTCGACAATGCCACGGATGAGCTTTGGGAGACGGTTGCCATGACTAACGATGAGATCGTGGGAACCGGCGTCAATGTCCGGGAGACTGAGGACGGCGAAGTGATTGCCTGCCTGTATCCGGGCGGAGCGGCAGAGGTGCTGGAGAAAGGCGAAGAGTGGTCGAAGATCCGCTCCGGCAAAGTAACCGGCTATGTCAAGAACGAATTCCTGGTCTTCGGCAAGGACACGCAGGATATGATTGAATATTACGGGCTGCCGGGTGTCGTCACATCCTGGGATGATGTGAGGATTTACGAAGCGCCGGATGGGGAATCAACGGTTGTCCATATCGCGGAGGCCGGTGAGAAATATGAAATTGTGGAGGACGAGGGTCACTGGTTCGCGATCATTTACGGCGAATCTCCGGATGAGATTGTGGCCTATGTCCCGAAAGATGAAGTGATTCAGGTTCTGCTGGTGGGAGCGGCCGTTCCCCTGAATGAGGAAGAAGAGGATACGGAAGAAGAGGTTTACGAGGACGACGAGTCTTCCGATGAGTATTATGAAGAGCCATCGGGGGATGACTACTATGATGAGCCTTCCTATACGCCTACGCCGGATCCTGGTCCGTCCACGCCGCCGGCAACCGAACCGCCTGTGCAGGAGCCGCCGGCCACGGATGCCCCGAATACGGAAGCTCCGGACACGGATGTGCCGGAAGTGCCGGACGTACCGGAAATCACAGAGAGTCCGGGAGATTCGGAAGATCCAGGCGATGAGGAGAATCCAGGGGAAGACGAACCTGCAGATCCGGAGAATCCGGGAGAAGATGAACCGGCAGATCCGGGGAATCCAGGAGAGGATGGACCTGGCGATACAGAACCTAGTGTTCCAGGGCCGGATGGTTCGGATTCGGAAGATCCGGGAGATGCTGGCGACGGTGAATACAACGACAACGTTCCGCCTCCCGATGGCAGCGATGACAATGTAACGGAGGTTTGAACACGAAGCGTGTCATCCGTTGGGAAGATATGTACAAACAGTGCGGTTTTGGGCCGCTTCCCGGCACTGGGTCAGGATGCGTATACCGGAAAAACATCGGAGATCCTGGAAAAGGCAGTTGTGTTTTAACAGTTCCGGTGACGGGATGCGGCTGGATCTTCCTAAAGGCTGACTTTTGGGATGATGAATAAGAAATAGAATTTCACAGAAAAATGAAGCGCCTCCGCGGATGTGTTCATCTGCGGGGCGTTTTTTGATTCTGCGGCACTTTTCCTCCTGCAGACCTTTAAAGACTCCGCAATACCTTGTTCCTCAGCCCCCTTTCAGATGAAAAATGTTTGCCGACCGCGCGGTTGACAAGTAAGAAAGAGAGAAATATACTGATAAAGAGCGGGGAATTCATGAAATTCCGGCGAACTGACAGGAAACAGAAAAGAGGAAAATAGGCACACGGGAAAAGGCAGAGCCCTCCCGCGTGATGGAAGATAAAAGTGAGGATAGAACAATGGGGGATGAAAGAAAGCAGGGGGAGAGCTTTGAGCAGCTGAAGCGTCAGATCGAAGCGGCCCGCGCCGATGCGCCCACAGAGCCGACAGCGGGTTCGACAGCCGGACAGACTGAAAAGCCGGGGAAAACTGCGAAGGAGATATCCGGCGGGCCGGTTGGATCTAAGAAAGATTCAACGGATTCTTTCGTACAGGACAGTACGCAGAAGGCGAAAGGGGAAGGTGCGCCGGGAGCGCAGGAAACGCCAAAGCAGACAGCGCCGCAGGGATCTTCGCAGACGAAAGCTTCAGGACAGGCAGGGGAAAAAGATTCCGCTAAGGCGCAGAGCCCCAAGCGGAATGGTTTAGACGCATCGGCAGAAG
This sequence comes from uncultured Lachnospiraceae bacterium, assembly GCA_964643295.1. Classification (GTDB taxonomy): domain Bacteria; phylum Bacillota; class Clostridia; order Lachnospirales; family Lachnospiraceae; genus Merdiplasma. Next base: position 8,429 of record CAZXSN010000016.1, read on the forward strand.
CGGCAGCGAAGGAGCAGACACCGGGAAAAGCGGAAAGTTCGCAGGATAAAGCAGGAGATGCCGGGGAATCGTCCCGGAGCAGGCAAACGAACACGGAATCAGAGCGAACCGTTCGCTCTCAGACGGGATCTGCCGGTCAGTCCGAGGTGCGCAGACTTTCTGAACAGCGCGGGCTTTCCGTCATTACGGGCGGAAAGAATACGGCAGGGACTTCCCCCAATGGAAGAAGCGGTGCGCGGGATACGGATCCTTACGGGCGCTCCGGCACAAAAGGAACCGCACAGGCGGCGGGTACGGGAAACGCTTCCGGATCCGTGTATGGACAGACGAATGCGGGAGGGAAACGCTTTGCAGATACCGCAAACAGACAGCGGACGCTGGATGCTCCGAGTCAGACCAGGGAGAGAGAGACAGCCGGCCGCAGACAGACACAGGCAGGAAACGGGAAGGGAACCCAAACAAAAGGGGGAGAGCCTAACAGGCGGCCTGCGCGGTCGAAATCTTCTGCCGAAGGTCATACCCTTGTCAGCACACGCACCCTCTTTGTGATCCTGGGCATTCTCTGTGTGATTTTGGTTGGAGCCCTCATCTGGCAGGAATACTATTTTTCCCATACCTACGAAAAGGGAGAACTGGCGGAGCTTACCTCAGGCGAGAGTGAACAGCGCCTGAAATACATGAGCGAGACTTCCGTGAACGTGGGGATCTCTCCGGAGAACGTGCCAACGCAGAAAGAAAGCGGTACGGAGTCACCAGGCGAACCGCAAAGCGAGACGTCAGAATCCGGCTCGGAAGGGGAATCTTTAACAGAAAGCGGCACTGCATCTTCGGATACGCAAAGCGAGGAGGGGGCTGACACGGACGCCTCGCTGCCTGCTGACCCTGCGGCTGCCGGGACTTCTTCTGCCGGAATCACGGTGGAGAGCGCGGAGGCTGCAAACCTGAAGAAACAGCTTGTGAACGTGCTTCCGGGGATTCAGGCGCCGGGAAAGACTTCGGCACAGCTAATCGCCGATGCCGACTTGTTAGCGGAGCAGTATGATTATGACGCGGCCTGTGCCCTCTTAAAAAGCTGCACAACCTATGAGACGGACACGGAGATGCAGGGAGCGGTTTCCGGCTATGAATCGCTGCAGGCGTCCTGTGTGGCCTATCCGGTGGATCAGGTGACGCATGTTTTCTTTCATACGCTGATTAAGGACGCGGCGAAAGCCTTTGACGGGGACGAGTATGAGGCGGGCTACAACCAGTACATGGTCACGATCCGCGAGTTTAACAGCATTATCGAGCAGATGTATGAGAAAGGGTACGTAATGGTATCCCTGGAGGACATGGCGGCGCCCCAGATTCAGGAGGACGGGACAGTGAAGTTTACTGCGGGCAGCATTCTGCTTCCCAAGGGCAAGATCCCGTTTGTGCTGTCGCAGGATGATGTCAGCTATTATCACTACATGGACGGGGACGGGTTCGCGTCCCGCCTGATTGTGGATGAGAACGGCGATATCAAAAACGAATACCTGGAGGACGACGGGAGCGTTTCCGTCGGGGATTATGATCTGGTGCCGTTAATCGACCGGTTTGTGGAGCAGCATCCGGACTTTTCCTACCGCGGAGCAAAGGGATATATCGCGCTGACAGGCTACGATGGGATTTTAGGGTACCGCACCGATATCTGCTACAAAACCAGAGAAAATCTGGATACTTACCAGGAGCAGTTCTTTGCGAAGCATCCGGACTTTGACGAAGCGGACTATGAATGGGAGTGCGCGGAGGCGAGAAAAGTGGCGGAGGCTTTAAAGGAGGACGGCTGGCGGTTTGCCAGTCATACCTGGGGACATGTCGGACTGGGGGAGGGAGCGACAACCCTGGATCAGTTTAAAACCGATACGGACAAGTGGCAGGAGCGCGTGAAACCGCTGATCGGGGAGACCGATGTGCTGATTTACGCTTTCGGCGGCGATATCGGCGGCGTGGAGGAATATGCCGGGCAGCGCTATGAGTATCTGAAGGAAAAAGGCTTCCAGTATTTCTGCGGCGTGGATTCTGCCGTGCACTGGGTGCAGTTAACCGACGGATATCTGCGTCAGGGGAGAAGGAATATCGACGGCTACCGCATGTTTTACAATCCGGACATGCTCTCGGATCTGTTTGATGTCAGCAAAGCCTGGGATCCCTTAAGACCGGAGACCGTGCCGCAGATTTAACTTTGGCAGCATAAAAAGGGGAAGAGGGAAGAAAGGGGTTTTAGGGAAGTGGAGGATCGTGAGGGGCGAGTTCAGCAGCGGCGCACACGGCGCAGAAAAAACGAGCTGATCATGAAATGCATCATCGTGCTGCTCTCCATCGTGGCGGCGGCACTTACAGGACTGCTGATCTGGGAGATCGCGTTCAGCGGCCGCGACGTAAAGGGCAGACTGTCCGCGGACAGCGGACTTTCCGGGGGTGACGTGACGATAATCGGCGAACATGCCTCGGATGATGCGGGAAAACAGGGAGGATCCGCGGTGCAGGCCAATGAGCTGAAAGCCCGCGCGGACCTTCTGGCGGCGCAGTACGATTATGATGCGGCGATCAGTCTGTTAAAAGGGGAGGAGAACTTTTCCTCCAGCACGGCGCTTCAGAATGCGGTCTCCGGGTATGAGGAGGCCAAAGAATCGTGTGTGTCCTATCCGATTGACCAGGTCACGCATATCTTCTTTCACACGCTGATTAAGGATACCGCCAGGGCCTTTGACGGGGATGAGGATGAGGGCGGCTACAACCAGGTAATGACGACGATCTCGGAATTTAACAGCATTATCGAGCAGATGTACGAGAACGGATATGTGATGGTGAGCCTGCACGATCTGTGCCAGGTGAACGAAGACGGCACCGTCTCCCGCCGGGAGATCTGGCTGCCGCAGGGGAAGCGCCCGTTTGTGCTCTCCCAGGATGATGTCAGTTATTACCATTACATGGACGGGGACGGATTCGCGCAGAAACTGATCGTGGATGAGAACGGGGACGTGAAGAATACCTATATTGAGGACGACGGCAGCGTTTCCGTCGGCGACTATGATCTGGTTCCCCTGATCGACCGTTTCGTGGAGCAGCACCCGGATTTTTCCTATCACGGGCATAAGGGGATTGTGGCGCTTACCGGCTATGAGGGGGTGCTGGGATACCGCACGGATGAAGTGTATCGGACTCGCGAAGAGGGAAGAGTGACGCAGTTTCAGCAGGAGTTTCTCGATTCTCATCCGGATTTTGACTGGCAGGCGGAGGTCGATGCCGCCGTGCAGGTGGCGGAGGCCATGAAGGCGGAAGGCTGGGAGTTTGCCAGCCATACCTGGGGGCACATCAACCCGCTCTCCGCGGGATATGACAAAACGGTTTTGGATACCGAGCGCTGGCAGAACAATGTGGCTACAGTGGTTGGCCCCACCGATGTGCTGATCTTTGCTTTCGGGGCGGACATCGGCGACTGGCATCCGTATACGGCGGACAATCCGTTCTTCACCTATTTTCAGAATCAGGGCTTTTCAATTTTCTGCAACGTGGATTCCAGCCAGTACTGGGTGCAGTTTTCCGATACCTGCATGCGGCAGGGCCGCCGCAACCTGGACGGCTACCGGATGTATTACAATCCGGACATGCTTTCCGATCTGTTTAATGTCTCAACGGCCTGGGACGATTCTCGTCCGACACCGGTTCCGGAGATGTAGGGACGAAAAGCTGAACTGCCGCAAAAGCATAGAGTCGGCACAGCAGCGGAAGGCAAAAAGGGAACAATGGAAGAAAGACAGGAGGATACGAATGAAGTTTTCACAGATGCCGTATGAGCGTCCGGATCTGGAAGAGCTGAAAAGAAAGGAGCAGGAACTGACCGGACGGCTGGAGACGGCAAAGGAATACGAAGAAGCCAAGCAGGTATTTCTGGAGGAAGAAAGGCACGAGAATCATATCGATACGCTGGCGACACTGGCTCATATCCGCCATGATATCGACACGAGGGATCCGTTCTATGCCGCGGAGATAAATTTCTGGAACGCGGCCATCCCGGAACTTACCGAGTATGGACAGGCGTTTACGCTGGCGATGCTGAACAGCCCTTTCCGGAAGGAGTTCGCATCGGAGTACGGAGAGCTTTTGTTTACCAGAGCGCAGATGGAGCTTCAGTCATTCTCGCCGGAGATTATCCCGGAACTGCAGCGGGAGAATGAGCTGCAGGATGCCTATGATAAGCTTTTGGCCTCCGCGCAGATCCCCTTTGAAGGGGGAACATATACCCTCTCGCAGATGACGCCCTTTAAGAACGATGCGGATGACGGCAGACGTACGGCCGCCTGGAGCGCGGAGGGAAAGTGGTATAAACAGCAGCAGGGAAAGCTGGACGACATTTACGATCAGCTGGTTGCCGTGCGTGATACGATGGGCCGCAAACTGGGGTTTGACGGGTTTACGCAGCTGGGATATTACCGTATGCAGAGAGACTGTTACGGAAAAGAGGATGTGGAGAAATTCCGCGCGGCGGTGGCAAAGGATTTGGCGCCGGTGGCGGATGAGATCTGCCGCGAGCAGGCGAAGAGGCTGGGGAAAACCTATCCGCTCAGTTTTGCCGACAATGCCCTGCAGTTTCGTTCCGGGAATCCGAAGCCGGTCGGCACACCGGAGGAGATCCTTAGGCAGGGGCAGAAGTTTTACAGCGAACTCTCCCCGGAGACAAAGGAGTTTTTTGACACTATGCTGGAGTGGGAGCTGCTCGATGTGTATTCCACGAAGGGGAAAGCCGGAGGCGGATATTCGACGGGCCTCATGGATTACAAAGTTCCCTTTATCTTCGCCAATTTCAACGGCACAAAGGGAGATGTGGAGGTGATCACCCATGAGGCGGGCCACGCCTTCGCCATGTGGATGAACCGGGACCGGGTGCCGTCTTCCTATGTCTGGCCGAGCATGGAAGCCTGTGAGGTACACTCAATGTCCATGGAGTTTTTCTCCTGGCCCTGGGCGGAAGGGTTTTTCGGTAAGGATACGCGCAAGTTTCTCTACAGTCATCTGACGGGAGCGCTGACCTTTATACCCTATGGGACGATGGTGGATCATTTTCAGCACATCATCTACGAGCAGCCAAAGCTTAGTCCGCGGGAACGCCACGGGGTCTGGAAAGAGCTGCTGGGCGTCTATCAGCCATGGCTTAAGCTGGACGGGGAGATCCCGTTTTACGCGGAAGGGGAGGGCTGGCAGCGCCAGGCGCATATCTATACCTCTCCGTTCTACTACATCGACTACTGCCTGGCGCAGGCGGTATCCCTGCAGTTTTGGGCCAGAATCCAGGAGGATGTAAAGGATGCCTGGGCGCATTACATGGCCTATACCAGACAGGGCGGTACGCGGGTGTTTACCGACCTTTTAAAAAATGCCGGTCTGGACAGTCCATTCGATGAGGATTCCTTAAGAGGGATCTGCGCGAAGGCCCGTCAGTGGCTGAAGGACTTTGACTGGAGCGGCATCGAGTAAACGCAATCGGCCGATCCCGTATTCAGAAAGTACGGCACAAAGCGGGCAGGGATTCCCTGCCCGCTTGTTTACTGGCTGTTTCACTTTTGCACCGTTCAGGTCTTTCTTCGCATCTTTTTCAGATCATCGCCGCATCCTTTATCGGATCGTTTCCTTAAGTCATCCTGATCAAAAAGGAACATTCAGGCAGAGGGCACTCTGGTGATCGAGACGGCCCGTATTTCATCCGGTTCCAGCGTAAGTGAAAGCGAAAGCTTTCCGTGTTCCACCCTCACCTGCTCCAAAGTCCTTTGCGGAATGGAGATCTGCCGCAGGTACCGGATATCTTCCAGGGAGAGTGTTTTGCTTAAAGAGAAATGGATCCAGTTATCAAGCACACTGCCATGCGCACGGTTTACGATTAAGCTGCGCACCGTATAGAGAGCTCCTTCGGAGAGGTTTTCAATCACCAGCTGCAGGGTAAGCGGTTCCGTATTGTGAAACAGCGTGTCGATATCTCCGGGAGCGTATTCGGTTTCTTCCGTCAGGTAATATTTTACATTCAGCGGACTGGTGTGGCAGCAGAGGATATAAAACTGATCGCACGAATCCGCGGTGACTAAGAGACCGTTTCGTTTATATAACCGGTAGCGGCCCATGTTTTTGAGGAAGGAAAACGCGTAGAAGGACGGCTTGCAGATCCCGTCGATGGTCATCAGCCCGGAACTGCCGCTTAAAAGCCTGGTCGTATCATAGGAGGCGTCGATTAAATCACTCGCATGCCATAAGCCCAGGGTATCGCAGTCGTCCCTGTTTTTCAGCACATTTTCCATGAGATAGCTGCCCCGAAAACAGCTGTCCTGCAGATAGCTGCGGTTGGAAATGCTGAAGTTCCATTCGGTTACCAGATGCTTTCCGGTATAGTTCGCGTCGGATAATAGGTCGGAGACCTTTTTGATGCCGGACTGCAGAAACTTAAGATCATCGGCGATTTTCTCAAATGTTCCGGCCATGTTCTTCTGCAGATCCCCTTCCCCTTCTGAAGCCCGGTACGGGAACTGAATATTCGTAAAGAGGTCGGGCTTATGCCGCGCGGAAAAGAAATGATCCACGATCCGGCGAAGCAGTACGGCGTCCTCGAATAAAATCAGGCCAGGTCCCACAACCAGCGCGTCCGGAAGTTCGCTCTTTATGATCTCATAGCCGGTGTCCCAGGTATCCAGGACATGGTACTGACGGGAAAGATAGTAGGGCTGGTGGGTCAGCATAAACTCAAACTCAAAAATCCATCCGGAGAGGTTCTGTTTCCCGTAGCGCTGGATCAGATGCCGGAGAAACTGGCGCAGAAAGGATTCCCAGGCAGCTTTCGATTCAAACTGGATGGAACGCCGGTTATTATAGAGCGCGTTTTTCTCATTCGCCATGAGGATTTCATCCCGGGGAGCGAGATCCAGAAAGACTTTAAAGCCGTGTTCCACGCAGAAATCAAACAGCGCGTCGATCTTGACAAAGCTAAGCTCCCTGCCGGAGTTATCTCGGATAAACAGATCCCCGCAAAAAATGTCCCAGATACGGACATATTCGATTCCCAGCTGATCTTTGAGGAAGAGCAGGTGTTCCCGGATTTTCGCAGAATTTAAGTTTCTGGCCGCCCCCAGATTGAGGATTTTGTTCTCCCACTTTTTTTCTTCCTCCCTGGCGGCAAACGAAAGACGGATGACGGAATCGCCGCCCGCGGGATTTTCCGCTTCGCTCTGCCGGTTCAGGCTCCGGGCAAGCTGTCCGGCGAGTTTTTCTTTGTGTTCATCAAAAGACCGGCGAACCTGATACTGGCTGCGGTACTCGGAAGGGAGCAGACCGTACTGGTCACGGAACGCGCTGCTCATGGCCGAGGCGTTGGAAAAGCCGTTGTCGACCGCGATGCTGGTGATGGATTTTTCGGAGTGGATCAGCTCCTGGCTGACCTTTTCCAGACGGACTCTGCGCACAAAGGAGACAAAGGATTCCCCGGACATTTCCGAAAAGGTGCGCGAGAGGGTGGAAGGGGAGAGATAGAGTTTCTCCGCCAGTTTCTGGAGGCTGATTTTTTCTGTGCTGTTGACATAAATGTAGTCGGCGATCATCTGCAGACGCTGATTTTTGGAAAGGGACCGTATGTCCGCCTCCGACGTTTCCTGCACGAAGTGGTCCAGCAGACAGCTTTGCAGGGCGATCGATTCCGAGGTGAATTTTAAGGAATTCTCCCCATCGGTTACATAGGTTTTGCAAAGCTCGGCCAGCATAAGCTTCAATTCCTGATATTTGTTGCCGGATTCCAAGGTGCTGTTGCAGAAGAAAAACAGGGAGTCGCAGCCCTTGTAATTGCACAGCACGTAGTAGTTCATGGAAAAGAGGATTACGAGGGTGTTCTCCTGACAGGCCAGCTGATGTTTTTCTCCCCGGTTTAAAAGAACAAAGTCGTTGGCTTTGCATTCACTGTCCTGGTCGATGACGGCTGTCCCCTCGATACAGCAGGCGAGTACGAGCCGGGAGGGACTAAGGTCGATTTCTGTGGACTGGTTGATCAGATCTACCGTGATCTGCAGCGGATTGTTCAGATTTGGATTCATGAGTGTTTCCTTTCATCTCTTCTGGCCTCGGGCGCATCCAGGCTTTTTTATGCGGGCTGGCAAGAAACGGTCAGGAGGGATATGTATATGCTTCTCCAGCTTTCCTGCCTGGATGTCCTTCCGCAATATTTATCATTATATATCTTGCACCGTAAGATTTTCAACAGGAAGAATGCAAATATATGGTGAAAAAATACCGTCTTTCCGGTTCCCCGCGGGCCGGATTACTGGTAAAATGGAGAAACTTAGGTCAGTCCCGCGGCAAGATACGGGATTGGAAACGAAACCCGCGTCACCGTCAGAAAGCTTACAGGGGCACTCTCAGAGATTTTCCCAAGAGGCGTCTCTTTCCGGCTGTCCTGACCGCTGCGCGAAATATTTTCAGAGAAAGAGAGGAGAAGCAAATGAAAAAAAGATTCTCGACAACGGTAAGGAAAAGTCTGGCAGCCGGTCTGGCGCTTACGCTTTCCCTTACTTCCCTTGGCGCTTCCGCTGTTCTTGCGGATGAGGCGGAGGCTTCCGGCGATACCTACAAGATGGTTATGCAGATCATCAACTATGGGTTTGATGATCCGGATCTTCTGATGGTACAGGATGCCGTCAACGCGATCACCGTGCCGGAAATCGGTGTGGAAGTGCAGTTTATGACCACCCCGATTTCTGATCAGGCGACCAAACTGGGGCTTTTAATCTCTGGCGGCGAGCAGATCGATCTGGTATGTGCGGGGCTTCTTTCCACGCCTGCCAACTTTGTCTCTCAGGGACTTCTGCAGCCGATCACCGAGTACGTGGAAGCATCTGACGCGCTGATGGAGCTTGCCGGACCGGACATTGAAGCCTGCAAGGTAAACGGCGAGATCTACGCGTATCCGGGAGCTACGGCCAACGCCGGAAAGACTGCTTACTACTATGATACGGCTCTGGCGGAGGAGTACAATATCGATATCCCCGAAAAACTGGAAACCCGTGAGGACTGGGAGGCACTGTTCTCTCAGATCAAGGACAGCGGCATGGAGCAGTATGCCATCTCCATGGGCGACGGTGTAGCGGCCGAGGATCTGTGGGCGACGTTCGATTCCCTGGGTGAGAGAAGCTATCTTTCCTACGGCGTGGTCATGGATCCCTTCAACGGGACAACCGTGGAAAACTACTACGCGACGGACAAGTACCGCGAGTTAAGCGAGATGCATCACGACTGGTTTGAGAAAGGCTACTGCGTGCCGGATTCCATTTCCAATGGCTATACCACGTTTGATTCGATGACACAGGGACAGATCTTTGGCTTCGTTTCCCAGGAGTCTACCGGTATGAGCAAGGCTTACTGGTCCGGAACGACCGGCAAGACGCTGGGGGCGATTCCGACGGCTGATATGCTGACGGTATCCTCCGCGATTGTAAACTTCTGCTGGGGCGTTTCCTCCTCCTGCGAAAGACCCGATAAAGTGGTTGACTTCCTGGAGCTTCTCTACACCAACACGGATCTGGCGAACCTTATGAACTACGGGATTGAAGGTACTCACTATGTAACCGAGGAAGGCAGCAAGGTCATCCATTATCCGGAGGGCGTGGATGCTTCCAACTGCGGGTATGGTTCCTTTGTCGGCACCTTTGGCGATACGTTAAGCATTTATCAGAAAGAGCCGCTGACCGATGAGGATGTCGCGGATTTCGCAAATTATAAGACCTCTTCGGAAAATGCTTCGAAATTCATCGGCTACACTTTCGATCCGTCGGAAGTGTCCACGGCTGTGACGGCTGTGACGGCTGTGATCGGGCAGTATGCGCCGGCTTTAAACTGCGGTATCGTGGATCCGGAGGAGATGATTCCGGAATTCCTGGATGCGCTTGACGCAGCGGGCATGCAGAGCATCATTGACGCGAACCAGGCGCAGCTGGATGCCTATCTGGCAGCGCAGGCGCAGTAAACTGCGGCGTCTGTAAGCAAAGGGAAAGAGAAATAACGCTTATGAAGGCCTCCGTGGGCGATTGCTTCGGAGGCCTTTGAAAAGGCAAAAAAGGAGGAAGGAGCTTCATGGAAGCCGAGGCGAGGCGTGTAAAACCACCAAAAACGAAAATCCGCTGGAAACGGTGGCTCCCGATTTTTCTCATGGGACTTCCGGGTCTGGCTTATATGTTCATCAATAACTATATGCCCCTTTACGGTCTGCTGATCGCCTTTAAGAAATATGACTATTCCAAAGGAATCTTCGGCAGCGAATGGGCTGGCCTTTCTAATTTTGAATTCCTTTTTAAAACGAAGGATGCCTGGATCATCACCAGAAATACCCTGCTCTACAATTTCGTCTTTATCATCTTAAACCTGATATGCTGCGTAGCGCTGGCGATCTTTTTAAATGAGGTGCGCAAAAAGACGACCAAGAAAATTTATCAGACGGCTATTCTGCTGCCGTATCTGATGTCCATGGTTGTGGTATCCTATTTAGCCTACGCATTTTTAGGCGACCGCACCGGCCTGATCAACAGCGTGCTCTCCAAGCTGGGAATGCAGCCGATCCGTTTCTATGCGACCAAGAAATACTGGCCGTTTATCTTAACCTTCGTCTACATGTGGCGAAACATCGGGTATGGGACGATCATTTATCTCTCCACGATTGTCGGCATCGATGATACCTTCTACGAGGCCGCGGAACTGGACGGTGCCACGAAGTGGCAGCAGATTCGTTTTATCACCCTGCCAATGCTGAAGTCGACCATGATCATGCTGGTGACCATGTCCATGGGTCAGATCTTCCGCTCCGATTTCGGTCTGTTCTATCAGGTACCGCGCAACCAGGGACTTTTGTACTCGGTAACCGATACCATTGATACTTACGTATTCCGGGCTCTGCTGCAAAACGGCAATATCGGGCTTTCCTCTGCGGCTGCGTTCTATCAGTCGATTGTCTGCTTTATCACGATTATGGTCTTTAACGCCATCATGAATAAAGTCAGCAAAGAGGATGCATTATTCTAAGGGGGCGATCTGATGCGAGGACATAAAAAGTTTTTGGCACTGTCGCATGCAGTGCTGATCGTGGTTACCATCTGCGCGGTGCTTCCGTTCTGGCTGCTTGTCATGGCGTCCTTTACGAATGAGAGCTATGCGGTGAAAAACGGGTATTCCCTGATCCCGAAGGAGTGGTCTCTGGAGGCCTATAAATTCCTGGCATCCAAGTGGCAGCTGTTCGGACGCGGGTATCTGATCACGATCATTGTCACGGTGATCGGGGTGTTTACCTGCGTACTGATTACTCTGATGCTCAGCTACATGCTGTCCAGAGACGGCCTGCCGTTTAAGAGATTTTTCACGTTTTTCATCATCTTTCCGATGCTGTTCAACGGCGGACTGGTTGCGACCTACATCATGTATTCGCAGACATTTCATATCAAGAATACCCTGTTCGCGCTGATTGTGCCGAACCTGCTGACGAACTCCTTCAACATCATTATGGTGAGAAACTACTTTAAGAGCAACATTCCGGGAGAGCTTTTGGAAGCGGCCAGAGTCGACGGGTGCTCAGAGATCGGTATCTTCTTTAAGGTGGTCTTCCCGCTGTCCAAGCCGATCATCGCTACGCTGATGCTGCTGACCGGCGTTGCCTACTGGAATGACTGGCAGAATGGTATGTACTACCTGGATGACCAGAGTCTTTATGGCATCCAGAACATCTTAAACGCGATCAATGAGAGCCAGAAGTATCTGATGCAGGCGGGAGGCAATGTCGCGCAGATGCCTTCTGAGACGGCCAAGATGGCGGCTGCCGTGATCGGGATTATCCCCATTCTGATTGTCTATCCGTTCTTCCAGGATTACTTCGTAAAGGGCATCACCATGGGCGCTGTCAAAGGCTGACGGGTGTCTGAAAGAGACGAAGAAAAAAGTAAAGAACACGAGAAGAGAAAATTGCGTACAAAAAACTGCCTTCGGCAGTTTTTTGTATTTGAGGAAGTTTCTGCAGAAAAGGAAAGATGTCTGCATAGGTTTTTCCTGCGTCTGTCTGACGAATGAGAAACGGCATAGCGAACACCAGTCCGAAAGGAGATGAGCAAATGTTTACGATGCAAAACACTTATCGTGAAATCATGACAAAAGAAATGGAGCCCCGGATTAAAACGATCCTGGGAACGATGCTGTTTACCGATTCCTGTGTGACCAGCCTGATACCGGAAAGCGCCTATGACTGTCCGATGCAGGAACTTGCAGGGGTGATCAAAACTCCCTGGGGAATGCCTTTTCCGGCGGACGAGGTTGTGGAAGCCGCAAATCTGGCGCAGGAGGTATTTAACGAGGGAAAATGGGAGATTAGGGGTCTGTGGGATCCCAGGCAGGAAGTGGTGTTTGACAATTCCAAGCGGTCTGTCTGCCTGTTTACCCCCGTGATGCCAAAGGATGAGAAAAGGCCTCCCGTGATCTTGTGCCCGGGCGGGGCGTACGGAACCATCTCCATGGTCGGGGAAGGGTTTCGGATGGCGCGGGAACTTACTGAAAAAGGGTTCCATCCCTATATCTTACGGTACCGGCTGTCGCCGGTTCGCTTCCCGGAGCCGCAGAAGGATCTGACGCTGGCGATTCTGAATGTTCGGGCGAATTCAGCACAGGATGGGATCGATCCCGACAACCTGATGATCGCCGGTTTTTCCGCGGGCGGCCATCTGTGCGCCAGCGCCCTGACGATGATCAGGGATCTGCAGACGCAGGTGACGAAGGAGCTTGCGGATAAAGAGACTGGCAGGCTGTATGGGACTTTGAAGGCCATGCCGGAGAAGATGGCGCTTGGGTACGCGATCGGTTCCTTTGAGAAGGACTACTGCGACTGTCTGATTGAGATGTGTGAGGAGGAGGAAAAGAAAACTTACTCTCCCGCTTACCATATCTCAGCGGATTTTCCGAAAACCTACTGTTTTGCCTGTGAGGATGATCCGCTGGTGCCCAGCAGGAATACGGTGCTCCTGGGAGAGGCCTGTAAAGACGCGGGGGTAAGCTGCCTGTATCATATCTTCCCGTCCGGCGGCCACGGTATAGCCGCGGGCAGAGGCACTTCCGCGCAGGGGTGGATCGAGGAAATGCTCGATTTTATGGGCTGAATCAAGACATGCGCCAGGACAGGGAAAAATTTGCGAATCAGTTCTTTCTCTCCCGTTAAATTTCCTTAAAATATGCGGGCGAAAGCCGCAAAATGCCGAAAATTTGATTGACTTTTTCGGTAAAAATGTTTAAAATGTACGGGACAGCGGATGGGCGGATGTGGTTTCCCTGCCGCTTTTGCGGCGCCAAAGCGGGCTGAGCCCGCTTTCTTTCCTCCTCTAAAGAGAGGAAAGAATCCCCATTGACCAAAGAAAATTTCAACCTGGCCGGGGCAGCAGCGCTGCTTCTACATTATTTTATTTCCATCAAAGGAGGTATAGTTCAATGATCAAAACAGCAACCAAAGTTCTCGCGCTCCTTATGACAGCGACCATGTGCGTGTCAGCGGGCGTGACCGCCTTTGCCGAGGAGGCACCGGAGGCGATTGATTTCGCGGCCATCGATGAGATGGAGCACGATGAGGCCAGTGAGACCATCTATGACTACGTGCTGGGTGATTTCGCGGCGGCATACGACGAGGCCAAACAGGAGACCGGCGATCTGCGTATGGCGAAGATGGCACTCGCCGAGGCGAAACTGCTGGAGTCCGGCACTTTCCTGCCGATTGAGACGCAGGGAGGCAACTATGCGATGACACGTGTGGTGCCGCGTACCAACGCCGCGACCACCCTGTGGGGCTTAGATGAGTACCGCTATCACACTCTGCTGGTGACAAACGAGCTGATCACCTCAGAGGACCGTACCCATTGCCTGGAACTCTGGAAAGAGGCGGCGACGGCGGATGAGTATATCGCGGCCGCGAAGGAGTATCTGGAGGGCAAGGGATATACGTTTTCGGATACCTTTGTGGAGAATCATTCGGAGAATGTAAATATCTGGGATACGATTGCCACTTCCTACACCTCGGATTCCATGTTTATCTCCGGCACGTACGACAACCTGCTGGAGTACGATGCCAAGGGTGTGCAGCAGCCCGGCCTGGCGGAGAGCTATGAGGTCTCCGAGGATGGGACCGTCTATACGTTCCACCTTCGCCAGGGTGTGAAATGGGTGGATCAGCAGGGCAGCGAGCTCGGCGAAGTGACGGCCGACGACTGGGTTGCCTCCATGGAGCATCTTCTGGATAATTCTGACGCGCTGGGGTATCTGTTGACCAACACGGACGGCTGCGGCCTCTTGAACTTTACCGCCTACTTAAACGGGGAGATTACGGACTATACGCAGATCGGCGTTAAGGCGCTGGACGATTACACGCTGGAGTATACGCTGGAAGCGCCGTTTGCCCCGTTTGTGACGATGCTGGGATATGGTGTCTTCGCTCCGTTAAACCGTGATTTCTATCGCTCGCAGGGCGGCACTTTTGGCTGCGAGGGCGAGACCTACACCCCGGGCGACTACGGAAAGACACCGGCGAACATCGCCTACTGCGGTCCGTTCCTGATCACCAACTTTACCGCGCAGAACACCACGCGCTACGAAGCGAACCCGACCTACTGGAATGCGGAAAAGATGAACATCCATTCCATTGAGTATCCGTATAATGACGGCAGCGATGTGCTGCGTAACTACAATGACGGCCGTGACGGCATCACCTCCGGAGCCGGCATTAATTCCTCCACGCTGGAGCTGATGAAGAGCGAAAAACCGGAAGGAGAGGATCAGACCTACTTTGACCTGTACTCCTATGTATCCTCCGGTACCGGAACCACTTACTGCGGCTGGTGGAATGTCAACCGTGGCGTCTGGGCGAACTATGACAATCCGGATGTGGGTGTTTCCCCAAAGAGCGAGGAAGATATCGCCCGTTACCGCACCGCCATCTTAAATCAGCACTTCCGTCTGGCCCTGGATATGGCATTTGACAAGGGATCCTATATGGCCTCCAGCGTAGGAGAAGAGTTAAAGTACGCCGCGGTGCGCAACTCCTACACGCCGGGCACTTTCCAGTTCCTGGAAGCGGAGACGACGGTTGCCATCAATGGAGAGGATACCACGTTCCCGGCGGGGACGGCTTTCGGGGTGATTGAGCAGGCGCAGCTGGACGCGGACGGTGTGCCGATTAAAGTCTGGGATCCGAACGGCGACAGCGGCGCTGGTTCCGGCGACGGCTTTGACGGCTGGTACAACGCGGAAAACGCCATGGCACAGCTTGAGCAGGCGATCGCCGAGCTTGGTGCGCAGGGCGTGGAGATTTCCCCGGAGAATCCGATTTATATTGACTTTCCGTATCCGGCGTATACTGAAATTTGGGTGAATAGAGCCAACGTGGTGAAGCAGAGCATGGAAGGCGCCCTGGGCGGAAATGTGATTGTAAACCTGATCGCGTTTGACAAGGATGTCGATTATGAAGGCGCGACCTACCGCTTCTCCTATGGCGATGAGGCGAACTTTGATCTGTCCACCGGCTCCGGCTGGGGTCCGGACTACGGCGATGCGCAGTCCTATCTGGATACGATCCAGATCTATGGATATATGTGCAAGAACTTAGGTTTGTTCTAATGAGTCTGACTTTCTAGATAACTTATTATGAGCGCAAAGGGGAGCGGCATGTTCCGCTCCCCTTGTCAGTAGGAGAAAGAGGTCGGATTCATGGGAAAATATATCATAAAACGTCTGCTGCACGGGCTGGTTTCCATCATCTGCATGGTGCTGATTGTCATGGTGCTGGTCTATTCTCTTTTGGACCGGGGAAAGATCTTCTCCGGCGATCCCAATTTCAATCATACCGCCAGTAATAACCGAATCATCTATCAGCAGGCCCGCTGGGAGGATTTCGGATATCTGGACTATGTGCCCTACGCGGACTATGTCAATGAGATGGCCCTTCGCGGGGAGATCGACGAGGAGACCCGCGCGGCAGCCGTGCAGATCGGCCGCACGGCGGACAAGGACTCGGAGATCACGGCGGAGTATGTGGCGCAGTTTACAGACTACTACCAGTCGAAGGGGTATGAGGTCGTGCGTCTGGACGCGGATGCCAAGCGAAACGGCCAGCTTCGGGACGGCGGACAGCCGCAGCTTTACGCCACGCGGGATATCCCGCTTATTCAGCGGGCATTCACGTATTTTACCAGGATGTTCTTTGTCGATAACATCCATTACGTGCCGGATTACATCGACATCGGAAAACGGGGGCTTACGTTTACCCTCTACGATCCGTTAAAGAATCCGCCGGATGCGGAGAAAAAGGTGTTCTCCCCGGCGATTATCGGAAATGGGACATTTCACAAATATCTGCTGTATGCTGACAGCAAGTTTCCTTTCATTCACCAGAACCTGCTCACGCTGAACTTAGGCGAGTCCTACACAGTCAACCGCGGTGTGGATGTGTTTACCACGATGACGGAATCGCAGGGAGCCTATGTGCTCTCCAGCGTAACCTATCCGACCGGTGTGACGGCGGAGCGCGCGGATGATCTGCACACCGCGACCTATGTGCAGGGATCCCTGGAGGCGACCGCGTCCAACGCGCAGTGGTTTACGGACGATTATACGAATGTGATCACCCACAAGGCCGGGATGTCCAAGCTGGGCTATTCTTTCGTGATCGGCATTATCGCCACGATCCTGGCCTACGCGATTGGTCTGCCGCTTGGTCTGGCGATGGCGCTTCGCAAGGATAAGCTGCTCGATCATCTGGGCAACCTGTACATCATCTTTATCATCGCTGTGCCCAGCCTGGCTTACATCTTCCTGTTTAAGGCCATCGGCGGCAAGTTGGGACTGCCAACGCTCTTTGACATGGATTCGAAGAGCAAGCTGATGTATGTCCTGCCCATCGTCTCCCTGGCGCTCCCGTCCATCGCCAACCTGATGAAATGGATGCGCCGCTACATGATCGACCAGATGAATTCCGATTACGTAAAGTTCGCGCGTTCCGGCGGCTTAAGCGAGCGCGAGATCTTTACCAGGCACATCTGGAAGAACGCGCTGATCCCTATCGTGCAGGGGATACCGGGGAGCGTCCTGGGTGCCTTAACGGGCGCGATCATTACCGAGCGTGTGTACGTCGTTCCCGGCGCCGGAAATCTGCTTACCCAGGCGATCAACCGGTACGATAACGGCGTGATCGTGGGGGTGACCCTGTTTTATGCGGTGCTGTCGGTGCTGTCCCTGATTCTGGGCGATGTGCTGATGGCGACGGTTGATCCGCGCATATCCTTTACAACGAAAGACAGGTGAGGAGGTGGATACGGTGAATCTGGAAAAATATGGACTTTCGGACGAGGAGCTGTTCTCCCATGTGGATCACAGCGCTCTGGAATCGGAAAAGATTGTAGCGCCGCGCTATTCGTACTGGCGCTCGGTGTTTAAGGTGTTCTTCCGCAAAAAGATCAATATCGTGGTACTGCTGGTTTTGGCGTCGCTGATTGCTTTCGCCTACATTTACCCCTCTGTGGTGCACTATGATCCGTTCGGCAATCTGATGGATCCGGCGTCCAAGCACCTGTCTCCGAAAGCCGCGATGGAGTATTTCGGGAAGGATCTGCAGTGGATTTTAGGGACCGGAGCGTCAGGGGAGTCTACCTTTGACGCGATCTGGAACGGTTCCCGCATTTCCATCTCTCTGGCGCTGATCTGCGGGGCCATCAATCTGACGGTCGGTGTGATCGTCGGCTCGATCTGGGGATTCTCCAAGAAGGTGGATCTGGTTATGAACGAGGTCTTCAACATCATCGGAAATATCCCGCAGATTCTGCTGGTCTCCGTGCTGGCGATGCTGTTTGCCCCCACGTTCTGGACGATGGTGTTTGCCCTGACCGTGGTCGGCTGGCTCTCGATCGCCTACTTTATCCGGACACAGGTGGTTATCATCCGCGATCGCGAGTACAACCTGGCATCGAAATGTCTGGGGACTTCCACGATCAAGATCGCGATGAAGAATATTCTGCCGTTTATGACCAGCGTGATTGTGACCATGCTGGCTACGGAGATACCCTCCTATATTTCCTACGAGGTGTTCCTCTCCTATATCGGACTTGGCATGTCGGAGATGTCGCTGGGGCGTCTGATCTATCAGGCGGAGAACGCGATGGTGACACCCGGCTGGGAGATGGAGTTCTGGAGCCCGGTTGCCATCGCTTCGATTATCACGATTGTGCTCTATGTCGTCGGCCAGAACCTTGGCGATGCGTCTGATCCGCGGACACATATGTAAGGAGGCGGACGCATGGAAAAGAAAAACATACTGCTGTCCGTGAAAGATCTGACCGTGAAATTTCGTGTGCGCGGCAGAATTCTGACGGCTATCCGCGGGATTTCCCTGGATATCTATGAGGATGAATCGATTGCCATCGTGGGCGAGTCCGGTTCGGGCAAATCGGTGTTTACGAAGACCTTTGCCGGGATGCTCGATTCCAATGGCTTCATCGATTCGGGATCTTTGATTTTTAATGATCCGGAACTTGCCGATACCACGGTCAAGCTTACTCCCGGTGCCCGTGCGCTGATGAAGGGCACACTGTCGCGCCTGAATTCGATTTCCCGCTATGAGCTGGGATCCGATTCTTTTCGCCGCATGGAAGAGTTAAAAAGTGAGAAAAAGAGGCACGGCGACTTAAGCGAGGAGGACCGCTCCAGGATCGAGGGCGAGATTAAGGAACTAAAGGATACGCGCACTGCCCTGTTTAATGAGAAGCAGACCTATGATCCGCACAAGGAGAAGAGCCGCATCAAGGAAGCGGAAAAGAAACTGAAGGAGTACGACGCACAGATCAAGGCGCTGCAGAAAAAAGAGGAAGAGATGGTCCGCGAGCGGCGCAAAGAGGCTGAATCAGACACTGCTTTCAACGCCCGTTACGAAAAAGAGATGGCGGAACTGAAAGAACGCTACGATAAGCAGATCAAGGGCGAGATCAGTGAGAAAACGCGTAAACGCAATGAGATCCTGGGCAAGGAGATCCGCCTGTCCGTGGGCCGCTATCCGCTCTTTAAGAGGGTTCTTCTCACGCACCGGCTGCTCAAGGCCCTGAAGAAAGCGATGCAGATGGGCGTGGACCTCGATGACGAGCAGCAGCGCAATATGGTGTTTGACACCGTGGCGTTTCGTGTCCGCTATCTGGATGAGACGCCGACCACGCTGCACGGAACCTGTGTGCTCAACCTGGCCAGCATCAAGTACAATCAGGACTGGATGAAGATCCGCGGGCGCAGGATTGCCACGGTCTTCCAGGATCCGATGACTTCTTTAAACCCGATCATTACGATCGGCAAGCAGATCACGAGCGTGATCATGAAGCATCAGGGGTGCCCGGAGGCGGAAGCCCGCAGGCGGGCGCTGGAACTGATGCAGAAGGTGGGGATCCCCAAAGCGGAACAGCGCTTTGACGACTATCCGTTCCAGTATTCCGGCGGTATGCGTCAGAGGATTGTCATCGCCATCGCTCTCTCCTGCCAGCCGAAGATTTTAATCTGCGATGAGCCGACGACGGCGCTGGATGTGACGATCCAGGCACAGATTCTGCAGCTGATCAAGGATCTGCAGAAGGAGTTTCATTTTACCACGGTCTTTATCACGCACGACCTGGGTGTGGTGGCGAATATCGCTGACCGCGTGGCGGTTTTGTATGCCGGACAGATCGTGGAGTACGGCACGGTGGAGGATGTTTTCTACGATCCGCGTCATCCTTACACGTGGGCGCTTTTATCGTCCCTGCCGCAGCTGGCGCAGCGCAATACCCAGCTGTATTCGATCACCGGCACACCGCCCTCCCTGTATAACTCGATCGTGGGCGACGCGTTCGCACCGCGCAACCCGTACTGCTTAAAGATTGATACGCTGGAGGAACCGCCCATGTTCAAAGTGAGCGATACGCACTATGCCAAGACCTGGCTGCTCGATCCCAGAGCGCCGAAGACGGAAAAGCCGGAGAGCATTCAGAATATTCATGAGAAGCTGATCGCGGCTTTCAATATCTAAAGAGGGGAGATGAGAAACGTGACGGAACAGAATCAGAAATCATCCGGCCGCATCTCCCACCTTCCGGAGCATGGGCCAGTCGCGGAAAACGGCAAGGAGATCCTGCTGTCTCTCAAGGATGTGGATATCACGTTCGGGAAAGGGGACAGCGCGGTACATGCCGTCACAGACGCTTCTTTTGACATTTACAAGGGTGAGACGTTTTCGCTGGTAGGAGAATCCGGTTCAGGGAAAACCACGATCGGACGCGCGGTGATTCGCGTAAACCCGCTGGCTGCGGGGGAGATTCAGTATAAAGGGGTGCGTATCTCCGGGAAGATCCCTCGCTCCTTAGACCGCGAAGTGATCCGCAACGTGCAGATGGTCTTCCAGGATCCGGCGGCATCGCTCAACGAACGTGCCACCGTGGACTATATCATCTCGGAGGGCCTCTACAACTTCCACCTGTATGAGAATGAGGCGGACCGTGTCCGCAAGGTGGAGAATATCATCAATGAGGTGGGACTGCTGCCGGAGCATCTGACGAGATATCCGCATGAGTTTTCCGGCGGACAGCGGCAAAGGATCGGTCTCGCCAGAGCCATGGTCATGGAGCCGGAACTGGTCGTCGCCGATGAGCCGATCTCGGCGCTGGATGTGTCCATCCGTGCGCAGGTTTTAAACCTGCTGAAAAAGTTTCAGCGCGAGAAGCAGGTAACCTACCTGTTCATCGCGCATGATCTGTCGATCGTCCGCTTTATCTCGGACAGGATCGGCGTGATCTATAAGGGGCGCATCGTGGAAGTGGCGGAGGCGGAGGAACTGTTTGACTTCCCGCTGCATCCGTACACCCACTCGCTGATCTCGGCGATTCCCATCCCGGATCCGAAGCTGGAGAAAAATAAGGTGCAGTATATTTACGATCCGTCCATGCATGACTATAGCGTGGACAAGCCGGAATTTGTCTGCATCGGACATGACCATTACATTTACGGGAACAAGAAGGAGATCGAGGAGTATAAGGCGATCCGTGAGCGTGGGGTGCCGCTTAAGCCGATTCAGATCGCGGGACCGGATACCCCGGTGCAGCAGGTTTCCCAGGAAGCGATTGACCAGGCGGCGGAAGAGCAGTTTTTGAGCGCTCCGGTGCACGATACCGGAAGCATCTGGTTTTCGGTGCTTTCGTTTCTCCTGCCGCCTATAGGCATCATCGCCGCGGAACTTTTCAAGAAGCACAGGTATCTGCGCAATTACAAGGCCTGCAAGAAGGGAGCCGTCTACGGCTTTGCTGTAATATTGGCCATCCTTTTGATCTTTGGCATTCTCCTTGTGCTGGCGGTGATCTGATTGAGTCGCCAGGCCAGGGACCGGCGCGAAAATCATCCGAAGCCGGTAGAAAAAATAGAACTGGACGCCAGGCATACGAAAGTACGCCTGGCGCTTGCCATTGTGCTGCTCCTTGGCGGCGTCCTGCTGATTCTTTATGCGTTAACAGGCGGATTCTCTGAAAAATCCGGCTGGACCGAGATCGAGGCGGCCTCCGGAAAAGCGGACTGTTCCGGTGATTTTACGTTTCTCTATCCGCTGGGGACGAGTGCATCTCCGCGAAGCGAACGCAGGGCGCTTACCGCCCTGTACGAGGACGCCTGCCGGGATGCCTACCGCCTCTTTTCAAACGATGAGGAGCTTACCGCCGGGGAAGAAGAGACCGCCGGAGAAGAAAAGGAGCAGGGATCTGATACTGCGTTAGATTTAGGCAGGGAATCGTCTGCCGGGGAAGAAGACAGGGAAGACTTGGAAACACACTCTGCGGACGGTGCCGCGGCAGGGCTTGCCGATTCGCCTGGTGCGAAAAAAGCACGGCAAAAAACGCTCTCTGCCCTGGACGCGGGCCGTATCGAAGCTTATGCCGCGGATACAAACGAAGCGGGTGCAACCCACAACGTCCGCTATCTGAACGTCCATCCGAATGAGGAGATTGAAGTGGAAGCGCCGCTTTATGAGGCTTTTTCCAAGATCGAAGCAAGCGGGGACCGTTCCCTGTATCTGGCTCCTGTCTATGAGATCTATGACGGCGTGTTTTACTGTGACGATCCGGTAAGAACAGCGGATTTTGATCCGCGCCAGAATGACGCTTTACGCGGCTGGTTCGCGAAAGTCTGCGCCTTTGCTTTGGATCCTGCGCAGGTAAATCTGGAACTTTTAGGTCACAGCCGGGTGCGGCTTTCTGTATCCGACGAGTATCTTTCTTTCGCCAAAGAGGAGGAGATCGAAAGCTTCATCGATTTTTACTGGATGAAGAACGCGTTTATCGCGGACTATCTGGCGAAACGGCTCATCGAGGGAGGCTTTACGGTCGGCACCCTCTCAAGTTTTGACGGCTTTTCCCGCAGCCTGGATACCGGCAGTGCGACGGAGTACTCCTTAAATCTCTACGACGGATCAGACGGCGTGATCCGCACTCCCGGTGTTTTGCATTACCAGGGTGCGCAAAGCATCGTCTGTCTGCGCAGTTATCCGCTCAATGAGAGCGCGAACCGTTATTACGCAGAGGTGCCTGACGGAAGTATATGTACTCCCTACCTGGATACGGCGGACGGACTGTGCAAAAGCGCGGTAAACGATCTGACCGCGTATTCTGAAAGCTTAGGCTGCGCAGATATTCTGCTTAAGCTTATTCCCGTCTATATCGCGGAGGAGTTTGATTCGCAGGCTCTTTTCAGTCTTTCGAAGGACGGAATCCAGAGCATCTATTTTGAGAACGGGAAAGCCATCTGCACGGACGATGCGGCAAGGATTGAGGAGGAGACAAATTAACGGAAGCCTTTGGATCCTTAAGGTTTTCAGGCAGTCCGGAAACTTTTAAGCGGTAAGAAGCTTTCGCGAAACAGACTGCATCATTTGATTTTCTGTGATATACTGGATGCCTGGAAGCATCAAAGGAGGATTCAGGTGCAGATGGCAGATGAAGATAAGCGCGAAAAAATGATTGAACAGGTATTCGCGGTCATGCCTAAATATCTCAATGAACAGCAAAGACGTATCCTGGCCGGATGTCTGGCAAAAGGATACGGACATGGGGGAATCAAACTTGTAAGCGACATCAGTCATATGGACGTTCGGACAATTCGATCCGGCATCCTAGAGATCGAAACCGGCGTACAGTCAGAATCTGGGCATATGCGAAATTCCGGAGGCGGAAGAAAACCCCTGAAAGAGATTGAACCTGCTCTTTTATCCAGTATTGAGGCCATTATAGAGGAGAGCGCAGACGGGGGAAAGGAGAAAATGATCTCCTGGACAAATCTCAGCCTCCGGGATATCTCCTCACTGTTGGAAGAGAAATTTCGCATAACTGCGGGCAAGGATGTGGTATCACGCGCGTTGGAGGAACTCGGATACAGCAGACAGGCAAACCAGAAAATGATGCGGGAAGGAAAAACGCGCAGAGACCGAGATGCTCAGTTTGAATACATAAACACAAAATCAAAAGAATTTATAGATGCCGGTTTACCGGTTATTTCAGCGGATACCAGGAAGAAAGAACTCTTTGGAGAATTCGAAGATAATGGACAGGGATACCGGAAGGCGAAGAATTCAGGAAGGACATTTTGCTCTGATTTCCCTCTGCCTAAATTAGGCAAGGCCGCTCCTTATGCTGTATATCCTGTCAGCCAGAATACGGGTTATGTGAACCTTGGAACGGACCATGACACAATCGCTCTTGCTGCGGAAAGCATTCGCCGATGGTGGAATATTGTCGGCAGACCTTCCTTCCCGGATGCTCAAAAGCTGTACATTAACTGTGATGGGGAAGACTGCAGCGGATGGGGTTTTCAGTTATGGAAATATGAACTTGCGCTTTTTGCGCAGGAAACCGGGCTTGAGATTCATGTGTCTCATCTTCCTCCTTCAGGGACTTCAAAGTGGAATAGGGTGGAACATCGTCTTTTTTGCTTCACTACAAAAACCTGGGAGGGAAAGCGTTTCATAGATATTAATTCCATTGTCAGTCTGATTTCCTCCCCGGGCGCAGACAGGGAATTGCGTGTTGTGTGCGCAGATGATACAGGTAAGTATCAGACGGAATTAAAAGATGACGATGACAGGGTGTGTTCGATCGATATGGAGACAGCCGGTCCAAATAAATCCTGGAATTATATCATCAGGGGATTTAAGCGGTAACTTTCTTATTTCTTATATAGTATATAGTGCTGGCAGACAAGGCTGCCAGTTTTCTCTGAGAAGCGTGTGAACATAAAAAACAAGCTGTATCTTACCTGTTAAACAGACTGATTCCCACAGTTTATATCGGTTAAGCTCAAACGGAAAGTGAATAAACAAAGCGATCGTTTATCAGGCAGCGCATGAGTTTTCATGCGTGAAAAATCAGCGTTTGTAAGGATGACATTTTCCAGACAGGACATTTTGGTTTGTGACGGTTCCTAAAGTTCCTAAGGGATTCGTCCAGCTAAAGGACCAGCAGCCCTCTTTGGAAGACAGCAGTCTGCGGACAAAGATAGACTCCCCACAGGCAGAGCGCCGATGGGGAGTTTTTTACTTCTCTGAGTATCCTTCATCTGGAGAATACTGGCTAAGGATTCTAATACCAGTCGTGTTTTTCGTCCCGGTTTAACCCCTGGATCTGATTCATCTCCTCTTCTGTCAGTTCAAATCCAAAAACATCCAGGTTTTCCCGGATGTGATCGGGGTTGGAAGATCCCGGGATGACGACGACTTCCCGCTGCAGGTTCCAGCGAAGAATGACCTGGGCGGGCGTGACACCGTGCGCGTTTGCGATATTTACGATCGTCTCATCCGCGAACAGTTCTTCCGTGTGTCCTCTGCCGCCGAACGGATACCAACCCTGCATCACAATTCCCTTTTCCTGGATGAAGGGGACCACTTCCGTTTCCTGATAATAGGGATGGATCTCGTTTTGCACCAGTGCGGGTGTAATGGTAACCTGCGGAAGAAATTCTGTCAGTTCCTCTATGTACCAGTTGGAGAGGCCGAGGGAGCGGATTTTTCCTTCCGCCGCGGCATGTTCCATCGCCTGATAGGCGCTCACATCATTTTCTCCCGGGTGATGCAGAAGCATCATGTCGATATAGCCGATATCCAGTTTGTCGAGGGCATCCTGGATCGCTTCTTCAGGATGCGCGAACTGTTCTCCGGGATAGATCTTCGTGATGACAAAGATTT
Organism: uncultured Lachnospiraceae bacterium; assembly: GCA_964643295.1. Taxonomy (GTDB): domain Bacteria; phylum Bacillota; class Clostridia; order Lachnospirales; family Lachnospiraceae; genus Merdiplasma. The sequence continues at coordinate 33,705 of CAZXSN010000016.1, forward strand.
CTTCTCTTGGCACATCGGAGTCCCGGATCGCTCTTCCCACAGCTTTTTCGTTGCCGTACATGTAGGCCGTATCGATGAGCCGTCCGCCCGCGTCAAGCAGCGCGGTTACGGAGTTATAGCATTCCTCATCGGAAAGGCTGTAGGTGCCAAGCCCCAGGATGGGCATCTCATAGCCGCTGTTAAGCAGGACTGTTTTTGTCTCAAAGTCAAAGACACCGACACCTGCTGATCTTTTCGCGGAATCTTCCTGCGCGGCAGTAAGCGAAGTTTCCTGCGCTTCCTGCGGTTTGCTGTAATCTTCAGAAAGGCCCGCACCAAAGAAAGACGAGGGAAACGAAAGCAGCAGGCAGAGCGTAAAGAAAATGGGAAGCGTTCGTTTTTTCACTGGGCTGAAACTCCTTCGCTTAAGTAGGTGTTGAAGAATTCTTCCAGCTTTTCAAACGGGATCAGTCCTTTCCCGCCCCCGTCGTAGAGGTCAGTATGGACCGCTCCCGGGATGAGGAGCAGTTCCTTGTTTTCCGGAACGGGATTGTCCTTCATCATCGCCGCGTAAGCGTCTTTCGAGAAGTAACAGGAGTGTGCCTTCTCCCCGTGGACGAGCAGCACGGCGGAGCGGATCTCGTTTACATACTGCAGGATTGGCTGATTGAAAAAGCTCATGCATCCGATGACGTTCCATCCTTCGTTGGAGTTTAGGGAACGCGGATGATAGCCGCGCGGCGTCTTGTAATAGTCATGATAGTCCTTCACAAAAAATGGGGCATCAGCGGGCAGCGGATCGACCACTCCCCCGCCGCGCAGGTAGGAGCCGGAGGAAAAATCCCGGGTGCGCTGCGCGTTCATGGCCTTCTTCTTTTCAAAGCGGGCGTCGGCGGAATCTTCGGCGTCAAAATATCCTTTGGCATTGACCCGTGCCATGTCATACATGGTTATGGCGGCGGTCGCCTTGATTCGCGTATCGAGTGCTGCCGCGTTCAGCGCCATGCCGCCCCAGCCGCAGATGCCGATGATTCCGATTCTTTCGGGATCGACAGAACTTTGTACAGAGAGAAAATCGACGGCCGCCTGAAAATCCTCGGTGTTGATGTCCGGGGAGGCCATGAAACGGGGTTCCCCTCCGCTCTCCCCGGTAAAAGAGGGATCAAAGGCGAGGGTTAAAAATCCGCGCTCCGCCATCGTCTGCGCGTACAATCCGGCTGCCTGCTCCTTGACGGCGCCGAACGGTCCGCACACAGCTATGGCCGCGTGTTTTCCGGGGATATCTTTGGGAGTATAAAGATCTGCCGCCAGGGTGATTCCGTAGCGGTTGGGAAATGCTGCTTTGAAGTGGTTAACTTTGTCGCTTTTCGGGAAAGTTTTGTCCCATTCTTCTGTCAGATGCAGTGCCATGTAAATCCATCCTTTCCAAGAGTTTTGCTTTTTTCAGGCGCAGAGCCGTTTTCCTGTATTAAGAATACTCCCTTGACCGAAACTTTACAAATGGCTATAATGCATATCATGATATAAAAAAAAGGAATATCACGAAGGAGAATTGTAAGATGGAGATACGCACGCTTCGCTACTTTCTGGCGGCGGCCAGGGAGGAGAACATGACCCGGGCGGCGGAACTTTTGCACGTGACGCAGCCTACCCTGTCTAAACAGATCCAGGCCCTGGAAGAGGAACTTGGCAGGAAGCTGTTTCTTCGCCACAGCTTCAGCATCGAACTGACCGAGGAAGGGCATCTGCTTCGCAAACGGGCGGAGGATCTCGTCTCCATGGCCGACAAAATCCTCGGGGAGTTTGGCTCGCTCGATGAGGGAACGGGCGGGGACATTTACTTTGGCCTTGCGGAATCCTGCCAGATCCGCTACCTTGCCAGAGAAATCCGGGAATTTCGCACCCTGTACCCGAATCTGAGGTACCATATCACCAGCGGGGATACCGAACAGGTCACGGAGAAGCTGGACAGGGGACTGTTTGATTTCGCGGTGCTGGCCGAGATGCCGGATGCTGCAAAGTACGAATCCCTCTGTTTCCCGGAGCCGGATATCTGGGGACTTGTGATGCCGGCGGATTCTTCACTGGCGGCGAAAGAGGGCATCACGGAAGAAGATCTGGTGGGACTGCCTCTTTTTTGCTCCGGACAGGGCTGGGAGAGAGATCTTCCCCAGTGGTGCGGCAGCCAGATGGACCGCCTGCGTTTGGAAGGATCCTTTCGTCTCTCCTACAATGCCTCGATCTTCGTAAAGGAGGGATTGGGGTACCTGTTAACCTTTGATCATCTGGTGGATACGGGTCCTGAAAGCGGACTGGCGTTTCGGCCTCTTATCCCGAAGCTGGAGACCAGGATTTACCTGGTCTGGAAAAATCATCCGGTGTTTACGCCGGTTGCGAAGCGGTTCCTAAATGAGGTGAAAAAGCATTTCCCGCAAGGGTGATCCCTGCTTCCCGGGAGTGCTCTTTCGCCTGTGAAAAAGGCAGCTAGGCAGGAAGACGGGACACTTAAGAAAAAGGAAATCCAAAGCGGGAGCAAACAGATTCAGCGGGAAAGGCATCGCGCTTATCCGATCCGATCGACCGCTTTGGCCGGACAGACGGCCTGACAGTTTCCGCAGTGCAGGCAGTGATTTTGCAGGATCCGGTACGGCTTTCCGTTTTCGATGCAGCCCTGCGGACAGTTTTTCAGACATTTTCCGCATCCGACGCAGCGGCTGGAGATCTCATACCCTTTTCGCAGCACACATCCCGCGCCAAAAGGATAGCTCTCGCGGAAGATCGGGTGAACGGAAAGGTTAAAGTATTCGATCTGTCCGTCTTTGATCTCGAAGACGATCCCCGCGGTGCCGCGGGTAGTACCCGGATATACGTTTGACAGATACGGCTGTTCATTAAAAATCACATCGATCCAGTGTGCCTGCTCATCATCGGGAACCGGAACCGCCTTTGCGGAGAGGCGGATCATTTCTTTGTACCTGGTGTATCCCAGTACCTGCACCCGGCCGTCATTTAGAAGCTCCCGGCAGAAGTTTTTGCCTCTGGCGGTAAAAATCAGCAGTCTGTCCGCTTCGTAGTGAATGGCGCTGATGTTTCGCACCTGCGGAGCGCCGGTTTCGTCAACCGTGGCGAACGAAAGGACTCCCACGTACTGCAGCTTTTTCAAACACGTCTGTGCATCCATAACGGCACCTCCTTAAACTCTGAGAATTCGCCCCTCTTTTCGGGACTTTGGCGAAGGATGGGCATCTTCTTTTCTGGGGTATCCCAGCAGAAGCTGCATGACCGCGTAGGTATCGGGACGAATGTTCCAGCGGCGCAGGATCTCCTGTCCGAACGGATCGGCGAAGGCGAGCCAGCCCTGTCCGGTGTAGCAGGAGCCAATTCCCAGAGAATCCGCCGCCAGCATCATGTTTTCCGCCGCGCAGGCGCAGTCCTCGGCGGCAAAGAGAAAGTTTTTCGGGGCAAACAGGGTGATCACCGTAGGCGCGTCATAAAACGCATTCCGGATTGCCGGATCGTCCGCGATGCTGGGCTGATCCTTCGAGACGAAGCTGTCAGCGGTCGCCATGCGCGGATGGGAATTCGCCCGTTTGATGCGTCCCAGCCGTTCGTTTGTCTCCCTATCCTGGCAGACCGCGAACAGCACTCTCTGTCTTCCCCCGGCGCTTGGCGCATAGAGTCCTGCCTCAAGGATCTTTAAAAGGTCCTCCTCTTTTACCTGTGTCTCTTCAAACCGTCTGATTGTCCTGCGGTGCAGGATTGTTTCCATCAGATCACTCACGCGGACGCACTTCCTTCCGCTTCTTTCCAGCACTGCGGATCGGCATCGTAAAAGTCTCCGTTTGTGCCCTTGGCTACGGCGGGGCAGCCCCGGCAGAAGGCTTTCAGTTCGCATTTTCCGCATTTTTTAAATTTCTCATATTCGCGGTAGGCTTCCATCTCGCACACCCACACATCGGCAAGCCGGTCTGTAAACACGTTTCCCACTTTGCTGCCGACAACGCGGCGGCAGGCCCAGATGTCCCCTGTGGGCAGGATCGTGAGGTGGCAGTTTCCGCAGTTGCATCCTCCGTAGATCATTCCCTCTTTCGCATTCGCCGGGATCTGGAAAGCTCCGGTTTCGTATTCGTAGAGAGTCCACAGATGGTCTTTCCTGTTAAAGAAGGTCCGGCAGCCTTTTGCCTCGTATTCCCGGAATTTCTGATCGCAGAGAGCAAGCAGCGAGCGGTATTCCTGCGGGGTCAGAAAAGCTTCCAGTTCGCCGCCTGTCGGCACATAGCGGGCAAAGGCGAAGACGTGAACGTCTGCGGAGACCGCGGTGTCAATGATACCCGGGATTTCTGCGAGGTTTAATTTGGATACGGTGGTCATGAGCACACTTCGCAAACCGGAGCGGTTGATGCAGCCGATCTTTTCCACTGTGCAGTCAAAGGAACCGGGTCTGCGCAGCCAGTCGTGGGTCTGTCTAAGACCGTCAAGGGAAAGCTGATACTTTTCGCACCCGTAGCTTTTCATCTCTTCGCAGACCTCGTCGTCTAAATGAAACGGATTGCCCATAATCGTAAACGGGATGCCGCGGTCTTTGAACAGGGAAAGCAGCCGCCAGAAATCCGGATGCAGAATGGGATCGCCGCCGGTAAGGTAAAAATAGGGGAGCCTGTCGTATACTTCACAGAAGTCCAGACAGTTATACAAGGTGTCCTCCATCTGCGAAAAGCTCATGGAATCCGGCTTTTTATGGGTGTCGCCGGAGTAGATGTAACAGTGTCTGCACCGCTGATCGCACTCATCCGTGATATGCCACTGAAAGGAAAAGTATTGTTTCATGCGAAAGTCCCCGCTTTTGGTTGTGAGATTGATAAACGAAAAGAGTCTGACCGCCTGCTCCCGGCAGGATTTCTCCCGCCGGGAGCAGATATGGCTGGATCCGCCTATTTATCGGCAGCGCCGCAGGCAGAGCCGCATGCGGAGGGTTTTTCCTCCGGTTTATCGGCAGCGCCGCAGGCAGAGCCGCATGCGGAGGGTTTTTCCTCCGGTTTATCAGCAGCACCACAGGCAGAGCCGCAGGCCGCGGGTTTTTCTTCCGGTTTATCGGCAGCCCCGCATGCAGTACCGCAGGCGGATGGAGTCATCTGTTTTGTCCATCCGGCTAGATTGGAAAGTGCCATAGAATAAGTCCTCCTTTTCTCGGTTTCAGAGGCGAAAAACTCTCTGTATCTATCATTGTACCGGTATTGGAAAGCCTTACAAGTAGGCACTTTTTTGTAACCTATTGACCACATGGCTCTGATCCCGTAGAATAGCTTTGTAACCATCGATTCTGCGGGAAAGAAGGCGCATAATGAAAACAAAAGAGGAACTGCTTCCGGATTGTCCCGTGGCGACAACCGTGCATGTGATCGGCAACAAGTGGAAACTCTTAATCATTCGAAACCTGCTTAAGCGCCCCTGGCGTTTCAATGAGCTGCAGAGGGACCTGGACGGAATCAGTCAGAAGGTGCTGACGGAGTGTCTGCGCTCCATGGAGGCGGACGGGATCATCACGCGCACTGTTTATCCGGAAGTGCCTCCCAAAGTAGAGTATGCCTTATCAGAGTTGGGGTGCACCCTCAAACCGATCTTGGATGCCATGGAAATCTGGGGAAAAGAGTACCAGAGGAGAAAACAGGAGTCCGCTTCCCTTAAGGAGAGCCAGTGACAGAGACGGGGAAAAGGCTTTAAAGTATAGGGCTCTTAAGGAGTTATTTCTTTTATGGCAGGATCGATAGAAAAGCAGAAGACTTGTCCGATGCCGCAGGGGAGCCCGGCATTCAGGACTTTTCCCGGGAAAGGAACAAAGGGATTCTTCTAATCATGAAACGGAAAAGCTGCCGCAGCGAAAGAGGCGTTTAATTTCAGGATAGGGAAAAACCAGAGCACCAGTCAGAGATGGCCGCTGTTTTTTTCTGTATTTATCCAGATGCATCCTGCCTGCGTCTGGATGACGGAGTTCATTTGGAAGGGATGGACTACAGATCGTTTTCCGTCTGGGAAAAAATAGGCAGCATCTGCGGCTGCATCAGGACATTTATAAACACAAACGCTTGCGGATGAGCAAAACGAGAGAGGGAATTTAAGCACATAGATGTCTTCCATTGTCCAATCTCATGACTTAGGCATCAAAAGGTGATTACGGATTGTTCCGCTGCTTTTAAGCTTCCACAGTCCTGCTTGGCATTCTTAAATTCTGGGACACCTTCTTAAGTTCCGCTTATGGTCGGTTAAACATGTGCCCAAGCACACAGCACCCCACTTCTTACCTCTGTTTGGTGTTAGACAGCGAATAAGCCCTTTTACCTTTAGCAGCTTTTCAGCCGAAAGCTCATGCTTTTTGACGCTGTAATCATCTCATTGCACATGTTCAAGAATAAAATATAGGGACTGCAGGCGGATACGGACAGAAAAATGGCGGCACTTCTGCCGAAACGGATGTATACTGTGAAGAATACAGGCAGGAAAATCTACAAATATATATTCTGTTTTTAAAGTGTGCAAAGGAGCATTGGGGGGACGTCGGCTTTTGACGTTCTCATCCTTTCATCGGCGCGAAAACCAGCAGTTCACAGAAATCCTGAACGAAAAAAAGATTTGACATTTGGAGGGATACCATTTAATCTAAAGCAGTGCTCAAAGATCAGTGGGCAGGAAAGCGGCCCGCCGCGCTGTTTTTGTGAACGGAAACTGTTTCGGGGAGGGGATGAGGCCAGATGGCTGGGATCAAGGATGTCGCCAGGCATGCCGGCGTCGGTGTGGGGACTGTGTCGAGAATGCTGAACAACAGCGGTTATGTGGCGGAGGCGACGCGGAAAAAAATTGAAGATGCGATGAAGGAACTGGACTATACGCCGAACGAGCTTGCCCGGCAGCTTTACCATAAGCGAACCGGCATCATTGCCGTTTTGGTTCCGAATATCGCGAATCCGTTTTTTTCACAGTTTGTGAATTATGCAGAAGCGGAACTGTATGCAGCCGGTTTTAAAATGATGCTCTGCAATACACAGAATGAGAGCAATGCGGAGATGGAATATCTGGACATGCTGAACCGGCACATCGTGGACGGCGTGATCACAGGCGTTCACTCCTTAAACGTGGAGCATTACAGGAAAATCCAGAAGCCGATCGTGGCCCTGGACAGATATATCGGAGAGCACATTCCCGTGGTCGCAGTCGACCACAAGGAAGGCGGGCGTCTGGCCGCGGAGGCGCTCATCCGCAACGGATGCCGGAATGTCCTCCATTTCAGGGGTTCCCTGGCAGTCGAGTCGCCGTATCATGAGAGACATTTTGAGTTTGAACGGGTGATGGCCTGCAATCATGTGAAGACCATTCCCTATGAGCTGGAGTGGAACAGGATGGATTTCGCCTACTATCAGGAGATTGTCGAAAAGGTCCTTGCGGACAGAAACGATTTTGACGGTGTGTTTGCGGTGGATGAGATGGCTATTGCGTGTATGAATGAAACGATCCGCAGACATCGGAAAGTACCGCGGGATGTGAAATTCGTCGCTTATGACGGGACCTTCCTCACGGAACTGGTGGAACCGAGCATGACTGCCATCGTGCAGCCGGTGGCGGAACTTGCGCGGGAATCTGTGCGGCTGCTGGGCGATCTGATCGCAGGCAGGGAATACACAAACAAACAGGTGCTGCTCGGGGTGACGCTTCGGAAGGGGAATACAACCGTTGTACCGTGAATATGCACAAAAATGAGGGGTGAAAATTAGATAGTTTTCACAAAAAAGAACATTTTGCAAAAAAAGTATTGACTGTCCTCGGAAAAACAGATATGATATAGACAAATGGAACGCGTTCCATTTGGAAAAGAATGGAACGCGAAATCACGCATCGATAATGACGTTTATTTTTTACCCGGATATGGAACGCGTTCCACAATGAGAAAGAGGGAACCAAAGCAACGAGACAGCACCAGTCTGCCGGGCCGTACCGATAAAGACAGCGGCTGCGGGAGGCAGACTGCAGAGGCAAAGAGACAATCATAACAATCACAAGGAGGAAAAAGACATGAAAAAGAAGGTTCTCAGTGTATTACTCGCATCCGCTGTGGCGGCTTCTCTTGCGCTTCCCTGTACGGGCTACGCAGAAGAGAAAAGTATCACGGTAATGGTTGAAAGCGGCTCGCCGGCGGAGGCTCTGGCGAACGCTACGGCGGCGGACTTTGAAGCCGAGACCGGCTGCAAGGTGATTGTGGACGCTGTTGCCTATACCGGTATGTATGACAAGATTTCTACTGAAATCCGTGCGAATCAGGCTGCGCACGACGTAGCGTGTCTGGACTTCGTCTGGCTGGCGGCCTTTGCCGATGCGATTGAACCTTTAACGGATGTGGACACAAGCGACTTCCTGCCGACACTGGAGGAGAGCGGAACGGTGAACGGAAACCTGCTTGGCTATCCGATGTGGGTCAATGCGAAGATCCTGATCTACAGAAAAGATTTGATTCCGGAGGACAAGGTTCCGAAGACCTGGGAAGAATATCAGGCGCTGGCTCAGGAACTGACCACGGATGAGATGAAAGGCACCTGTGTGTTCGGCAGCGGTTCCGACGCGGTCTGCTCCTTCCTGGATGCGGCCTGCCAGGCAGGCGCGAAGGGTCTTGTTTTTGATGCGGACGGGAATGTAAACCTGACTGATCAGGCATACGTGGACGCTCTGAATTTCATAGTGGAGAATGCAAACGCAGATTATACGCCAGCGGACGCTTTAGCTACGGCGGCAACGGAATCTCAGGAGCTTTTCAAGAATGGCCAGATCGCAATGCAGCTTAACTGGAGCCATCAGTATCCGGCGGCAGTGGAAGCGCTCGGCGCGGATAAGGTTGGCTGCGCTCCCATGATCGCGGGCAGCGCGGGCATTGGGGCGACGACTGGCCCGTGGTATGAGTGCGTGATGAAGAATTCTGAGAACAAAGAACTGGCACAGCAGTATGTCGCGTATATGTATGACCACAATGCGGACTACATGGATCTGACTTTGAAGATCGCGGGCAGAACTTCCGTTTATGAGGAAGCTGCGAAAGAAGCGGGCAACGAGCATACAACGGCAGTTCTGGAGACGCTTGCTGCTGAGCAGTCGCAGGCGAGGCCGATGGTAACGACCTGGGCCCAGATCGAGCAAGTGCTGACGGGCGTTGTGGAATCCTGCATCGGCGGCGCGGATGTAGTAAGCACACTGGAATCAGCTGCTTCTGAGATTGAGGCAATCGGCAAATAATAAACGGACATGTGCAGGGTGTTCCCAAAGTCTTTCGAACAGCTTGGGGACACCCTTTTTCATACTGTAAACCTAGGTTTCAGTGTTTGGGAGGACGGTCTGCGAATACGGGAAGGGACTGCGGAAGATGCGAAGCGGCGGAGCAGTCCTTGGGCCTGCATCGCGGGTAACTGTCTGGGGAAGGTGGTGCGGAACATGAGATTGATTTCCAAGAAAACTCTTTTGCTTTTTTTCCTGCCGGGAGCATTGTTCATGGGTGCATTCCTGATTTATCCGATTTTGATCATGATCAGGGACAGTTTTTATGACATCGGAATTACAGGCGACCGGACGTTTGTCGGCCTGGCGAATTATGCCCGGGCTTTTACCGCGGGCGGATTTTTAAAGCAGCTGAAAAATACGGTAGTGTATATCCTGCTGGCTGTGTCGGTTGAAACAGTTGCTGGCCTGATTTTTGCCCTGTTCTTTGAACTGAATTACAAAGGCAGCAAAATCGTGCGCTCGATCATGATGACGCCTCTGATGATCGCTCCGCTGGTGGCCGGCCTGATCTGGAAGCTGATGTTAAGTTCCAGTTTCGGTATTGTCAACGAACTGCTGACGCGGGTGGGCATTCTCTCCAGCAGCAGTGACATCCTCTGGCTGGCGGATCCAAAATGGTCTCTGATCGCCTGCTGTCTTGCGGACATTTGGCTGACGACTCCCTACATGATGCTGATGATTTTAGCGGGTCTGCAGGGCCTTGACTCCGGGATGCTGGAAGCGGCGCGAATCGACGGCGCCAACATGCTCCAGCAGATCATTCTGATCAAGATTCCGAATATAAAACCGGTACTGCTTACGGCGCTGTCGGTCCGTATCATCGACGCAGCGCGTACATTCGACATCATCTGGGCGATGACGGAAGGCGGACCGAACAGTTCTTCAGAGACTCTCAGCATCGTGATCTATAAGACGCTCACCCGGTACAATCAGGTTGGGTATGCAAGCGCGATGGCAGTGGTATTTATTTTTGTGCTTGTGCTCTTCACCCTGGTATTTATGCAGAGCCTTTGGAACCCGAAGAAGAAAATAAGCTGAGACGGCTGACAGGAGGTTGGGAAAATGAAAATGAGCATTGGAAAAAGAATCGGCATCGTGGTATCGGTCGTTCTCAGCGTATTCTGGCTGTTTCCCTATATTTATACAATCTGCTGCGCATTTAAGCCGGGCTCTGAGGTTGTTGCCGTGCCGCCTTCGTTCTTCCCCAAAACTTTTTCGGTCGAAAATTTTAAGGGTCTGTTTGAGCGGATGGATGTATGGAAATATCTGTTCAACAGCCTCTCCACGTCGCTGATCAGCACCCTGATCGCCCTTGTGCTCGGATCGCTTGCGGCTTACGCGATACAAAGGTCCGGGGCAAAGCTTTCTGTGTTTCTGGTGGTGCTGGTACTGTGCCTGAAGATGATTCCGACATCGAGCATTGCGGTGCCGATTTACGGTCTCATCTGCGACATGGGTCTGTATGATACGAGGATTGCCCTGATTATCGTCTACGCTGCGGTCAATATGCCCTTCGTGATGTGGACGATGCTGAGTTTTTACGAAGGCATCCCCACAACCCTGGATGAAGCGGCCTACATAGACGGCGCGAGCAGTTTTCAGACGTTCTGGAAGGTGATTCTGCCGATCTGTGCGCCGGGACTTGCGACGGCATTTATCTTTACACTGTTTCTGGCGTGGAATGATTTCCTGATTGCGCTGCTGCTCACAAGCATGAACGCGAAGACGTTTACCGTGGGTCTGGCAGGATTTTTATCCGCTTACAGCCTGGATCTCGGTCCGATGTGCGCGGGCGCGTTTCTGTTCAGCTTCCCCGTGATGATTCTGACTCTTGCGGCACAGCGGTATATTGTCCGCGGTATGACAAGCGGCGCGGTAAAGGGCTGACCTGGGATTGGAGGAATCTATGCCGAAAGAACGGATGGCGGAAAATATCGAAAGGGCGCAGGCGGCGATTGAGAGGAACCGGGAAGCCGTGAGCCGGGGTCTCATGCGTCAGCATTACCATTTCATGGGGCAGACAGGCTGGATCAATGATCCCAATGGCCTGATTTATTTCCGGGGAAAATACCACTTTTTTTATCAGTGCAATCCTTATTACGGTTTCTGGGATTGCATGCACTGGGGGCACGCTGTCAGCAGCGATCTTGTGCACTGGGAGTATTTGCCGCTGGCCCTCGCGCCAAGCGAACCCTATGACGATCATCTGCGGGGCGGTTGCTTTTCCGGGAGCGCGATCGAGCATGACGGGAAATTGTATGTGATGTTTACCGCGATGTCAGATCATGGGAACGGCTTTCAGCAGACACAGTGCATCGCGTGGAGCGGGGATGGGATTCATTTTGAAAAATATGAGGGCAATCCTGTCCTGACAGCCCCGGAGGGTGTGCTGCCCAGCCAGTTTCGTGATCCGAAAGTCTGGGAGCATGATGGGAGCTTTTACATGGTATGCGGGGCAGGCTGCAGCGGTCTTGGGCAGGCGCTTTTATACCGCTCACCGGATATGCTGCACTGGGAGTATGTCAATGTCCTGACGGACAACCATGGGGAATGGGGAAGTATGTGGGAATGCCCGGACTTCTTTCGCCTGGGCGATTCCTATGTGCTCACATGTTCGCCGGTGCGCTCCGGAGGCAATACGGCAGTTTATCTGGTGGGAGATTTTGACTATGCCACAGGGAAATTTGTCAGCCGCCTCTCGGGTGCCATCGACCGCGGCATGGATTATTATGCGCCGCAGACGTTTCTGGCGCCGGACGGAAGGCGGATCGCAGTGGCATGGGCAAACGAGTGGGAGTGGATGCCGTTCTGGAAAGACTGGGGGCCGACCTATCGGGAGGGCTGGTGCGGGTTTTTCAATCTGCCGCGGGAGATACGCATGATGCCGGACCACACGCTGCAGTTTGTGCCGATCCGGGAACTGGAAAGCCTGCGTACGGACGCATACCGGGAGGAGAGCTTCACGGTTACGGAAGAGAGCCGGGAACTGTGTGCGGGCGACGGAATCTCATTTGAAATGAAGCTGAAAGTCGATCTTCGCAAGACCAATGCGGAAAAACTGGAGCTTGACTTTCGCTGCGGAGAGGGGAAAAAGACCGTCTGCATGTTTGATTTCAGACATGGTGAGATGTGGGTAGACCGAAATGAATCGGATGGCTGGAGCAGGGGTGTTTCGCGCAGCACTCTGTTTCTGAAAGGAAAAGAAGAGCTTGACATTCATGTTTTTTCGGATCAGAGCTCACTGGAAATCTTTACAGATCAGTACCGGAATAACCACGCGAACAATATCTTTGCCGGGAATGCGCAAAACTGGCTTTCGATCCGCGCACACGGAGGAAGGGCTGTGATCCGGGAATACGAATCCTTCGGGATGAAGGAGTGTTTCCGGTAAGAGTGCATGTTTTGGACCAAAGAGCTTTTACGCGAGGAAGCGTTATTTTCTGAAACATTCCGAACATGGATGCAGAGCATGGATCCATTTGTTCTGTGAAAGAGTTTCTCCGTCAGATCAGGAGAAGGAGGTTCTGGCTATGGCCGGTAAAAATTATTATGATGTGACCGAATGGCCCGTCGGAAATGCGCACGAGGACATCGGGGCGGTGATAAACAGCATTATCGCCGATATCAGGGGAAGACAGACAGATCCCAACTTGGATGAGGGCGGAAAGCCGGGGGCAGTCATTTCCATTCCGCCGGGTGACTATCACCTTCGAACGCAGGTAGTCATTGATATCAGCTTCCTGAAAATCATGGGCGCCGGACATGGATTTACTTCCTCCAGCGTAAGGTTTAATACTCCCGCTGATGCGCTTGCCGACTGGCATGAAATGTGGCCCGGCGGCAGCCGTATTCTTGTGGACCTCAATCCGGACGGCGGGGAGAATGAAGCGGCAGGAGCCGCCTTTTACGTAAACCGGGACGGAGAACCCAGGATCAGCTCAGTGGAATTTGCCGATTTCTGTATTGACGGAATCCATTTTACGGGGCGCAGCCAGGGGAAGGAAGCAGCGGATGAAAAAGATCCGGAAAACACCTACCGTAACGGGAAGACGGGGATATTCATCGCCTGCCCGCATGATTCGTTTCGGATCACCGGCATGGGGCTTATCTACCTGGAGCACGGAATCACTGCCTGCGGCGCTGATGCCATGTCAATTCATGACAATTTCATCGCCGAGTGCGGAAACTGCATTGAACTGCGGGACTGGGGGCAGGCGTCCAAGATCACGGACAATCTGATTGGCGCCGGTTACAACGGGTATTCTATCTTTGCGGAAAATTTCGGCGGACTGCTGATTGCCGCCAACAATGTTTTCCCGCGCGGCAAAAGCAGTGTGCATTTCCGGGGTGTCGCCCGCTCCTCGGTCACCGGCAACCGTTTCCATTCGTTTTATCCGGGAATGCTGGTGTTTGAGGGAAGCTGCACCGAGAATCTGGTCGCTTCCAATCACTTTCTGCGTGACCATGAGCCGTGGCCGCCCATGTTCGCCTATGACAATGGCCTGGACGATGGGTATGGTCTGCTTTGCATCAGCGGATCCAACAACTCCGTGATTTCCAATCATATTTCGGAGACGATCGGCAGGCAGTTCCTTAAGCCGTCCGGCGTAAAACCAGTCGTCATCCATCTGACCGCGGGAAGAGGCAATTACATTGCCAATAATCATATCGTGACCACGGCGGCGGAGTCGGAAACACAGGATGCGGAGGCTGGATCCAGCGCATGCTTTAGCACACAGGTTGGCGCATTGCTGAATGCGGAAAAGCTGGAAGAACTGGAGGTGACCGCCGTGCTGGTGGAGCCGGAGTCGATGGGCAATACGATTCTTGACTCCTGCAGGGAAACCGAGGCGGTTCTGGATCGGACGGCAAATGCGTTCCGCTCGATACCCACAGTCGGATCCTGAGATGTCGAGACTGGTCTTTTTCAGAAATTCCCGGCAGCAGAGAGAATATGGGAGCCCGCATCTAAGCCGGGCGGCAAGTGACAGATTCTGAAAAAGACCTTCATGCCCGGGGCGTTTAAGGGTATGCTTCTCTTATGGGACGATCACTGGAAAAGGGCATAAGATTTGTTTGATGCCGCAGGGCGCTTCGCCATTCCAAGGACTTTTCCGCAGGATGGGGACAAAGGGTCTTTCGCTGGGAAACGGAAAGGAGACAGGAGCGAAAGCAGCGTATAATTTCAGGACAAAGAGGAAAAACACCAGTCAGAGATGGCCGGTGTTTTTTGCTGTATTCCTTCAGATGAGCCATGAGTCCTGCCGAAAAAGGGAGGTTTTGGAGAA
>CAZXSN010000017.1:0-47068 GCA_964643295.1 uncultured Lachnospiraceae bacterium
CAGATTTAGGTTCTGGTGGGAGACCGTGCAGGTTCGAGTCCTGTTATCCGCATTTGACAAAAGACTGGGTTTCTGCTTTTTTCTGTCCGGGAGCGCGGAGAATCTTTTCGGCTCTTTTCCTGAATGACTGCGTCCTCCCCTTCCAAAGGGGCTGACCGCTGACCCTTCTTTGACGCCGTGCATCCCTGCTGTGAGGATGAAATGTTCCTGGCTGCTGCTTTGAAAGTTCCTATTTTCTCTGTCATTTTCAGCCGCCGTCTGCGGCCTGGAGGCGGTAAGCCCGCCTTCCGATCGATTTCCATGCATCAGAAAAATTTGACAGCCTCTTTATTTTGCGTTATAGTGCAGTAACAGGTTTCGATTACTAAACTGTAAAGAAAGGCTTGAGGATATGCAGAAGGCAAAAAAGATCACCTTCCTGTCCATGCTGCTGGTTTTTCTGCTGGCGTTTGCCGGATCTTTAAACGCGGCGGAAAACATGATCACCAAGGCGAAAGCGAACAGGGTAAGTTCCGGCGCGTGGAAAGAAACTTCCAAGGGACGGCGCTACCGCGGGAAAGACGGGAAATACTTAAAAGACGTATGGTGTACGATCGGCGGAAAAATCTATTACTTTAACACTGAAGGATATGCGAAGAAAGGCTGGGTATCCTATAAGGGAGAAACCTATTACGAGGGAAAAGACGGCGCGATCGCAGTTAAACAGTGGATAAAGGGATCGAAGAACCGCTATTACGTGAAAAAAGACGGCACCCGCGCCTCTGCCGAATGGCAGAAGATTAGCGGAAAGTACTACTACTTTAATGCCAAGGGTGTGATGGCGAAGGGTAAGCAGGTGACGACCGGCGGCAAGACCTATTACGTCAATGAGAAGGGGGAACGCCAGGCAAACAGCTGGGTTTTACTGGGCGGCAAGCTCTACTTTTTTGGAGCCGACGGGGTACGCTTTGAAGATACGTGGGTGAGATCGGGCGGAAAGTACTACTATCTGCAGGTGGACGGTTCGCTGGCCAAAAATATGTGGGTGGGAGAATACTACGTTGGCGCGAACGGTGTGCGAAAAACGAACTGCGTGGTGGACGGCTACTACCTGGACGCGGGGGGAAAACGCACGAAGGTGGTGGAAAACAGCATCGACTGCCTGATTGTCGGCGATTCGCGGGTGGTCGGCATGGAAAGCGCGGTCCCGGTATCGCGGACCAAATTCATCGGCAAGGTGTCGATGGGCTACAGCTGGCTTATCTCTAACGCCGGTCCGAAGGTTCGCCAGTACCTTGCGGGAAATCAGAAACTGAAAGTCGTCTTCGCGTTTGGCATCAATGACCTGGCAAACAGCAGTCTTTATATCAGCTATTATCAGAAGCTGGTGAAGGATTTTCCCAAAGCGAAGCTCTTTTTTCTCTCGGTGAATCCGGTGGACGAGCGAAAGGAAGCGGCGCATGGCTATAAAGTAAAGAACAGGGAGATCGAAACGTTTAACACTGCTGTTGCGAAAGCGTTTCCCGCAAAGTTTCTTGACTGTTACGCCTACCTTACGAAGAAAGGGTTTTCCACCGCGGACGGAGTCCATTACACAGCGGATACCTACCGGGACATTTACAGCTTTATCCTGAATCATATCTGAACGGATAAGGACGCATTTGCAGGGAACAAAGCGGGGCAGGGGGATTTTCTTCCCCTGCTTTGCTTGGAAGCGTCTGCCTTTCTCTTACGGTCGGCCGGGGAGCCTGTAGGCTTCTTTTCCTGAATTTGGTGAGAATCGTACTTTTCTCCCGGTTTTGGATTCTTCCCTGCGGGTAAGTTTTCCAGACAGGAGTCCCTGCTTTTTGATTGTGTGCCGAATGGGTGTGATCCCGCACCCGCGGGAAGCTCCTGAGCGTTCCATTCGGCGGAAAATTTGAAAAATTCGTGAAAAATCCCCGGTTACCCTTTACAGATTCGTGTATAAGCGTTATAATACGTTTAAATATACACATGATGCAGGCGCCAAAAGGTGATTACGGATTGTTCCGCTGCTTTTAAGCTTCCACAATCCTGCTCAACATTCGGAATTCATGGGGCCCCGTCTTAAGCTCCGCTTATGGTCGGTTAAACATGTGCCCAAGCACACAGCCCCCACTTCTTACGTCTGTTGGGGCGCGTCAATGAGCCTTTTCACCTACTGGCATGCTTTGCCTGCCGTGGGCTCAGGCTTTTGACACTGTAATCATACACATAAAAAAAGGCAGGAAGGGGGTGTCATTCATTTCATCGTATGTCTATGTGAAAAACCCAAACGGGACAACCTATGTTTATGAGAATGAGTCCTATTGGGATAAAACCGAGAAGAAAACGAAGCACCGCCGCAAATGTGTCGGCAAGCTGGATCCTCTGACAAAGGAGATCGTGCCGAGCAGGAAGAAAGGTGCTGCTGAAAAAAAACCGGATTCATTCTGTACGGTGTTAACCACCGGTCCTTCCCTTCTGCTGGAACAGGCGGCCAAAAAAACCGGGCTGCTCAAAGTCCTGCGCACGGTGTTTCCCAAACAGTGGGTGGTCATTTTAACCGGTGTCTATTACCTGATAAGCGAAGGAAAAAAAGCGCCTTTTGAAGGGATTGAGCAGTGGTGCACACAGAATGCCCATCCCGGGGAGCTTGAGTTTTCCTATTTTGATCTGGCTGATTTTATCTCTGATACCCTTCCCCATATGAGGGACCTTTTTTTCCAGAGCTGGATGGAGACTAACCAGGAAAAGGAGTTTTTGGCATTTCAGGTAAAGAGTGTTCCCTCCTACCGGGAATGGACGGATACCATCCGCAGGGAGGAGGAGTTTTTCCGGGAGAACCTGCCGCAGATCCCCATCTTAGTGGTTGCCGGGGAAGAATCCCGCATTCCGTTTTATTATCAGGTTCTGCCCAGAAACCTTGCCGGGGCAGGGGCGATAGAGAACTGTTTACACCGTCCCGGTTTTCCTGTCCCCCGCGCGGTTACCCTTTTTTTGGAGAGGGAGTTCTGGCGGGAAGACGGGCTGGATGTTTTTTTGAACAGTCCTTACCAGTTTGCGGTATCTGTGCCTTTGGATGATCCTCTTGCCTATGAAGCCATCCAGGGAAATCAGCTTCGGATCTCTTACGATAGGTATCGTCTGCCGCTTGAGAAAAAGGAGCTGTACGCGGTTACGCTGGATGACAGAAAGAATGGGTTAGGGGTTTATCTTCACACCTTCTGTGACAGGAAGGAAGTGGAACTGCAGGAGGAGAAATTTTTTGAGAGATTGGCGCAGTGGCGGCAGGAACTTTCCTCCGGCAAAACGAAGCCGGAAAACCGTGTCTATTATGACAGGTATTTTACAGTGATAAATGACAGATCAGGCAAACAAGGATTTATCGTGAATGAAATGAGCCTGGAGGAGCATAGAATATATTCGCCCGGCTGGTATGTTGTGGCCAGTGACAGGTTGGGAGATGCGGCAAGCGTCTGGAAGTGTTTTGAACTGAGGGACGAATTCGCGCACTGCTTTGACGATCTGTGGAATGGGAAGGATTTTGGGCAGCTCGAGATCGATGAGGATAAGGAAGTGGACGGAAGATTGTTTCTTCAGTTTCTGGGGCGGATCCTTACCACTTACTTAAACCGGATCCTTTCAGAGCGCGGCTGGACTTCCTATTATACGCTGGAGGACATTTTTACCGAGATGAAATCCCTAAAACAGGTGTACGGGCCGTCCTTCCGGAAAAAGTGGACCACGAAGCCAACCACGCTGCAGGAGTCGATCTTAGATCTCTATCAGATTGTTCTTTAAGCGTAAGGAAACGGCGTCATGTGGGCAGGGAAAAGGAGTAAGAGACGAAAGATTGTCCGGGAGACAGGGACAAAAGGCGGGAGTGAAAAGCTGCTTTTCGGAAACAAAAAGAACCGCCCGGCAGATTTTTCTGACAGGCGGGAAAAATAGATTTTTCAGGGCGGCAAAGGACTTCTTCGTTCGTTTCCTTAAGAAGGTTCCCCTTAGGGAAGGGTGTCTTTCTCTGTGAGATACCGGATACTGGGATCATCTAGATGGATATACTTACCTCTTACCGGTCGGACGGCATATGCTGGCTCAGCCAGGAATTCTGGAAGGTGTGGTCGAACGTCACTTCCCTGCCAAACCACGCGGGAGGCTGGAAGGTGTGGGACGCATCTTCATCGGGGAATTCCACTTCCACGAAAACAAGTCCCTCCCAGACCCCAAAAAACCGGTCAAGTTCCGCCGTTCGCCCATTCGGCAGAGGGATCAGGTACCTTTTTTTCGTGATGACGGTGCCGTCAGTTTTGGGCAGAAGGTGCCGGTAGGCCTCCTCGCTCAGCGGAAGGTTGTATTCCTCCCGGGATAAAAGGCCCGCCCCTTTGTAGGTCAGGATATACGTATCATCCTGGCGGCGGATTCGAAGAACCGGGGAAGTGCAAAGGTACGCCTGCTCGATGAAGCGGCAGGGGTACTGCTCTAAATTGTCCGGCAGCTGCGCGATCAGATATTTTCGTTCAATTTCCATGGATAGTCCCCCTTTTCGTTTTTGCGCCACCTTAAGCATACCACATTTTTTGAAAAAAGGGCAGAAAAATCTTCATTTTTTGTGGAAAAAACTTCGGATGTCTGTTAAAATGTCAAAGGACTGCGAAAGAGGAAAAATCCATAAGGAGGTTTGGGATATGGATAAAGTATATGTGTTTCTGGCGGACGGCTTTGAGGAGATCGAGGGCCTGACCGTGGTGGATGTCCTGCGGCGCGGCAGAGTGGATGTGACCACGGTTTCCATCTCCGGGGAAAAAACTGTGATGGGAAGTCACCGGATCCCGGTGATTGCGGATACGATTTTTGCGGACTGCGATTTTTCTGAAGGGACTGTTTTCGTACTGCCGGGAGGGATGCCCGGTACTCTGCACTTAGGGGAGCATGAAGGGCTCGGGCAGCTTTTGACGCAGGCGAAGGCGGCGGGAAAGAAGCTGGCGGCGATCTGCGCGGCTCCGAGCGTCTTAGGGCAGCTGGGGCTTCTTGCCGGAGAGACAGCCACCTGTCATCCGGGTTTTGAGGAGAAGCTTCTGGGAGCCAAGGTCACGGAAAATCCGGTGGAGGTATCCGGACAGGTGACGACCAGCCGCGGAATGGGCACGGCGATTCCTTTCGCCTTA
Source organism: uncultured Lachnospiraceae bacterium (assembly GCA_964643295.1). Classification (GTDB taxonomy): domain Bacteria; phylum Bacillota; class Clostridia; order Lachnospirales; family Lachnospiraceae; genus Merdiplasma. Next base: position 5,151 of record CAZXSN010000017.1, read on the forward strand.
GAGCTTTTAAGGCAGCTGAAAGGTCAGGATGCGATGGAGCAGGCCTGCAGGGGGATTGTCTGGAAAAACTGAGAAAAGTAAATTTGCGGTAGCCTTTTTTTAAGGCCTGTGCTATACTTGTACAGTCCCTGGCGGGAAATAAAAAGCAGCGTCTGACATAAAAACAAATCCGTCTCGGATAAAGGGCCGCGGCGAACTGATTTCGCTTTGGCCAAACGTGTTTTTCCTGCGGGAATTCCCGCGTCTGACGGAAACGTGATTTTGGGCCGGGAAAAGGCAGGCGTGAAAAAAGTCAGGGACAAAAAGGATAAAAAAGAAGAAAGACAGAAAGTGTGGTCTTTGACCTCACCGCTTGGCAGGAAATTTTGTTTCGCTTTTTTGAGGGAGAAGTTTCATGTCCATGGGTGGCGGGAGAGATTTTCAACACACCCATGCAGGAGGAAGTTTGATGAATGTTCAGGTAGAAAATTTAGAAAACAGAATGGCGAAGCTGACAATCACGGTTCCGGAAGACGCGTTCGAGAAGGCCCTGGATCAGGCCTATCAGAAGCAGCGAAACAAGTATATCGTCAAGGGTTTCCGCAAGGGAAAGGCTCCCAGGAAAATCCTTGAGCAGATGTACGGCGCGGACCTCTTCTATGCGGATGCCGCCAATACTGTGTATCTGCCGGTTTTTTATGAGGCACTGGAGGAATACGGGATACATGCCTACAGTCAGGCGAAAATCGATATTGTACAGCTTACCCCCGGAGAGCCGTTTGTCTTTTCCGCAGAGTTCGCGCTGGAGCCGAAAGTGACTCTTGGTCAGTATAAGGGCCTGCAGATTCCGCAGGTTAAAGTGGAGGTGACCGATGAGGATGTAGAGCAGGCAGTCGAAGAGGAGCGCGAGCGCAATGCCCGGATTACTGACGTGGATGACCGTCCGGTACAATGGTATGATTATGTCACGCTGGATATGCAGCTATTTGTGGACGGGGATCCTCTGCCGAAAGAAGACAAGCTCGAGGTGCAGATCGGTTCCGGAGCGCTGAATATCCATCTGGAGGAGGAGCTGGTCGGAGCGTCAATCGGGGAGGAGCGGGAAGCGCCCGCTCATTATGCGCAGGACTATCCGGATGCGGAACTTCGGGGAAAAAAGGGCGTATGTAAATACCGGGTGAAAGAGATCAGGCTGAAGGAACTTCCGGAAGCGGATGACGAGTTCGCTCAGGATGTTTCTGAGTTTGATACCCTGGAGGAATACAAGGAGGATCTTCGCAGGCAGATTCTGCAGAATAAGGAGATCGAAGTGCGGAAGCTGAAGGAACATCTGCTGCTTTCGGAGGCGATCGAGAATGCGAAGGTGGAGATCGCGGGCGCGATGCTCGACACACAGGTCGCATCCGCAGTCGCGGATCTGAAGAAGGACGCGGAGGCGAAGAACCTTTCTTTCGAGGAGTATCTGAAACGGCAGGGCTTTAAAGAGGAGAATCTGGAGCAGCAGTGCCGGCAGACGATCGAGGATCAGCTTAAATCGGGTCTGGTGATGGATGCGATTGCGAAAGAGGAAGGCATTTCGGTCAGCGATGAACGCCTGGATGAGGAGATCGAAAAGGCACTGGCGCATTACCATGGGGATCCTGCCAGGGCGGAGACACTCAGGAAGGATCCGGATGAGAGAGAGAAATATCGCTCACAGCTTGTCACCGGCCTGGTCATGGATCTTTTAGTGGACTCTGCCGTGATTGTGGAGGTTCCTTAAGACTTAAAAAGATCCGGAAGGCGTCCGCGGGGAAAAAGGAAGAAAGTTCTTTAGTGCGGGCGTAAGGCCTTACGATAGATGGGAGGAGACAGGATGAGTTTAGTACCCTATGTAATTGAGCAGACCAGCAGAGGAGAGCGGTCCTATGACATCTATTCCAGACTGCTGAAAGACCGCATCATCTTTCTTGGGGAAGAAGTCAATGATGTGAGCGCGAACCTGGTCGTGGCGCAGCTTCTGTTTCTGGAGGCGGAGGATCCGAACAAGGATATCTGCTTTTATATCAACAGCCCGGGCGGGTCGGTCTCCGCGGGATGGGCGATTTATGATACCATGCACTATATCAAATGCGATGTGGCTACGACCTGCATCGGCATGGCAGCCAGCATGGGCGCTTTCCTGCTGGCCGGCGGCGCCAAGGGAAAGCGCTACGCGCTTCCCAACTCGGAGATCATGATCCATCAGCCTTCCGGCGGTGCGCAGGGACAGGCAACGGATATCAAGATCATCGCGGATCAGATTCTGGAGACCAGGAAGAAACTGAACCGGTATCTGGCGGAGAATACCGGACAGCCGCTGGAAGTCATCGAGGCGGATACCGAGCGGGATCACTGGATGAGCGCCGAGGAGGCGAAGGCCTACGGGCTGATCGATGAAGTGATCACTACCAGATAGGAAGAGGGCGGCTGCCGCAGGAACTTTGCGGCAGCCTCTTAAGCGTAGGGCTGTTTGCCTGAAAGAGGCTCTGTTTGCTTTTCCTCTGCCCGGATGGGTTAAGAACCACTCCGGGGGAGGTTTTCTTATAGGCTGCTTTTCAGCATAGGAAGCGAACAGTGTTTGGGAAAATGCGCCTTCTGTGCGGCTTTGGCGTAAGAGCGAAGCAGGGCGCACTTTTTCGCACAGAGAATGGATACGGAAATCAAACTTTCAGTAGAGGTGAAGAAATGCCAGGAAAAATCGGGGATAAAATCAGGTGCTCTTTTTGCAATAAGACCGAGGATCAGGTTCGGAAACTGATCGCCGGTCCGGGCGGGGTGTACATCTGCGATGAGTGCATCGATATCTGCTCGGAGATTATGGAGGAGGAACTGGGGGAAGAATTCGGAGATGACAATGAGCATGAGATCAATCTCATGAAGCCGAAGGAGATCAAAGCATTTCTCGATCAGTACGTGATCGGGCAGGAGGAGGCCAAGATCTCTCTTTCCGTGGCGGTTTACAATCACTATAAACGAATTCTGTCCGGATCCCGTCCCCGGAAAGATGACGTGGAACTGCAGAAGAGCAATATCCTGATGCTAGGCCCGACCGGTTCCGGAAAGACCTTTCTCGCACAGACGCTGGCGAAGATGCTCAACGTCCCGTTTGCGATCGCGGATGCGACTTCCCTGACGGAGGCCGGGTACGTGGGCGAGGACGTGGAGAATATTCTCCTGAAGATCATCCAGGCAGCGGATTATGACATTAAACGTGCGGAGCACGGAATCATTTATATCGATGAGATTGACAAGATCACCCGCAAGTCGGAGAATGTATCGATTACCCGCGATGTGTCCGGGGAGGGCGTACAGCAGGCTCTGCTGAAGATCCTGGAGGGGACGATCGCTTCGGTGCCGCCGCAGGGAGGGAGGAAGCACCCGCATCAGGAACTGCTGCAGATCGATACGACAAATATCCTGTTTATCTGCGGGGGAGCGTTTGAGGGGCTGGATAAGCTGATTGAGAACCGCATCGAATCCCGTTCCATGGGATTTTTGGCGCCGGTGAACATCAGGAACGAGGAGAATGTCGGGGAAATCCTGCGTCAGGTGCTGCCCCAGGATCTGATCAAGTACGGCATGATCCCGGAATTTGTCGGCCGTATGCCGGTGCTGGTTTCCCTGGAGGAGTTAGACCGCACGGCGCTGATTCGAATCCTGCGGGAACCGAAAAATGCCATCATCCGCCAGTATGAGCGGCTGTTTGAACTGGACGGCGTAAAGCTTTCGTTTGATGACGAGGCGGTGGAGGAGATCGCCGACAAGACCATCGAGCGCAAGACCGGAGCCAGGGGCCTTCGCGCGATCCTGGAGAAATCCATGCGCGATCTGATGTTCACGATTCCCTCTGATGAGACGATCCGCAGCTGTCTGGTGACGAAGGAAGTCATCGATGGAACCGGCGAGCCGGTACTGACTTACCGGGAACCCGGTGAGCACCCGGAGAGGCTGCGCAGGCGTCCGGATTTGATAGGAGAGACAGCATAAGAGAACTTATGGGTGAATTTATTAGCAATATACCGACGATCCCGATGCGTGATGCGAACCTGCTGCCTTCCATGATCGCCCATTTTGACATCACCAGGCCGAAATCGATTCGGGGGCTGGAGATCGCGATGCAGAATGATCAGCGCATTTTTCTGGTGGGAGAGAGAAATCCGGAGCTGGACAATCCGGAATTTTCTGACCTGTACCAGATTGGGGTTGTGGCGCGGGTGAAGACCCTGATGAAGATGCCGGGGCCGCTGGCCAGAGTAATGGTAGAAGGACTGTATCGGGCGCAGATGACGAATCTGGATACCACGCAGGACTATCTGCAGGCGCAGGTCATCACTTTTCCGGATTCAGAGCAGGATCCGATCCCGGAGATGACTTCCATCGCCATGGAACGGTCGCTGAAAGAACTGTTTTCCCGTTACTGCACGGTCAGCGGCAGAATCGGGAAAGAGCTGGCCCATCAGCTTATGTCCAGCAGCGGCCTGAAGCATCTGGTTGACCAGATCTCGATCAATCTGCCGATGAGTTCCGCGGACCGGCAGCGGCTTTTGGAGGCGCTGGACTTAGAGTCCAGGTATGATGTCCTCTGCTCGATTCTCGGCACGGAGCTGCAGATCACGTATATCAAAAACGAGTTTCACCGGAAAGTCAAGGAGCGGCTTGACAAGAACCAGAAAGAATATGTTCTCCGGGAGCAGATGAAGGTGATCCAGGAGGAACTGGGGGAGGATCCTTCGTTCCATGATGCCGAAAATTTCCGTTCCCGCCTGGAAAAACTTGAGGCCAGCGAGGAGATCAAGGGAAGGATTTCCAAGGAGATCGACCGCTTAAAGACTTTCGGATCGAATTCCCCGGAGACTGCCATCACGCACGGATACATCGAGACGCTGCTGGATCTTCCCTGGGATAAGATGTCGAAGGACAATACCGATTTAAAGAATGCCCGGAAGGTGCTGGATGAAGACCATTACGGACTGGAGAAAGTCAAGGAGCGGGTGCTGGAGTTTCTGGCAGTCCGCTCTTTAAACCGCAAGGGCGACAGCCCGATTCTCTGTCTGGCCGGTCCTCCCGGAACGGGGAAGACCTCGATCGCCCGCTCGGTGGCCAGGGCGCTGAACAAGAAGTATGTGCGCATCTGCCTGGGCGGAGTGCGCGATGAAGCCGAGATTCGCGGCCACCGCCGGACCTACGTCGGAGCGCTGCCGGGCAGGATCGCCGCCGGTATGCGCCAGGCAGGCGTAAAAAATCCCCTGATGCTCTTAGATGAGATCGACAAGGTCAGCGCTGATTACAGGGGGGATACCGCCTCTGCTTTGCTGGAGGTGCTGGATTCGGAACAGAACATCCATTTCGTTGACCACTACGTGGAACTGCCCATTGACCTTTCGCAAGTGCTGTTTATCGCTACGGCGAACGATGTACAGACGATTCCGCGCCCGCTGCTTGACCGCATGGAGCTGATTGAAGTCGGCAGCTACACGGAGAATGAAAAGCTGCATATCGCCCGTGAGCATCTGATGAAGAAGCAGCTGGATCATCACGGACTGCAGAAAGATCAGCTCATCATCACCAAGGGAGCGATGCAGAAGCTGATTTCCGGCTACACCAGAGAGGCCGGGGTGCGGCAGCTGGAGCGCCTGATCGGAGAAATCTGCCGCAAGACTGCCCGTCAGATTTTGGAGGACGGCAAAAAGAGCGTCAAGGTAAAGTCTGCCAACCTGGAAGAATATTTAGGACATGAGAAGTATTCGGTCCAGAAGATGAATGAAACGGATGAGGTGGGAATCGTACGCGGGCTGGCATGGACCAGCGTGGGAGGCGATACCCTGCAGATCGAAGTGAACGTCATGCCGGGGAAGGGAGAATTTCTTCTCACCGGGCAGCTGGGCGATGTGATGAAGGAATCGGCGCAGGCGGGGATCAGCTATCTGCGCTCGATCAGCGACCGGTACAGAATCGAGGAAGGATTTTTTGCCGGGCATGACATCCATATCCATATCCCGGAAGGAGCTGTGCCAAAGGACGGTCCCTCGGCGGGGATTACGATGGCGACGGCCATGCTGTCAGCCATCACCGGGATTCCGGTGCGGGCGGATGTAGCCATGACCGGGGAGATTACCCTGCGGGGACGGGTGCTGCCGATCGGCGGACTGAAAGAGAAGCTGCTGGCGGCCAAAAACGCCGGGATGAGCACGGTGATCGTTCCTGCCCAGAACCGTCCGGATGTGGAGGAGATTTCCAAGGAGATCACCGGGGGATTAAAGATCGTTTATGTAAAGACCATGGAGGAGGTACTGGCGGAGGCGCTGACCGAAAAGCCCTGTGCGTAAAGAGAGTATCTTCCCAAATCCGGTCAGATTTGCAAGGAGGCGGCGCCGATGGTAATAAAACAGGCGGAACTGGAGAAAGTAATCGGCGTCACCAGCCGCATCCCCCAAAATACACTGCCGGAAGTGGCATTTGCCGGCAAGTCCAACGTGGGCAAATCCTCCCTGTTAAATGCGCTCGTGAACAGAAAGAGCCTGGCCAGGACCAGTTCCGCGCCGGGCAAGACGCAGACCATCAACTTTTATCGGGTAAACCAGGCGTTTTACCTGGTGGATCTGCCGGGATACGGGTACGCGAAGGTTTCCGTGGAGGCCAAGCAGCAGTGGGGAAAGCTGATTGAGCGTTACCTGCATACATCTGCGCAGCTTAAGTCTGTTTTTCTGCTGGTTGATATCCGCCATGATCCCGGGGAGAACGACCGGATCATGTATGAATGGATCTGTGAAAACGGCTTTGAACCGATCATCATTGCCACTAAGCAAGACAAGATCAAGCGCAGCCAGGTACCCAGACAGATCCGCGCGATTCGGGAGGGGTTAAATGCCCGTTCGGGCACACCGGTTATTCCCTTTTCCGCAGAGACCAAGCAGGGGAGGGAGGAGATCTGGGCACTGATTGAGAAACTGCTTTCGGAGCCTCCCGTTTCGAAGGAGGAAGGGGAAACGGACAGCGCTGGGCAAAGAGGAAAAAATTGAAAAATGGCAGGAAGGGCATCTGTGTGCTGCGCAGGTGCCTCTTTTAGTACGACGGGCATGCCCGTGTTCTGTGGTGAAAATCCACCTAGGCGCAGCTGCTGACGAACTTGTAAGCGACTCCCAAGGTTTGCCCCGTGAGGTGCACAGCGAGAGGAAGGGATAGCGAAATTCAGAGCACAGAACACTGAGGTTTTTCCAGAAAAGCCGCTTATCACGAAAGACAGAAGGGTCAAGATAAACGAACGGGTCGTTTAAGGAAAGCATCGACTCACAGAAACGTGCCCTGAGAGCAACTTCTATTTTGCCTGTCATGGGAAACAGCAACGCTGACAACTCACAGTTGAAATCATACAGCTGCAGCACATCGCCAAAACTGCTGCCTGGCAAGTATCTGTTTGCCGAAGCGTCAAAAATAAAAAGGAATATCCACACAGCCGATCATAGCTGATCTTCTCGATCGCAGCCTAGGGCAGCTGAAACATTCGATACGTCCATTCCCCTGGACTGCAAATCATCCATTCATTCCTGGACAGATTGAATCGTTTTCAAATATGGTTCCATTGACAGTTGTATCCTTGTACTTTCAGCGGCCGCATCCCAAAGACAAATAAAAAGTCCCGCCGGGCTGCATATAAACTCATCGCACAGGAGTGCCAGATGCACAACAGTACTTAGAGTTCCTAGGCGTGGCGGGATCTGTTGTCTTTTATATTATCGCACCGTGTGACAAGTGTCAAGCAATTTTTTTCAGTGGCATCCTACCATCCTCACGCCATCCTCACGCACACCTCCCGTCCGTTTTGCCGCATGATCCGCGATATGATTATTCCAGAAATGCTGCACGGCGGTCAATCTTAAAATCGACGCTGAATTTACAGCAAAGGATTGCCCCAGTACTGGAGCAAAGGATGGCGGAAAACTTTTTCGGGAGTAAAAACGCCTAGAAGACCACATGAAAACATTCACCAGGAAAGAAGCGGGATCAAAAAAGCACAGTCTTTACATACGTAGCGGAAGTAGGAAATTCAGTGTTATTCATTGCTCTCTCAAAACGTCATAAAAAATATACGCATTATCTGATAGAATATAGCCCTACATGAACTTATAGAGGACCTGATTTGCCAGAAGGAATCAGTGATTTTCCCAGTTTTAAATTTTCTTCATGAACCGGAATATAAACCCCGCGTTCAATTAAAACAGACAAATTTTCTCCGATTGACTGAATCGATGATGGCTGATTGGTATGAGACCAGAAAATGCACCTTTTCCTGTTGGTAAGAGGGATTTATCCTGAGTTTATTAGTTTATTCTCCTGCGTTTCCCATGACAATTTCCCCTGGCGGCAGATAAAGTTTCAGGACTCCAAAAAATAAGCGTTACGGCAGGAAGGGACAAAACTATAAAAGCAGCGCCCTCTGTTTGCCTTGCCTCTTTGGCCACTTTGATCATACCGTTCGCTGTCTTTAGGATGATTTGAGAAAACCGGCCAGCAAAAGCGAATCGTCTCTAGGCAGGTTAAATCAGAGCGCGTAAGCTTCCCCAAAGGGATCAAAAACGGCTCCTTCCTCCTGGAGCGGTCGGACAGATTGTCTGCGGCTGAGAGGATGACATGCTGCAGCATGGGCAGAAGCGTACATATTGACTCTGGAAATCTTCAGTAAATATATGGGATTTCTGGTTACTCCGCAGGGGGCAGAACTTCGAAACTCAGGGGCATACTTTGGATATGCCGGACAAACCCTGGCAGGGAAGACTCATGCAGAAGGATGGAAAGATGGCGGGGATATTGCGCCAGGAAAGGTAAAAAGGGGAGGACATCCCCTCGAAGGAGCGTCCTCCCCTCTGAAAGGAGGCACATGCCCCTTTGATGGAATCTCAGCCATCTAGGAGCCATGCTTACCAGCACTATGATACGTGAAAAATCTGATTTTGGCAAGCAGATTTTCAAAAAAATCACAGAACTTTTGTTCACCCGTTCTCCAAAAACTTTTTCCGCAGGGGGAAAGGATCTGTCCGGAAAGAGAAAACTGTACCTCCTATAACGCCCGCGATCCGCCCCATCTTGTCTGACAGCTCGAAACTGCTTGACAAGATCTCACTCCACGGGTAGAATAGGAGCATAGAAACAGAGAAAACGGTGATGAAAAAGAGGAGTACACAGTGCGCGTCATCAGAGAGGACGGTCCGGTGGCTGAAAGGCGGTTCGGGAAAGCGGCTGTGGAACGTGGCTTTTGAACCGGGAGACTGAAAGGTTCGCGGAAGGTCTTTGGGCAGCGTTCGCTGCGCGGATTTCTTTCCCTGAGGAAGGGTTTTCCCCTGTGCGGACTGGTTAAGTTTCCCCGCTTCGCCCGCGTTACAGGCAAATGAGGTACGTTTTTACGTATGAAATTAAGGTGGTACCGCGTTTTATTCGCCCTTTGCTAAGAAAGCAAAGGGCTTTTTTCATGACAAAAGACGCGTACAGGGATGAAAAGCGCTTGAAGGACTTCTTTATTAAGAGCGCTTTCTCGTGACAGAAAGAGCAAGGAGGAGTGTATGGGAAAAGAACTGGCAAAAACGTATGATCCTCACGGGATGGAGGATCGCATTTATCAGAGGTGGCTGGATAAGAAGTATTTTCACGCGGAAGTGAACCCGGACAAAAAGCCGTTCACCATCGTGATGCCTCCGCCAAATGTGACCGGGCAGCTGCACATGGGGCATGCGCTCGACAACACGCTGCAGGATATCCTGATTCGCTGGCGCAGAATGCAGGGATATGAAACCCTCTGGCAGCCGGGCACGGACCACGCGGCGATCGCCACAGAAGTCAAGGTGACCAACATGCTCAAGGAGCAGGGAATCGACAAGCATGAGATCGGCCGGGAGGAGTTCCTTAAAGTTGCCTGGAAATGGAAAGAGGAGTACGGCAGCCGCATCATTAAACAGCTGATGAAGCTGGGGGCTTCCGCGGACTGGGACCGCGAGCGCTTCACGATGGACGAGGGCTGTTCGAAGGCAGTCGAAGAAGTGTTTGTGCGTCTGTATGAGAAGGGCTGGATCTATAAAGGAAGCCGGATTATCAACTGGTGTCCGGTCTGTCAGACCTCTCTTTCGGATGCCGAGGTGGAGCATGAGGATCAGAACGGATTTTTCTACCATATCCGCTATCCGATCGTCGGGGAGGAAGGCCGCTTTGTGGAGGTGGCGACCACACGCCCGGAGACCATGCTGGGCGATACCGCCGTGGCGGTAAACCCCACGGATGAACGCTACCAGGATCTGGTGGGAAAGATGCTTTACCTGCCGCTTACTGACCGTCAGATTCCGGTTATCGCCGATGAATACGTGGATAAGGACTTTGGGACCGGCTGCGTGAAGATTACGCCGGCCCATGATCCCAATGACTTTGAGGTGGGCAAGCGCCACAACCTGGAAGAGATTAACGTGCTGAACGATGACGCCACGATCAACGAGGTGGGCGGCAAGTACGCGGGGATGGACCGTTATGAGGCAAGAAAGGCGATCGTCGCAGATCTGGACGAACTGGGACTTTTGGTGAAAACCGTTCCGCATGTGCATGCCGTCGGCACACATGACCGCTGTCATACGACGGTGGAGCCGATGGTGAAGCCGCAGTGGTTCGTGCGCATGAAGGAGATGGCGCAGGCGGCTCTTGAGATCGTGAAGACGGACGAACTGAACTTCGTTCCCGAACGCTTCGACAAGATTTATATCCACTGGCTGGAAAACATCAAGGACTGGTGCATCTCCCGTCAGCTGTGGTGGGGACACCGGATTCCGGCATACTACTGTCAGGACTGCGGGGAGATGGTGGTTCGCCGCGGCGGAGCGCCGGATACATGTCCTAAGTGCGGCGGGAGTCATTTTGTACAGGATGAGGATTCGCTGGATACCTGGTTTTCTTCTGCTCTGTGGCCGTTTTCCACGCTGGGCTGGCCGGAGAAGACGCCGGAGATGGACTATTTCTTCCCCACGGATGTGCTGGTGACCGGTTATGACATCATCTTCTTCTGGGTAATTCGGATGGTGTTTTCCTCTCTGGAGCAGACCGGGAAATCGCCGTTTCATCATGTGCTGATCCATGGTCTGGTGCGCGATCCTCTGGGACGTAAGATGAGCAAGTCGCTGGGCAACGGCATTGATCCGCTGGAGATCGTTGACCAGTACGGCGCGGATGCGCTGCGCCTGACGCTGGTGACGGGCAACGCGCCGGGCAATGATATGCGTTTCTATACGGAACGCGTGGAGGCCTCCCGCAACTTTGCCAACAAGGTCTGGAACGCGTCGCGGTTTATCTTAATGAACCTGGAGAAGGCAGCCGTTCCTGCGCAGATGGATACGTCCGATTTAACCGCCGCTGACCGCTGGATTCTTACGAAGGCCAACCGCCTGGCGCAGGAAGTTACGGAAAACATGGACAAGTTTGAGCTGGGGATCGCGGTGCAGAAGGTCTACGATTTTATCTGGGATGAATTCTGCGACTGGTACATTGAGATGGTAAAGCCCCGTCTTTACGGGGAGACGGACACCACGAAGTCGGCGGCTCTTTGGACGCTGAAGACGGTTCTGATCCAGGCGCTGAAGCTTCTGCATCCGTTCATGCCCTTTATCACCGAGGAAATCTTCTGCAACGTGCAGGATGAGGAGGAATCGATCATGATCTCCTCCTGGCCGGAGTATCGGGACGACTGGGATTTCGCGGACGATGAGCGCTCCGTGGAGACGATCAAGGAAGCGGTGCGTTCGATCAGAAACGTCAGGGCCGGGATGAATGTTTCACCCGGACGGAAAGTCAAGGTGTTTGTGGTATCGGATAAGCCGCAGATTCGGGAAATTTTTGCCAACGGGAAGGTCTTTTTTGCCTCTCTTGGCTGCGCCAGTGAGGTGATCATTCAGGAAAACAGGGAGGGCATCGGCGAGGATGCTGTTTCCGCCCTGATTCATGATGCCGCCATCTACATGCCGTTCGCGGAGCTAGTGGATATCGATAAGGAACTGGAACGGCTGAAGAAAGAGGAGCAAAGGCTGGATAAGGAACTTGCCCGCTCCCACAGCCTGTTTGCCAACGAGAAATTCTTAAAGAATGCGAAGCCCGACAAGGTCGCAGATGAGAAGGCCAAGCTGGAGAAATACACACAGCTGATGGCGCAGGTGAAGGAACGGATCTCCCAGCTTCTTTCGGAGGCGGGCAGGTAACCGTCCTGTTTTAAAGGAAGGATGGGCGCCTGAAAAACGGAGGAGAGCCTTTAAGCGGCTGAAAATTTAAGGCATCTGACTTCAAGGGTGCCAAAAACGGGAGAGAGGAAAGCTTCTGTAAGGATCTTCCTCTCTTTCCCGGGTATTTCTGAAAGGGTTTTTCCCGCGTTGACAAAGACAGGCGTCTTTTGTAAAATGGAAAGAAAAAAGGAGAGGTATGCCATGGGAACGTTAAGGAAACTGAAAAGCGCACTGAAGAAGGATGACGAACTGCGCAAGATGCTGGTGCGCTCAGGCCGCCATGAGATTTTACTGGACCTGGACGGCGACCAGGTACCGGACATCGGACTTTTAGACATGGACCACAGCGGAGATATCAACGCGATCGCCGTGGATCTGACCGGGAACGGGGAATTCAACTTCTACCTGGTTGACAACGACGGCAATGGGATTCCGGATGAGATTTCCTTCTACCACGACTATGATGACATTCCGGTCAAGTCCGTGTTTGGCCGCGCCGTGGAGGCGAGACTGGTGCAGAGTGTCTCCAGGATTCACGGGTTAATGACGGCGGTGGATCTTGCTGCCGGGGACATCCTGGATGCTCTGGAGGATCTGGAAAAATACATGGAAGAAGAGTATGCCAGATTTGAGGAAGAAGGAGAAGACACCGTTTCGGCAGAGGAGGACGGGGAATCCTGACCGTCCGGCCGCATGGAGGGGAAGGGAAGTTTCCTGACAGGTGCCCTTGTTAACTTAAGAAGAAGTGTCAGCGTGTAAGATGAAAAGCGGAGAGGCAGGTGAATGGATAAGCCTGCCTTTTTCGTGTATTCCCTTAAGGTTTCCTTCGGGAAGAAGGTATCCTCCCCGACCGCAGGGCAGGTTTACCGGAAAAAAGTCATGGGATGTACTTGCACTTTTTGAACGAATGCCTCATAATGAGCATACATGTGTGAAGAGCGTTTCTTAAGCAAAAAGGCACCCCGCCGCAAAAAAGAGCACAAAAGCATCTTAAAAAAGTTACAGCGGCAGGCAAAATGACATACTGATCACGGACACCGAAACAGGCAGGGGAGGAAAACCCCGTTTTGCAGAGAGCGAAGTGTCTTTGAAAAAGAAGCAGAAAATAAGGAGGCTGTCATGAAGAAAAAGAAGCTGGGAAAAGCGCTGGCGATCGCCGTCAGTGCCGTGTTGTTTGTTTCGGGTATCTCTTTCGCGGCGGAAGAAAAGGAAGTGCCCGCGGGGACGGATACTGAAGCCACGGAGACGGCCGCGGCAGAGGCGGAAACGCAAGGAGTGGAAAGCGGCGTCTCGGAAACCGAGATACGGCCGGTCAGAGTAGGGGCCTTAAAAGGACCGACCTCGATGGGACTGGTCAATCTGATGGAAGAAGCAGGGGATGCGTACGAGTTTACCATGGTTACGGCGGCTGACGAACTGCTCCCGAAGGTGATCAGCGGTGATCTGGATCTGGCGCTGCTGCCGGCAAACGTGGCTGCCGTTTTGTACGCGCGGACCGAAGGCGGCATCGCGGTGATCGATATCAACACGCTGGGTGTGCTCTACATGGTCTCGGGAAATGATCAGATTGGGAACATCGCGGATTTGAAAGGGCAGACCGTGTACCTGACCGGGAAGGGAACGACACCGGATTTTGTTCTTCAGTACCTGCTTGCCGAAAATGATCTGAGCACGGAGGATGTGACACTGGAGTACAAATCGGAACCGACGGAAGTCGCCGCGATTTTATCCGAGGATCCCTCCGCGGTCGGACTGCTGCCGCAGCCTTTTGTGACGGTGGCCTGCGCACAGAATGAGGCGCTGTCCATTGTCCTGGATCTGACAAAGGAGTGGGATCTGGTACAGTCCGCTGAAGGCGGCAGCCGTCTGGTGACCGGGGTGACCATCGCGCGAAAGGAATTTCTGGAGCAGCAGCCGGACGCGGTGGCCGCTTTTCTTGACGGACATGCGGCATCGGCAGAGAAGATCAACGCGGATCCGAAAGCCGGGGCTGAGCTTGTCGTAAAGGCGGGGATTATCGAGAAAGCGCCGATTGCGGAGCAGGCGATCCCCTTCTGCAACATCACCTGCATCACCGGCGAGGAGATGAAAGAGGCGTTAAGCGGGTATCTTTCGGTTTTGTATGAGCAAAACCCCGAGTCGGTGGGCGGTGCGCTGCCGGAGGAGGACTTCTACTTTCTGGGACAGGAATCTTAAAAGTTCAGTTTTGAACATGGGTTTTGCTTAAAGGGTGCGGGCGGTTTATGCCTGCCCTGCTCCCCTTTTTAAGTTTTCTTTGATTTTCGAAAAATTTTAGAAAGTGTTCCCTGTTCAGGGGATGTTAATCGTGTTAAAGTAAATGCGGATGGTGCCTTAAGCACTCCGCGGCGGGCACCCCTCTTAAGCGTGGGGATAGGAAACGAACGTTTCTGTCTTCCCTTCGCGCTTTCCTTAAAGGTCCGGTGGGAGGAGTATGGAAGCAGCGAGAAAAAAAACCATTCGAAAAGGGCTGATTATCTTAGGCTGGCTGTTCGTCTGGCAGCTTCTCACCCTGGCGGTTGGAAACGCCATCCTCCTGGCCGGTCCGATAGAGACGCTGTCCGCGCTTTTAAAAGATGCCGCAAGATTGAATTTCTGGCAGGCGATTGCCTGTTCCACCCTGCGGATTCTGGGAGGGTTTCTGCTCTCCTTCGGCTGCGCGTTTCTTCTTGGCGCTCTGGCGGAGCGTTTCCTCCTGGTGGGGGAGATTCTGGAGCCGGTGATTTCGCTTTTGAAGTCGGTTCCTGTAGCCTCGGTGGTGATCCTGCTTCTGATCTGGACCTCGTCGGAAGGTCTTTCCACGGCGGTCTGCTTCATGGTGGTGCTGCCGCAGATTTACTATGCCGTGCGCAGCGGGATTCGCAGCACGGATGGGAAACTGCTGGAGATGGCGCGGGTGTTTCGTCTTCCCTGGCAGAAGCGCATCTGGTATCTTTACCGCCCGGCTGTCCTGCCCTATCTTTGCGCGGCCTGCCGGACCGCCCTGGGGATGAGCTGGAAATCCGGGATCGCCGCGGAGGTGATCGGGGTTCCCGCGCACACAATCGGGGAACGGCTGTACATGGCAAAGATCTATCTGGAAACCGGCGATCTGTTTGCCTGGACGCTGGTAATTCTGTTTTTAAGTTTCTTAAGTGAACGGATCTTTCTCTGGCTCCTTGAACTTTTGCGGAAGGCTTCCTGATGAATGGCCAGGGAGCAAAAAAGAGGGCGTCAGAAGGTTTCTTAAGATAAGGCCCTGATCCGTCTGGCTGCCCGTCCGTCCGGTATACTTTACTAAAGAAGAGAACAAGCTTTTATGGAAGAACTTCGCATTCGCGGCCTTACAAAGGAATACGGCGAGAAAAAAATCCTGCAGGCAGTCTGTCTTACTCTGCCGCCCGGCAGCCGCACCTGTCTGATGGGCCCGTCCGGCTCGGGAAAGACCACGCTGTTTCGCATCTTAATGGGACTGGAGACGGCGGAGGGCGGCGAGATTTCCTATTTCTCAGATGGGGAGTGCAAGGGCAGAAAGATTTTTGCTGACACTGCCGGAAGGTTTAAGGAGACGAAAGGGTTTCCAAAAGGCGGTCAAAACGGCCCTGGAGGAAAGGGAAAGAAGGGTTCCCTTTTCGAAAGTTACGGTGGGCTGTCCTTTCGCGTCGGCGCCGTGTTTCAGGAGGACCGGCTGCTGGAAGAGCTCGATGCCGTGCAAAATGTTTCCCTGACCGCTGTCAAAGGCACAAAGACGGAAACGATTGAGCAGGAGCTTTTAAACATCCTGCCGCGCGAGGCTCTGCACCGGCCGGTCAGACAGCAAAGCGGAGGCATGAAGCGAAGGATTGCCCTGGCGCGGGCGGTTTTTGCCCCTTCGGATCTGCTTTTGCTGGATGAACCCTTCACGGGTCTTGATCTGGAAACAAAGCGGCGGACGATGGACTGGCTGCTCGCGAACCAGAAAGGACGAACGCTTTTCTTTTCCTCCCATCAGGAGGAGGACGCCCTGCTTTTAAACGCGCGGGTGATCCTGCTTGGATAAGTTTTTAATGCTGCACAAGGGAGCGCTTAAGGCAGGCTGCTTCCTTACTGTTTCGAAGGCTGCCCGCAGGAAGAAAGCGATACCGGATAAGCATCTTACTGGACATTCGACAGGAGGGTTTTGATGTCACTGCAACTGATCCTGGGAGGATCCGGGAGCGGAAAGTCCCACTGGCTGTATACTTCTGTGATCAGCGAGGCCATGCGCCATCCTGAGGAAAATTATATCGTCATCGTGCCGGAGCAGTTTACGATGGTGACGCAGCGGGAACTCGCTTTGCTGCATCCGGACGGCGGGCTTATGAATATCGACGTCTTAAGCTTTCAGCGGCTGGCCTATCGTGTGTTCGAGGAGACGGGCGCCGCGCAGCGGACGGTTCTTACCGAGACCGGCAAAAATCTGCTGCTGCGAAGAGTGGCGTCTGAAAAGCAGGGAAAACTGCACATCCTGGGCGGCAATCTTTCCCTTCCCGGCTATATCTCGGAGATCAAATCCATCCTCTCGGAGCTTGCCCAGTATGAGATTACGGTGGAAGACCTGGAGAGGATGATCACGCTTTGCGGTTCGAAGCCGCAGCTTAAGGAAAAGCTGGAGGATATTAAAACCCTCTATGCCGGGTTTTTGGAAGACTGCAGTGAACGCTTTACCACGGCGGAGGAGCTTCTGGATCTGTTCTGCGAGGCGGCTCTGCATTCAAAAATCCTGCGCGGCAGCACCCTGGTGTTTGACGGGTTTACCGGGTTTACGCCGGTGCAGCTAAATGCCCTGCGCACACTCTTTCGCCTAAGTCCGCGTCTTCAGGTCGCGGTGACAGCCGATCCCAAAGAGAACCTGTACGCAAAGCCCCAGGAGCATGAACTCTTTTTTTTAAGCCGGAAAACGATCCAGGCGCTGCTTACCCTGGCGAAAGAGACTATGACGCCTGTTTTGGATCCGGTCCTTCTTTCAGGCAATGATGGGAGGTTCGAGCCGGGAAGCGCCCTTGCCTTTCTCGAATCGCACCTTTTTCGCTATACGGGACGTGCCGCTTTTACGGCTGAAACAAAGGACAGCATTTCGCTGCATATTTCGCGCACACCGTTGCAGGAGGTGCGGTTTGCGGCCCGCACGATCAGCCGTCTGGTAAAAGAGCAGGGCTTTCGCTGCCGGGAGATCGCTATCATCACCGGGGATCTGCCCACCTATGCCGCCTACGTGGAAAAAGTGTTTGAGGAGTATGAGATCCCCTGCTTCGTGGATCAGACGGTACATGTGCTCTTAAATCCCGCCCTGGAATTCCTGCGCGGAGCGCTTGCCCTGGTGGAAGAGCATTTCTCCTATGAGAGCGTTTTTCGCTGGCTGCGCACCGGATTCGCAGGACTTACCCCCGAGGAGACGGACCGGCTGGAAAATTATGTGCTGGCCTTTGGCATCCGGGGAAAGAAGCGCTGGAGCCAGGAATGGAAGGATGAGACCTACCGCATGGCGAAGGGGGAGGCGCAGGTCTGCGAAGACTGCCGCAGGCGGGTCATGGAGAAATTAAATCCGTTCCTCTTAGTCTTTGAGAATGGTGTCGCTCCTCTTCGCGACTATGCAGCGGCTCTGCACTCTCTTCTGGTTTCCTGCGGGGTGCAGCAGCAGCTGAAACATCAGGAGATCTGCTTTCGAAACGTGGGGATGGCCTCCAAAGCCAATGAGTACGCGCAGATTTACGCGGCGGTCATAAGACTGCTTGACGAGGCGGTGGAGCTTCTGGGGGATTCAAAGGTGTCCCGCAGGGAGTTTTCAGACATCCTGGAAGCGGGATTTTCCGAGGCCAGAGTGGGTTTAATCCCTCCGGGGATTGACGAGGTCCACGTGGGGGATATTGAGCGGACGCGCTTAAACGACATCAAAGTGCTGTTTTTCTTAGGGTTAAACGACGGCTGGGTTCCGGTACGGGAAAAGCGCGGCGGCATTGTCTCCGAGCGCGAGCGTGAATTTTTACAGCAGTCCGGGGTGGAGCTTGCGCCGACCGCCCGCACGAACGGCTATATTCAGCGCTTCTACCTCTATCTTGCCCTGACAAAGCCCTCCCACCGGCTGTATCTTTCCTTCTGCAGGTGCGGCGGCGACGGAAAGGCCATGCGTCCTTCCTATTTAGTTGCTGTACTGCGGCGATTGTTTGCCGGTCTGGAAGTGCAGGATGAGGATCTTATGACTTCTCCGGAAGATACGATCACCTCCCTGCGGACGGGTCTGGGGGCGCTGTCTGAGGGCCTTCGAACTTTCCGGGAGAGCGGCTTTGCTGACGGGAGAGATAAGATCGCTGAACTTCTCTGGTTTTACCAAAAGGATCCGGTTTATCAGAAGACAGCGAAGGCTCTTACACAGGCGGCTTTTCTGCTCTTTGACGGGCAGCGGCTGTCTTCTCATACGGCGAAGGACCTTTACGGGAAGGTGCTGGAAAACAGCGTTACGCGCCTGGAAGAGTTCGCTTCCTGTGCCTTTTCCCACTTTGCCTCCTATGGCCTGAAACTTAAAGAGAGGGAGGAGTATACCGTGCGTTCGGTGGATATTGGAAATCTGGTCCACCGTTCGCTGGAGCTATACTCCCGCAAGCTTAAAGAAAGTCCCTACAACTGGTTTACTGTTCCCGACGATGCGCGTGAGTATCTTACCAGGGAGAGTGTCAAAGAGGCGGTGGATGCTTACGAGACAAAGGTTTTTTCGGACAGTGAACGAAACCGCTATGAGCTGGAGCGCATCTTACGCATAGTCAGCCGCTCTGTCTGGGCGCTGCAGGAGCAGGTGCGGGCCGGTTTATTCGTCCCGGGGGAGTTTGAGGTTTCCTTCCAGGCGGTGGAAGATTTAGAGTCGGTCAATATCGCTCTGGGGGAAAATGAGCAGATGCATTTAAAAGGCCGCATTGACCGCATCGATCTTTATGAGGATGAGCAGTCGGTGTATGTGAAGGTGATCGATTACAAGTCGGGGAATACCTCCTTCGACCTCGCGGCCCTCTACTATGGGCTCCAGCTGCAGCTGGTCGTCTATTTAAATGCAGCGGTGGCTCTGGAAAAGAGGGAGCATCCGGATAAGGAGATCATCCCGGCAGGGATTCTTTACTACCGGACGAAGGATCCGATCGTAGAGGGGAATCATGAACAGACGCCGGAGGAGATCAACCGGAAGATTTTGCGCGAACTTCGGCCAAACGGCTTAATCAACAGCGATCCTGCTGTGGTGGAACATATGGATGCTTTCTTTTCGAAGACTTCCGATGTGATCCCGGTGGGAAGAAAAGCGGACGGATCCTTTACGGCGGCCTCCAGCGTCGCCAACCGTGATCAGCTGGACCGCCTCTCTCAGTTTGTGCAGGAAAAGCTTACGGAGATTGGCAGGGAAATCCTATCCGGGGAGGTCGCTGCCAACCCGTACCGGAAAAAGAAGGAGTGCGCCTGCACATACTGCGCGTTTGGCGGTGTGTGCGGCTTTGATACGAAACTGCCGGGGAGCGGATACCGGCAGATAGAGGAACTTGGCAAAGAGGATGTGTGGAATCGAATCTGAGGAGGATTTGGAGAGTAGGCGGGAGGATGCGTATGGCGCAAAGACAGGAGAAACTGCCCGAGAGTGACAGGGAAAACTGGATGGATCCCAGGGTACGCCAAAGGTACGGGGTGCTTTGCGGAGCCGTCGGAATCCTTCTCAACCTGCTTTTGTTCGCGGGGAAATTTCTGGCCGGGCTTTTGAGCCGTTCGGTGGCGGTCACTGCGGATGCCTTAAACAACCTGTCGGATGCGGCCTCCTCCTTGGTTACGCTTGTCGGGTTTCGCATGGCGGGAAGGAGGCCGGACGCGGACCATCCGTTTGGACACGGGCGCATGGAGTACATCGCGGGGCTGATCGTTTCTTTTCTGATCCTTTTAATGGCCGTGGAACTGGTGCGCACTTCGATCGGAAAGATTATCCACCCGCAAAAGATCCTCGCCTCCAACTTAGTCCTACTGATCCTCCTTTTCTCGATTGCGGTCAAGCTATTTATGTGCCTCTACAGCCGCATCCTGGGCAAACGGATTGCCAGCGCCACGCTGCTTGCGGTTTCGAAAGACAGTATCAGCGACTGCCTGGCGACAGGCGCCGTGTTCGCGACGGCCCTCATTTCCAGGGAAACCGGGATCAACGCGGACGGCTACTGCGGTCTTTTGGTCTCCCTGTTTGTGGCCGCGGCGGGACTGCAGGCCGCGAAAGAGACGATCGATCCGCTGCTGGGAACACGGCCGGATCCCGACTTTGTCAAAAAGGTGCGGGAGATCATCTTAAGTTACCGGGAGCGGGGAGTGCTGGGCATCCATGACCTGATCGTGCATGACTACGGCCCGGGACGGGTGATGCTGACCGTGCACGTGGAGGTTCCGGCCACCGGAAACCTGGTCAAACTCCACAACGTGATCGATGAGATCGAACACCGGCTGAAGGGGGAGCTGCACTGCGAGGCGGTGATCCACATGGATCCGGTGACAAAGGAGAATGAGAAAGCCCGGGAGATTCATGAGCAGGTGCAAAGCATCATCGCCCGCATGGAAGGCCCGGTACATATCCATGACTTTCGTGTCGTGGAGGGGAAAAGGCACACCAACATCATTTTTGACGTGGTCGTCCCTTACGATTACCCCTGGGAGGACGCGAAGGTGCAGTCGTATCTGGAAGAGGAGATTGGAAAGCTTTCTCCCGGCTACCGGCCCCTGATCGATGTGGATAAGGATCTGGAAGGACTATACGCGCAGACAGACGAAAGCGTACAGCAGTGAGGCGCTTCAGCAGGGAGAACAAAGAAAGAAGCAGTCCAAAGAGAAGGCAGCGTAAAGATAATAAAGGAAAAGCGAAAGAGGAGAGGCCGATGGCTGTGAGGCTAAATGAGGACGCGGAGCTGGTCAGACAAATCCGCGAGGGGCTAAAGAGGAAGGGCGGGTACTGCCCCTGCCGCCTGGAAAAGAAGGAAGAGTACAAGTGCATCTGCCAGGAGTTTCGGGAGCAGATCGCGGATCCGGAGTTTGAGGGCTACTGCCACTGCAGGCTGTATTATAAGGAAAAGGAGAACTGACAATGGAACATGTGACAACGCAGAACTTTGAGGAGATTGTGCTGCAATCGAAGAAACCGGTGGTAGTGGATTTCTGGGCTGTATGGTGCGGTCCCTGCCAGATGATGGCCCCCGTTTTGGAGGAGCTGGATAAGGAGCGGCCCGATCTTGCCGTCTGCAAGGTCAACGTGGATGAGGAACCGGATCTGGCCATGCGTTACCGCGTGGTCAGCATTCCCACCATCCTGCTCTTTCAGGGAGGGCAGAAAGTGGCACAGTCGATCGGCTACATGCCCAAAGAGGATCTGGTAAGAAGTCTGGGGATTTAAAGTAAAGCAGACAGACCGGGAAACAGACGGGGAAAAGGCAGAGTAAGAAACGTCAGAGGAAACCGGACAGGAGAGCGTAAGATGGCGAACACGTGGACAAAAGAGCAGCAGCAGGTGATTGATCTTCGGGGCTGCGACATGTTGGTATCGGCGGCGGCCGGTTCCGGAAAGACGGCGGTGCTGGTGGAGCGCATCATCTCCCGAATCCTGGATGAGCAGCAGCCGGTGGATATTGACCGGCTGCTGGTGGTTACTTTCACGAATGCCGCCGCGGCGGAAATGCGGGAGAGAATCCGCGATGCCCTGGAGCAAAGGCTTGAGGACGCCCCGGAAAATGTCCATCTGCAGCGTCAGGTTACCCTGGTTCACCATGCGCTCATCACCACGATCCACAGCTTCTGCCTGGAGGTCATCCGCACTTACTTTCATACGATCAGTCTGGATCCGGGATTTCGAGTCGGCGATGAAGGAGAGCTAAAACTTCTGCGCCATGACGTGATCGAGCAGGTTTTGGAGGAAGCCTATCAGGAAAGGGAGGAGGATTTTCTGCTCTTTTCGGAGACGTTCGCCACGGGCCGCTCCGATAAGGAACTGGAGGAGCGAATCCTGCAGGTCTACGATTTTTCCATGGGCTATCCCTGGCCTAAGGAATGGCTGCGGCAGTGTCTGAGCGCCTCCTGTCCGGAAACGATGGAGGAGTTTTTATCCGCGGACTGGATGAAGGGGCTGTTAAAGAGACTCCATCTTTTAATCGACGGGTTTATCGAAAAGACTAAGGAGGCGATTGCCGTCTGTGAGGAGGAGTTCGGCCCGTACCCTTATGAGGATGCCTTAAACCAGGATCTGGCCCTTTTAAAACGCCTGCAAAGATGTGAAACCTATCTGCAGTTTTCTGAGATTTTGCGCGGGGAGGGACTTTTTGCGCCGCTTTCCCGCAAGAGGGACCGCTCGATCCAGGAATCCAAAAAGGAGCGGGTAAAGGAAGCAAGGGACGAGGTGAAAAAGTCCCTGCAGAAGATCATCAGGGATTATTTTTTCGCTTCCCCCGAGCAGATGCTTGCGGACCTTAAAAAGAACCAGGAAACTTTGCGTGTCCTGATCAGCCTGGCGGAGAAATTCGGGGAGGCCTACGCGAAGAAGAAGGCGCAGAAAAATCTGGTGGACTTTAACGACTTAGAGCAGTTTGCCCTGCAGATCCTGGTTAAAAAGACACCGGAGGGGTATGCGCCAACGCCCGCAGCCCTTGATTATGCCGGACAGTTTGAGGAGATCATGATCGATGAGTACCAGGACAGCAACCTGGTGCAGGAGATTCTGCTAAACAGCGTCTCCCGGTCATCCCAGGGCGGCCACAACCGGTTTATGGTGGGGGATGTCAAGCAGAGCATCTACCGGTTCCGCCTGGCCAGGCCGGAACTTTTTATGGAAAAGTACCGTACCTACGATAAGGATTCCGGAGCCAAACGCCGGATCAGTCTGCATAAGAACTTTCGCAGCCGCTCCCAGGTTCTGGACGGAGTCAATCTTCTCTTTTCACAGCTCATGAGCGAAGCGGTCGGCGGGATCGAATACGATGAGGAGGCGGCTCTTTTCCCCGGGGCGGTCTTTGAACCGGGCGTGGAGGAGGAACTTCTGGAGAATGAACTGATCCTGGTGCAGCCGTGGCAGGAAGAAGAAAGCGCTGTTTCACAGGGAAAATCCGCTTTGGAGGAAGAGGGATCATCCGGGGAAGAGGACGAGGATGAGGAGAAGGAAGAGTCAGATACCCAGCGCAGAGAGGCGTATGCCGCTGCCGGACGGATTTTGCAGCTTGTCGGCAGACAGCCGGTCTGGGACGCGGCGCAGAAGCATTACCGTCCGGCCCGCTTTGGGGATATCGTGATCCTGCTTCGCACGGTGGCCGGATGGGCGGATACCTTCGCGAAGGTGTTTGCCGAGATGGGGATTCCGGCGCACACGGGCGGGAGTACCGGGTATTTTTCCGCCCTCGAGGTGCGCACAATTCTTTCTTTCCTGAAAGTTCTCGATAATCCCAGGCAGGATATCCCGCTGGCTGCGGTGCTTCGCTCCCCGATAGGAGGGCTTACCGATGAGGAGATGGCACAGGTACGGATTCACTGTCCGGAGGGAGATTTTTACACCTGCTGCATCCGGTACTTAGAGGATCCCCCAGGTACCGATGGGGGGAACGGCACTGCCGCAAACCTTAACGCAGACTCGCAGAAAGCAGCCGCCCCGGCAGAGGAAGATACCGCGAAAGAAGGCGAAAAAAAGAATGGCGGGGAGGACTTCCAGGATCGGCTTTTTAAGAAACTGCAGCAGTTTTTTGCGATGATGAATCATCTACGGGGGATGGTGAACGATACCCCGATGCATCTTTTGCTCTGGAAGATCCTGGAGGAGACCGGGTACGGGGATTACGCGGCTGCCATGCCGGGAGGAGCGCAGCGCACGGCGAACCTGCAGATGCTGGTAGAGAAGGCGGTAGCCTACGAGGCAACGAGTTACCGGGGGCTGTTTAATTTCGTGCGCTATATCGAAAACCTGCAGAAGTATGAGATTGATTACGGGGAGGCCAGCGTAGACGGCGAGGGCGGGGATACCGTGCGGATCTTAAGCATCCACAAGAGTAAGGGGCTGGAGTTTCCGATTGTGTTCGTCTGCGGACTGGGAAAGACCTTCAACCGTCAGGATTCGCGGAGCCGTCTGGTGATGCATCCTCTTTACGGCATTGGCTGCGATTACGTGGATCCGGTATCCCGCGTGAAGCTGCCGCTGCTCACCAGAAAGGTGATCGCCCGCCAGATCGAGGAGGAGTCGCTGGGCGAGGAAATAAGGGTTCTTTACGTGGCACTGACCAGGGCGAAAGAAAAGCTGATTCTCATGGGTTCTGTCAAGGACCTGGAAACTTCCATGCGCCGCTGGAGCAGGGAGGGAGGCCGCAGGGAGGAGAAACTCTCCTATG
This sequence comes from uncultured Lachnospiraceae bacterium, assembly GCA_964643295.1. Taxonomy (GTDB): domain Bacteria; phylum Bacillota; class Clostridia; order Lachnospirales; family Lachnospiraceae; genus Merdiplasma. Next base: position 29,764 of record CAZXSN010000017.1, read on the forward strand.
CCGCTTTGACGGGGGCTTCCACTTATTTAGACTGGATCATGCCCGCTTTGCTGCGCACACAGAGCGGACAGGAGCTTTTAAGGCTCTACGATCTGCCTTTGCCGAGGGCAGACGCTGCCTTTACCTTTAAGGGAAGCGGCAGTTTCTATATCCGTTCAATCACCCAGGTACAGCAGCGGGAGAGCGCCCTGCGCGAAAACGAGCGGGTGCTGGAGCTTAAGGACAAGCTTTTTGAGGCTGTCGAAAGACTGGATCCGGAAAAGATGAAGCAGGCCAGGCTGGCGAAAGTGCTTCAGGAGCGCTATCCGTATGAGGGCAGCCGCCGGATTCCCTCCAAGCTTACGGTTTCCGAACTGAAGCGGATGGGTTCCTCTGCCGGTACGGAAGGCAGCACTTTGCTCTATGAGGAGCCGGTGGTAGTGCCCCTTCTGCCGAAGTTTGAAAAGCCCTCGGAAGAGCAGGGAGGGGCCGCCAGGGGAACCGTGTATCACCGCTTTCTGGAAAATCTGGATTTTTGCGCCGAGTTTGACAGCGCCTTTGCGGAAAGACAGTTGGAAAAGCAGGTAAAGTGTGGTAAAATCCTCCAGGAAGAAGCCGCATGGATTTCTCTTCCCAGGATTACACGTTTTCTTAATTCTGCTCTGGCAAAGCGCATGCAGACGGCAGCCAGGGCGGGAAAGTTATACCGGGAGCAGCCGTTTGTCTTAAGTGTACCGGCGGATACGATCCATCCGGAATGGGACGATCGGGAGACGGTTCTTTTACAGGGGATCATTGATGCCTGGTTTTGCGAGGGAGATTCTCTGGTACTCATTGACTATAAGACCGATTACGTTCGGGAAGGGGCGCAGCTTACGAAGCGCTACGCCGTTCAGCTTGCCTGCTACGGGATGGCCTTAGAGCGCCTGACCGGGAAAAAGGTCAGCGAAATGTGGATTTATTCGTTCTGCCTGCATGAGGCCATCCGGGCGGATCAGGATACAAAAGACATTCCCGCCTGCCTTCTGGGGATGTACGCACAGGAAGAGGGTTTCGAATGAAAGCGCAGGAAAAGACAAGAAAAGCGCGGGATACAAGGAAAAAAAGCAGTGGAGGGGCGATCTGTTTCTGGCTGGGCTGTCTGATTCCGGCGGCGGTTACGCTGCTGGGGTTTGCTTTAAACGGCGTGTGGCCGTTTGGCGACGGAACGGTTCTGATCATCGATTCGCTTCATCAGTATCTGCCTTTCTATACGGATCTGCATGAGAAGCTCATTCATCACGAGTCGCTTTTGTATTCGTTTTCTGCCGGGCTGGGCTATGATTTCTGGGCGACCTTTGCCTACTACATGGCCTGTCCGCTGAATCTGCTGCTGGCGCTGATCCCGAAAGCGAACGTGGCGGATGCGATGGATCTGCTCATCCTCTTAAAGATCGGCCTGTGCGGCGGGACATTCTCCTGGTACTTAAACAAACGGGATCCGGGACGCAGATTTCTGCCGATTGTGTTCGGCACGATGTTTGCGCTCAGCAACTTCATCATCGGCTATTACTTCAACCTGATGTGGCTGGACAGCATCGCCATGCTTCCTTTGATCATGCTGGGGATTGAGCGCATTGTCAGGGGCCGGAAAGGAGGCCTGCTCTACGGGCTCTCCCTCTTCTATGCGCTGTGGTGCAACTATTACATTGGTTTTATGCTCTGCATCTTCTCCTGCCTCTACCTGATCGTCTGCCTTGTGCAGGTGTCACGCATGAAGGGAAAACAGTTTCTGATCCGCTGTGCGCGGTTTGGCTGGTACTCCCTGCTTGCCGGAGGGATGGCGGCGGTGCTTTTAGTGCCCGCCTACGTGGCTTTGTCCAGTTCGGAATCGGTGTTAAGCAATCAGTTCCCCACCACCCTGCGGTTTTATACGAGCCTGTGGGATATGCTGACGGCGCACTTTGCCGGACGGGAACCGATCAATATCGCGGATACGCAGGTGGGATTAAACGCCTACTGCGGCGTGATTGTGCTGATTCTGGCGGTTCTGTATCTGCTGGATGATCAGATCAGCCTCAGAGTGCGTATCAGCAGACTCTGCCTTGCCGGAGTTTTGCTGCTCAGCTTTTCCTGCAACATTTTAAACTATATCTGGCATGGGTTTCACGTGCAGAACGGCCTGCCCAACCGCTTCGCCTTTTTGTATATCGCCGTGGTACTGATCATGGCGTTCGACTGTCTGCCGCACATCCGGCAAATGTCAGTATATAAGCTGCTGCTTTCCGGTGTCGTGCCGATCGTCTTTGCCACACTCGCCTGCCTGTTTGAACTGGATGAGCAGCCGCAGTATGTCTACCTGATCACGATCGGTCTGCTGTTTGTCTACCTGCTGCTCTTAATGGCGGTGCGTCTGTGGACCAGACGCCAGACCGTGCTTATCTGTGTGACCGGCGGTGTGATGCTGACGGAGGCCTGTGCGCACGGGGTATACGGGATTCGCTGCAACGGGGATGTGACGCGCAGCATCTATCTGGCGGATCAGAAATCCTACGAGGAACTGATGGCGGCCCAGGCAGATGAGAGCTTCTACCGCAGCGAGATTGACAGTCAGCGGATGCGCAACGTGACCATGTTCGCGGGCGGGAACGCGCTCGTGATGTTTAATTCCACGATGCCCGCTTCCACGACCACGCTCTGCGACCGGCTGGGCATCGAGGCGCGGACGAACAAGAACGGCTACAACGGCGTGACCAAGCTGATGAACGATGTCTTCGGCATCAAATATGTGCTTTCCTCCAAGGGAAACGGAGACAGCATCTATCAGTTTGAGAAGGTGGATGCGGATGACAACCTGACTCTTTATAAAAATGACAACGCGCTCTCCATCGGTTTTCTCGTGGATCCGGCCCTTAAAAACTGGGACATCCAGGAGGGGAATCCGATGGATGTGCAGAATCAGTTTGTGGAGCTTGCCACGGGCGGGGAACCCATCTTTGTTTTTGACCGCTCCATCGAGATGGAAGACGGCGGGAATTACGGGATCCACGTGCCGGAGGACAAGCAGGTTTACATGTATCTCGAAAACCGGGTGGAGAACCTGGAATTAAATACGCCGGAGTATTCGAAAAGTTATGACACCTATACGGATCATCTGTATGTGATCAACCGCATGGGGGAGAATTCGGAAGCGGACTTTACTGTCACCATGCGCGATGAGGACGACGTGGAGATCGCACAGGTCTACACCTGCGCGAACAGTGCCTATGAGCAGGCGGTCGGCCGGCTGGCCGAAAATCAGCTTGAGCAGGTAGAGGCGAAGGGAAACCGCCTTTCGGGAACGATCCATGCGGACCGGGACGGACTGCTTTTGCTTACGGTGCCGTATGATCAGAACTGGGAAGTGCTCGTGGACGGAGAAAAAAGGGAAGCCGTCAGCATCGGCGATGCGCTGATGGGGATCGATCTGGAACTCGGCGATCATACGCTTTCCATGAAGTATACCCCGGGCGGCCTGGGAGCAGGAGCGCTGCTGTCAGTATTCAGCGCACTTTTGTTCGCTGTCTCCTGCGTCCTGGAAAAGAGAAGAAAGGAAGAAGAACCTGTCATGGAAGTGAGATTTTCCCGTATCGCGGAATCCTTTGACGCCGGGATTTTTGCCGTGCTGAACGAACGCAAGGAGGAGCTTTTAAAGGACGGGAGGACGATCTACAACCTTTCCGTGGGCACACCGGATTTCCATCCGCCCAAAGCGGTTATGGAGGCTGTCTCTGGGGCGGCGTTAAACCCGGACAACTTTAAGTATGCCCTAAGGGATCTGCCGGAGCTTATCGAGACCGTTGCTGAGTTTTATCAGGAACGCTTCGGCGTGGAACTTGCGCCCGAGGAGATCATGTCCATTTACGGATCTCAGGAAGGGATGGCGCACATCGGCTGGGTGCTGTGCAATCCGGGGGATCTGGTGCTGGTGCCCAATCCCGGGTATCCGATTTTCAAGAACGGTCCGCTGCTTTGCGGAGCGCAGGTGTATGAATACCCGCTGCTGGAGAAAAATCAGTATCTGCCGAAGCTCGATGAGATTCCGGAGGATGTCGCCGAGCGGGCAAAGTTCATGGTGGTCAACTATCCGGGCAATCCGTTATGCAAAACCGCGCCGGATTCCTTCTATGAGGAACTGATCGCTTTCGCGAAGAAGCACAACGTGGTCATTCTGCACGATAATGCCTACTCGGACATCGTGTTCGGCGGCCGCAAAGGCAAGTCCTTCCTCTCCTTCCCGGGAGCAAAGGAGGTTGGCGTAGAGTTCTATTCGCTGTCCAAGTCCTATAACTACACCGGGGCGCGGATGTCCTTCGTGATCGGCAACCGGCAGATCGTGGAGAAGTTCCGGGCGCTTCGTTCTCAGTTTGACTACGGGATCTTCCTGCCGGTACAGTACGGAGCGATTGCGGCCCTGAAGGAACCGAAGGAGGGAGTGCTGGCCCAGTGCGAAGAGTACGAGAGGCGCAGCCATACCCTCTGTCAGGGGCTGCGTGATATCGGATGGGAAGTGCCGGACAGTGAGGGAACGATGTTTGTCTGGGCGCCGCTGCCGAAGGGATACCGGAATTCGGTGAGTTTCTGTGTAGAACTGATGGAGCGCACCGGCGTGATCTGTGTGCCCGGCAGCAGTTTCGGCAGCCTGGGAGAAGGATATGTGCGCTTTGCCCTGGTGCTGCCGCAGGAGGAGCTTCTGGCGGCAGTGGAAAGTATCCGCGACAGCGGCATGATTCACAGGGAATAGCTGGCGGGATGCGCTCCCCGGGAGTGTGCGCAGGGTTCCCTTTTCTTTCCTGCTCTTAGGGAGAGGAAAGGGAATGGAAAAATAAGGAACGAGAAGAACAAAAACGAAAGGGAAAGGGTGCGGGAGTCCTTTGTGACAGCGCATGCTCCCTTCCGATACCGGACAGGGAAGGAGAAGTTGAAAAGCGGCTTTTCCTTCCTGCCTGTAAGATTAAGAAAGCTGGACAGTTTATGCCGCAGGATATATATGCCGGACTCTGCCGATGCGCGGGTGCGGGACAGGTCTTTGTGAACGAACCCATGAGCCGTCATACCACGTTTCGAATCGGCGGACCGGCGGACTACTTTGTCTCGCCGGTGAACCTGCCGACGATCCTGGCTACGGTGGACTTCTGCAGAAAGAATGCCATCCCTTTCTCGATCCTGGGAAACGGCAGCAACCTGCTGGTCGCCGATAAAGGGTACCGCGGGGTCATCATCCAGATCGATAAGAATTACAGTGAAATCTGCACGGACGGAGAGGAGATTATTGCCTGTGCAGGGGCGCTTTTATCCTCAGTGGCCAGACAGGCTTTAGACCATGGCCTGACCGGGTTTGAGTTTGCCTCCGGGATCCCCGGCACCTTAGGCGGCGCGGTGGTGATGAATGCCGGCGCTTACGGCGGGGAAATCAAGGACGTGCTCAAAGAGGCCCTGGTGCTGACGCCGGAGGGGCAGATAAAGACGTATTCCTGCAGGAGACTGAAGTTCGGATACCGCACGAGTGAGGCTGCGAAGAAGGACCTGATTGTGCTGGAGGTTGTCTTAACGCTCACAAGAGGAGTCAAAGAGGAGATCCGTGACCGCATGGAGGATCTGAAGAGACAGCGCATGTTAAAGCAGCCGCTGGACGTTCCCAGTGCCGGAAGCACGTTCAAACGCCCGCCGGGTTACTATGCCGGGAAACTGATCATGGAGGCGGGCCTTAAGGGCTTCAGAGTGGGCGGCGCCCAGGTTTCTGAGAAGCACTGCGGGTTTGTGGTCAATACGGGCGGCGCAAGCGCGGAAGATGTCCGAAATCTCATGCGGCAGGTGACAAAGCGTGTACAGGAGTGTTCCGGCGTGACTCTGGAACCGGAGCTTAAGATGCTGGGAGAGTTTGAGGACGAACTGTAAAGGCGTAAAAGACCGGATTTCGGCGAAACAGTCCGGGGAAGGGAAACATTTGGATGTCGGCATTGAAAGGGTAGGAGGAATCCTCCATGTCTTTTTCCAGCGAAGTAAAAGAGGAATTATCCTGGCACATGGACAGTGCGAGGCACTGCCAGATCGCGGAACTTTCGGCGATTCTTACCATGTGCGGCCGAATCTTGTTCTTTGCGCATACCCCGGCGCGGGTAAAGATGCAGACGGAGAGTCTGTATGTGGCCAGAAAGTACGCTGCCCTGCTGTGGAAGATCTTTCATCTGCGCGGGGAAGTCAGTGTGCGCATGCGCAGACCTTCTCACAAGGCGGCTTTAAAAAAGGGAGAGGGAAGCCGCACCCATACCCGCAGTTTTGCCGTGGCTGTCAAAACGCCCAGGGATACTATGCGAATCCTGCAGGCCTGCAAGCTTATGGTGCCTGCTTTGGAGAGCGCGGGGATCCCCGCGAAGGCCGATGGAGTGCTGCTGCTTAAATCCTGCTGCCGGCGCTCGTTTATCCGCGGATCGTTTCTGGTCTCCGGCTCGATCAGCGATCCGGAGAAATTTTACCACTTTGAGATTGCCTGCGCGGCGAAAGAGCGGGCTGAACAGCTTAAGGAGCTGTTCGCGGATTTTGAACTGGACGCGAAGATCGTGCAGAGAAAATCTCAGTTTGTTGTCTATATCAAAGAGGGCGGGCAGATCGTGGATGCCTTAAATGTCATGGGGGCCACGAAAGCGCTCCTGAACCTGGAGAATATCCGGGTTGTAAGGGAAGTGCGCAATTCGGTCAACCGGAAGGTAAACTGTGAGACTGCCAACATCCACAAGACGGTGGACGCATCCGTGCGTCAGCTGGAGGATATTGAATATCTGCGCACACATCTGGGACTGGAAAAGCTGCCGGAACATCTTGCCCAGGTGGCTGCCCTCAGACTGGATGCGCCGGAGGCGACGTTAAAGGAGCTGGGGGAGATGCTGGATCCGCCTGTCAGCAAGTCCGGGGTCAATCATCGTCTGCGCAGACTGAGTGAGCTGGCCGGGCGGCTGCGGGACGGACAGTGAACATTTACGCGGCAGCGGAAGGGAGGAGAAAAGGAAAAAACATATGGAAGAGGAACGTTTGCAGCGGGTATTGCGGGAGATGGAAAAAGCGGGCATCCCCCAGATGGTGGTGACCAATCCCTACTCCATCGATTACCTGACCGGGTATTTTGAGCTGCCCTGGGAGCGGCTCTGGGCCTTGTATCTGAACGAAAACGGAGAGCACCGTCTGATCGCCAACCGGTTGTTTACCCTTCCGCAGGAGCCGGATGTGCAGGTTTCCTGGTATGAGGACGGGCAGGACGGCACCGCACTGCTTAGCAGCTTTGTGGATCATACAAAACTTCTCGGCGTGGATGAGACGATGGAGGCAGGAGTGCTGCTTCGTCTGATGGAGTTCAATGCGGCCGCGCGGTACTGTACAGCATCGTTTTGCGTCGATACGGTGAGAGCGCATAAGGATGAGCAGGAGATCGCCAGGATGCGAAAGGCTTCCCTGATCAATGACGCGGCCATGGAGCAGTTTAAAGGACTTATCCGGCCCGGCATGACGGAGAAGCAGGCAGCGGATCATATGAAAGGGATCTACCTGTCTTTGGGGGCGGAGGATCTCTCCTTTGCTCCGTCGGTCGGCTTTGGCGCGAACGCCGCCGACGGCCATCACGAACCGGATGATACCGTGCTGCGTGAGGGGGACTGTGTGCTCTTTGATGTTGGCTGCCGGTATCAGGGATACTGTTCTGATATGACAAGAACCTTCTTCTACGGGGAAGTTTCTCAGACAGGCAGACAGGTGTACGAGACGGTGCTTGCTGCGCAGACGGCTGCGGAGGCAGTCATTCGTCCCGGAATTCCTCTAAAAGAGATCGATAAGACCGCAAGGGATGTGATCACGCAGGCGGGGTACGGCGTGTATTTTACACACCGGCTGGGACATTTCATCGGCAGGCAGGTGCATGAAAGCGGGGATGTATCGCCTCTTAGTTCCGGGATAGCCGAGCCGGGGATGATCTTTTCCATTGAGCCTGGCATCTACCTTCCCGGGGAAGTGGGTGTGCGAATCGAGGACCTTGTGCTGGTAACGAAAGACGGTGTGGAAGTGCTGAACTCCTACCGTAAGGATTTGCAGGTGATTGGAAAATAAGAACCTGTATTCTGGAATGGTTTCTCTGTAAGAAAAGATCCCTTGGCTGTCTTAAGCAGGCAGCTGCTGAAGAATGCGCTTAAGAATGAGAATGACAGGACCTTTAAAACGAAAATCGATGATGTTAGATACGTAAGCGGAAAAGAGCGGCGCATGCAAAGGGATCTTTTAAGAGAAATCCTCTGTACCTATTGAGCATGGGCTTTCGCGAATGTGTTTGCTTTCTGCAGACATTGGTGAAGGAGTGTTCTGCGCCCAGCTGTCTTTAGGGCTTAGGGTTCCTTATTTTCCTTAAGGGAAGGGAAAATATTCCCTTTATCCGTCACTGTTTCATCTTGGGAGGTGTCACATGCTTATCGGCAGGGAGGCAGAACTTCGGTTCCTGAACGGGATCTATGAGGAGAGCAGGGGAAAGCTGGTTTTCTTTTACGGCAGACGCCGTATGGGGAAAACGGCTGTGCTGAGCGAGTTTAGCAGGGACAAACCGCATCTTTATTTTTCCTGCGCCCCCTGCCTCGATCAGGTGCAGCTGGCCAGGTTTTCAGAAGCTCTTTTCAGGGAGAAAGTCCCGCGCAACGGTATGCAGCAGTTTCCGGACTGGAAGGAGGCCTTCTGGGCGATCGAGGATCTTCCCTACGGCAGATATAAGAAGCTGGTGGTGATTGATGAGTTCCCCCTAATGTGCCGCGGGAACAGCTTCCTTCCGTCTGTTCTGGCGAAGCTGTGGGAGGAAAAGCTGCGGTGGAAAAATGTCATGCTTATTCTTTGCGGCAGCGCGGTTTCCTATATCGAGAACGAACTTTTAGCGGAAAAGAAACCGTTTCACGGCATGGCAGCAGGGGTTTTTAAGCTAAAGGCGCTTGACTTTTACAATGCCGTGAAGTTTTTTCCGGAGTATTCTCCCTATCAGAAGGTGCTTACCTATTCGGTGCTGGGAGGGGTTCCGTATTACTTGAGCCAGTGGGATAAAAGCCTTCCCATAGGCAGAAATATCCGTACGAGGATCCTGGCAAAAGACAGCCCGCTTTATCAGGAACCGGACCTGCTGCTTTTGCCGGAGACGAAGGAGACGGCCTACTACCATACGATTTTAAGCTCCATGGCGCTTGGGGCTGCGAAGCCCAGAGATATCCGCGATGCATCTCAGATCGGGGACAATTCCACAACCGGGGTGTATCTTAGAAAACTGAGGGAGTTTGGAATTATTGACCGCTTTTATTCGGTTGACGCACAGGAAGGGCCGGATGTGCCTCCGGGAAAGAAGTCTTACCGGTTTTCCTATTCCTTTCTGCGGTTCTGGTACACGTTTGTCCTGCCCAATCTTTCCAGACTGGAAGAGGGGGATGTGGACGGTGTCTATGAGGATGCCGTAGAACCGGCTCTGCAGAGGTTTGCTGCGCTTACCTTTGAAGATGTGTGTCTGGAGTTTGTGGGAAAGCTGCGCAAGGTGGGGAAGCTGCCGTTTCCCTGCGAGAAACTCGGACGCTGGATCGGGAAGGCGGACATTCGTGATGAGAGCAGGGGAGGAGAAATCAGGAATGCGCAGACGCAGATCGCTGTGATGGGAATAGACAGCGATGCGAAAGAATATCTGGTCGGGGAATGCTGGTTTCACGACGGAGCGCTTCCCGCTTCCGTCTTTCGGGATCTGGTGACAAAGCTGAACTTTTTGCCTGACGGCGTGAAAGTCCATTACTACCTGTTTTCCAGAAGCGGGTTCGACGAAACTCTGGTAAAGGAAGGAAGGAGGGCGAACGTGAGATTTTTTTCGCTCGAGAAGATCGTTGACTACCGCTGAGCTTAGAAGCAGATCGGAGAGGTTTTTGACCTTTCCTGGTGAGGTTTAAGGGTTGCAAAAATTTACTGAATGGGAGAAATTCGATGAACGAGAATCATTTGCAGCTGGTCTTTTCAAACTACATTGAGCAGTTTCAGCAGATCAACAACACGGAGCACAAGGAGTATTTCAAGTGGGAGATTGCCAACTGCTTCCGGACAAAGATGGATGAAGCGCTGTCAGTCCCCAACGAGGAGTTTCCCGGGAAGCTGTATGAGATCAAGAAACTCACCTCGATTCTGATTGACAGTTACACGCAGCCGCTTGGCGGTCTGGTGGAGTTTGCCAGGAGGCAGCCGGATACGGTGCGCAGCCTCTTTCAGAATCTTTTCGCTGACGATGCTGGCAGCCTGACCATCCGCCAGGAGAAGGTGTCGGATTTTCTGACCGGGAGTCACGCGCTGCGCGATCAGTATTTTCCCGGCAGTTATCTGTACAGCGATGACATGCATTCCGTGACGGGATACCTCTTTTTGTACGATCCCGATCACAGCTATCTCTTCAAGGCACTGCATGCCAGGAAGTTCGCGGACTGCGTGGAATTTAATGAAGACTGGGGATCGGGCGATTCGGTATCGCTTCCTGTTTACTACCGGATGTGTGATGAGCTGGTGGAACATATCCGGGAAAGCGAAGAGCTTCTGGCAGTCGATGAGAGCCGCTTCGCCAATGACTGGGGGGTAGATCCTGATAAGCTGTACCCGGATCCGGAAAAGCACGTCCTGGCCTTTGATCTCATCTACTGCGGCTACACGTATGACCTGTATCAGGGCATTACTTTCGCGAAGACCAAGGGAAAGGACCGGCAGCAGACGCAGGAGCGCATAGAGATGGCAAAGAAGCTTGCTGATCGCTGCAGGGAAGCCGAGACTCTTCTGACATCCTATGGGGAAGCGGTTTCGTATGTCAATTCTGTTTTCTGTGCCGGTGCGACTTTGTGGCATAAGATTTACGGATACGGGACTGTGAAGGAGAATTCCGGGAAAAGGGTTGTCGTAGAGTTTCCGGAAGCGGGAGAGAAAATGCTGGGGACCGTAAAGTCTGCCGCGAAAGGGATTATCAGATCTGAGGATGCGGAGTTTGACGATCGTATGGAGAAGTACAGCTCAGTGCTTTCCAGAGAGGAGAACGCACTGCGCAGCTCTTTGGCACTCGCACAAAAACAGCTTGCTCCCTATGTGGATCTGCTGGAGTAAAAAGCTTGCCCGGGCAGGGCAGCTGTTTCGCCTGAAAGACTGCTTTTGCTCCGGTGTTCTACGCCTGCCTTTGCAGATTTTTCCGGAAACCTTCCTGAAAGTGCCGTCAAACTGACGAATCTTTTCACGGTTTCCGTAAACTTTTTGGTTTTTTCAGCAAAATTTAAAAAATTTGCAAAATAAACTTGCTTTTCCAAAAATTTTACTGTATACTGGAATTCAGTTGACGCACAAAGAGGTGGGGACATAAGGTTTCCGCCTCTTTTTTTGCGCCTGGAAATGGAAAAGCGATGGAGAGAGGTGTAAGTATGATTGAGATTATCACAAACGTGAACAGCGCAGTCAACAACTTTATCTGGGGATGGCCGGCCCTCATTCTGCTGGGCATCACGGGTGTGCTGATGACCTGCCGGACCCATTTTTTCCAGCTGACTCATATCGGCCACTGGCTCAAGAATACGATCGGAGCGATCTTCGGCGACAGGGATGTGACCAAACACACGAAGGACAGGACAATCTCCCAGTTTCAGTCCCTTTGTACGGCCTTGGCGGCTACGGTTGGTACCGGCAATATCGTCGGTGTGGCAAGCGCAATCGCCATTGGCGGTCCCGGAGCGGTGTTCTGGATGCTGCTGATCGCGTTTTTCGGCATGATGACCAACTATTCCGAAAATGTGCTCGGCATCCTCTATCGCCGGAAGAACTCAAAAGATGAGTGGTGCGGCGGCGCCATGTACTATCTGCGGGACGGTCTGGGGAGCAAGAAAGGCTGCAAAACGATCGGTGCCGTGCTGGCGGTGCTGTTCTCCTGCTTCTGCCTGCTCGCCTCTTTTGGGATCGGCAACATGACTCAGGTCAACAGCATGGTGTCCAACATAAAAACCGCCTTTGGCATTCCGCCTCTCGCAACCGGAATCTTTCTCTGCTTCGCGGTCGGAATCGTCATCCTGGGAGGACTGAAGAGAGTTGCCTCTTTGACAGAGAAGCTGGTTCCGTTTATGGTCATTGCCTATCTGATCGGGACACTGATCATCATCGGTACCCATATCACAGCGATACCGGCGGTGCTTGTCTCCATCTTCCGCGGCGCCTTTGCCTTAAAGAGCGCGGCCGGGGGCATGGTAGGTTCCGGGATCGCCCTTGCCATGCAGCAGGGGATGAAGCGCGGAGTGTTCTCCAACGAGGCCGGTCTTGGCTCCTCCGTGATGGTACATTCCAGTTCCAACGTCAGGGAGCCGGTTCGTCAGGGAATGTGGGGAATCTTTGAGGTATTTGCGGATACGATCGTGGTCTGCACCCTGACCGCTTTGACCCTGTTAAGCTCCGGGGCTGTGGATTTAACCACCGGTCAGCTTTCGGAAGCTGCCGCCGCCGTGGAATCCAATTCCCTGATGAGTTATGCGTTTTCGCAGACCTTCGGCACAGCGGGCGGCTGGTTTATTGCCCTGGCCATCTTCCTTTTTGCCTACTCGACTGTCCTAGGCTGGAGTCAGTACGGCTCCAAGGCCTGTGAGTATCTGTTCGGGACGAAGGCCATCCCGGTTTACCGGGTGATCTTTGTGGTGATCGTGCTGGCCGGTTCGGTCATTCAGGCGCAGCTGGCGTGGGATATCTCCGATACCTTCAACGGGCTGATGATGATCCCCAACTTAATCGGGGTGCTGACGCTCTCACCGCTGGTCGCTCAGTGTACAAAAAACTACGTGGATCGAAAGATCCACGGAAAGAAGATCAAGCCCATGCTGTCCATGTTCCCGGATATTCAGGCGCAGCATGAGAAGGATGTTCTGGCCGGGGCGGAGTAGACGCACCATCCAGGATTCAGGAAAAACAGACAGGCGGCCGCTGACAGGAAAGTTTGCGGCTGCCTTTATTTTTAAGACGAGAAAGACCATTGGAAAAGAAGCAGAAGAACGGTGCAGATTTAAAACTATCGAAATCCGCGCGGAGAAAGATTCTGTCTGATCCTGACAGGTGCTTAAAACGTGGTATACTTCTTTCAGACAGAGGGAAGAGCAAGGAGGGTTAGAAGATGGAAACGATTGCCTGTCATTTAGATCATATCCCGGATGAAAGATTGCGGGACCTTTCGCCGGAAGCTTTCAGGGGAACCTGTGCCGCTTTTAAGCCTAAGTTTTCCCGTGAGCCGCAAGGAAGATTTCGGGACAGTTTAGAGGCATTCAGCTATGCTGTTGAATACACCGGCAGGGGAACCCGTTCGGATTTCATCGAGAACATCCTTCTGGACCGATCGCGCTTTGGCAGGAAAATTCGGGGAAGTTTCTTCTGTTTGCCGCTTACCGGCGTAAGGGAGGAAATTTCCCTTTTCTGATGCTTTTTGGATCCTACCGGCTGATCCTTTGCCGCTTGATCAGTACTGCCGTATTTCCGTTTTGCTCTTTTGTATTCCTCTTTTTCTTTTGCTCCCTGTCCATTGTGTTTCCTTTTCATGAACAGGAAGGGTATCTGTATAGAAATAGGTATTCCAAGTGAGGATGGTTTATCATGATAGTAACGTAAGTTGTTTGTTCATGATCCTCCTTTACATTTCTTTTTAGTTATCTGTTCTAATTTATCGTTCATAAGATTCATTGGATTCTACCCGGATTAAGCGGTAAATTTTCTGATCCCCAAAAAGAAGAGCAGTTTGCCTGCCTAAGATCCTGTTTCGTGCTAAAAGCAGCTTAAGACGACTTGAAGAGGTCTCTGAGACGATACGCCCGGGAAGAGGGGAATCCTGTCTTGCCAAACATCCCTTCCGTTGCTATAATGTGCACTGGGTACAGGCTCCCCGCGGGGAAAAATCCATCTGCGTTTTTCTGCCGCGCAGGGCGGTGCCGCGAAGCTTACCCTGAAGCTTTGGAGTGACGATCTGTTTCACATGCGCTGAGACGCTGCCGGAGGGAGAAGTTTTTCCGGCACGGGGACGGGAAAGGAAGCGTGAAAGACCCGCATGCGGGAAATTTTCCTGGATTGTATCATCGACACGCTGAAAGTCGTGCCGTTTTTGTTTCTCACCTATCTTTTGATGGAAGTGCTGGAGCACCGAACCGGAGAGGGGACAAAGAGAGCGATTCGCCGGGCCGGCAGAATGGGGCCGCTCTTTGGCGGCCTTTTAGGGATCCTCCCGCAGTGCGGGTTTCCGGCGGCGGCAGCCGGTTTTTTCGCCGGACGTGTGATTACGGTGGGTACATTGCTGGCGGTTTTTTTGTCTGCCTCGGATGAGATGCTGCCGATTTTGATTTCCAGTCAGGTGCCTCTGCCTTTGATTGTCCGAATTCTCGTGATCAAGGCCGTGTACGGGGTGCTGGCGGGGTTTCTGATCGATCTGCTTTTTCGCAGGTTCAATCAGCGAAAGATCGGCGAGAACATACACGACATCTGTCTGCAGGATCAGTGCCAGTGTGAGGATGGCATCGTAAAGTCGGCCCTTCGGCATACCGGGCAGATCGTGGTGTTTTTGTTTCTGGTATCGCTTGTTCTAAACCTAGGGATTCATCTGATCGGGGAGGAAAACGTGGGCGGTCTGATCTTAAACCGGCCGTTTCTGGGAGAGCTGCTGGCGGGTCTCATCGGTCTTATTCCCAACTGCGCGGCCTCGGTGGTGATCACTACGTTTTACCTGGACGGGGTGATGGGCCCGGGGGCGATGATGTCCGGACTGCTGGTCGGCGCCGGGGTAGGCCTGCTGGTGCTGTTTCGCACGAACCGCAGCCTGAAGGAGAACATAAAGATCACCGGAATCCTGTATGTAACCGGTGTGTTTGGAGGGCTGCTTACCTCCTGGCTGAGACTTATCGGTTAAAAAGGCGGGACTTTCCCTGAACGTTTTCTTAGGGCAGGGATAAGAACAAGTCGGAAGGTTTGAAAACAGAAAAAACAGCGCTTGCCGGTACGCGGTGAGCGACTGATGGAATAAACGGGGGAATACGATGGACTATCTGATCAGAGCTACTGCGGCGAACGGACAGATCCGCGCCTTTGCGGCTGCCACGAGGGATACTGTGGAGACGGCAAGAGCCATTCATCAGACAAGCCCGGTTGCCACAGCCGCTTTAGGCAGGCTTTTAACGGGCGGACTCATGATGGGCGCGATGATGAAAGGGGAAGAGGATCTGTTAACTTTGCAGGTCAAAGGAGACGGACCCTTAAGAGGCATGACGGTGACGGCGGATTCAAAAGGTCATGTGAAAGGGTATGTGAACGAGCCGCAGGTGCTTTTACACGCCAACGAAAAGGGGAAGCTCGATGTCGGAGGTGCTCTTGGGCACGGCATGCTGCAGGTAATTAAGGACCTGGGCCTGAAAGAACCGTATATCGGCAGCTGCGAGCTTACAACCGGCGAGATCGGGGATGACTTAACCTACTACTTTGCCGCTTCCGAGCAGGTGCCGTCCTCTGTCGGGCTGGGGGTTTTGATGAACGCGGACAATACCGTGCGTCAGGCTGGGGGCTTTATTCTGCAGCTTCTGCCGAACGTCCCGGATGAGGTGGTGGATCTTTTGGAGAGGAAACTTTCCGGTGTGCAGTCGGTGACAGAACTTTTGGATGCCGGGATGGGACCGGAGGAAATTCTGGAGGAACTGCTGGGAGAGTGGGACCTGCAGGTGAAGGAAAGGATGGAGGTTTGTTACCGCTGTGACTGCAGCCGGGAGAGGGTGGAGCGCACACTTCTTAGCATCGGGCGAAAAGATCTGCAGGAGATGATTGAGGACGGAGAGCCGATCGAGGTGACCTGCCATTTCTGTGACAGGCGCTATACGTTTTCCGTGGAGGATTTAAAAGCGCTGCTTGGCAGGGCGGTAAGATAAACTATACGGGGAGAGAAGGTATGAGGGACGGTTTTCTTAAAGTGGCGGCGGTCACACCGAAGATACAGGTAGCGGACTGCCTTTTCAATGCGAACTCCATCTGTGCGCTGCTGAATGAGGCGTATGCGGGCGGGGCAAAGATCCTTGTGTTCCCGGAATTATGCATCACCGGCTACACCTGTCAGGATCTGTTCTGGCAGGAGCGGCTGCTTACCTCTGCCCGGGAAGCGCTGGCAAAAATCATCGAAGAGACAAAGGGAAAACTGGCGCTGGTGTTTGTGGGGCTGCCCTGGGAGGCTGAAGGGAAACTTTACAACGTGGCCGCGGCGGTTTCCAACGGCCGTCTGCTGGGGCTGATCCCCAAGAGGTATCTGCCCAATTACAATGAGTATTATGAGGCAAGGCATTTTCATCCGGGGCCCTGGGAGGTAAAAATGATCCAGGCTTACGGAGAGGAAGTGCCGTTTGGCATGCGGCAGTTTTTCACCTGTCCGCAGATGGAAGGCTTAACGGTGGCGGCGGAGCTTTGTGAGGATCTGTGGACGCCCAATCCGCCAAGCACCACCCATGCGATAGCCGGGGCCAACGTGATCGTCAACCTGTCCGCGGGGGATGAAGTGACCGGCAAAAGCAGCTACCGCACTTCCCTGGTGGCCGGGCAGTCCGCGAGGCTTTTAAGCGGCTATGTTTACGCCTGCGCCGGGGAAGGGGAGTCCTCCCAGGATCTCGTGTTTGGCGGTCATAACCTGATCGCGGAAAACGGCGTCATTCTCTCAGAGGCGCCCCGCTTTACCACGGGAATTCTTTACGGGGAACTCGATCTAAACCGCCTGCGGGCTGAAAGGCGCCGCATGACGACATTTGAAAGCGGCTGTTTTGGGGCGGATGAGAACCTTTACGTGCGCACACCGTTTACCTTGCAGATGGAGGAGACCGTGCTTACCAGGCACTTTGACCCGCGTCCGTTTGTGCCGTCGGGGAAGGAAGACCGCGACCGGCGCTGCGAGGAGATTCTGATGATCCAGGCATTGGGTTTAAAGAAACGTCTGGAACATGTCCATGGAAGCCATCTGGTGATCGGCATTTCCGGCGGGCTGGATTCGACGCTGGCCCTTTTGGTTTCCGTCAAAGCCTTCGATCTGCTTCATCTTCCCCATGAGCAGATCACGGCGGTGACCATGCCCTGCTTTGGCACGACTGACCGCACCTATCACAATGCCTGCACGATTACGAGGACCTTAGGCACCGCGCTTCGCGAGATCCGCATCGAGAAAGCGGTGCGGCAGCACTTCGCGGATATCGGACAGGATCCGCAAAACCAGGATGTGACCTTTGAAAACAGCCAGGCCAGAGAGCGGACGCAGATTCTG
>CAZXSN010000018.1:0-18693 GCA_964643295.1 uncultured Lachnospiraceae bacterium
CAACATCGTTCCGAACAGCACAGGCGCTGCAAAGGCAATCGGCCTTGTCATTCCGGAACTGAACGGCAAGCTGATCGGTGCTGCTCAGCGTGTGCCGACCGCTACCGGTTCCACCACCATGCTCTTCGCAGTGGTGAGCAGGGAAGTGACTGTGGATGAGATCAACGCCGCCATGAAGGCTGCCGCCAATGAATCCTTCGGCTACAACGAGGATCAGATCGTATCCTCCGACGTGATCGGTATGAGGTATGGTTCTCTGTTCGATGCGACCCAGACCATGGTCTGCAAGCTGCCGGACGGCAAGTCTGAGGTGGAAGTTGTTTCCTGGTATGACAATGAGAACTCCTATGTGAGCCAGATGGTTCGCACGATCAAATACTTCTCCGAGCTTAAGTAATTTAAGCAGAGGGAATGGGCCCGTGAAACGTACAAGCTGACAGGACGTCGTAAGCTTTGCCTTGCCAAGGTGTCCGCAGGCAGACGCAGAAACGGGACAGGAAGATGACCTTAAGAAGGGTCCGGTCGATTTGGGCCGGGCCCTTTTATCACGATGGGGGATTCTGCTTTCCGGAAAGGGCTGAGGACGACCGGTCTGTCTGGTTTTCATTTTCCGCGGGGATTTCGTACAGGAGAAGGAATCCTGCGCATCCACGAAGCTTCAGAAAGTGTGCGTTTCTCTTTGAACATCTGAAGGCAGGCACTTTGGGAGCAGGGAAGAAAACCTTAGCTTTTTCAATGTTGGCAGATAGAGAAGAAGGAAGAAAAGCTTCTTCCTGCGAAGGCAGATTTTACAATCTTAGGAGGAAAAAAGATGCTGAATAAAAAATCCGTAGACGATATCAATGTGAAGGGTCAGCGCGTGTTAGTCCGCTGTGATTTCAACGTTCCGTTAAAGGACGGCAAGATCACAGATGAGAACCGCCTGGTAGCTGCTCTGCCAACGATCAAAAAACTGATCGCCGACGGCGGCAAAGTAATCCTTTGCTCACACCTTGGCAAACCGAAAGGGGAGCCGAAACCTGAAATGTCTCTGGCCCCGGTGGCAGTCCGTTTAAGCGAACTTTTGGGTCAGGAGGTAATCTTCGCTGCGGACGACAACGTGGTAGGCCCGAATGCCAAAGCAGCTGTGGAAGCGATGAAGGACGGGGATGTGGTTCTGCTTCAGAATACCCGTTACCGCATAGAAGAGACGAAGAACGGCGAAGCGTTCAGCAAGGAACTGGCTTCCCTGGCGGATGTCTTTGTGGATGACGCGTTTGGCACCGCACATAGAGCGCACTGCTCCAACGTGGGTGTGACCGAATACGTGAAGACCTCTGTAGTTGGTTATCTGATGCAGAAAGAGATCGATTTCCTCGGCAATGCCGTCAACAATCCTACCCGTCCGTTTGTGGCGATTTTAGGCGGTGCGAAAGTGGCGGACAAGCTGAATGTGATCTCCAACCTGCTCGAGAAATGTGATACTCTGATTATCGGCGGCGGCATGGCCTACACGTTCCTGAAAGCAAAGGGCTTTGAAGTAGGCGCGTCCCTGGTTGATGATTCGAAGATCGATTACTGTAAAGAGATGATGGACAAGGCGAAAGAGCTGGGAAAGGAAATGCTGCTTCCGGTGGATACCGTGATCGCCAAGGCATTCCCGAGTCCGATCGATGCAGAGATCGAGGTATCCGTTGTGGATGCGGATGCGATTCCGGCGGATCAGATGGGTCTGGATATTGGGCCGAAGACGGCCAAACTTTATGCTGATGCTGTAAAGTCTGCGAAGACCGTTGTGTGGAACGGCCCGATGGGTGTTTTCGAGAATCCTATCCTGGCAAAGGGTACCATCGCCGTGGCGCAGTCTCTGGCGGATACGGATGCCACCACGATTATCGGCGGCGGCGATTCGGCGGCGGCTGTCAATCAGCTGGGCTTTGGCTCCAAAATGACGCATATCTCTACGGGCGGCGGCGCTTCTCTGGAGTTCCTTGAGGGCAAGGATCTTCCGGGCGTTGTGGCTGCGAACGACAAAGACTGACAATACTTAAAAAGCTTCGCCTTTCCATTTTAGCAGGGAAAGGTTGAGAGCGGCTCTGGACAGAACCGTCTGCCTGCCATTCGTCTGCAAAACTGACAGGCGGATCTGTCCGGCAAGACAGGATTTGCAGTAAAAACTGATGAAGTAAGGAGAATCCATCATGGCAAGAAAGAAAATCATTGCGGGTAACTGGAAGATGAACATGACTCCCAGCCAGGCGGTGGAACTGGTCAACACTCTGAAGCCGCTGGTAGGGAATGAAGACGTGGATGTGGTGTTTTGTGTACCGGCGATCGATATCATCCCGGTTGTGGAAGCAACCAAGGGAACCAATATCCAGGTCGGCGCGGAGAACATGTATTTTGAGGAGAAGGGAGCCTATACCGGCGAGATTTCTCCGGCAATGCTGACCGATGCCGGTGCGAAGTATGTAGTATTGGGCCATTCCGAGAGACGCGAGTATTTCGCGGAGACTTCCGAGACGGTCAACAAAAAAATGCGCAAGGCTTTTGAACATGGCATCATCCCGATCATGTGCTGCGGCGAATCCCTAACCCAGAGGGAGCAGGGCATCACGATGGACTGGATCCGCCAGCAGGTGAAGATCGGCTTCCTTGGTGTGACTGCGGAGCAGGCGAAGACGGCTGTCATCGCCTATGAGCCGATCTGGGCGATTGGTACCGGCAAGACGGCAACCACCGAGCAGGCGCAGGAAGTCTGCAAGGGCATCCGTGAGTGCATCGCGGAACTCTATGATGAGGAGACCGCAGAGGCGATCCGCATTCAGTACGGCGGATCCGTCAATGCTAAGACGGCTGCGGATCTGTTCGCACAGCCGGATATTGACGGCGGCCTGGTAGGCGGCGCTTCCTTAAAGGCAGAGTTCGGACAGATCGTCTGCTATAACAAGTAAGAACGCAGAAAGGACCAAAACTGAGAGTGTTGAATAAGGGCGGCAGGAGTTCTTTGCCGCCCTTATTTTCAAAGCTGCGTTCTTAAGACGCTTTCCTTTTCAGGGACTTTTGCAGAAAGAAGGTTTTCTATATATCGATATGAAAACCCGCTGACAGAGGTATAAAATTTTTCTCCTTCATTAACCAGAGAATTCGGCTTCCATTTCCGCTGCTTCCAGTCTGCACGGGTTCTGCGTAAAAGAGTATCTGTCGGCAGACAGCCGTTCCCTCAGCTTTTTATAAAATTACGGGCAATTCCTTAAAAGCGGCTGCTCTGTGTTTTTCCAGGGCTCTGAGGTTTTTCTGCACACAGATCCTACGCAGACAGTTTCCAGGCAACGCCTTGGGCAGACAAATAGATCGAAAATATTAAATATATTATAGCCTTGCAGGGACACTTTTTGATCAGCACTCCTATATTTATTATTATCGATATAATACCACATTTTCTGTTCCCTGTCCCTTCATATCTGCAGAAAAATTTGACAGGCCCTTGGAACGATGTTATAGTGAAACCGCTGTCTGGGGAAATGAATACGAAGAGGGAAGTGCGAAAATCAGTATTGATGAGAAGCACTCCGCCAGCAGGCAGACTACAGGCCCTCCCGAAAGAGTAAAAATTTGTGAAAAGTCCCCATTTTTCCAGCTTCTCTTCCGGTTGACAGGCAGGAACACTTTTGCGGATGGCAGGAACTTAAGACAGCGGAACATGGAAGGATGTGTCTGGTTTCACCCGGGAGGAAGCTTTGATGAAGGATTTTTTTCAGGGATTTATTGTGGCTTTTTCAATGTACTCCCGGATTCCCATGCCGCAGATTGAGTGGACTGAGGGGAACATGAGATACTGCATCTGCTTTTTTCCTTTGATCGGGCTTGTCATCGCTGTGCTGATGAATGCCTGGGATGCGCTTGCGAAGTTTCTCCACTTTGGTCTTCTGTTTCGGACATCGGTTCTGGCTGTACTCCCCGTGCTTATAAGCGGCGGGATCCACCTGGACGGTTTATTAGATACGGCGGATGCGTTAAGTTCCCATAAGTCCAGGGAAGAGAAGCTGAAGATCTTATCGGACAGCCATGCAGGTGCCTTTGCCGTGATTGTCTGCGTCTCCTACTTTGTCTTAACCTTTGGTATCTACTCCGAGGCCACGAAAGCGGATCTTCAAGTGATCGGACTGGGGTTTGTGTTTAGCCGCGCTTTTTCCGGACTGGGACTTGTGTGTCTCCCGAAAGCAAAGGATACCGGTCTGCTGCGCATGTTTTCGGATGCTGCGGCCAACCGCAAGGTTGCGGCTGTGATGGCAGGATACCTGATTTTGACAGCACTCTCCATGATTCTTTTAGAGCCTGTTAAGGGACTGGCGGCTGTGCTGATGGCGGTGCTCTCATTTTTGTGGTACCGGCGGATGGCGTGTAAGAATTTTGGCGGCATTACCGGAGACCTGGCCGGGTGCTTTGTGCAGGTATGTGAGCTTTTGCTTGCTCTTGGGGTGATCTGTGTGAGGAATCTTTAGAGGGAGATACCGTGATACGAAATCTTTTATTCCTCCGGCACGGAACAACTGCCGGGAACCTGAAGGGGAGCTATATCGGCCGAACCGATGAACCGCTCTGTGCGGCAGGAATTGAGGAACTTTTAAAAAGCACCTGCCCTTCTGCCCAGGTCTGGGCAGTCAGTCCTGCCCTTCGCTGCTGGCAGACGGCCTTCCTGTTAAGGAGGAGGGCACAGGAGCGGGAGAGCGCAGCGAGGGAGCTTCTTGCGTGTGAAAAGTCGGCGGACTATGGGAAACTTCTCACAAAGGATACGATCGTTGTGGAAGATTTCCGGGAATGCGACTTTGGGATATTTGAAAATAAAAATTTCGAAGAGCTTTCAGACTGTCCGCAGTATCAGCAGTGGGTGGACAGCGGCGGGACGCTTCCTTTCCCAGGCGGAGAGTGTGTGGAAGATTTTAAGCATCGCTGCTGCAGGGCATTTGAGGAGCTTGCAAGGCAGATGAAAGACGATCACATACAAAGCGCAAACCTGATTGTTCATGGCGGGACGATCATGAGCATTCTGGAATCTTTCGCCAGACCGAAAAAGGACTATTACTCCTGGCATGTGAGGAACGGGGAAGGCTATCGGGCAGAGCTGGATGACGAGCAGTGGAAGGAAAGCCGCTGCTTTCGAATCGTAGAGAAAATCACACTGGCAGGAAACTCTTCAAGGCGGCAGGAAGTACATGCAGCATCAGAGTGACAGGCTGCAGGAAATACGTATAAGGGAAGGATTCGTCCGAAACAGACACTTAAAAGCACAGTTTGAAACGGCAGACGGGGAAGACAAAGGGAGGTGCCTGGATGATTGCATTTTTAAAGGGGGAAGTGGCTGCGGTCAGTGAGAATCAGCTGATCCTGGATGTAAACGATGTGGGATATCAGATCGCGATCTCTTCCAGGGATGCGGCGGCTCTGCCGCCCATTGGTGCGACAGTGAAAGTATATACCTATCTGAACATATCGACGGATGCCATTTCTCTGGTTGGTTTCCTTTCGGAGGATGATCTGGAAATTTACCGGATGATGCTGAAGGTAAATGGCATAGGCCCCAAGGCGGGTTTAGGGATTCTCTCGACATTGTCTGCGGATGATATCCGTTTCGCTGTGCTTTCAGACGATGCGAAAGCGATTGCCAGAGCACCGGGAGTCGGCAGTAAAACAGCTCAGAAGCTGATCCTGGAGCTGAAGGATAAACTCAACCTGGAGGACGCTGTTGAACGCAGCTTTAAAAAGCCGGAAAAGGATAAAAGCGGATTTGAGGAAGAAGTCGGGGAAGCCGTGCAGGCTCTGGTGGCTTTAGGGTATTCCAGCTCTGATGCTTTGCGGGCTGTAAGGAAGGTGGAAATCGCTTCGGGTATGGATACGGAAGCAGTCTTAAAGCTGGCGTTAAAAAACCTTCTGTAGCATTTCAAATATGCAGGGAGCGAAGGGCTATATACAGGGATAGCATCTGGCAAAACAGCTTCTGGAGGAGATGCCTTTTAGAAAAGTAAGGAAGAACCGGAACCTACTTTGGCATTCCTGAAAGCTGCCAGCAAAGAGAGGAAACCCTTCTGGAGTTTATCTTTTCAAAGAGTGCTCATTTACCCCTTAGAGTCTTAAAACCTTTGATCTTAAAAAGAGGAGAAGCATGGGAAAACGAATCATTACCACAGAAGAGACAGAAGAAGATCAGCATCTGGATCCAAACTTGCGTCCGCAGACGCTGGATGAATACATTGGACAGGAGAAGGCTAAGAATACGCTGAGGATTTATATCGATGCTGCCAAACAGCGCGGTGATTCCCTGGATCATGTCCTGTTTTACGGACCGCCCGGATTAGGAAAAACGACTCTGGCGGGAATCATTGCCAACGAGATGGGCGTCAATCTCAAGATCACTTCCGGCCCGGCAATCGAAAAACCGGGTGAGATGGCAGCGGTGCTAAACAATCTCCAGGAAGGGGATGTGCTGTTTGTGGATGAAATCCACCGGTTAAACCGGCAGGTGGAGGAAGTGCTCTACCCGGCGATGGAAGATTTTGCCATCGATATCCTGATCGGGAAGGGAGCGGCGGCCCGTTCGATCCGTTTGGATCTGCCGCGTTTTACCCTGGTAGGGGCAACGACGCGTGCCGGACTTTTATCAGCACCTTTGCGGGATCGGTTTGGCGTGATCCACCACCTGGAGTATTATACGGAGGAGGAGTTAGTTACGATCATTCAGCGTTCCGCGAAGGTCTTAAATGTCAGGATCGATGAAGAGGGGGCTTTGGAACTCGCCCGCCGTTCAAGGGGGACTCCGCGTCTGGCAAACCGGTTTTTGAAACGGGTACGGGATTATGCGCAGGTAAAATATGACGGGGAGATCACGGCGGAGATTGCGGCCCAGGCGCTGGATTTGCTGGAGGTGGACCGGTATGGGCTTGATTCGCTTGACCGAATGATCTTAACCACGATGATCGAGAAGTTTTCCGGCGGACCGGTAGGCATAGATACACTGGCGGCAGCCATCGGGGAGGACCCGGGAACGATTGTGGATGTCTATGAACCCTACCTGATCAAGAACGGGTTTCTCAACCGCACTCCGAAAGGACGTGTGGTAACCGAGAGGGCCATCCAGCATCTGGGACTTCCCGGATGGGGGACATTCGATGACGACTGACCAGAGAGTCGAAGATAACGGCAGGAGAGCACGGCAGGCGGACGGAAAGGCAGTCTAAAAGCAGGGGACTGTAAGGAGATCCTTACGAAAACCGCTCCTTTCTCGTGTCTTTCCCCGCAGTGCGCATCGGATGAGCGTACCCTTCTGCGTTGTTCCGTGCGTATAAGCTGACGCTTCTGCCTTGGATAGAATCTGCGGACTGAGCACCCAACCTGTATGCAGTATACAACGCGTGTACGATCTGATCCGTAAGGAAGCAGGAAAAACAGCGGCGCAAAGGAAGTGTACAGGGGTTTCTTTCCGGGCAGTTTTCGGGGAGATGGGGGAGGCTTATTTCCCCGCAATTATTTCTTGTAATTCCTGCAAATTCGTTTATAATAGATAGCAGGGATCATACGAGGGGAAAGAGAGGCCAGACCATGTCATCCAAAACGAAAACGGAAGTCTTAATCGGCGGAAAAATTTATACGATGAGCGGATACGAGAGCGAGGAGTATCTGCAGAGGGTGGCTACCTACCTGAACAATAAAATCTCAGAGATCAGGAACGTGGAAGGGTATTCCCGTCTGTCTTCAGAGCTGCAGGGAATTCTTCTGAACCTGAATACGGCGGATGATTACTTCAAGGCGAAGAAGCAGGCAGACAGTCTGGAGAAGGATCTGGCGGATAAGGACCGGGAGCTTTATGAGATCAAGCACGAGCTGATCACCACGCAGATTAAGCTGGAGGAGACAGAGAAGGCCCTTGCCTCTAAGACGGAGGAGACGGAAGACTGCAAAAAGAGGATCCTTCAGCTGGAGACTCAGCTGGAGAGTATGGGCAGCGTAAGCAGCCAGAAAAAGAACAGAAATTAAGAAAAGGTAAGCAGGCTCGCATGTTGGTGGCCTGCTTTTTTCCGTTTGAAGTAGACAGAGCCGGAAAGTTTTTTCGGCTTTTAACGGATACGGATCTGTGTCATCTTTGGAGGAAACAGTATGCTGGAACTGCTGGCGCCTGGGGGATCCCTGGAGGGACTTTCCATGGTGATCAATGCCGGGGCGGATGCGGTGTATCTGGGCGGAACCCGTTTTGGGGCGAGAGCCTACGCGAAGAACCTGGAGGAGAAAGAACTGCTGCAGGCGCTGGATCTGTGCCATCTGCGCGGCAGAAAGCTGTATCTGACCGTCAATACGCTCTTGAAGGAAACAGAACTTGAAAAGGAGCTGTATGCCTTTCTGCTGCCTCTTTATGAGCATGGTCTGGATGCGGTGCTGGTGCAGGATATTGGTGTTCTGCGCTTCCTTCACAGAAACCTTCCCGATCTTCCTCTTCATGCCAGCACCCAGATGACCATCACCGGAGTTGGCGGTGCGGACTTATTGAAAAAGTATGGGGTGACGCGTCTGGTTCCTGCCAGAGAACTGTCTTTGCCGGAACTTGAACAGCTTCACCGGGAAACCGGGATGGAGCTGGAATGTTTCGTGCATGGGGCCCTGTGTTACTGCTATTCCGGGCAGTGTCTGTTCAGCAGCCTGATTGGAGGACGAAGCGGCAACCGCGGCCGCTGTGCGCAGCCCTGCAGGCAGCCCTATGACCTCTTTCTGGGACAGAGGAGCCTTACCCAAAAAGACGACCGCTACCTTTTGAGTCTGAAGGATCTTTGTACCCTGCGGCTGCTGCCGAAATTAATTGGGGCGGGGGTTGCCTCGTTTAAGATTGAGGGGCGGATGAAACGCCCGGAGTATGCGGCAGGCGTGACGGAAGTTTACAGGAAATATCTGGACATGTACGAAAAGCAGGGAAACTTTGAGGTGGAGGAAGAGGATATACGAAAGCTGCAGGATCTGTATAACCGGGGCGGATTCACGGAAGGCTATTATGAGAAGGGGAACGGGCGGGAGATGATGTCTCTTAGACGCCCCAACCATCAGGGAACCCCGGCAGCTGTGGCCGTGGGGAGCTCCAAAGAGGGAATCCGGGTGCGGGCACTGGAACCGCTCTGGGAGAATGACGTGCTGGAGCTTACAGGCGGCTTTCCCGATACGCAGGCACTCTCCAAGTCTGCGCAGGCTGCGGGTCATAAGCGCAGTCGGACTTCCCCGAAATCCGAGCGGTCAAAAGTAAAACCCAGCCACAGCGGTACCTCCCGATCTTTGGCAAAGCTCTCAGACATGAAAACAGGTGCGGCAGAAAGACAGGAGGAAAACCTTACCTTAACTGTCCCTGCGGATGTCAGGGAGGGGGAAGAAATTTTCCTGTCCCTTTGGGGAACGGGCAAGATTCGCACACAGGCGGCGGTTTTGGCTGTTCCCGGGCAGGTGTTAGCAAGAGTGAGATGCGAAAAGCTGCTGGAAGAAATCCGTAAGCGCTGCCTGGGTGCGGGAGAAAAGATTCCAATCAGAGGAACATGTTCGTTAAGCAGGGGAGAACCGGTGCGTCTTATTGTATACGGGTGCGGTCAGGAGGCTTACGCACAAGGAGTCGGTCCCTCGCCTGCCCAGACACACCCCTTAACGAGAGAGGAGGTGGTAAGGCAGCTTCAGAAAACCGGGGCTACGCCCTTTGCCTGGGAAGATCTGCAGCTGGAGCTGGAAGACGGACTTTTCTATCCTCTGCAGGGACTCAACGAACTGCGGCGGGAAGCATTAACCCGTCTGCAGGAGAACATCCTTTTGCCATTTTACCGTAAGGCTCCTGAGCATGCTGCCCTTGGAAGTCCTGAAGCGGTTTCCTCTGACAGGAAGATGAGAACAGGATCAGAAGAATCCTCCTTTCCAGGTTTTCCAATGAATCAGGAGTATGTACGCCCCACCTTGCGGGCATATGCGGAGACAGCAGAGCAGTTTTTGGCATTGCTTGATGAGCCGTCTCTGGAGGGGATCTATCTGGACTGCCACCTGTTTGCGGAAGATGCCGGTTGTGATCTGACATTCGCTCAGGCTGCCAGAGAACTGCACAGTCGGGGGAAGCGCTGCTTCCTGGTGCTGCCAATGATCTGGAGGGAACCGATCAAACGCACCTTTGAACGTATTTTTTCGCAGCAGGCACTGGAAAGTGCGGACGGTTTTCTTCTGCGCAGTCTGGAGCAGCTGGCGTGTATGCGCAGATACGCCGGAAAAAAGGAAATGATTGCGGATTACTGCGTTTACACGTATAATAGAGAGGCAAGAGCTTTCTTACGGGAAAATGGGATCGATCGGGATACCCTTTCCCTGGAGGAAAACAGCAGAGAATTAGCTTTACGGGGATGCAAAGGCAGCGAGGCAGTCATTTACGGATCGCTTCCCCTGATGGTGACCGCCCAGTGCCTCTATAAAAATACGCAGGGATGTGACCGGGCGGCACATGTGCTGTGTCTGAAAGACCGTCTGGGGGCTTCTTTTCCGGTGCGCTGCCGCTGCTTTGGCTGTATGGACGTTTCCTGCAGCAGCTCCTCCTTAACGGGAGGATATCCGTCCCCGGGCCAGTGCTGCATGAATGTCATCTACAACAGTGTTCCCCTGGATCTTCTTCCCTGCGGGGATGAGGTCTTAAGACTGGGAGTATCCTCCCTGCGCCTGCAGTTTACGTTCGAGACGGGAGAAGAAGCAAGGGAGATCGTAAGGAAAGCTGCCGGGGTTTTCCTGGAGGGAGAACCTCCTCTGGCGGCAGTGAAGAAGGGGACACGGGGACATTTTAAGAGGGGAGTTGAGTAGAAACGGAATGACGAACTTGATCAATCTTGCCACACAGGTATCGCGGTTTCTGATCATCTTTCTGATGGCAGTCTATACGGTGCAGAGTTATACGGTCTTTCGCCGAAGCGGTGCGCATGCGCAGGAATATGTCTTCCTGCGCCAGAACGTGTCCATGTTTTTTATTCACTTCATTGCTTATGCTGTGATGTTTTTGAAGACATTCAGCCTGCAGCTGGCAGTATTTTACGGGGCGCAGGTGATCTATCTGTTAGCGGTTTTGATTCTTTTCCGCAATCTCTATCCGAAGGCTTCGAAACTGCTGATCAACAACATGTGTATGCTTTTGACGATCGGCTTTATCATGGTGCCGAGACTCTCCTACGACCGGTCCTTAGATCAGGCCATCCGCCAGTTTCAGATCGTGGCTGTCGGAACCGTGGTGGCGTTATTTATCCCGTTCATTGTCCGCAAGGTGATGGTGCTTACCAGGCTTGGCTGGGCATACGGGTTTGTGGGTATCGGCCTGCTGCTTTTAGTGGCTGTGGCTGCCAGAGCCAGCAACGGGGCGAAACTGACGCTGGAGATTGGTGGATTTTTCAGCTTTCAGCCCTCGGAATTTGTCAAGATCATCTTTGTGTTTGCGATCGCTGGCCTTTTAGCGGACGCGAAGGATCTGCGACGGGTGGTGATCGCCACGGCGCTTGCCGCAGCGCATGTGTTGATTCTGGTGATTTCAACGGATCTGGGCAGTGCGCTGATCTTTTTTATCACCTACCTGGTGATGCTGTTTGTTGCCACGCGCAACCCTTTCCTGGTGCTGGCAGGACTGCTGGCCGGATGCGTCGCGGCAGTGGCCGCTTACTTTCTGTTCTCCCATATCCGGGTGCGTGTGGCCGCGTGGCTGGATCCGTTTGCTGACTATTCCGGGGACGGATATCAGATCTGCCAGTCCCTGTTCTCCATCGTGGCCGGGGGATGGCTGGGGACCGGACTGTTTGAGGGTTCCCCGAACTCCATTCCCTACGCGGCGCAGGACATGATGTTTTCCGCGATCACGGAGGAATTAGGCGGGATCTTTTCGATCTGTCTGATTTTGGTGTGCATGAGCTGCTTTATCATGTTCATCAACATCGCGATGAAGCTGACTAACCGTTTCTACCGTCTGGTGGCTCTGGGGTTAGGCACCACATATGCGGTACAGGTGTTTCTGACAATCGGGGGCGGTCTCAAGCTGATCCCGCTTACCGGTGTGACGCTGCCGTTAATCAGCTACGGCGGGAGTTCGATTTTAAGCACGCTGGCGATGTTTGCCATTGTGCAGGGACTGTATATGCTCAGAAGAGACGAGGAAGATCAGGATGAAGAAGAGAAATTCAGAAGACTCGGGCAAAATCCGAATCCGGGAAATTCGGCTGGACTCGGAACATACCGGGACGGATACCGGTGACGGGAACGGGAAAGGGCGCAATACCGAGCTGGCGATCGTTACCTACGTGTTCGTCTTCCTGTTTCTGCTTCTGGCAGGGTGCCTGGTGTACATCAATACGGCTGAGCGCAAGGAGCTGATGTCCAACGCGAATAATACCAAGCAGGATAAACGCTCTGACAGTGTGATCCGGGGTTCCATTCTGACGGAGGACGGGATCGTGCTTGCCCAGTCCGATGTGGACGAGTCAGGCAGAGAAAGTCGGTATTATCCGTATGAAAATGTGTTTTCCCATGTGGTTGGCTACTCCGGAAACGGGAAAGCCGGTCTGGAGGCGGGGGCGAACAATGAGCTTCTGACTTCCCATTCCTCTTTGCTTAACCAGATCCGCAGCGACGAGGAAGGAGAAAAGCTGCGGGGTGATAACGTGATCGTCACCCTGAATCCCACTCTGCAGCGGGCGGCATACGATGCGCTGGGTTCCTATCAGGGAGCTGTGGTGGTGCTCGAACCGGACAGCGGCAAGATCCTGGCGATGGTCTCAAAACCGGATTTCAATCCGAATACGATCGCAGAGTCCTGGGAGGAGCTGATGATGGATGATACCAGCAGTGTGCTGTTAAACCGTGCCGCCCAGGGACTTTATCCTCCGGGATCCACTTTTAAGATTCTGACCACTCTCGCCTATATCCGGGAACATCCGGACGATTATCAGAACTTTTACTTTGACTGTCAGGGTATGATCACCAAGGACGAGGTGACAATCACCTGTTATAACGGCAGCGTTCACGGGCAGGAGGATCTAAAGGGCGCTTTTTCCCATTCCTGCAACACAGCCTTTGCCACGATCGGTCTGGAGTTAGATCCTGACAGCTTCCACACCCTGGCGGAGAAGTTTCTCTTTAATACAGCTTTGCCTACCGATTTGGCGCATGAGGAAAGCGTGTTTGTGCTGGATCATGAGTCTTCTTCAGGGGAAGTGATGACAACCGCCATCGGGCAGGGGGATACGCTGGTGACGCCTCTGCACATGGCACTGATTACCGCCGCAGTGGCAAACGGGGGTATTCTGATGAAGCCGTACTGTATTTCCCGGGTAGAGTCTGCGGACGGGAGCACGGTATCAGAAAACCATCCTTCGATTTATGAGAAACTGATGAGTGTAGAGGAGGCTGAGATTCTGACTTCCTTCATGCGGGAGACAGTAAGTTCCGGTACGGCGGAGCAGTTAAGCTATGCCGGGTATTCCTGCGCCGGGAAGACTGGTTCTGCGGAGTATGAGACCTCGGGCGGGACCGGTACCCATTCCTGGTTTGTCGGTTTCAGCAACGTGGATGATCCGGATATCGTGGTGGCGGTGCTGGCCGAAGACGGCGGTACCGGCAGCGAGACGGCGGTACCGATCGCGGGCAGGATCTTTGATGCCTATTATTACGGTTACTAAGGCAGGGGATGGGACAAGAGGAGGTCATCTTTTAAACCGCTTTCCCGATGGCAGCAGATGCTTGCCGCAGGGTTTGCGTTCCCATCTGCCTTTCTGTTATAAAGGAGAGAGGCGGACTTTTCAGTTACCATCCCAGCCCGCGCTGCAGGATGAGAATCGCGGAGGCAATCCAGGTGGGTTCTTCAGGGAGCGGACCATAGAGACGGACACTCCTTCTGGAAAGCCTCTCATCCTGGATCCCGGAAGTTAAGCAAAGCAGCGACCGGTCAGTCAGTTCCTCAGGGTATCTTTTCCCTGTTTTTTCCTTTTCCTTTCTTTGCCTCTCTTCGACTTTCTTCGATTTTCCACTGTGAATCTAATGGTTGCGCGTTCCCTGGAAATGAGGTATACTGTCTTCAGTCATTGATGCACAACGCATAGCACAGGAGGGATTGCAATGATTGAGGCAACGAGCTGTGGCGGTGTGGTAATATTTCGGGGGAAGATTCTGGTTCTGTATAAAAGCTACAGGAACCGGTACGAAGGCTGGGTACTGCCGAAGGGAACGGTGGAACCCGGCGAGGAGTTTAAGGAAACGGCAGTCAGGGAGGTGCTGGAAGAGACCGGCGTGAGGGCCTCCATTGTGAAATATATCGGCAAAAGCCAGTATACGTTTAATGTGCCGGAGGATACGGTGGAGAAGGACGTCCACTGGTACCTGATGATGGCGGACAGTTATTACAGTAAACCGCAGCGGGAAGAGTACTTCGTGGATTCTGGGTACTATAAGTATCATGAGGCCTATCATCTGCTGAAATTTTCCAATGAAAAGATGATTCTGGAGAGAGGCTACAACGAGTATCTGGATTTAAAAAAGAAGAATCTCTGGGGAAATAAGAAATATTACTGAAAGGCAAAGGGACCCATTGTATCTGATGGCAGGGGTCCCTTTTGACAAACCGGTGAGATGTAAGAGCCCGGCCATCCGGGGCAGTTTATTTTCCCCGCTGTTTTCTTAAAGAAACGATAGGAAAGAGGGTTTTCCTGCCTCTCGGAACATGAGACGGCAAAAGGAAATCAAGGAAGGATGCGGCATGGAGTGGTATCGGGATCTCTACCTGGGCGAAAGCGTGAGGGATAAGAAAGATCAGATCATGCAGGACGTGGAAGGAAAACGGTACCGGGGAAATATGTGTCTGATCACCCTGGCTGTCAATCCTGACAATGAGCTGGAGATTTTGCCGGTGCGGGAGTTAAGATATGACTACCATGTGAGAAACTGTCCGCTGGTCGTCGGCATCGCCGGTGACCGCAAAGAGGCGCTGAAACTTATACAGAAGATTGCCGGGGATGTATACCGCTCTACCGGGGATGTGGCCATCCGGGAGTTTTTCCTGTCTGCACACTCTTAAGTGAGAAAAAGCTTTCAAAGGTCGGGAGGGGTTTGAAGCCTGGAAAGAGGAGATCTGTTCTTTAAGAGACGAACAGGCCGGTAAATGGGTATTTCCCCGTGTTCCCGGTACGCTGCAGACATTGGACTGAAAGGTTCATTCAGGTGGCAGGACGCTTGTGTTGGGAGGCGCGTATGCTGCATGTTCTATTGTTGATACTGAAGATTATCGGCATTGTGCTGATCGCTCTTCTGGCGCTTTTGCTTGCGCTTATTCTGATCCTTCTTTTTGTGCCGGTCCGCTATCAGCTCACAGGGGAGAAGACACCGGAGATTCTTTCGGCCAGGGGAAAAGTCTCCTGGTTTCTGCATCTGGTTTCTCTGGATGCGCAGTATGAGAAGGGACAGTTTCAGATGTGTCTGAAGCTGTGCGGGAAAACAATAAAGCAAATCGGCGGAAAGGGAGGAGAAAACTCCGGTTCAAAGACAAAAACGGATGCCGGGCAGTCTGGTTTCGATGAAGGGGACTGGGAGAGTGAGGAAGAAGAACTCTTAGAAGAGCAGGTCCGGTATGAGGAAGAAACCGCGCAGGAGGGTTTTAAGCCAGGTGCACAAGGGTCAGATTTACTTAAGAGAAACCAGGGGCTAAGCGAAAGCTTCGAAGAACAAAAGCAGCCCAAAGACAGTCAGCCCGAGAGTCAAACCCCGCAGCGAAAGCAGGAGGATTTACAGAAGCAGTCGGACAAAGCAGCGGAAATGGAAGAAGAAGCCGATGTCGGCGAGGAATCTGATCAGGAAGAACATAAAGAGCAGGGAAAACGGGAAGCGCAGAAAGAACAGAACGCGTCAGGTGAACATAAAGAGCCGGGGGATTCTTCGCAGGCGGATGATCAGGATTCGAAAGCGGAGGAAAAGGATCCAAAGGAGAAATCAAAACGCAGGCGCTTTGCGCATAAAAAACCTGGGAGTAAAATTCACTTCCCGGATCTTCATGATCTGGCAGACAGGGCGGTGGAGTTTTCCATCTCCCTGCAGGAAAAGCTGCTTGCTTTTCCCTCTCAGATAGAAGCGTTCTTTTCTCAGGGGGAGGATGCTTACCGGAAGCTCACCCGGAGGCTAAAGGTTATCAAGCGAAGGATTTTGCCTTTCGTGGAACGAAGGTCTTTGCAGTTATATAAACGAATTTTGGGACATCTTGCTTTTTTGTGGAAACATTACCGTCCAAGAAAGCTGAAAGGATGGCTGCAGTATGGCGCAGGAACTCCGGATGTCACCGGGGAGGTAACCGGCATTTTATATCTGCTGCTGCCGGTTTCGGCAGAGGAGTTTAAGCTGCAGCCCGATTTTACCGGAAAAGTGTTAAACGGTGAGATTACGGCAGTCGGTTTCCTGCAGCTTTGGGTACTTTTATGGGTGATTGTGAAGCTTCTCATGGATCAGGATTTAAGGTGGTTTGTTCGTATGTGCAGGGCAAAAGGAGGAAAAAAGGATGGCAGATAGCTTTCAGTCAACGGTAGATTCCCTGTTTAAGGGAATGGAAAATTTTATTACAACGAAAACTGTGGTGGGTGAGGCCATCCATATCGGAGATACGATCCTTTTGCCGCTCGTGGATGTGACGTTCGGTGTTGCGGCGTCTGCCAAAACGGAGGAAAAGAAGAATACCGGCGGCGGAGGCATGGGAGGAAAGATGTCTCCCAGCGCGGTGCTGATCATCCGTGACGGCGTCACGAAGATGGTCAGCGTCAAAGCGCAGGACAGCATGACCAAGATTCTGGATATGGTGCCGGATATTGTGAGCCGGTTTGTCCCCGGCAGCAAGACCGCAGAGGATGAGGAAGTCAAGGAGGCCTACGAGGAGGCAGCCCACAAAGAAGAGACCTTTTAAGGTCTTTCTATTCCCTGAAGCGGCTTGAGCGCTCAGTACAAAGATGCAGCAGGAAAGAACCTGACAGACAGGATGGAGAAGATGAAAAAAACAGGAATTGTCACAGACAGCACCAGCAGTATTACGCAGGCAATGGCAAAAGAACTTGGCATCCATGTGCTGCCGATGCCGTTTTACATTGACGGTGTTTGCTATTTCGAGGATACGACGCTGAGCCGGGAGACGTTCTTTGAACGGCAGGCAGCCGGTTCGAAAATCACCACTTCCCAGCCGGTGCCGGAGGCTATGACGGCGATCTGGGATGAAGCCCTTGAGGAGTATGAGGAAATCCTGCACATCCCGATCAGCAGCGGTTTAAGCGGTTCCTGCTCAACGGCGCAGCTGTTTGCCAGGGAGGAAGCTTATGAAGGACGGGTTTTCGTGGTGGATAACGGCCGCATCTCCACTCCGCAGCACCGCACGATCCTGGATGCTCTGGATCTGATCAAAGACGGCTATAGGGCAGAGCAGATTAAGCAGATCCTGGAGAAATCCAAGGATGACATGGTGATCTATCTGGCGGTGCAGACTCTGCAGTTTTTAAAAGAAGGCGGTCGGATTACGTCTGCGACAGCCGCGTTGGGAACCGTGCTCAACATTAAGCCGATTTTGCGGCTTGGCACAGGACTGCTGGACAGTTTTAAAAAGTGCCGCGGCTTTCAAAAGGCGAAGCGCGTGATGATTGAAACCATGCGGGAAGATTTGCGGACCAGGTTTAAAGACGAGTTGGAGCGCGGGGAAGTACATCTGATGGCGGCCTCCAGTGCCACGAAAGAGGAGACGGACGCCTGGGTGGAGGAAATCAAGGAGGCCTTTCCGGGGATGGAAGTGCTCTGTGATGATCTTTCCCTGGATATCTGCTGTCATACGGGTCCTGGGGCCCTGGGGATCGGCTGTTCCTGTGTCCCGCCGCGCAGGTAAAGCGGCAGTTTCCTGACGGGAAAAGGAATCGAAATGGTACGCAAAGGACAGGTTTTCCGCTGAAACATGTAAGGATGAATGGCTGACTGTCAGGAAGACGGGATCGCCTGATTGACGGTCCGCTTGAGGGGCTGGTCCCTTTTTGAGGAGAAAATCAATAAGCAGGCAGGGAGAACATCCCTGCCCGATTTGCTTTAGGAAGAAAGTATGCTGCATCCTCATGGAACTTGCGTCTTTCTGAATGCCTTTCCAGTTGGCGCTTAAGCCGTGTGACATGCATCGGCCTGTCATTTTCTGCAGAGATGTTCACAGTGACCGCTGAAAGGCGAAAGATTCGCAGAGAGCACCAGAAAAACCCGGGCAGGAAAAAAGCGCTGCATTTCGCAGCGCCCATTTTTTCACAGCTATGCCCGTTCCACCTTGCCGGATCTTAAGCAGGAAGTACAGACGTACATTTTCTTGGTACCTCCATTTACCTTGCAGGTGACATGCTTTATGTTGGATTTCCACATATGGTTGCTTCTTCTATGGGAATGGCTCACATTGTTGCCGAAATGAGCACCTTTATCGCAAATCGCACACCTTGCCATGACAGCACCTCCTTACTACAGATTAGGTCGGATGTTCACTTTTCCGAACCTGCAACAAACGTTATTCTATCAGAACCCTTCCGTTTTTGCAAGTAAAAATTTAAAAAATCTGAAAATCGAGCAGCCCAGCAGGCGCGAAGCGTTCAAATCGACAAAACGAAATGCGTCAATCTAAATGTGCAAAGCGTTCTTTTCAGCAGCGGA
>CAZXSN010000018.1:18793-46057 GCA_964643295.1 uncultured Lachnospiraceae bacterium
CGGCATGAAAATTACTCTTTGCCTGCCCGAAGCTTTACGTTCCTTTTCGGTTCGAACCTGTGCTAAACCGGGGAAACTTTGGGAAATGGGAAAATTCCTGTTTCCTTTTCAAGCATTATCTGTTACAATGAACGGGAAAGGATCCTTGAGGAAAGGGTGAAATGACGGGGAAGAGTCCCTTTGCCGTTCTGATATGTTAGGGAGGTACGGTTATGAACGGACGGATGAGTAACGCGCTTGGCAGCATTGTCATCGATTCGACGGTGATCGCCAAGTATGCAGGCAGCGTGGCCGTGGAATGCTTCGGTATTGTCGGCATGGCCAGTGTCAATGTAAAAGACGGACTCGTAAAACTATTGAAGAAAGATAACCTGGAGCGGGGAATCAGTGTCCGCATCGAGGATAATAAGATCACGCTGGATTTCCACGTGATCGTTTCTTACGGCATCAGCATTTCCGCCGTGTGCAACAATCTGCTGGACAATGTAAAGTACAAGCTGGAGGCCTTTACCGGCATGGAGGTGGAAAAGATCAACATCTTTGTCGAGGGCGTCCGGGTGATTGATTAAGGAGGACACACGGTGGGTGTAAATACGATCGATGCCGCCCTGTGCGCAAAGATGTTTCTCGCGGGGGCAAAGAATCTGGAGGCAAACAAGGAGTGGATCAATGAGCTGAACGTGTTCCCGGTACCGGATGGAGATACCGGGACAAACATGACGCTCACGATCATGTCCGCAGTAAAGGAAGTGGCCGCCTTATCGCCGCTTACCATGGAAAAACTTGCCCGGGCGATCTCCTCCGGCTCCCTGCGCGGAGCCCGCGGCAATTCCGGGGTGATTTTGTCTCAGCTCTTCCGTGGGTTCGGCAAGGTGATCCGCGATGAGCATGTGCTGACTACGCAGGTGCTTTCCCTGGCCTTTCAGAAAGCGGTGGAGACAGCCTACAAGGCGGTCATGAAACCGAAGGAAGGGACAATTCTCACGGTTGCCCGTGGGGTTTCTGACTGGGGCACAGGTCTTCTGGAGGAGAACCCGGAGATCGAGATGGAATCATTCTTAACCGGGGTGGTTGCCCATGCACGGGAGGTGCTGGAGCACACACCGGATCTTCTGCCAGTGCTCAAGGAAGCAGGAGTCGTGGATTCCGGCGGGCAGGGACTGGTGCAGATCCTGCAGGGAGCCTTAGACGCTTATCTGGGCAAAGAAGTGGAATACGAAGTTGGCTCTTCTGCAGAAACAGTTTCTGGAGCGGCGGAAGCGAAAGAGGAGGAGATCCGCTTTGGCTACTGCACGGAATTTATCATCGTGCTGGAGAAGGAGTTTGGAGACGAGCAGGAACTGGAATGGAAAGCGTTCTTAGAGTCAATCGGTGATTCGATCGTCGTGGTCGCGGATGACGGTCTGGTAAAAGTGCATGTGCACACGAACGATCCCGGTGCAGCGATCTCCAGGGCCTTAACCTATGGTTCCCTGACGAAGATCAAGATCGACAACATGCGTGAGGAACACCAGGAAAAGCTGATCCGCGAAGCCGACCGGGAGGCGTCCTTAAAACGGGATGAGGAACTGAAAGCAAAGGCCCAGCCGAAGAAAAAAGTCGGCTTTATCAGCGTCTGTTCCGGAAGCGGGATGAGCCGCATTTTCCGGGATCTCGGCGCGGACTGCCTGATTGAAGGCGGGCAGACGATGAATCCGAGCACGGAGGATATGCTGAATGCGATCAGCCAGGTGAACGCGGAATCTGTCTTCATCTTCCCGAACAATCCGAACATCATCCTGGCGGCCACGCAGGCGAAGAATCTGACCACGGACCGCAGCGTGTTTGTGGTGCCGACGACGACGATGCCGCAGGGAATCACGGCGCTGATCAACTTTGTTCCGGAGCGGACGGCGGAGGAAAACGCCGCAGAGATGGAAAAGGAAATCCACGCAGTGCATACCGGGCAGTTAACCTATGCCGTGCGGGATACACACATCGAGGATCTGGATATCCATGAGGGCGATATCATGGGTGTGGGGGATCACGGAATCCTGGCCGTGGGCAGTGACGTTCATGAGACTGCCGTGGAGATGGTGGGGCGATTGATGGATGAGGGGAGTGAGCTGATCAGCATCTTCTACGGGGAGGATACCTCGAAGGAGGACGCCCAGCTGTTAGTGGATGATCTTGCCGGTCGGTACCCGGACTGCGACATTGAGGTCAACGAGGGCGGGCAGCCGATTTATTATTATATCATTTCTGTGGAGTAATCATGAATCAGGAATCACCTCTTACAGTGCTGAAGGGGATCGGGGAGAAGACCTGTCAGACATTTGCCAAAGCAGGGATTTTTACACTGGGGGATCTGCTCCAGTACTATCCCCGTACCTATCTTACGTTTGAAGAACCAGTACAGATTGAACAGCTGACAGACGGCCATACCCAGGCCGTCTGTGGCTTTTTAGTAAGCCCCTTATCTGTGCAGCGCGTGAAAAATTTTCAGATCGTAACCGGGAAGATAAAGGTCGGGGAGCAGACTGTTCCTGTGACCTGGTTTAACATGCCCTATCTGCGCTCGACTCTGAAAGTCGGGCAGAACTATGTGTTTCGCGGACGGGTGAAACAAAAAGGCAGGCACATGACCTTAGAGCAGCCGGAGATCAGCACCCCGGAAGAGTATGAGGGAAAGAGAAAAACACCCCAGCCGGTTTATCCGCTGACAGCCGGTCTTACCCTGGGGATGTTAAAAAAGGCGGTCAGCCAGGCCTTAGAGGGGCTGGATTTAAGCAAAGACTATCTGCCTCTATGGATTCGTCTGCGGTATGAACTTTCGGAATACAATTATGCGATCAAAAAGATCCACCAGCCGGATGATCTGCACGAAGTGCAGATGGCCAGAAAGCGCCTGGTCTTTGATGAATTTTTCCTCTTTATCCTGTCGCTTCGCAGGCTAAAGGAATCGCGGGAGGAAGTTTCGCACAGCTACGAGCTTAGGAAAGTGGCTCAGACGCAGGAGCTGATCGCACATCTTCCCTACCGCCTGACAGGAGCGCAGGAGAAGGTCTGGAAGCAGATCGAGGAGGATCTGCAGAAGCGCAAAGTCATGGCCCGTCTCGTGCAGGGAGATGTGGGATCCGGAAAAACGATCGTGGCCTTTCTGGCGCTGGTCATGGCGGCGGCGAATGAGGCCCAGGGGGCGCTCATGGTGCCCACAGAAGTGCTTGCGAGACAGCATTACGAGGCATTCACGGAGCTTATGCGCTCGCAGGGCCTGCCTTATCAGGCGGTGCTTTTAACGGGTTCCCTTACGGCAAAGGAAAAACGGGAGGCCTATGCGAAGATCGAGTCAGGGGAGGCCTCAGTCGTGATCGGTACTCATGCTCTGATCCAGGAGCATGTGGTCTACCGCAAACTGGTGCTGGTGGTGACAGATGAGCAGCACCGCTTTGGAGTGAAGCAGCGGGAAGCGTTAGGATTTAAGGGGGAGCTGCCCCATACGATTGTCATGAGCGCTACGCCCATCCCAAGGACTTTGGCGGTGATCCTTTACGGGGATCTGGATGTGTCGGTGATCGATGAGCTGCCGAAAAACCGCCTGCCGATTAAAAACTGTGTGGTCAATAGAAACTGGCGGCCCAACGCCTATGCTTTTATTCGCAAGGAGGTTGAGAAAGGCCGTCAGGCCTATGTGATCTGCCCGATGGTGGAGGACAGTGAGGCGGTGGATGCGGAGAACGTGATCGATTATACGAAGCGTTTAAGGACTGTCTTTCCTCCTGAGATCACTGTAGAATATCTGCACGGCAAGATGAAGGCGAAAGAAAAAAATGAAATCATGGAGCGGTTCTTATCCGGGGAGATACAGGTGTTAGTTTCCACGACGGTGGTAGAAGTCGGCGTGGATGTGCCGAATGCGACCGTGATGATGATTGAAAATGCCGAGCGTTTTGGACTTGCCCAGCTGCATCAGCTTCGGGGGCGTGTGGGACGCGGGCAGCATCAGTCCTACTGCATTATGGTGCAGGGCAATGACAGTGAGACGGTGAACAAGCGTCTGGACATCCTGAACCACTCCAACGACGGTTTTGAGATTGCCAACCGGGATCTGGCTCTTCGGGGTCCCGGGGATTTGTTTGGTGTCCGTCAGAGCGGTCTGCTGGATTTTCAGATCGCTGATATCTTTGCCGATGCGTCAATCTTGCAGGCTGCCAACGAGGCGGTCGGGCTGCTTTTATCGCAGGATGCCGGACTTACGCAGGAGGAACACCGCGATTTACGTCAAAAGTTAGAAAATTATATGAAGGATGATCTCGACCATTTGAACATCTAGCACAAATGATCGCTTTTGTGGGAAAAACTGTTGAAATCTCAAGGATTTTGCGGTATCATGTTCATCGAGCGCCTAAGATCCTTTCTATGCGGGAGTGAAAAAGGAGCGGGCGGGAACATATTTTCAAGAAGGATGCGGGAAGGTAAGCGAGCGCGATTCGGTGCGAAGCATCGCGGTTTCTTACGAAACAGGTAAGTGAATTCCTTTGGGTTGAGGCATCCTCGGGCAGAGAGAAAACAGGCATTTTTCCATAGAGGAGGAAATGGTATGAAGAAAGAAGAAAAGAGCACGGCCGCCGAAACGCAGACGGAGCCTGTGCAGAAAGAAGCGGCAGAAAGAAAAGTGCCGGCAAAGACGGCGGCTGCGAAGAAAACGGCGAAACAGAGCGCGGCAGCGAAGTCAGCGGTGAAGGTGAGTGTCTATCTGCAGTACATGGGCAGGGAGATCAGCAAGGATGATCTGATGCAGCAGGTTAAGGCGATCTGGACGAAAGAACTGAAGCGGAAAGTTTCGGATTTAAAGAGCGTAGCGCTGTACTTAAAGCCGGAAGAGAATGCAGCTTACTATGTGATCAACGACGAGACGACAGGGAAACTTGACCTGTAATTAGGAAGGGCTTTCGCAGGCGTATGGTTCCTGCGGAGGCCTTTTTCTTTCTCAGGGACTGCCCTTAAGGGAGTGAAGTTCCCTGTGCCGGCGCCTGAGAAGGTGTACGAAGATTCGCAGGCAGGGCAAAGGATGGCTCCTTTTTCGGGGTTTCGGACTTTGGGCCTAGAGTCCTGGGACCTTCGGGTACCGGTTTCAGCGCCCTCGCCTGGCGAAAAGAGAGAAGCTCAATTTTTTCGGCGGAGACCGCTTGAGCTTTCCAGGAGAAGGGGAAATTCTAAATTTTTTGTAAAATTTTGGGCGTTTTTACCAAATTTTTAAAAAATTAATTGCTTTTTTTCGCTCGTTTTGCTACAATCAATTCATCTGGTGATTTTTGCAGCTGGGATTGGGGTTGTGTAGAAAAAATGAATATTGGGTTTATTGCACATAACAGCAGGAAACATCTGATAGAAAATTTCTGTGTTGCATACAAATATATACTGGCGAAACATGAACTTTACGCGACGGAGATGACCGGGAGGCGCATTGAGGAAGCGACAAACTTACGGGTGCATAAGTTTCTCTCCGGAGCCGTGGGCGGGCAGAAGCAGTTCATTGATATGATTGAGCGCAACTACATGGATCTTGTCATCTTCTTTTATAACCCGCTTGAGGAAAGCCCGAATGCGGCAAACATCTATGCGATTACCAGGGCCTGTGACAAGTACAGCATTCCGATTGCGACCAACATCGCCACAGCGGAATCGATGGTTTTAGGACTGGCGCACGGGGATTTGGACTGGCGAAACAGCATTCGTCCTTCAATATGAAGGGAGGCAGACGTACCCGTAAGGGGTTTTCTCTTTTGGCGGTTGTTTTCTCTTTTCTTAGGATTTTCTCTTTACTTTTCGGCTGAATAGCGAAAGCAGAGAAATTCTGATTGACACGGGCAGGGGGAATTCCTATAATTAATACAGGTTGGCTGACGGCAAAGCCGGTGTACCTTCTTTTGCAGGGGGAAAGATCCAGACGGGAAAGGATGGGGGTATGAGAGTCATTGCAGGCAAGGCAAAGCATTTGCCGCTTCAGACCATTCCCGGAAATGGGACCAGGCCGACCACGGACCGGATCAAGGAAACGCTGTTTAATATTCTGCAGGAGGAACTCTCCGGGATTCGCTTTTTGGATCTTTTCGCGGGAAGCGGCGCAATCGGCATTGAGGCCTTAAGCCGCGGGGCAGCCCAGGCGGTCTTTGTGGAGAATAACCGCCGGGCGGTTGACTGCATCCGCAAGAACCTTCTCTTTACGAAGCTGGAGCCGCAGGCGGTAGTCCTTCGCGGAGATGTGTTTGCGGTTCTTAAAAAAATGGAGGGGGAGAAGCCTTTTCAGATCATTTTTATGGATCCGCCCTACGGTATGGATCTGGAAAAGCAGGTTCTTTTGCAGCTCGCGGACAGTTCCCTCCTTGCTGAGGAGACGCTTCTTGTTGTGGAAGCCGCAAAAAAGACGGATTTTTCTTACCTGCCTGGGCTGGGCTATGAGATTCTGCGCAAAAAAGAGTATCAGACGAATCTGCACCTGTTTTTGAAGAAAGGACAACACGCGGATGAAGAGAGCAGTGTATCCGGGCAGCTTTGATCCGGTGACATATGGGCATCTGGATATCATCGAGCGGGCTTCCAGTCTCGTGGATGAGCTGGTCGTGGGAGTTTTGGTTAATCAGGCAAAATCCCCATTGTTTTCTGCTGAGGAACGTGTTACCATGTTGCGGGATGTGACAGAGGACATTCCCAACGTGCGGGTGGAGGCGTTTTCCGGTCTCTCCGTTGATTTTGTCAGGAAGTGCGGGGCGCAGTTTATCGTCCGCGGCCTGCGGGCTATCACGGATTTTGAGTATGAACTGCAGATGGCCCACACGAATCGGATCATGGCAGCCGGGATTGATACTCTGTTTTTTACAACCAATTTAAAATATGCATACATCAGTTCAACAACTGTGAAGGAGGTTG
The DNA here is from genome assembly GCA_964643295.1 of uncultured Lachnospiraceae bacterium. Lineage (GTDB taxonomy): Bacteria > Bacillota > Clostridia > Lachnospirales > Lachnospiraceae > Merdiplasma. The sequence continues at coordinate 25,703 of CAZXSN010000018.1, forward strand.
CCTCCTACGGCGGGGATATCAGCCATTTTGTTCCGGAGGCGATCGTTGACCGAATTTATGGAAAAATACTGAAAAAAGGGGAAGACAGCATCTGAAGGAGAATTTCATGGGTCAGGAAAAGTAAGGAGAAAGGGTATGAGCAGCAGAATTGAAGAGATCATTCAAGAAATCGAAGATTACGTAGACACGTGCAAGTTTCAGCCGTTATCGTCCACGAAGATCGTGGTAAACAAAGAGGAACTGGAAGAACTTCTGCGTGAACTGCGTATGAAGACACCGGACGAGATCAAGCGTTACCAGAAGATCATCAGCAATAAGGACGCGATCCTGGATGATGCCAGGGGGAAAGCGGAGACGATTATCGCCGAGGCAGAGGCCAAAGCGGACCGGATTGTCAGTGAGAGTGAAGTTATGCGGAAAGCTTTGGAGCAATCCAATGAGCTGTTAGACCAGACGAATGTCCAGGCGCAGGAAATGGTCGACAAAGCGGCATCCGATGCCAATGAGATCCGCTTGAACGCAATTGATTACACCGATGAGATGCTGGCGAATCTGGAACAGATCATGGCTCAGACACTGGAGACAGCAGGTCAGAAATACAAGGAATTCCTAGACTCCATTCAGGCCTGCTATGACGTTGTCAGTTCAAACCGCGCGGAGCTTTCTCCGCAGCCGGTGGCGGCCGGTTACGCGATGCCGAAGGAAGAGCCATCTGCGTCGGAGAAGACGGAAAGCTGATTTCTTGAATATTGAACTTTTTGGGACCATACAGGCATCTGCAAGTTCCCGCGGGGAGGGGACTTTCGGTGCCTTTTTTGATTTTTGGCACGGCAGGATCTGTGGTATGATACAGCAGCCAGTAAGGGGCAGGCATCGCAGCAAAGCAAGGGATTCAGGAGTATTCTTTGCTTTTGACAGTCAGCCTGTCCGGTATCCGGGAAGTTCCAATCGGTTCCGGAGGACCTGGATACATCAGGGTTAAGAAATTTAAGCGTCGGGACAGATCCTCATATGGGAGCATTTCCCAGAGGACTTTTTGGTGAGTTTAAGGAGTTAGGAGAGGAAATAAGCCGCGCTTGACTGACCAGCTTCCATTGGACCAGCTTTACCGCTTATGTCTCCTTTTGGGCAGGGAATGCGATTTCTTTCCTGACTGTCTTTAAAATCTTCGCATGCGGGGCTGCGGGTGAATACCGCCAAACTTTCCGTGGAAGAATTCCTGCGCATCATCCCTTTTGCGGTGAAGAGGATTCCCTAGGCGATTCTCTAGGCAGAGAATGGATTTTTCCGGGAAGAGGAAGCGGTGATGAAGCGTCTGCATTTCTTCGCCGGGGTTAACTATAGTGCCATGGCGTCTGGAAGCGCCTTCCTGTAAGGCGGAATGATTGGGTGTCAGACCTGTGTGCGCCACCGGGAGGTTTCGGATCCCCAATGCGGTTGTGGCTGAGGAGAATCAAAAATGGCTGGAAGAAGGGAATCAATGGTATGCTGCGGAACAAATATCACCCGGGCTGGAGGATGCAGTAAAGAGGATGGCACAGATCAGGCTGGATAAGTTTCTTGCGAACGCAGGGTGCGGTACTCGCTCTGAGGTAAAAAAGATCCTGAAAAAAGGGCTGGTAACGGTAAACGGGGAAGCCGCAGCGAAGCCCGAGGCGAAGATTGACGATCAGACAGATCAGGTTTTCTGTCAGGGAAAGGAAATCTCCGTGCCGGGGTTTTCCTACTACATGCTCAACAAACCGGCAGGGTATCTTTCCGCCACGAAAGATGAGCGCCTTCCGGTGGTTTTAGATCTGCTTCATGAGCCGAACAAGGAAAGTCTTTTCCCGGCAGGACGACTGGATATAGACACTGTGGGGCTGCTGCTTTTGACAAATGATGGAGCGCTTGCCCATGCGCTGCTTTCTCCGCAGTCTCACGTTGATAAAACGTATCTGGCCCGTCTGGACGATCCGGTGACGGAAGAAGACTGCCGGAAATTTCGCGAAGGATTTTCCATCGGAGAGCGAAGGGATACGCTTCCCGCCGATCTTAAGAATCTCTCTCCGGAAGAGCTTCAGGCAATGACGGGAGAAGTGCCGGATGAAAAGAAAGACTTATCGGGGCAGCCGGGTTTGGATCCCTCTTTTCCTGCCGCACAAAGCTGGGTGAGTGTCACTATCCGGGAAGGGAAATTTCATCAGGTAAAGCGGATGTTTGAGGCGGTGGGAAGACAGGTGCTTTTCTTAAAGCGCATCTCTTTTGGGAGCCTGAAGCTGGATGAAACCCTCTCCCCCGGGGAATACCGGGGGCTTACGAAAGAGGAGATTGAAGGATTGAAAAACGATGTTGCAAGGAAAACAGGCGGCCATCTTTGACCTCGATGGTACCCTGGTGGATTCGATGTGGATGTGGCCGGATATTGATATCGAATATCTGGCAAGGTTTGGACTGCCGGTGCCGGATACGCTGCAGGTAGAGATCGAAGGCATGGGCTTTACAGAGACAGCCCTGTATTTTAAGAAGCGCTTTGGCATACCGCATACCCCGGAGGAAATCAAGGATGATTGGAACCGGATGGCGTATGACAAGTATGCCAGGGAAGTGCCTTTAAAGCCGGGAGCATTGGAACTGCTTTCCAGGTTAAAAGGGGAGGGCGTGAAACTGGGCATTGCTACCAGCAATCGCCGGGAACTTGCCCTGGCCGCCTTAAAGAACAATCATGTGGAGGAATTCTTTGACTGTCTTTTAACTTCCTGTGATGTGGCGAAAGGGAAACCATCCCCGGATGTATATCTTTCGGCGGCGGATACGATGGGAGTTTCTCCCGCTTCCTGCCTGGTGTTTGAGGATGTGCCAATGGGGATTTTAGCCGGTAAGAATGCCGGGATGAGTGTCTGTGCGATCGAAGATGCTTCTGCCGCAAACAGGGTAAGAGAGATCCGCTCACTGGCGGATTATTACATTCATGACTTTTTTGACGTTTTAAACGGGACATTTGAGGTGCTCTCATGAACCGGGAGTTTCTTCCCATTTCCGCACAGGAGATGCTGGAACGGGGAATTCAGCAGTTGGATTTCGTCTATGTGATCGGCGATGCCTATGTCGATCACCCCTCGTTCGGGGCTGCGATCATCAGCAGGCTGTTGGAGGCGCACGGATATACGGTAGGGATTATCTCTCAGCCTGACTGGCGCGATCCCAAGTCGGTGACGGTCCTGGGAGAACCGCGCCTGGCGTTCTTAGTGACTGCCGGAAACATGGATTCGATGGTCAACCATTATACGGTTTCCAGGAAACACCGCCAGGCGGACAGCTATACGCCGGGAGGCGTCACGGGAAAACGCCCGGACCGTGCAGCGATGGTCTACTGCAACTTAATCCGTCAGACCTATAAAAAGACACCGGTGATCGCCGGTGGAATCGAGGCCAGTCTTCGCAGGCTGGCACATTATGACTACTGGAGTGATTCACTGAGGCGTTCCCTGCTGATGGACTGCGGCGCGGATCTGATCTCCTACGGTATGGGCGAGCGCTCGATCCTGGAGATCGCCGATTCGCTGGCGGCGGGGATTCCGGTTTCGGAGCTTACCTATCTTGCCGGGACCTGTTTTCGCACCAAGAATAAAGAAGATCTTGCGGACTGCGAGATGCTTCCCTCCTACGAGGAGCTGCTGGAGAACAGGGAGACGTTCGCAAAGAGCTTTTACCGGCAGTACGTAAATACGGATCCGTTCTCCGGGAAGCGCCTGGCAGAACAGTACGGCACGGTCTATGTGGTGCAAAATCCCCCATCCAAACCGTTAAGCCGGGAGGAGATGGATGAGGTTTATTCACTTCCCTACTGTCGTACCTGCCACCCGTCCTATGAGGCTGCGGGCGGGGTACCGGCGCTTGCGGAAGTGAAATTCAGCCTGGTCAGCAGTCGGGGATGTTTTGGCGGCTGCAGTTTCTGTTCCCTGACTTTTCATCAGGGACGGATCGTGCAGTCCCGCAGTCAGGAATCTCTGCTTGCGGAAGCGAGGGAGATGACGAAAGATCCGGATTTTAAGGGATACATTCACGATGTGGGAGGACCTACCGCCAACTTTCGTTTCCCCTCCTGTGAAAAGCAGCTGCGTGTGGGAGTGTGCAAAAACCGGCAGTGTCTGTTTCCGACACCCTGTAAAAATCTGCAGGCCGACCACAGCGAGTACGTGGAACTGCTGCGAAAACTTCGTTCCCTGCCCGGGGTGAAAAAGGTGTTTATCCGCTCCGGGATACGTTTTGACTACCTGCTATGCGATCCTTCCAGGGAATTTTTGCGTGAGCTGGTGGAGCACCATGTAAGCGGGCAGCTGAAAGTCGCTCCTGAGCATGTATCTGCACGGGTGCTTGCGGCGATGGGAAAGCCGCCTCATGAGGTGTATGAGCGCTTTGTGCAGGAGTTTACCAAGATGAACCGGGATTGTGGGAAGGACCAGTACCTGGTTCCCTACCTCATGTCCTCTCACCCTGGCTGTACGATGCGCGACGCGGTTACTTTGGCGGAGTATTTAAGGGATACCGGACATGCACCTGAGCAGGTGCAGGATTTTTATCCCACGCCTTCGACCATGTCAACCTGCATGTATTATACGGGACTGGATCCCAGAACGATGACACCCGTCTATGTGCCAAAAAATCCGCATGAGAAGGCTCTGCAGCGGGCACTTCTGCAGTACCGGCTTCCTCAAAACCGCACAGCGGTGGAGGAGGCACTGCGTCTTGCCCATCGGGAAGATTTAATCGGGTGGGGACCGAAGTGTCTGATCCGCCCGGAGGAAAATTACACAGGCAAAAGAGGAGATTTTCCGCCCAGGGAAACAAAAGGGGAAAAAAGCAGACGCGTTTCCCGGGATAAGAAAACCGGAGGGAAAAGCACTTCCCGGAAAGGGACCGGCGGAAAGGAAAAAGGGACCGCAAACCGCAGGAAGGGGAGAACCTGAAAGAGCGGTTAAACAAAACGGATCGGGTTTTGAGAAACTGAAAGCGAGATCGACAAAACTGGTACCATCTATTTTTATCGATTTGAGATGGTTTGTGCTGTTCTTCCCATGATTTGAGGAAAACCGGGAAGAGAGGGAAATCAGAGAGAAGATCGCCTGGATGAACAAAGAACCAGGAAGAAAGAAGTAAAACGGGGCAGAGACTTCTGCCCTTATGTGAAAGGAAGAGCGGGAAGAGATGAAGAAAGCAGCGAAAGGTGATGTGGGCTATGTCCGGTATCAGCAGCTTCGGCGCACCCTCCTTACGGTGATCATGTTTGCGTTGCCGCTGCTGATTTTTTTTACCGGCCTTAAGGCCACCGGCACCCGCAAGAATCTGTTTACTCTTGTGGCAGTCCTGGGTATGCTGCCGGCGGCTAAGAATGCGGTCAACATGATCATGATTCTGCTTCAGAAACCGGCAGATCCGGAAACGGTTAAGGAAACAAAGGCGCGGGCAAAAGATCTTGTGCAGGCGTATGAGATTACCGTGACCGCTTACGAGGGCAGCATGCCTTTGGAGGCCGTGGTGATCTGCGGCAATGAGGTGGTCTGCTTCAGTTCCCGGGGAGACCATAAGAAGTTTGATTTTATGCAGAAGCACATGGAAAAGATTTTACACTCCAATGGCTATGCCGGTGTACGGGTAAAAATCTTTGCGGAGCGTAAAATCTTTTTGGACCGGGTCGGGCAGCTTTCCAAAAATCCGGACAAATACCGGGAGAACATTGCTTTCACGCCGGATGAGACCTATCCGGATCTGACAAGGGAAGAACTGATCAAACATACCCTGCTGGCGATTTCTGTATAGGCGTCCAAAGAACAGGAGGAACCGCTTTATCCATGCGTGAGATTGTGATCACTTCCCGCGAGGCGGGGCAGCGGTTGGATAAATTTCTGACGAAGTACTTCAAAGAGGCAAAGAAAGGCTTTCTCTACAGGATGCTTCGCAAAAAGAATATCACCCTGAACGGGAAGAAGGCGGACGGGTCAGAAAAACTCAGTGATGCGGATGTTGTCCGGCTGTATTTTTCCGAGGAGACGCTGGCAAAGTTTACGGGCGATGCGGCAGGGATGGCAGGAGAAACCGGAAATCAGACCGCGGATGCAGGCGGGCAGCGGCACTTCTCCATCGGGAAGGTTCAGTCACAGGCCCCTTTGGAGATTCTCTATGAGGACGAGCACGTGCTGTTTGTCAATAAGCCCGCCGGGATGCTCTCCCAGAAAGCAAAGGCGGAGGACATTTCTCTGGTGGAAACCATAACCGCCTACCTGTTGGAAAGCGGATCCCTCACGAAAGAGGATCTGAAGGGGTTTCATCCGGCAGTGTGCAACCGCCTGGACCGCAACACAAGCGGCATCATCGCGGCGGGGAAAACCGTGGCGGGACTGCAGGAACTGGGAAAGCTGTTTCACGACCGCACGGTGAAGAAATTTTACCGCTGCGTGGTGAAGGGGATTGTGCCGGAACCTGTGCGAATCTGCGGGTATTTATCGAAGGATGAGAAGAAAAATCAGGTGGAGATCTGCGATGAACCGTTTCAGGATGCACTGCCTGTTGAGACGGAGTATGTCCCTTTGGGTTACGGGGAGAACTGTACACTCCTGGAAGTAAATCTGATTACCGGGCGCAGTCATCAGATCCGTGCCCATTTAAGTTTTGCTGGACATCCGCTGGCCGGAGATCCCAAATACGGCGACAGAGCCTGGAATGAGAGGCTGCGAGGCTTATGCGGGCTGAAATTTCAGCTGCTGCATGCTTACCGCCTGGAATTCCCTTCCCTTGACGGGACGCTTTCCAGTCTTTCCGGCCGGGTAATCGTGGCAGCCTGCCCACAGATGTTTGAAACTGTAGGAACCTGCTTAAGGCTGTCCATGGAGACTGACCGGAAAGGAGTAGTTTGCTGAATGGCAACCTGGAATTCAAGGGGACTTCGCGGATCTACGCTGGAAGATCTGATCAACCGCACAAATGAGCAGTACCGGGAGAAAAAACTCGCGCTGATCCAGAAGGTGCCCACGCCAATCACACCGATCAAAATCGATAAAGATCAGAGGCATATCACTCTGGCCTACTTTGATCAGAAGAGTACGGTGGATTATATCGGCGTAGTACAGGGGATCCCGGTCTGCTTTGACGCTAAGGAATGCAATTATGACACGTTCAGCCTGCAGAACATTCATGAGCATCAGGTAAAGTTCATGGAGGAGTTCGAACAGCAGGGAGGCGTGTCTTTCCTTGTAATCTTCTATACACACCGAAATGAAATTTATTATCTTCGATATGATCAGATGAAAGAATTCTGGGACCGGGCGGCGGCAGGCGGCAGGAAAAGTTTCCGCTACGAGGAGATCGACCATTCCTACTTAATCCATCAAAATCATGGGGTGCTGGTGCCTTATCTGGATACACTGCAGAAGGACCTGGACCGCAGGGACGAGTAAGTATTCGTATCTATGGAGATAGAAAAGGTTAACCGGGTATATTAAGCGCGGCTGATCAGACTTTAGAGGGGCTTACCTGTACTGCTTTGCTTCTCTTCGTTTCAGGAACGGCTTTGCCGTGGGAGAGCCGCCCATTCGGCAGGGATTGACACAGGAAGGACGTTTGCGTATAATAGGCTTTGCCGTTTACCACTCTACTACACTAAAGCGAGGAATCTGTCATGCAGAAGATTCTGCACACGCCGGAAGGCGTACGTGATATCTATAACGATGAATGCGAAAGGAAGCGGACTCTGGAGCGAAGCCTCGTTCAGGTTTTGCATTCTTGCGGCTACCGGGATATTGAAACCCCCACGTTTGAGTTTTTCGATGTGTTCGGCGGAGAAGTCGGGACGATTCCATCCCGTGATCTCTACAAGTTTTTCGACCGGGAGGGAAATACCCTGGTGTTGAGACCAGATTTTACGCCCTCGATCGCCCGGGCGGCTGCCCGTTACTTCTTAGATGAGGATTATCCGATCCGGCTTTGTTACCTCGACAACATCTTTGTCAACAATTCCAGTTACCAGGGGCGTTTAAAAGAACAGTCCGAGGTTGGAGCAGAATTAATCGGCGACGGCACCCCGGAGGCGGATGCGGAGATTATTGCTCTGGTTATCAGTACGCTTCTTCGGGCGGGCCTGAAAGAGTTCCAGGTCAGTGTCGGGCATGCGCAGTTTTTTGCCGGCCTTGCGAAAGCGGCAGGACTTGATGAGGCAACAACGGAGGAGTTAAAGCAGTTAGTCAAAAACCGCAACAACTTTGGTGTCGAGAAACTCCTGAAAGAGAAGCAGCTGCCTTCTTTCTGGAGCAAAGTTTTTGGCCGGATTCCCTCCCTTTTTGGCGGGGAAGAGATCCTTGCCAAAGCAAAAGAGCTTCTTATGCTTGTCCCGGCAGCGGGAGAAGAGTCGGCTGCAGGGACTGCCGAACAGATCGGCAGCTGTTCATACGAAAGGGAAGGTTTGGAACATACAGGCTCAGGTAACGCAGGCATGCATACTCTGATTTCGAAAGATATAGATCTGTGTGATCCCTTGAGAGCGTCCAGACAGGCGCTTGACCGCCTCCTGGAGGTGTATGAGATACTGAAAATCTACGGGCTCGAAAAGTACGTTTCGTTTGACCTGGGGATGAACAGCACCTATATGTACTATACCGGCATCATCTTCCGCGGCTATACCTATGGCGTCGGGGATGCAATCGTAAAGGGCGGACGTTACGATGACCTGTTAAAGCATTTCGGCAAGGAGGCACCGGCGATCGGTTTTGTCGCCGTGATCAATCAGCTCATGAATGCGCTGGCGAGGCAGAAGATCGAGATCCAGACCGAAGAAACCCGCTGCCTGATCCTTTATCGGAAGGAAGATCGTTCTGAAGCGATCCGCAGGGCTTTGGAACTTCGGCAGGAGGGATTTTGTGCAGAACTTCTGCAGATTTCCAGACAGCAGGAGATGGACGAGGTATGTGCAGACAGGGGAAGCAGGGGGTACGCAAAGGTCATCTGCATTGGGGAGCGTTAAGATGAGATATCTGACATTTGCTCTGGCAAAAGGGCGGCTGGCAAAGCAGGCGCTGGGACTGTTTGAAAAGATCGGGATTCCCTGCGGGGTGCTGAATGATTCGGCTTCCCGCAGGCTTACCTTTACCGATGAAGAGCACAAGCTTAGGTTCTTTCTTTCCAAGGGACCCGATGTCCCCACCTACGTGGAATACGGGGCGGCAGATATCGGTATCGTGGGGAAGGATACGATTCTGGAGGAACGGCGCAAGGTCCTGGAGGTGCTGGATTTAGGATTCGGGAAGTGCCGTATGTGTGTCTGCGGACCAAAAGAGGCCAGAGAGCTGCTGACCCATCAGGAGTTTATCCGGGTGGCGACCAAGTATCCGAACATCGCCAAAGAATATTTTTACGAGCAGAAAAACCAGACGGTGGAGATTATCAAGCTGAACGGTTCGATCGAGCTGGCACCGATTGTCGGACTTTCAGAAGTGATCGTAGATATTGTGGAGACCGGCTCCACACTGGAGCAGAACGGTCTGAAGGTGTTGGAAGAGGTCTGTCCGCTCTCTGCCCGGGTGATTGTCAATCCGGTGAGTATGCGCATGGAAAGTGAGCGGGTGACACACCTGCTGGAGGACTTAAACCGACTGGTGCAGGAGGAAAGATAAGGGTCCAACCGGCTATAAAAGAAAGGAAATCAAATGCGGATTGTAAAATTGACTTCGCAGTCAAAGCAGGAACTTGTAAAAAACCTGCAGAAGAGAAATCCGGGTAATTATGGAGCATATGAACAGCGTGTCAATCAGATTTTAGAGGACGTGCAAAAGCGCGGGGATGCGGCGCTGTTTGACTATACAAAGCAGTTTGACGGGGTGTCCTTAACCGGGGAGACCATCGAGGTAACGAAGGAGGAGGTGCAGGAGGCCTATGCGAACGTTTCCGAAGAGTTCCTCTCTGTGATGCGCAAAGCTCTTGTAAATATCCGTTCCTATCATGAGAAGCAGCGCCGTACCAGCTGGTTTGACACTACGCCTTCCGGGACGATTCTGGGGCAGAAGATTACGGCCCTTGCAAAAGTTGGGGTGTATGTGCCTGGAGGCAAGGCAGCCTATCCCTCTTCCGTGCTGATGAATGTGGTACCGGCAAAGGTGGCCGGAGTGGAGCAGATCATTATGACGACTCCTCCCGGGAGGGACGGCAAGGTATATCCGGCAACGCTGGTCGCTGCCAAGGAAGCAGGAGTAGATACTGTATATAAGGCGGGAGGTGCCCAGGCGATCGCTGCCCTGGCATACGGTACGGAGAGCATCCCCAAAGTGGATAAGATCGTCGGTCCCGGAAACATCTACGTGGCTCTGGCAAAACGCGCGGTTTTCGGTCATGTGGGCCTTGATTCCATTGCGGGACCCAGTGAGATTCTGGTACTGGCGGATGAGACGGCGAATCCGAAGTTTGTGGCGGCAGATCTTCTCTCCCAGGCGGAGCATGACGAAATGGCTTCTGCGATCCTTGTTACCACCTCCGAAGAGCTTGCCGGAAAAGTTTCTGAGCAGGTGGAGGAGTTTACAGAAACTTTGTCCCGTAAGGAGATTATCCGCAAATCGCTCGATCAGTACGGTTATATCCTCGTGGCGAATTCCATGGAGGAGGCGATTGAAACTGTCAATGAGATTGCTTCGGAGCACCTAGAACTGGTGACGAAGAATCCGTTTGAGCTGATGACAAAGATCCGCAATGCGGGCGCAATCTTTCTCGGAGAGTACAGCAGTGAGCCTCTGGGTGATTACTTTGCCGGTCCCAATCATGTGCTGCCCACAAACGGGACGGCCAGGTTTTTTTCTGCTCTTTGCGTGGACGATTTTCTCAAGAAGTCGAGTGTTGTCTACTATTCCAAAGAGGCGCTGGAAGAGGTGCATAAGGACATCATCCGCTTTGCGAACGAGGAGCGGCTGACGGCACACGCCAACTCGATTGCGGTGCGGTTTGAAAGGGAAGAGCAGCAAAATTAGCTGAAAGGGAACAGGCGAAAAAAGGGAACTGCTGAAAGCAAACTCATTGAGCAGCCAGGTTTTTGATAATGGAAAGAGGACTCCCTTTTTGTCAGAAGCGGTCAGGCGGCCATTCATGAAAGCTACCGGAACATAGATCCGGAAGAGGGAAAGCGTACGTGCGGCATGAGGGAAAAAGAGGGAGAACGGAGGAGATAAGATGGCAAGGATTGCACAGATCGAACGGAATACCAAAGAGACGCAGGTTTCCCTGCGGCTGTCACTCGATGGAGAGGGAATCGCGGAGATAAACACCGGGGTAGGGTTTTTTGACCATATGCTGGAAAACTTTACCAGACACAGCCGGATGGATCTGAAACTGAAAGTGACCGGCGATCTGCAGGTGGATGATCATCACAGCATCGAGGATGCCGGTATCGTGCTTGGAACAGCGATAAGGAGAGCCATAGGCAAAAAGACGGGAATCACCCGGTACGGGTTCATGATCCTGCCGATGGATGAGGCGCTGGCACTGTGCTCAATCGATCTTAGCGGTCGCCCTTACCTTTCCTATGATGCCCCTTTTGCGAGGGATAAGGTCGGAGATATGAGCACGGAGATGATCCGGGAATTTTTCTATGCAGTTTCCTACAGCGCGATGATGACCCTGCATTTAAAGATCTTAACGCCCGGGAATGACCACCACATGGCTGAAGCCCTGTTCAAGGCTTTTGCAAAGGCGTTGAGTCAGGCGGTGACCGTGAATCCGGATATCGAGGAAGTTCCCTCCACAAAAGGAATGCTCTAAGGCGTGAGTTTTGTATGGAAGAAGATCTTTCAAAACATGAGATCTTAACCGAAAACGAATCTTGCGCAGCGGATGAGCTTACAGATGTGTTTTGAGACAGCGGGAAAGGAATACTTCATGGAAAATCGATTAGTTTCCTCAATTTATCTAAAAAATGGGCAGGCGGTCAATGGATTTTTGGATGATGCTCCCTTCGCAGGAGGAGATGCTCTGAAGCTGGCTGCGGAGTATACCATCAGAGGAGCGGATACACTGCTTCTTTTCGATCTTTCGGAAACGGAGGAAGACCACGAGCGGTCTTTAAGTCTTATTAAACAGATGACACAGGTGACGGATCTTCCCCTCTACGGACTGGGACATGTAAACCGCACGGAGGATGTAAAAAAGCTGCTTTACGCCGGGTGCCAGAAAGTTTTTTTAAACGGATCGAAAGAGTCCAACGTAGAGATGCTTGAGGAGGTCTCCAAACGTTTTGGACGCGAACGGATTGGCTTAAGCCTTGACTATCTTTTCAGAAAATTTGATAAAGACACTGCCGATAGGCAGAGAATGTCAGAGTATGATTACCGTATAGAGGAGCTTTTAAGTTCTGAACAGACACGAACCCTGGCCGGGGAGATTCTGCTGCTTATTAGCGCCCCTGATCTGGCTCCTGATCTGGAGCCTCTCGATCTTCCGATTGCGGATACTGCCCCCTGTACTGGCTGGATCTTAAATTTTCTTGGGATGGAGTGCACTACGGAGAAGTTGAAGGAACTGTTTGGCCGGACTAAGGGAGTTGGCATCGCGGATGAGCGGACTCGCCGCGTGGGTGTGGATCTGGTGGCGGTCAAAGAGGAGATCTTAGCGGATGGGATTCCGATAAAACACTATGAAAGTTCTTTTTCCTGGAACGATTTTAAGCTGAATTCGGACGGGCTTATTCCGGTGATTGTCCAGGAATATCAGACTGGGGAAGTACTGATGCTGGCCTACATGAATGAAGAGGCTTATGAGGAGACCGTAAAGACCGGGCACATGACCTATTTTAGCCGCAGCCGGAAGGAACTCTGGGTGAAAGGACTTTCCTCCGGTCATTTTCAGTATGTGAAGGAAATGCGCCCTGACTGTGACAACGATACGATCCTGGCGAAAGTCTTCCAGGTGGGTGCAGCCTGTCATACGGGAAACCGCAGCTGCTTTTACCGCACCATGTGGCAGAAAGAGGACGCGCAGAGGGAACCGGAAAATATCCTCGAAGAAGTCTATGGGGTAATCATGGACCGGAAAGCACATCCAAAGGAAGGATCGTATACCAATTACCTGTTTGAGAAGGGGATCGATAAGATCTTAAAAAAGGTCGGAGAGGAATCGGCGGAGGTCATCATCGCCGCGAAAAATCCCAATCCGGAAGAAAGTCTTTACGAGATCTCGGATCTTTTATATCACCTCATGGTGCTGATGGTGGAAAAGGGGATCACCTGGGAGGAGATTAAGCAGGAACTTGCCAGACGGTAAGAGCGCATACAGGCTGGGCTTTCATAAAAAAGGCGCGGTACATTGCAATCTCGCTAATCAGGCTGCATAAATTTGCTGAAAAAGAAATGAGGATAGTTTGTGAGAAAACTGGCATTGAGTGATGAGCTGCTTTTAAGCGTGGAGAAACCGGCCCGCTATATCGGCAACGAAGTAAACTCCGTGATGAAGGACAAAGAGCAGGTTTCCATCCGCTTCTGCATGTGTTTTCCCGATCTTTATGAGATCGGGATGTCCCATTTGGGGACACAGATCCTTTACGATCTGTTTAACCGCAGAGAGGATACCTGGTGTGAGCGCTGCTTCTCCCCCTGGGTGGATTTGGATCACCTGCTCCGGGAGAAAAAGATCCCTCTTTTTGCGTTGGAATCGCAGGATCCGGTAAAGGAGTTTGACTTTCTGGGCATCACACTTCAGTACGAGATGTGTTATACGAATGTCCTGCAGATCTTGGAGTTAAGCCAGATTCCGCTGCTGGCGAGGGAGCGGACAGACTGGGCCTTTCCGCTGGTGATCGGCGGCGGTCCCTGTGCGTACAATCCGGAGCCGCTGGCGGACTTTTTTGACCTGTTTTATATCGGGGAGGGAGAAACCTCCTATGACGCTTTGCTGGATCTGTATCGGTCCTGCCGTGAAGAGGGATCGGGGAGAGAGACATTTTTGCACGAGGCAGCTAAAATTCCCGGCATCTATGTGCCTTCTTTGTTTGAGGTATCCTATCATGAGGACGGGACGATATCCTCCTTTACACCGGTTAAGGAGGATATCCCGGCGGTGATAAGCAGGCAGGCGGTCACAGATGTGACGAATGCTGTGTATCCGTCGGCCCCGGTGGTGCCCTTTATCAAGGCCACACAGGACCGGGTGGTGCTGGAGATTCAGCGCGGATGCATCCGAGGCTGCCGCTTTTGTCAGGCGGGGATGATCTACCGTCCGACAAGGGAGCGGGATCCGCAGAAGCTGAAAGAATACGCCAGGGACATGCTGCAGGCGACGGGGCATGAGGAGATCTCCTTAAGTTCCTTAAGTTCCAGCGACTATACTCACCTGGAAGAGATCGTAAATTTTCTTCTCGAAGAATATGGACAGAAGAATATCAACATCTGTCTCCCATCGCTGCGCATCGATTCATTTTCCCTGGATGTGATGGGCAAGGTGCAGGACGTCAGGAAAAGCAGCTTAACCTTTGCCCCGGAAGCGGGATCTCAGCGGCTGCGCGATGTGATCAACAAGGGACTTACGGAGCAATCGATCTTATTAGGCGCCAGCGAGGCTTTTCACGGCGGCTGGAACAAGGTGAAACTGTATTTCATGCTGGGACTGCCGACCGAGACGGAAGAAGACCGAAAGGAGATCGCGCACCTGGCGAACGCGATTGCAGCTGCCTATTATGAGATTCCGAAAGAAGAGCGAAACGGCAGGTGCCAGATCACGGTCAGCACAGCCTTTTTTGTGCCGAAACCTTTTACGCCGTTTCAGTGGGCCTCGATGCACAGACGGGGGGATTACCTGGGGTTTGCCCGGACGGTCAACCATGAGATTAAGGAGATGGTAAACCATAAGAGCATCCGCTACAGCTGGCATGAGGCCGATGAGACAGTACTGGAAGGGTTTTTAGCGCGGGGAGACCGCAGGACATCCCAGGTGATTTTAGAGGCTTACCGGCGGGGAGCTCTATTTGATGCCTGGACTGAACAGTTTGAGTATGCCCACTGGCAGGAGGCCTTCGAGGCAACCGGGATTGATCTCGAGTTTTATACGCTGCGGGAACGGGCAGAGAATGAGATTTTCCCCTGGGATTTCATCGATATCGGAGTTACAAAACAGTTTTTACTGCGCGAATGGAAACGGGCACACGAGGAGAAGGTGACTGTGAACTGCCGTGTCGGCTGCAGCGGCTGCGGAGCGGCGGGTTTTGGCTGTGGTGTCTGTTTTGAACCCAGGAATGCCCATCCGGAGAAAGGGGACACCGGCCAGACACGAAGACAGGATATGCGGGAACTGGTGCAGGAGGAAACTCTCCCTGATAAGAGAAAGACAGAAGAATGTCATAAGGAGTTTCAGCAGGAAGGTTCTACGCAGGATACTTTTCTGCAGGAAATGTCTGACAAAAGGGGGTGTCCGAGGTGAAAGTGCGGATGAAGTTTTCCAAGCAGGGCGTGATGAAGTTTATCGGGCACCTGGATGTGATGCGCTTCTTTCAGAAGGCGCTTCGGCGGGCACAGATGGATGTCAGATTTACGGAGGGCATGAGCCCGCATATGATCATGTCCTTTGCGGCTCCGCTAGGAGTAGGATTAACCAGCGATGCTGAGTATGTGGATCTGGAACTGCGCACCCCGGTGCCAACAGAGGAAGCTCTGCAGCGTTTGAACGCAGTGATGGTGGAAGGGATCGAAGTGAAGGATTTTCGCAGGATCGAAGAGGGAAAAGCCTCAAAAGCCATGTCCCTGGTAGCAGCCGCTGACTATTCGGTGCGGTTTCGGGAGGGAAAAGCTCCCTGCCATGACTGGCAGAAAGGACTTTCAGATTTTTTTGCTCAAAGCTCGATCCTGATCCGGAAACAGACCAGGACGAAAGAAAGCGAAGTGGACATCCGTTCCTGGATCTATGAGTGGAGTGTTATGGGAGAAGAGCTGTTTTTGCGCCTTGCAACCGGAAGCGCCGCGAACCTGAAACCGGAAGCGGTACTGGAAACGTATGCCGCCTCTCAGGACCTTTGTCTGGAACCTTTCGCACTGCAGGTAAACCGCAGGGAGATCTACGCAGATCTAAAAGAAGGAGGCATACACCGGTTTGTGTCACTTAACGACCTGGGCGAGCCAATCACCGGGGGCGAAGGGTAACTGATGGAAACTCTGAGGCTGAGGGAAGAATGCGGTTTCGTAAACCTTTGGGGCTTTTAAGAGAATGCGTCAGGACAGGAGAGTAAAGATACAGGGCGGATCTGTGGAACAGGTCTGCAGGTAAATGAGCCGGTATTTTTGTCTGCTTTGTTTCTGATGGTGTGAGTGTGGGAGAGATGCAAAAGTACTGTATCGCAAGGATGAGAGACCGCATTGTTTCCTTCCTGCTTGCGGAAAACGGACAGGCGGTGGAGATCCACGCGGATTCGCCGGAAGAGCAAGTATCCCTGGGGGATATCTATATTGGCCGTGTGCAGCATGTCGCGAAGAACCTGCAGGCGGCCTTTGTGGAGATTGCCCCGGGACAGGTCTGTTTTTTGCCGCTTGAAAATGTTCGGGATCCAATCTGCACGAAAAAAGGACCTTCCCCTTCCCTGCAGGAGGGAGATGAACTCGTTGTGCAGGTACAAAGGGAAGCCATGAAGTCGAAAGATGCAGCTTTAACAGCGAATATCTGCCTGACGGGAACTTACGTGGTTCTGGATCAGGGGCAAAGCGGGATTGGCGTTTCCAGGAGTGTACCGGAAGAGGAAAGAACCCGGCTTCGCATTCTTGCAGAAGATCTTTTGAACGCACAGGAAGAGAATGATCTGCACAATGAGCAGGCAGGGATCATTCTGCGTACCAATGCAGCGCAGGTTCCGGAGGAGATGATCCGTGCGGAATACGAATCCCTGCGGAACACCCTGCAGCGAATTCGCGAGAAGGCGGTTTACCATGCCTGCTATTCCTGTCTGTATCGCTCTCCGCCGCAGTGGCTGAAGCGGCTTTTATCCCTGCACTTAAACGAACTTCAAGAGATCGTGATCGAGGATGGTTTTCTCTATTCGCAGGCAAAGGGGTTTTTGCAGAATGCGCAGGATACTTTAGCCGGATTTTTAAGACACTATGAGGATGATCTTCTTCCCATGGAGAAGCTCTACGGTCTGGATGGGAAGCTGACACGTGCCCTTTCTAAGCGCGTGTGGATGGATTCCGGCGCCTACCTTGTGATAGAACCTACAGAGGCGCTGACGGTGATCGACGTGAACAGCGGAAAGTCCAATGCCGGAAAGCGCAAGGAAGAGGCAGTTGTGCAGGTGAACCTGGAGGCAGCAAGAGAGACGGCCAGGCAGCTGCGGCTGCGTAATCTTTCCGGAATTATTGTGGTCGATTTCATCAACATGCGGTTCAAAGAAAGCAGAAGCAAAGTAATGGGGGAGCTTCGCTCCTGTCTCGCGAAGGATCCGGTTCGGGCCAGAACAGTGGATATGACAAAATTAAATCTGGTAGAAATCACCCGTCAGAAAGTGGAAAAGCCTCTGGCGGAGCAGTTTAAGTGAGGGATCTGCCCGGGGGATTTTCAAATTCTTCAGGGCTGCTTAAGATTTCAGGTAGAGTCTTGTACAGGCGGCTTTCCTGTGATAGGATAGGGAAAAGAAATATGTTGATATCTGGTGAGCGGTAAGCGTTCGGGATATCCTTATCTTACGGCGGCCAGACCCAAAAGAAGGAGCAGGAAGAGAAACATGAGAGGGGAACAGGTAAACAGGAAAACACCCTTAAGAAACCGGGTGTTTATGACAGCAGCGGTGCTTTTGATGTTTGCGGCGGCAGCGCTTTTGGGAGGATCTTTTGTTCCAGCCAGTGTTTATGCAGAGACAGTTGTAGTCGTCAGAAAGGACGAGCCTGCTGAAACTGCTGAGACGCCTAAGGCAGAATCTGACAGGACGGTCGTGATTGTCAAAAAGGATGAATCGGAAGAAACTGCAGAGGCTCCCGAGACGACAGATACGTCTGAAGCTGGAAAAACGGTTGTAGTTGTCAAAAAGGAAGAACCGGCAAAGACGGCTGAAACAGGGAAGACGGTCACAGCTGTTGGCAGTGGCGAAACGGCTGAAACGCAGGAAGCTGCGGAAACGGCAGAAACAATAAAGATTGCCGGAACAAAACGTAAGTACGAGATCAGGGAGAAACTGGAGCCGGAGACGTATCTTGACGAAGAGGGAACCATGCAGACCGAAACGGAGGCAACTTTGAAGGAGGATACCAGCCGCAGGATTCAGGGGATTCAGAAGGAAGCTCTGGGAAATTATTCGGATGAACTGGATGAGGAGACCGGCACCTACAACCTGCTTTTAATCGGTCTTGACCGCAGGGATGATTCCTGGTACGGCAATTCGGATGTAATGGTGCTGGTTACGGTCAATGAGGATAAGGAAACTGTGTACCTAACTTCTTTTCTGCGGGATCTGTATGCGAATATCCCCGAGGTTGGGGTGAGGAAGTTAAACGCCTCCTGTGCCTACGGCGGAGCGAATCTGTGCGTGGATACAATCACAAGCAACTACGGGGTGGAGATTGATAATTACGCCATGGTGGATTTTGACGCGATGATCGGTCTCGTGGATGCCCTGGGCGGTGTGGACCTGGAACTGACCGAAGGGGAGGTTAAGGTGGCCAACGATTACGTGCGGGTGATGTGCGGGGAGAATGGAGATTCTTATGAGGAGCACAGGATCATCGGATCCGGGAAACTTCATCTCGATGGGTATCAGACAGTTGGCTATATGAGAAACCGTTACTCTGGAGATGCGTCCGATTTTGGCCGCACAGAGCGCCAGCGCAAAGTGCTGGAGGCGATCCTGGAGAAGGCGGCGGATGACGAGATAGATACACTGGAAGCGTTAATCAAGAAGGTGCTTCCTTATGTGACCCATGATATCTCTGCGAAGGATCTTCTGCATCTGATCACAAAGCTTCCGACATGGATCCAGTATTCTCTGGAGGAACAGCACATCCCCTATGATGATCTGTACCATTCCGAAAATGAGATCCTGATTCCGGATATGGAGGAGACGATCCGCAGACTGCGGGAGACTCTGTATTCGAAGGAGGAGTAGGTATCCGTAAAGAGCAGCAGGAGAAAACGCTGAGAAGAAGAAACAGACAGGAGGGAAAGACGTTTTCCTTTTGTTTTCGGGGTTTGCTTCCGGCGTTTTTCCCTTAAGAAACTGTCCGCCTGGAGAAAAAGAGGGTTATCCCGATAGGAAGACTTAAAAAAGGACTTTCAAAGAATGCCTGAGAGATGGAACTATGAAGGGAGCCTGTGACAGGAGTTTTGTGAGCGACCTGCGCGTTGAGCCTGAGAAGAAGGCTTAAGAAGTGTATGGCGCTGTAGGAGATTGACGAAGAAACGAGCAGGTTCTTTACAGATCTTCCTGTCCGGATCTTCTGACAGAGTTGGAAACGGTTGGATCAGAAAAGTGGGTTTTCATGAACATTCGATGGGGATGAGGATGGCCGATGGCTGAGGAACTAAAATCTGCAGTAAAAGAGTGGCTGGATTCGCGGGCGGAGAAGGGCCCATTGACGAAAGAGGAGGATTTACCTGAATGGCTGCAGGATCTGCTCTGGAAAACGATTGCAGACCTGGAAGGACATCCTTTTTTCACCGCCAGGAAGCTTGCGTTTACGTATGAGATTCGTGGATTTGAGATGTTCGTTGACCGAAAGGACAAGTCCATCACGCGTTCTTCCGTGATGCTGTCGTTTCGCACGGCTCTGCAGATGCAGCTGGAAGGAGAACCGGTGTCCGGGCCCAAGAAACTGGGAACTTTTGGAGCCAGCTATCTTTATCCGATCTTTCAGCAGATTGGAGTGCTGCCAAAGGAATTGGGAAAGGGGCAGGAGGAAGAAGAATCTTGCCTGTAATGGTCCTTATTCTTGGCGGCGAAATCTTTAATTCGGTCTCCTGTTTTGCAGCCGTTTTCCTGTCGCTTTCCCGTTGAATCGACTGAAAAATACAAAAATTTGTTGACGAAAGGGGTTCCTCGTGATATCATAACACGGTATGCCGCGCAGAGAGGTTTAAGTGTTCGCTTTTTTGGAGAACCACCGTATCTGGCGAGTTTTTTGACAGGAGGTGCCATATGTACGCAATTATTGCAACAGGTGGTAAACAGTACAAAGTGTCCGAAGGCGATGTGGTCAACGTAGAAAAGCTTGGTGTGGAGGCCGGTGAGACGGTTACTTTTGATCAGGTGCTTGCTGTGAGCGACGACGTCCTGAAGGTCGGTGCGGATGTTGCGAATGCAACGGTTACCGCTACCGTTGTAAAGAATGACCGGGCGAAGAAGGTCATTGTTTACAAGTACAAGAGAAAAACCGGTTACCACAAGAAAAA
>CAZXSN010000019.1:0-45726 GCA_964643295.1 uncultured Lachnospiraceae bacterium
TCGATACGATCGATTTGAAGGACTACCATTCCCTGAAGGAGTTCAACGCCGATCTGGCGGACTTTGTATGTAAGTACAACAGGACGCCGCATAAGGGGATCAACAAGGAGAAGCCTCTGGATCGTTGGCGCCGCACCGGTCAGGATATGAGGGCGCCTGATTCCCCCGAATGGCTGGACGAGTGCTTCATGAACCGCATCTCGCGGAAAGTGCGCAAAGATTCAACGGTGTCGATCGACAACGTCTGCTATGACGTGCCGTGCCAGTTCGCGGGGCTCTCGGTGGAGATCCGGTATCTCCCGGGCGATATGTCCTCCGCCTACATCCTGTACGAGGGCAAACACTATCCCATCCGCAGGACGGACCGCGTGGCGAACTGCCATACCAAGCGGAACAGCTCAAAGGACAGCGGCGTCCCGACCATCGATTACTCGAAGATGGGAGGTGAGAAGTAATGCTCTTATCCTTTTATGGGCTCTCCCGGAACCCGTTTGCGAAAGGCACGAAGGAGACCGACCGGTTCCTCTCCAGGGACATGACGGAGATGACCTCCCGGCTGGAGTACCTGAAGGAGAACCGGGGGATCGGAGTATTTACTGCCTATCCGGGGATGGGGAAATCCTACTGCCTGCGGTGCTTTGCCCGGAACCTGAACCAGAACCAGTACCACATGGAATAC
Source organism: uncultured Lachnospiraceae bacterium (assembly GCA_964643295.1). Classification (GTDB taxonomy): domain Bacteria; phylum Bacillota; class Clostridia; order Lachnospirales; family Lachnospiraceae; genus Merdiplasma. Next base: position 680 of record CAZXSN010000019.1, read on the forward strand.
ATCTGCCTGAGCACGGTCAGCGTCCGCGACTTTTACCGTCAGCTGTGCGAGGTGCTGGGCATCAGCGGCACGGTCGGGAAGACAGGGATGTTCAAGGCCATTCAGGAGCAGATCTGGTACCTGTATAAGGAGAAGCGCCAGCCGCTCCTTCTGGCTGTGGATGAGGCGCAGTACCTCTCGCTCGATATCCTGAAGGAACTCAAGATGCTGATGAACTTCGGGTACGATTCGCTGAACTGCTTCTCCCTGATTCTGGTGGGGGAACCGCACCTGAACAATACGCTGTGCAGGCCGATCCATGAGGATCTGCACCAGCGGATCGTGGTTCACTATAACTTCGCAGGACTTTCCGATGAAGAGGTGCCCAGATACATCGCGCACAAAATCACCTGTGCCGGGGGAAGCGAGGCCATCATCGACAAGGCTGCCGTTTCCGCCGTTCACGGCTACTCCAATGGAAATCCGAGGCTCATCGACAACGTGATGACGGATGCCCTGATCCTGGGCGCTCAGCAGGGGAAGGAGGTGATCGACGCGGACGTAATCTACGCAGCTGTCAACAATCAGAAGTTAGGGTAGGAGGAAAAGGTATGAACTATCCGTGCGAAGGGAAAGAGGAAAGCTGGACGGGCGAAATCACCCTGATTGCGCACAGCGGATCCAGCTATGAAGTGGAGATTGAAGGCCGGGGATCAGGATTCAACGTGATCACCGGGAGACACATCAATGGGAACTATGTCTGCCTTCCCGGCGTCGGAGTGGGAAGCGAACTGGGAGGCTATCAGGATGTGGGCTGGAACACGGAACGGCTTTCCCGGTATCTGCCGGAGCCGGACGCGGTAACGGTTGCGTCCGGACTCAGCCACCTGAGAGAGCTGATCTGATGAGGAAGGCAATGAGAACCAGCGGGGATACGCGGGAAAGACCGGCGTGTCCCTCCCGTTCCCCGCCGCGCTTAGCGGATCCGCTGGGTCCGGCATAGGGTAAGGTATAGAAGGATATCTGCAAAAATGGAGGAAGAAAGAATGAAGAATAAGGTCGGAAAAAAGAGAAGGAAGGCTCTGAAAAAGGAGCTGAAACTCTTCGAGAAAACGAACGCAGCGACTCCGAAAGAACGGAAAGCCCTGCGGAAATGGGTAGCAAAGGGAAACAGTGTATACACAAATGAATTCACCTGGGGCACCGGGGACAAGAGGGATTACCTCACCTTCTACCGCTTTCAGCAGGACATGGAAAACACGGGTCTTCCCCCTCTGAAATCGGCTCCAGAGGATACGGAGCCGGCGGAGAAGCCCCGCGTGAGCCAGGCCCAGGCGGAACTGGACGCGATGGATTTCGTCTCCTTTGAGAAGCTGAGGGAAATCTCCGTCCGCATCTACAGGACCTGCCAGCTGCTGTGGGAGGTCATCATCGAGAATGACCTGAGAGACGACGCCCTCTTTTACATGGAAGAATACGGCGACTGCGACTTCCCGTTTACCCCCTTTGACCTGATCTTTGCTCCCGACGATCTGGAGTAACGGACCGGGAAGGGCGCCGGGAGCCGCGGAGGCGGGACGCGGCTGCCTGTCTGAGGCAGGATGGCCGGGGAAAAACAGACAGACGGCATTGTCCCGTCCCGGCAGCCGGTATGGCAGATCCGCCGTTTGGGGTATCATCCCCCGGACGGCATCTGCCTGAACTTTAGGAAAACACACAAACACACACCGAAAAAGGAGAAGCTCAGAAATGAAAAAAAACAGAAAGCAGGAGAACCGGATGTACAAAGCCGGAACACAGGCGGCTGGAAGCGAACCGGCCGCGCCGCGGGAGAACGCGTTTACGGCTGCTCAGAAACGCTGCGTCCTGGATGACTTCATCGATGAATCTATAGAGAATGAAGTTGTGGTGCCCTGGGGTATGGAGGATGACATGCCCTGGGATCCGAAGGAACCGGATGCTTATGAGGAAGTTTTCTTCGAAGAATCCGACGCCGGCGGCGAAGAGGAGAGCCAGGATCTGTTCTCTTCCGTCTCTATCGAGGCTTTAAAGAGCTTTATCATAGACTCTTACAGGAGAGGCCAGATTTACTGGGAAATCCTCATCTCCAACGGCCTGAGAGATGATGCCTGGGAGTATTACCGCGAGCATATCAATGAGGAGCTTCCGTTTGATCCGTTTGAAATGATCGCTGCTCTCTGCACTTCGACGAAGTAGGAGGCAGGGCCGCGGCCGCTGACCGGAAGTCTTCCCGGAGAGATCGGTATCTCCCGGCAGACTGCCGGGAAACGGAAAGGAACGGTACGATGGAGCGGAGCCGTCTGCCTGAGGCAGGATGGCCGGATAAAAACAGGCAGACCGCATCGTCCCATCTGAGCAATGTCAGGGCGGAACCGTCGTCTGAAGTTTGGCACAGACGGCGGCTGCTCTGTCATACCTGATGAAGAAAAACACACTGAACAGAAAGGCGAAAGGGATCAGAAATGAGAGAAATCAGAGATATAAGAAACGAGAACACGCTCCGGAAAAAGCTGAACGGAGTCCTGCTGGGAGATCATGTTGGCATTTACCGGAGGAGGATAGCACTCTTGAACAGTCCTAACCCGTACTCTCCGGACTTTGACGCCCAGATCATCGAGTGGCAGAGAACAGAATGGAGAGCCCGCGTTCAGTACAGCATTTTTCTGCTGTACTGGAGCTTCTTCGCCACGAACGGTCTGGAGGAGACTGTCTGTGAGTATCTGTACACCCGGATGGGGCTGGGAAAGACTGCTCTGCCGCTTGATTTTTCAAGGGAAGAACGGAGGCTCAACACGAAGTGCAGAGGCTCCCGCCCGCTGACGCTGTCTGACGAGGTTTTAGATCTTAAGCTCGTAAACACTGTGTATTGCGAGTTCCTTAAGTCCTCCGGCCTGATGGGGAAAGCATGGGAGCATTTCCGGAATAGGATCGACGAACTGCCGCCGAACCTGATCGATGACGTCATGAATGACAGCTGCTACCCGAAGGATCCCTGGAATTCGGATGATGATCCCATGTGCCCGGATGAGCCCTGTTACTCGGGCGCTTCCTGGTGCTCGGATCACCTCCTCTATTGAGCAGCTTCCCGCGGAGGGCGTTATGAGGTCAGCTTCCTGAATCCGGATGAGTTCTGTTTCAGCTGACACCCGGCAGACGATTCTTTCCCGGTATTGAGGCGGGAAACAGAGCCGGACAATACGACCGAAAAATAGAGAGCATTCTGTGTGCACCCGTGATCAGAACGGATCCGCAGCAAGAACATAAAACCGAAAACTTTATGGCCCGCATTAGTTTCCTCTGAAGAATACTAAGCGGGCCAATTCTGTTGGGAACAGGAGAAATCAGGGATGCCGCACAGAACTGACAGTCTATGGCTGAACTTTTCTGCCCGAATGATACCAGGAGGATTGACTGATGCTACAGCAAAGTGCTTTTCTGCCTCCCTCAAAGTGCCGTCGCCTCCCGGAGGTGCCGTTTTTTGCCTATTTAGGTGGAAAAATAAAACGCCGTTAGTGACTACAACAGTTCGCCGTCCGACAGGCTGCTGCGGGATCTGATTTCGGCGGAAAGTTTCAACGCTCCTATAGCGCCAAGACAAACGTATGCCGTTGACAGGACTTTTCCAGGAAGCAGATTCGACTTGCCGCTGACGTTTTTGGCAGGTCAAAAGCAGCGGCTGACGCGGGAGACGAAAGGGGCGCACAGCTTACGGAGGAAAGCTCATGGAGAAGAAAACGGGGAAAGAACCCAATTATGTGAAGGAGCTGCTGACACTTCTTGGCAGCGAGATCAGTCCCGGGGAACTGCAGGAACGCCTGGAGGACTATCATGAGAATGATATCGCCGGGGCCTTTGAACAGCTGTCTCCGGAAAAACGCAAGGAACTCTACCAGATCCTGGGGGCGGAAAAGGTATCTGAGATTTTCGCCTACATGGAGGATCCTGATGAGTACGTACAGGAGCTTGGCCTGCAGAACATGGCCCGGATCCTGGAAAACATGGATTCCGACGATGCCGTGGACGTGCTGGAGGAGATGGATGATGAGGTCCAGAAACAGCTGTCCAGACTCCTGGATGAGGAAACGAATGCGGATATTTTGCTGCTGCAGTCCTATGATGATGAGGAAGTCGGCAGCCGCATGACCACCAACTTTATCGAGATTCGCAAAAATATGACTGTGAAGGAGGCCATGAAAGCGCTGGTGGAGCAGGCGGGCAAAAACGACAACATCTCCACCCTGTACGTGTGTGACGAGGAAGGGAAATACTATGGGGCGCTGGATCTTCGAGACCTGATTGTCGCCAGGGAGCATACCCCGTTGGAACCTCTGATGAGCACGTCCTACCCGTACCTTACGGACCATGAGAAGATCAGCGACTGCATGGACTGGATCCTGGATTACGAAGAGGATTCCTTCCCGGTGTTAAACGATCAGCATCAGATTTTAGGAATCATCACCGCACAGGATCTGGTGGAGGTCGTGGATGAGGAGATGGGCGATGATTACGCGAAACTGGCTGGTCTGACGGAAGAAGAGGATTTAAAGGAGCCGCTTTTGATGAGCATGAAGAAACGAATCCCCTGGCTGCTTATCTTACTGATCTTAGGTATCGGAGTCTCATCGGTTGTCGGTCTGTTTGAGTCGGTGGTTTCTAAGATTGCTCTGGTGGTTTGTTTTCAGTCTCTGATCCTTGATATGGCGGGAAATGTGGGTACCCAGTCGCTTGCGGTCACCATCCGTGTGCTGATGGATGAGAACCTGGACGGCAGACAGAAATGGCTCCTGGTGTGGAAGGAGATGCGGGTGGGTTTGTGCAACGGGCTGCTGATCGGCAGCATCGCGTTTTTGATTGTAAGCGTCTATATCGCGCTCTTCAAGCACACTTCCTGGACGTACGCCTTTTTGATTTCCGGCTGTGTGGATGTGGCTTTAGTGGTCTCCATGATCATCTCCAGTGCGATCGGGACTGTCGTGCCGATCTTTTTTCACCACTTCCATGTGGATCCTGCTGTAGCCTCCGGGCCGCTTATTACCACGGTCAATGATCTCGTCGCGGTCGTCACCTATTATGGACTGGCATGGCTGCTGCTGATTAAAATCGCGCATCTGGCGTGAAAAACGTAAGCAGTGAAGGAAGAAAGAAAAAATAAGAAAAGAGATTAGAAAAAGAAAATAAATAAAAGTTAGATAAAAAGATAGAAAGAAACCGTCCTGAACAGTGTTCAGGACGGTTTTGCGTTCGGCTTTTTGTCAGCTCTTCATTTAATGCCCGGGAAACGTTTAGAAAACTTCCTTGCTGATCTCATCGATCACCCGGCTGGTTTCCTCGTAGACACCCGGGAAGGTGCTCTCACCCAGCCCCTGTGTCAGGTTCGGGATGTAGTATCTGGTGCCGTTCTCCTTGCAGACACGGCGCACTTCCTTCTCCACGAGCTCCGGAGTCCAGTCCGGACGGTCGATGGAGGCGCTGTCGATGCCGCCCATGATCGTAATCTTTCCGCCGTACTTTTCGATGATCTCCGGGATGTTGTTGGAACTCATTGCTCCCTGCCAGATGTCGATCCCCATCTCAATCATGTAGGGAACCAAAGTAGCGGCATAGGAATCACTGTGGTGAACAATCAGCTCGACACCGTGAGACTTGTAGTACCCGTAGATCTGCTTGTACGCGGGAAACAGGAATTCCTCAAACATGTCCGGGGAGATGAACGTGGAGTTCTGGCTGCCCCAGTCGTCGTGATGGAAGAGGGCATCCGGTTTGAAGTATTTACAGAGTTTCTCCGCGTACTTCAGTTCCCACTCTGTCAGGTAGTCGATCAGCTCATGAGTTGCTTCCGGCTCCTCGTAGAAGTTGATCAGGCAGTTCTGGATCTCCTGCAGGTGGTGGCACTGTTCAAAGATGCCCGGCGCGATGAAAGGAGCCACAAAATATTTGCTGCGGTCAATCTTCTCCACCTCCGCGATGAACGGTTCCCATTCCGCGTCGGAGAACTCCAGATTCGGGGCATGGACATAGTCTCTCCAGTGCGTGATGTCCTTGACGACGATGTGCGCCTCATCATGGATCGGGAACGCACCCGGTGTTCCTTCCGGCCATACGGTGGTCACCCCCCAGGAATTTGTCACCGGACCTTTGCCGTATTCCGGCCGCGCGTTCCTGGCCGAGAAAGGATTTGCTTTTACGATCGCCAGGTATTCATACTGATTGACATAGCGGTCCGGTTTACCGCCATGAATGGTTTCCAGCAGGTTTTGCTTGATGGATAACATAGTGAAAAACCTCCTCTACAGATTTACTAAACCATCCGGAATGGATCTTTAGGATGGATACAATACTCCTACTATACCTCATGATACCAAACACTGGGCGCCCTGTAAATCCGTAGAACAGTCTGTTTTTTCGGGGAAATTCCTACATTATGTAGGAAGAGCCCGTGCTTACCTCGGGTAGTGGGATTCTGAGGGAAACGCAAAGATCTAGCGCGAATCCAACAGGCGCATGGACAGGTTTAAGTAGAACAGTTCTTCCGGATCCTCCAGATCGGATTCCAACAGGTGCTTAATCCTCTCCAGACGGTAAAGAAGCGTACTGCGGTGAATAAAAAGCTCCTTGGCGCTTTGTACCGCATTGCAGTTGTGGCGCAGATAGACTTTCAGTGTCTTCATGTATTCCGTTCCCTGCTCCAGATCCGTTTTCCGTAAGCGCAGCAGCTTTTCGTGGCAGAGCATCTCACCGGGGAAGGTCGAAACAGCATCCTTAAAAAGACAGGGCAGAGCAATCTGGTTAAACTGGTGGATCCAAAGCTGCGGGTAAAGTTCACTGCCCATCTCCAGGGCGGTTTTCGCCTGCAGGTAGAGATAGCGCAGGTTCTGGTGGCCTTCCATGGCCCGGCTGTAGCCGACTTTTAAGAAACTGTCGCGGATGAAGTAGACAAGCTTCTGGCAGACATCGTCTGTGTCCATGCCAAGCAGAGTGAGGTTGAAAAAACACACAGGCTGCTCTTCTTTGATCAGACTGCAGGATGATGGAAACATCTCCTGCAGATACTGGCAGACCGCTTTGGGGTTTAAAGAGGCTAAACCGGAGCTTCCGGCCTGAAAGAGTGCACAGAAATAGAGGTGGTCCGTCTGCCAGCCTACTTTTTCGAGCATCTTTGAGACGGAGGATTCCTCTGCGGCAGAGTCGTTTAGCAGGCTCTGAAAGATCGACTGCAGGGCGTTTGAGCGCGAGGAGGATTCCGAACGCTGCCGACGCAGGATGGTTTCCGCGAAGTGAGCCAAAACCTGGATCAGGTCGTAGTCGGCCTCTGTGATGGGGTTGTTGTTTTCGATAACACTTAAGCGGTATTCCGCCTGGTCTGCGACAAACAGGTTCTGGTTTAAAGACCGGTTCCCGGTGATGTGATCCGGAAAGAGTACCGGCGTCTTTTTCGCAGGAGGAAGCTGACAGCTTTCATCCTGATCGAAAGCGTTGGCATACTGGAGGCGAAGGGAAGAGTCCGAAAGAATCTTTTGCAGTTTCGGCACTTCTTCTGCCCCGGAGAAGGCTGCGGGAACCCCGTTCATGCCTGTGATACATAAAGGATTGCGAAAGACCGGACGCGAGATGTCCAGAAGGTCATGCAATGATCCGCCTTTCCCGGCAAGGGAATGAAGAGATTCCTCCCAGCTTTCATAGCGGTCAAAGATGGACTGGATGCAGTTGCAAACACGGGGAAGAGGGGTATCAAAACAAAGCTTTATGATACTCGCACGGCAGTCCGGGAGAGGGGATTTAAAATCTCCTCCGCAGAAAACCATACAGACTTCCCGGGGCAGCGCCTGGAAAACGGGCGCAGGCAGAAAACGGTCCGTCAGATAGATATGCCCGGGGCGCAGTTCTTCCTGTTCCTCATAAAAAAATGGACGCGAAAGCGGCTGCCTGGGGGATGGGAGGCGGTATTCCGCGATTGGGAACTGCTCGTTCAAGTTCTGGTACAGTAACGCTGCTGTCAGCTGCAAAAGGATGCCTCCTGTTTTCTGATGATTTTCTAAGGTGTCCTCCAGGCGGGGATGGAACTTTTTAATCCAGCATATGATTACAGCGTCAAAAGCATGAGCTTTCGGCTACAAAGCATGCCGGTAGTGGGTGAAAAGGCTTATTGACGTAATCACCTTTTGACGCCTGAATCAGCATATGAGGAGATGCTGAGACTTAAGTACCGACAGATCCTGAAAGACGGAAAGTATTGTTCTTCAGATGAGAAACGTACGCGCCTTATTAGCGGCATCCACAGCCGTCTTTGTATAGGCATCGGCTCCGATTTGCGCGGCGAATTCTTCTGTGACGGCTCCGCCGCCGACCATGATTTTAAGCCGGTGTTCAGGATCTGACTGCTTCAGGGCCTTTACCGTATGCTGCATACTTGACTGGGCGGTCGTAAGCAGGGACGAGATACAGACAATGGAGGCCTGCGGATTTTGATCGACCGCCTTGAGAAACTGTTTTTCCGTGACGTTGACGCCCAGGTCGATCACTTTGAAACCGGCGCAGCGAAACATAAGTGCGACCAGATTTTTTCCTACATCGTGCAGATCTCCTTCCACGGTGCCCAGGATCGCAGTGCCGACGAAGAAATTTTCATCGGTATTCAGGCAGGGAGTGAGAAGATCCATGCCGATTCGTGTGCATCTGGCGGAAGCTAAGATCCTCGGGATATCGACCTCGTTCATCCGGCAGCGTTCCCCGACCTTCTGCATGGCAGGGATCATGCTCTCGCTCAGAATCCTTTCCGCGCTGATCTTTTGGGTAAGGGCCTTTGAAATGAACTGCTCGGTCAACTGGTAATTCCCGTTTTGTATCGCCTCTCGAATGTCATCCAGTATCATACCAGCCGTCTCCTTCACTGCTTTTTTGTACGCAGATTTGAAAGAGTGTTTTTTCGGACGCTTCCCTCCGCTTTTCAGCAGAAGTTTCCGCGTCCGTTCTTGATGGAACAATCCTATTTTACATTCTATTTCATCAAAAAACAACTGGTATATGCAATCGAATTGGGACCGTAATAGTAGGGAAGATGATTGTCTTCGCAGACCTGCGTTACCAGCATGCCGTACGCTTCCATTGAGGCGAACGACTGATCAGGAAAACGGCAGGGCGCATCGGGGTAGGTGCAGGTTTTGCAGCGGGTACAGCATCCTGCGCCGATGGGCAGAAAATCAAGATCCGGACAATTTTTCCGCAGGGTTTCTTCCAGAAGCTGAAAATGTTCCTTGTGCACACGTTCGGCTTCCATCATTCCCTCACCGTCGAGGGAATCTTCCAGTTCTCCGACAGTCTGCACGAGAATCCCCTGTGAATAGCCGCAGAGTTTCTCTTCACATTCCGCCAGGGTTCCGCAGCCTGGCGGGCAGCACCAGTTCTGATTGTACTTGCCGCAGGTATTCTTTTCACACATCTGCCGCACTTCCGGCAACAGTTTGATCGTCTGGCAGTTAAGCGGCACCACATGGGTAAACCCGGCCTGCAGACCGGACTGGATCAGTTCCTCTAAGGAGAGCATCTGGCATCCTCCTTTACGCATTCATGGATTGCGAATTAACATTGAATACATCCAATAATATCGATTAGATACTAGACATATCGATATATCACGAATATATCTTTCCTACATATCGATTTATAACGAACAAAATCCTCTGACAGGACAAATAAGAAATCCCGGGGACGAAGTCTGAAATTCCCTGGAGAAGAACCTGCCGTAGGTGTCTGAAATTTCTGGAAAGCGGCAGGCTCCCAAGGGCTTTCTCTTACATGAAATCATCAGGAAGTTCCGGGAATTCCAGTTCATCGACGAAGGTATCCTGAAACTTTGGGATTCCGGCAAGCTCAACAGACTCTACCTGAGTGCTTAAAAGTACGGCGGACTTTAGCTCCTCACGGCTGCGGAGGGCGATTTTGGCGCCTTCCCCGGCTGCGTTGCCGATGGATTGAATGCGATCCCGTAAGGGCAGAGGCAGCAGACCGATCAGGCACGCGCTGTCCGGATCCATGTAGCTGCCGAATGCGCCGGCGATATAGACATGGCAAATGTCGGCATGCGTGACACCTAAGTGATCCTCTAAGAGAAGGATCCCGGCTGCGATCGCCGCCTTGGCAAGCTGGACTTCCCGGATATCCTTCTGGGAAAGGTAGACATCCTCCCGGTCAGAGTCAAAAAGGAATACCGGCTGATTGTCCCTGTAGCCTAAGTGGTCTGCCAGGGTGGCATTCTCCTGTACGAGTAACTCTTCCTTTTTAAGCAGACGCCCGGATTCGTCCAGCAGCCCCGCTTTTCTTAAGGAGGCGACCGCATCGATCAGTCCGGAACCGCAGATTCCGACGGGCAGAGAATCGCCGATTACGGAAAAGGAGAACGTTTTGTTTTCGCAGCGAACGTGGTCAATCGCGCCTGCCATCCCCCGCATCCCCCGTTCAATTTTGGCCCCCTCAAAGGCGGGACCGGCGGCGGTTGAACAGCAGACCAGTTTTTCACGGTTTCCCAGAACCAGTTCCCCGTTGGTGCCGATATCGATCAGCAGTGTAAGGTCGTTTGTTAGGTCCGGACGGACGGCAAGCAGGCACCCAAGGGTATCCGCGCCCACAAATCCGGCGATTACCGGCAGGAAGATCAGTTCCCCCTGCGGATGAATGTGTATACCAAAATCGACCGCTTTCTCCTTCCTTAACTCCTTCTCATAAGGCTCATAGGGGGAGCGCACCAGCGATTCTAAAGGCAGTTCAAAAAAGAGATGATGCATGCAGGTGTTTCCCACTAAAGCGATCTGGACGATGGACTCCCCTGAAATCCCGGCCTCTTCTGCCAAAATGCCGGTCATAGAATCGATGGCTTCTCGCACACAGCCGGAGAGTTCCCCGGCTCCTTTTTCCAGCGCGAAGTTGGCACGGGAGATCACATCGGCGCCGTAAGCGGTCTGCGGATTTAAGGAGCTTGTGGAACAAAGTTCCTTCCCGGTTTTCCGGTCCAGTAAGTAGGCGGCAAGCGTAGTTGTCCCGATATCCACAGCTACCATGTAAAACGGACCTTCCTGATCTTTAAGAAGATCAGGAAGGGGCAGCGGATCATAGGGGATGTGCCGTCCGCCGGATTCGGTAAGGATCTGATGGCTGGCGGAAGTTTTCCCTGTATCCACCCACAGGTCCTCCTGCACGGTTTCCTGACAGGCGCGAACCTGCCTCCAGTCATTTTGTCCCTTTACGAAAACAAGGCACTTTCCGCAAGTGCCTTGTCCTCCGCAGGGAGCATCCACGAAGACGCCCGATAAGCGCAAAGCTTCCAGCAGGGAAATCCCCTCCGGCACCTTCGTGGAAAACTGTTCCTGAATAAATGTAAGTTTCATGCGTCAGCTGGCCAGCTCTTTCGCCTTCTGCGCGGCGGATGCGGCATCCGGCGTGTAGGCATCAGCGCCGATCTCATCAGCGAAGGCCTGCGTAATCGGCGCACCGCCGACCATGATCTTGATGTTGGGACGGAATTCCGCCTCGTTCAGCGCGGCAACCGTGTCGCGTAAGGACGGCATGGTGGTCGTCAGCAAAGCGGAGAGGGCAACAATCTTGGTATCCGGGTTTTCCCGCACGGTATCCAAGAACTTGGATGCCTGCACATCCACGCCCAGGTCGATGACCTCGAAACCGGCGCTCTCGATCATCATGGCCACCAGGTTCTTGCCGATGTCATGCAGGTCTCCGGCTACCGTGCCGATGATCACTTTCCCGTATTTATTGGCGCTGCCGCTTGCCAGATGGGGCTTTAAGACCTCCACGCCTTTCTTCATGGCCTTGGCGGCGATCAGCATCTCGGGGACGAAAATCTCATTGTTCTTAAAACGCTCACCGACCACGCCCATGGCGTCGATCATGCCGTTTAAGATATCCGTAGCGGAATCTCCGGCATCCAGCGCTTCCTGTACAAGTCCGGCTACCAGTTTTGATTTCCCGGCGGCGACGGCATCAGCAACAGCTTGAATCTGACTCATCATCATTCCTCCATTCCATACAGAAGTGATTAAAAAATAAAAAAATCAACAGGCAGTCATCTTTAGAAAGTTCCCCTTCGCGGCTGCTTCGCTGCAGGCAGAAGAACTGCCAAAACCGGCAGAAACTGCAAAGAGGATGGTTCCCGTTACTTTACAGGGCCGATTAACCCTTCCCGGTAGGCTCCGATGTATTCCATGCAGTATTCATCGCGGCCCAGCAGCGCTTCCGTGGCGTAGATATGGCCCAGCATGTCGCGGTTGACCGGATCCAGAATGGCGCTGTCCAGTCCGGCGTTCATCGCCAGCGTGAGGAAGCAGCAGTTGATCAGTTTCCTCACCGGCAGGTTAAAGGAAATGTTGCTGATGGCTGCCGTGATGTGGATATCCGGATACTGTTTGCGGATCGTGGAGATCACTTCCACGTTCATCGCAATCCCGTCCTCTGAGGTGCACAGCATTTCCACGAGCGGATCAATATGAAGCCGGTTGGGTGCAATCCCGTACTCTTTCGCCTTCGTCATGATGTGGTCAAAAACGCGGAGACGGTCTGCGGCGCTCTTGGGGATTCCTGTGTTGTCGCTTAAGAGAGCGATCACTTCCCATTTTTTGTTCTCTTCCTTCGCCATGATCGGGAAAATCGTATCAATCTTGGTCCCCTCTCCGGATACGGAGTTAAACAGCCCCGGCCGCTTGCAGTGGGTATAGACCTGTGCCAGTACGTTCGGGCTCGGGCTGTCGATGGAGATCGGCAGGTCGGTCACTTCCTGGATGCAGTCGATCATCCACTCGAGTGTTTCTACTTCCACTGTTTCGGGGACAGATGCGCAGCAGTCGATATATGTTGCATTCGCTTCTGCCTGCATCCTGGCCCGTTCCTTAATAAAGTCCGCATCACGGGCGGCGATCGCCGCAGCTACGGAGGGAATGGATCCGTTGATTTTTTCCCCTATAATAATCATCGCTGATCAGTCCTCCTTTTCCCTTAAGCATTCTAAGTGATCCTGATGAGAACATTTTAACAGAAACATTGGGATTGCGAAATTCTATAAAGTGACTGTAAATTGACTTTCCCTTCCTACACTGTGTAGGAAGAGCGAAAGAAAAAGGATCTGATTTGTCTGCATTTGCCTTACAAAAGCCCCCGGCACTTTTCCCGGTGAGGAGGTCTCGGGCCTACAAGTGTCAGACAGGAGAGGAAGGGGCAGGTTACTTTGCATGCAAAGCTTCCGAAAGGTGCGTGCGCAGTGTTTCATAGAGATTGCGCGTTTCCGCGTCGTTTTTTGCGCTTATCACCAGGATGTTTCCCCCCGCCTGGAGCACCACACCGGCTTTGCAGGCAGTGTAGGAATAGCGCGTGTAAGGCCCCAGCTCGTCGTTTTCGAACTGCCCCATCAAGAGACGGAAGGAGCCGAATCCATTTGTCCTTCTGCCTGGATCCAGGTCATCCCGGTAGGTGAGGGAAGAAACCGAATCGTAGTCAACCGTAAGATCCGCCCAGAAGGGAGCATCAATCGTAAAAGAGGAATCAGCAAAACTCAAATGCAGTTCACCGCAGAACAAAAGGATGCTCAGCACCGCCAGAAACCCGGCTGAAAGAAGGAGGGTGAAAATACGACTCCTTTTTCGTTTTTCAGGCATCTTTAAAGCTTCTGCTGTTCCTTCCCGGTTCTTTCCCTGCTTTTTAGAGAACCGCCAGGAATAGAGAATGGGGAGCGCCGCCATGCAAAGGAGAGTAAGCAGCGGAATCCAAAGCGATTGTTTTAACAGAAGCGTACAGACAATCATCAGCAGACTGCCTGCGGTCCATACTTTCCCGGCATAGCGGTGAGTGGCATTCCAGTTTTCCTCATCTTCCAGAGTCCACTTAACGCGGATGCCGATCGTTCGATTCTGCCGGCAGTTTGGCAGGCAGATGCCGATTACAAGAAAGAGGATTTCAATGAAAAGCAGGGGAGCTTTCTGCAGCCAATCGTTGTCTGGGGAGATCCCAAATGCGCCCGCGTACTGCCAACAGCCGATGGCCAGGGACAGGACAGGGCAGATCCAGAAAACGAGACTGATCACCTGTCTGTTTTGATTTTTGTTTCTGCGGTCTGCGACTGTGGTAAGCCACAGGCAGAGCCAATGAGTAAGAAGCATCAGAAAAGGCGGCAGAAAAACTGCCCACTTTCGACTGGAAAAGCCGTCTGCCTCTCCGGAGATTCCCCAGTGGGTGGGAATCGGATCCGGAAGACGGTCCCACAAAAGCAGTCCGAAAAATAAGGGGAGCAGCGTCACCAGGGAAGTAATGAGCGCCATCCCTTTTTGTCTTTTGCTCAACTTGAAAGCCCCCTTTCAGGAGTTTCACGAAACAAAACCCGTCCGCAGCTGTCTGGCGGTTACGGATGTTTGCCCGCAGCAGCACATTTTTCGCCTATCGCCGGATCAGACGTCTCTTCCTTCAAAGAAGAAAGGAAAAAGCGCGATTTAGAAAAGCTGCGCTGTTTTCTTCCTTCACCGGGTCTGCTTTCAAGTCTGACAGAAAGGCAGGCCTTTGTCAACCGCCAATGTGCGGTTTACCTTCTGCTGTCAGGAAGGAGAGCCCCGCGGACTGCAGAGAGCAGGTACACTTTATAGAGGTAAACTGGAAGAACTTTAAGGAAGAAGGAAACTCCTAAGACAGGATCGAATATTTTCGAAAATAAAGGCAAAATTTCGAAAACTTTACAGCCATAAAGAAAATGGTTGCAAAAAATTTGCGGAAAGCGTATGATACGACTTTGGGTTTGCGAAACAGAGTAAGGTCTTAAACGGGTGGCATTTTGTCCGCTTCGCCCTGGATGGGCAAGGGCAGGCAGCCCGGTGAGGCCTGCTTTTTATGGAAACTTAGAGATTGCATGAAAGAACGGGAATGGAAAATGGAACAGAAAAAGATCGATCTGCTGCATGGAAGTATTGTGGACAAGCTGCTTTTGTTTGCTCTGCCCCTGGCGGCAACGGGTATGCTGCAGCAGCTTTTTAACGCCGCGGATGTTGCCGTGGTGGGCCGGTTTGTCGGCAAAAACGCGATGGCGGCGGTGGGAAGCAACAGCGCGGTGATCGGTCTTTTAGTAAACGGGTTCGTGGGCATCTCCATGGGTGCGAATGTGGTGATCTCCCGCTTTACCGGACAGAAAAACGTCGAGGGGATCGCAAAGAGTGTGCATACCTCCGTGCTTTTTGCCGTGCTGGGCGGGTTTGGGATCATGCTCCTTGGTGAGCTGATTGCTCCGGCGCTGCTTACGGCAATGTCTGTGCCGGAGGAAGTCTTTCCCATGTCCTTAGCCTACCTTCGGATCTATCTGCTTGGTTTGCCCGTGATCTTCCTCTACAACTTTGAATCGGCGATCTTCCGCAGCCAGGGGGATACGAAGACTCCTTTGTTTTGTCTGGTTGTATCCGGCATCCTCAACGTGATCCTGAATGTCTTTTTTGTGCGGGTCGTGGGAATGACGGCGGATGGCGTGGCGCTGGCGACGGTTCTTTCCAACCTGATCAGTTCCGCGATGCTGTTTTTCTTTCTCTGCCGCAGGCAGGACGCGATCGCCCTTCACTGGAAAAAGATCCGCATCCACACGGATGTGCTGAAGACGATCCTGCGCATCGGTCTGCCTTCGGGACTGCAGAGCATGGTTTTCTCATTGTCAAACATCTGCATTCAGTCGGCTGTCAACAGTCTGGGCGCGGTGGTGATGGCGGCTTCCTCGGCGGCCTTTAACATCGAGATCCTTCTATTCTACCTGCTGAATTCTTTCGGGCAGGCCGCTACGACGTTTGTCGGGCAAAATTATGGGGCGGAACAGCTGTCTCGCTGTCGGAAGGTGACACGTTTAAGTCTCGCGCTTAACGTCTGTGTGACGGGGGTGGCCTCCGCTTTGCTGCTTGCCTTTGCCAGGCCTTTAATCGGGATCTTTAACAGTGATCCGCAGATCGCTGAGATTGGCATCGTCCGTCTGCGCTTCATCCTGAGCGCGGAGGTGGTAAACGCCGTGATGGAGGTGATGTCCGGATCCATGCGCGGGTACGGGTATTCTCTGGTACCGGCTCTGATTACGTTTTTCGGTGTCTGCGGTGTGCGAATTTTCTGGGTGTACACGGTGTTTCGCTTATTTCCGACCTTCTTTTGCCTGATGATGGTCTATCCGGTCAGCTGGATCATTACGGCTATAGCCCTTTCGATCGCCTACCTTCGATACGTCAGAAAACTGATGAGAGAGCATGGAAATTCTGTCCGGGAGGGTCGTTGACAAACCGGTAAAGTTTGTCCTATCCTGCATAGGGAACCTGCTTTCGTTTCCTGCCGGTTGTGTCAGCAGCTGCTGACTTTGCGCAGCACTCAAAAGTTCCTAAAAAGAATTTCTCCAAATCCTATAATACCTATTGACATAGTAGGAATAAAGCGCTATACTACCTATCGTGTCAAGTTCAAGGATGAGGAGGAGATGTTAATGGGACACAAATCGAAGGTTGGAAAGATGTTTTTCGCAGTTTCGTTTGCAGGGGCGCTTCTTGCGGGGATGTGTCTGTGTGCCTGGGCGCAGGAGAGCACGGAGGAAGCTGTCTCTTCCGGCACACTGGAGGAAATCCTGGCGGAGGATGCAGACGATGAACTTTCCGCGATTTTGGAGGAGGGAGTGCTGAAAGTAGGCGTGGAGGGAACCTACCCGCCGATTACCTATCACGATGAGGAAGGAACCTTAACCGGCTTTGATGTGGAGGTCGCGCAGGCAATCGCTGAAAAGCTGGGAGTGACCGCTGAGTTTACAGAATCGGAATGGGATTCCCTTCTGGCGGCTGTGGACAGTGAACGCTTAGATACCGTGATCAACGCGGTATCGGTGACCGAGGAGCGAAAAGAAAAGTACGATTTTACCGAACCGTATGTCTCTCTGTACAGGAACATCATTGTGAAGGGGGACAACGAGTCGATCAAAAGTCTGGAGGATTTAAACGGGACAAAGGTGGCGGAAAATATCACTACGGAATATGCCGAGCGGCTGAAAGAGCTTGGGGCCACCATTGTGCCGATTGATACGCTGCAGCAGGCCTTTGATCTCGTGACGTCCGGAAGAGCAGACTTTACGATCCTGGAGGATATTCAGTTTTATCCGTATCTGGAGGAGCACCCGGACGCGGATGTCAAGATCGCCTTCACGATTGATGATGAGGTCGATCAGTTCGCGATTCCCTTCCGCAAAGGGGAAGAGCGGCTCGTAAGAGCCGTCAACGCGGCGCTTGACGAGCTGAAAGCGGAGGGGACGCTTTCTGACCTCTCGGTGAAATACTTTGATTCAGATGTGATTGACTTAACGTCGATCCAGTAGGGCAGCCTTTAAGGAAGACGTAAGCCAAAGAGACAGGATCCATAAAAGGAGGTATGGGAATGGCAAGAATTCCGGAAATTGATCTTACAGGCACTTCCGATGAGATCAAAGAGATCGTCGCGAAACATGTGGCAGACGGACATCGGATTACGAATGTGAAGAGGATCATTTTAAATCATCTGCCCTCGTTTCAGGCTCTGGAGCTGGGGCAGTATGATCTGGATGATGATCTGCAGAGACTGATCGGAAAGCTGGACGGAGACATCTTTGAGTATGCGATTTCCCATGCGAATGAGTGTCTTGTCTGCACCACCTATTTTACCCGGCTGTTAAAAGAGGAGCATGGGGTCGATCCCGAGACCTTTGTCTTCACGGACAGGCAGAACCTGCTTATCGAGTATGCGAATCAGCTGGCTGCCAACCCGAAGGAGATCTCGGATGACCTGTTTGGCCGTATGCAGGCGGAGTTTGACAATGAGACCATTGTAGCGATTACCACGATGGGCGTTATGATGATCGCGATGAATTATTTCAATGACGCTCTGCAGATACTGCCGGAGGAGACTTAAAAGCCAGATAGATTCCGGGACACGGGAAAGATAGAAGAGATGAGAAGATACACCTGATCGCAGCCCATCCTCTGGTGGCTTACGGGTTTGCCCGGTAAGCAGCCGTTTCTCTCTTTCGCTGTGGGGCAGCTTTCCGGGAGAAGAAATTTCCGGGTATTTTGCGGGAACCGGAAGGCTGCCCCCGCAAAGGGTGTGCGCTTTCCCGCTTCTTTCTTCCATGGAGAAAAGCAAAAAAGAGCGCAGGGCGGGGAAAAATGAGGGCAGACAGAAAAACAGGCCCAGGTGTCTGGGAGTGATCAGGGGAAATCCCTTACCGATAAACGGATTGACAGGTACTGAAAAACGGCATTATAATACGCGTGTTGAGTGAAAGAAACAGGAGGAGAAACGAAAATGAAACACTTACTCAAGGAAAGAAAAAGGATCGGTGTCGGGGCTGCGCTTTTAGGGACGCTGGTTTTGGCATCGTCCGTCTTTGCACAGGCCGAGGCCGCGGAGGGTGACCTTCTTTCTCAGATTCAGGAGAAAGGTGTGATTACCTTCGCGATGGAGGGGCAGTGGGCTCCGTGGACCTACCATGATGAGAGCGGAGAGCTGGTCGGCTATGATACGGAAGTCGGCAAAGCGATCGCCGAAAAGCTGGGGGTAGAAGCGGAGTTTGTCGAAGGAGAATGGGATGGACTGTTCGCCGGACTGGACGGAGGACGCTACGATGCAGTGATCAACGGCGTGGAGATCACCCCGGAGCGGGCGGAGAAATACGACTTTTCCACTCCGTATGCCTATAACCGCACCGCTTTGGTGGTGGCGGAGGACAATGAGGATATCTTAGGCTTTGAAGATCTGGAAGGGAGAACGACCAGCAATTCCTTGGGTTCCACCTATGCGGATCAGGCCGCCGCTCTTGGCGCCGAGGTTCAGAACGTGGACACGCTGGCGGAGACGATTGACATGGTGCTCTCCGGCAGAGTGGACGCGACGTTAAACGCGGAGGTTTCCTTCTACGATTATCTGGCGGAGCATCCGGATGCTCCGATCAAGATCGTGGCTTTGACAGAGGAAGCGTCTGAGGTGGCAATCCCGCTTCGCAAAGAGGAGGCAAGCGCATCTTTGCTTACCGCGATTAATGACGCGATCGCGGAGCTTTCCGAGGACGGAACGCTTACCGCTCTGTCTGAGAAATACTTTGGAAGCGATATCTCACAGGCAACGGTAGAGCAGGCTGCGGAGCCGGTATCCGAAGAAGCATCCGAAGCAGCATCAGAAGCAGAATCGGAATCATGAGAAACTGATCAGGCAGACGCCTCCAGGAAGCCAGCCCGGCTAAAAACCGGACGCAGAAAGGAGCGTCTGCCTGGTATGATTGGGAAGACGAAAAGAATGATGGGAGAGTTATGAGCGAACGTATCATCGATATCCTGGTTTCCTCTTTTATGCAGATTTTAATCCCCGGGATCCGGGTGACCGTGCCTTTGACACTTTTGTCCTTTGCTTTCAGCTTTGTGCTGGGCATGTTCCTGGCAATCGTGCAGGTCGCGAATATCCGGGGACTGAGCCTGTTTTCGAAGCTCTATATCTGGGTGTTTCGGGGAACCCCTCTGCTCGTGCAGCTGTTCATCATTTTTTTCGGCCTTCCGAGGATTGGCATCATCCTGGATGCCTTTCCCGCGGCGGTGATTGCCTTTGGCATGAACCTCGGAGCGTATAACGCAGAAGTGTTTCGCTCGGCGATCCTGGCGATCCCCCAGGGGCAGACGGAGGCGGCGCAGATGATCGGGTTAAATTACCCGCAGACGCTGTTTCGTGTGATCCTGCCGCAGGCGTTCCCGATCGCGTTTCCCTCTCTTTTTAACAACCTGATCAGTCTGCTGAAGGATACCTCCTTAGCGTCGAGCATCACCGTGATTGAGATGTTTACAACGGCGCAGCAGATCGCGGCCAGGACCTATGAACCCTTTGCCCTCTACTGCGAGGCAGCCGTGATTTATCTGGCTTTCTCCACGTTTTTGACCTGGCTGCAGTCCTGGCTGGAAAAGAAGCTCGTGTGGAAGACGAAGGAAAAATATCTGGTTGCAGAAGAACAGGCCTGAATGTCTGGCGGGAAGTTTTAAGGCGGGAGGATACCTATGCTGGAAGTGAAGAATCTCCACAAAAAATTTGGCTCGAACGAGGTTTTGAAAGGCATCGATTTTCAGATTGAAAAAGGCGAGGTTGTGGCGGTTATCGGGCCGTCCGGATCCGGGAAGACGACGCTTCTTCGCTGCATGAGCTTTCTGGAGAGAGCGGAAGAAGGAGAGATCACATTCGGGGATCTTCACCGGGATGTGGCGCATGTCTCCGCGAAGGACATCCGCAGGATCCGTTTCGGCATGGGGTTTGTCTTTCAGAGTTTTAACCTCTTTCGCAACATGACTGCGCTGGGAAATGTGATGGAGGGACTGGTCACCGCAAGGAGGATTCCCAAAGCACAGGCTCAGCAGACAGCACTGACGATGTTAAAAAAGGTGGGCATGGAGAACCGGGCGCACTATTACCCGGACCAGCTCTCCGGCGGACAGCAGCAACGCGTGGCCATCGCACGGGCCATCGCGTTAAGCCCCCAGGTGATCCTGCTCGATGAGCCGACTTCCGCCCTGGATCCGGAACTGACCGGGGAAGTGCTCGATGTCATCCGCAAGCTGGCGAAGGAAGGCACGACCATGGTGGTGGTGACGCATGAGATGCGTTTTGCCATGGAGGTAGCCTCCCGGGTCGTGTTTATGGAAGGCGGTCTGATCGTGGAGGAGGGAACCACGGATGAGGTATTCTCCCATCCGAAGGAAGAGCGCACGGTTCAGTTTCTGCGCCGCATTTTAAATGAGACCGAAGCTTCCGGCGCCGCCTGAAACTTGCGCCTTACAAGGCGGAGGAGGAAACAGTTTCAAACTTTACAGGGATAAGAAACCCTGGGAAGCGAAAAGCTGACACAGCAGAAAGTGCCGTGGCAAGACCCGCTTCCCCGCAGGGCTTATTCCACAAGGGTAATCTTGGAGATATCCGGCTCAATGGCCATCGAGTAGTTCGTGTAGTACACGACGAATCCCGGTTTGGCGCCATTGGGCTTTTTTACGTGCTTTTTTTCGATATAGTCGATCTCCACTTTGGAGGAACCCCGGTTCTTTGAATAGTAGGCGGCCAGTCTGGCGGCGTCCTCAAACGTGGTGTCCGGGAGTTCTTCCCCGTTCGCCTTTACGATCACATGAGAGCCGGGGGCACCCTTGGCGTGAAACCACCAGTCATTGCCAGCGGCAAAGTGAAACGTCAGCTCATCGTTCTGATAATTATTTTTCCCCACGTAAATATCATAGCCGTCCGCAGAGCGGTAGTGGAAAGGTTTGGAGGTGACTTTCTCCTTCTTCCCGGTATTCTTTCTGCGGATGTAGCCGGCTTCGGTCAGTTCCTCCTTTACCTGCACCAGATCCGCCTCGGAGAGAGCCATATCCAGGAATGTCTGAATCGATTCCAGCTGGGCAAGATCGCTTTTCGTCTCCTCGATCAGCCCGCTTAAGGCTTCATAGGTCCGTTTGAGCTTCCCGTACTTTTCGAAGTAGCGCCCGGCGTTTTCCTGAGCAGTCAGGGTCTCATCAAGCGGAATGGTGATCTCTTCATTCGTATAGTAATTCAGCACGGTAAGCTGCTTTGCGCCCGGTTCGGCCTCATAGCCGTAGGTGTGCAGAAGCTCCCCGTAGACTTTGTATTTGTCGCGCTTTTCCGTATCTTTTAACTGTTTTGCCTGCAGTTCGTACTTCTTTCTCGTGCGGTCGAGCGCCGTGCCGACGATTCGTCTTAGATCCGAGGATTTCTGCCGGATGCGCGTGACGGTGCTTTTCATCCGGTAATACTGTTCCAGCACTTCGGAGATGGAGTCAAATGTCTGAGTCTCGTAATCCGCATACATGGAAAGGGGAAACGGGGAAAATTCCACCGGCGTGTGGGTTTCATCGTAAATGATGACCGGGGAAAAGTTTTTTTCCGCGACATCCTCCATTAAGTGGGTAAAAATCGTGAAAAGATGCAGCTGCTCCAGCGCAGGGATGCTGACGGCGCTCTGGTCGGATTCGACAGAGGAGCGAAAACAGATCTCCTCGGCGATAACCGGGCTTAAGCCGGTATAGGTGGAGTAAAGCGCCTTGGAGAGCGGCATCGGTTTGGAGAAGACCTTCTGGCAGAACTCTTCTTTGCTGGTATGCAGCGGATCATACTTTTCCTGTGTCTGCGGGATGAAATAGGGCCGTCCCGGCAGCACCTCGCGCACGGAGCTTGTCTGAGCGGAGATATGCTTGATGCTGTCGATGATGGTGCCGTTTTCATCACAGAAAATCAGGTTGCTGTGTTTGCCCATCAGCTCCAGGATCAGCTCTTTGCGGCGCAGATCCCCCATCTCATCATAGTGTTCGATCTCAAAGCGGATCACCCGCTCCAGCCCTGGCTGCCAGATACGCACCACCCTGCCGCTGCCGATATGTTTGCGAAGCAGCATGCAGAAGTTGGGGGCGGTCATAGGGCCGGGTTTATTCTTCTCGGTGACATAGATTAAAGGCAGACTGGCGCTGGCAGAGGCAAGCAGACGGATCTGCCCGCGGTCAGCGCTTTTGAGCGTCAGCAGAAGTTCATCGTTTTCCGGCTGGGCGATCTTGCTGATGCGGGCGCCGGATAACAGGGAATTCAGTTCGTTTACCATACAGGATACGGTGATGCCATCAAAAGCCATGGAAACCTCCTTGCCGGTCGGATTTTGGATGCGGGCATAAGGGAAGGGAACGAAAAAACGTATCCGGAATCTGGAAGACGCATTTTCTTCCCGGAAACGTTTGATGAGGAGAAAAGCTCTTTCCCTGATTCGCAAACGGAAGCATCCCAGGACCGCACCGCTTAAATATTGTCCCATTTTATCAGGGAGTGAAGGCAAATGCAACCGGAAATTTAAGGAGCGGTCAGGTACAGGAAGGGATGAGCGGAAGATTTTTTCGCGCAAAATTGTGTGGCAATCAGCCGGTCTTTGTGGTATACTGAGAATGGAAGATTTTCGGGGTGTGCTGCCGGCAGATGAAGCGCAGGTTCTTTCATCCCCCGATTTGCATTGACTGAAAAAGAGCATGTGTTTATAATCATTCTGGGAGGAATTCCCTGGAGGCAGGAAGCATGATCAAAAGCATGACGGGCTTTGGCCGCTGTGAGTATCAGCAGGGGGAACGCAAATTTACCGTTGAGATCAAGGCCGTGAATCACCGGTATTTCGATGTCAATATCCGCATCCCCAAAAAGTTTGGATTATTTGAATCCTCTGTCCGCAGTACGCTCAAAAAATACATTGAACGGGGCAAGGTGGATGTGTTTATCACCTATGAGGATCTTACAGATGCAAATGTTTCGATCCGTTACAATGAAACCGTGGCTGCGGAGTATGTAAACTTTTACCGCAGGATGGCGGAAACCTTCGGCCTGGCAGACGATGTGACCGTATCCGTCCTGGGCAGATGTCCGGAAGTGTTCACGCTGGAAGAGCAGGTGATGGACGAGGAGGTCGTCTGGTCAACGCTGGAACAGGCGGTGGCCGGCGCCTGCAGACAGCTGGTGGAAGCCCGCAGCGCGGAGGGCGAGGCGCTCAAAGCGGATCTTCTGGAGAAGTTATCGAAGATGCGGGAGGAAGTCTGCCTCATTGAGGAGCGGTCCCCGCAGATTTTAGAGGAATACCGGGCGAAACTGACCGAGAAGGTAAATGAGCTTCTGGGAGAAGTGCCGATGGACGAGGCCCGGGTGGCGACGGAAGTGATTGTCTATGCCGACCGGATCTGCACGGATGAGGAGACGGTGCGTCTGCGCAGCCACATCGAGGCGATGGAGGCCTCCCTGCGGGAAGGCGGGAGCGTAGGACGCAGGCTTGATTTTATCGCGCAGGAGATGAACCGGGAGGCGAATACGATCCTCTCGAAGGCGAATGATCTGGAGACCTCCAACATCGCGATCGACTTAAAGACCGGGATCGAGAAGGTGCGCGAACAGATTCAAAACATTGAGTAGCTGTGTGATTGCCTAGAGGCAGATTCTTTTCCCTGACCGCAAACCGCCAAGGACGGATCCAGGAGCAGCGGAAGTGTTTTGCAGGCGGTATGTTTGCTGGCAGCCAGGGCAGGCAGCATGGGATACACAGAAAGAGAGATGAAAGAATGGCCGGTCTGGTAAATATTGGATTTGGGAACATGATTAACGGAGGCAAGCTTGTGGCTGCGGTCAGCCCTGATGCGGCTCCGATCAAACGGCTCGTGCAGAGCGCCAAGGAGGCCCATCGGGTGATCGACGCGACTCAGGGCAGAAAGACCAAAGCGGTTCTGGTGATGGAGGGCGATTACGTGGTCCTTTCGGCACTGCAGCCCGATACGGTTGCCAGGAGGTTTAGCACGTTGGAGCAGCTGAAAAACAGCGGCGAGGAGGAGCTATGACACAGAGAGGGGTTCTGACGGTGCTGTCCGGTTTCTCGGGTGTGGGAAAGGGAGCAGTCACAAAGCGCCTGCTGGAAAAATATGACGGGTATGCGCTCTCCGTGTCTGTGACAACCCGTGCTCCCAGGCCGGGAGAGCAGGACGGCCGCGAATACTACTTCCGTTCGGAAGAAGAATTTCAGCGCATGATCGAGGAGGATGAGCTGATTGAGTATGCTTCTTTCTGCGGTCATTATTATGGATCGCCGCGCAGCTATGTCGAAGAGCAGCTTTCCCTCGGGCACGATGTGATTCTGGAGATCGAAATCCAGGGCGCAAGAAGGATCCGTCGGCTGTTTCCGGATGCCCTGCTGCTGTTTCTGATGCCGCCGGATGCGAAAACGCTTTTAGACCGCCTGACATTTCGGGATACGGAAGAGAAGGCAGTCATTGCCGAGCGTCTTCGCAGGGCCGCTGCGGAGGCGGAGGGGATTGAGGAGTACGATTACGTGCTTGTGAATAAGGAGAATCAGCTGGAGGAGTGTGTGGATTCGATGCATGCGCTGATTGGCTGCGAGCACTGGAAAGTGAACCGGAATCTTCCGTTTATCAACGAGGTCCGGGAAGAGATCAAGGCGTTATGACAAAAAACCTGGAAAGGAGACTGATAAAGATGCTGCATCCGTCTTATACAGATTTAATGAAGGTTGTAAACAGCGGAGTGGAGGAAGGAGATACCCCGGTTGTCAACAGCCGGTATTCCATTGTGATGGCCACCGCTAAACGTGCCCGTCAGATCATTGCCGGTGAGACGAATGTGCCGCCGGAGAAGGCAGCCAAACCGCTGTCCACCGCGGTGGAGGAGTTAAACACCGGCAAGATTAAGATCCTGCCGCAGGATGATGATCTGGAGGAACGCATTGAGGAAGAGAGAACGCGTCTGGCCGGGACCGCAGATGTGCAGATCGATTCCTGGGATGCGTCGGATGATCTTTCTGATGATGAGAAGGACCTGGATTCGTATCGTGATGACGATCACTGGGATTCCACAGACGAAGATCTTGAATAGACAGGATCACGAATGGTAAGCAGAAATTTTACCATAGGGTTTTAAGCGGGCCAAGCGGCCGCATTTGCGGCAGAGGGGAGGGGGCGTATGGGAGAAGCGAAAGGATTGCAGGAAATCAGAGGGTTTCGGAAAAGCTTTGTTCTGCTTTCCGTATTTTATGTGATCGCCGGGGTGGTACTTCTGGTCTGGCCGGCGATGTCCATGGAACTGTTCTGCCGGGTGTTAGGCATCGGCACACTGATCGTGGGGGTCGCGCACGTCCTGATCTACATCACCAAGGATCACACCATCATGAACATCATGGAGATGGATCTGGTGGTTGGCGTGGTCTGTGTGGCGTTCGGAGCTTTTTTACTTCTGCATCCCGAGTTTGTCCAGGAGATTCTGCCCTTTGCCGCTGGAATCATGCTGCTCATCGGAGCGATTGTCAAGCTGCAGAACGCGATTGATATGAGACGGCTGGGGTTTGCCCACTGGCAGATCATGCTGATCTTTTTCCTGGTTCTTTTGGTAATGGGTGCCGTCCTGATTTACAATCCGTTTCAGGGGCATGTACTTCTGGTCTTTATCGGAGCGGCTCTGATCATTGACGGTTCGGTAAATATCGCGGCGATGCTTGCGCTCAGCTTCCGCATGAAAAAGCTGGCAAAGGCCAAAGCGGCGAAGAAAACGGAACCGGTGCCCGGACCGGCTGACAGCGGGGGCGATGAGCCGGTTGCGGATGCGGAGGCAGTGGAGGTGCCCCCGGCCAATGTCCCGGCTGTACGCAAAAAACAGGAACTGGAGACGAGAAAATGAAGATTTTGTTTATCTCCTTAGGGTGTGACAAAAATCTGGTGGATTCAGAGAAAATGTTAAGCCTGTTAGGTCAGGCCGGATACGAGGTTACGGATGACGAGACCGAGGCGGATGTGATCATCGTCAATACCTGCTGCTTTATTGGCGATGCCAAAGAGGAAAGTATTCAGACGATTCTGGAGATGGCAGAGTACCGCAGAAACGGCAGCTGTCTTGCGCTGCTTGTGACTGGCTGTCTGGCGCAGCGGTACCGGCAGGAGATTACGAATGAGATCCCGGAGGTGGACGCGATCCTGGGAACTTCTTCCTGGGATAAGATCTGTGAGGCCATCGAAAGTGTCGTCGGGGGGCAGTCCTATGCCCGGTTTGACGATGTAAACCGTCTGACGCTGCCGGAAGGGAAACGGATCCTGACGACAGGCGGACATTATGCGTATTTAAAGATCGCGGAAGGGTGCGACAAGCACTGCACCTACTGCATCATCCCCAAAGTGCGCGGCCGTTACCGCAGTGTGCCAGAAGAGTCGCTTCTTGAGGAGGCGGAAAGGCTGGTGCAGGACGGGGTAAAGGAACTGATTTTAGTCGCCCAGGAGACCACGCTTTACGGCGTGGATCTGTACGGGAAAAAGTCGCTGCACCTTCTGATTCGTGAACTGGCAAAGATTCCGGGACTGCGGTGGATTCGGCTGCTGTACTGTTATCCGGAGGAAATCTATGAAGATCTGATCCTGACGATGAAGGAGGAGCCGAAGTTCTGCCATTACCTGGATCTGCCCATCCAGCATGCCAACGATGAGATTCTGCGGCGTATGGGACGCAAAACCACAAGGACGGATATCGAGAGGATCGTTGCCGCACTTCGCCGTGAGATTCCCGACATCGTGCTTCGCACAACGCTGATCACCGGTTTTCCGGGAGAGACGAAAAAGCAGCATGAGGAGCTTCTGGACTTTGTCGACTCGATGGAGTTTAACCGCCTCGGTGTATTTCCCTACTCGCAGGAGGAGGGAACGCCTGCAGCTTCCATGCCGGATCAGGTGCCGGAGGAGGTCAAGCTTTCCCGCAGGGATGAACTGATGGAGCTTCAGCAGGAAGTGGCGTTCGATCTGGCACAGGAGATGACCGGGAGGACGGTTGAGGCCATGGTGGAAGGCTTTTTGCCCGAGGATCAGACGTATGTGGCCAGAACCTACGGGGATGCCCCGGATGTGGACGGCTATCTGTTTCTCAATACGGATCAGACGCTGATGAGCGGCGACTTTGTCCGTGCAAAGATCATCGGTTCCAATGAATATGATCTGATAGGGGAGATTGTTCAATGAAGATGAATACGCCGAATTTACTCACAATCCTGAGGATTTTGATGGTGCCGGTGTTTGTGATTCTGATGCTGTCCCCAAGCTGGAGATACGACCGGTACGTAGCAGGCATTCTGTTTATTCTTGCGAGTTTTACCGATACGCTGGACGGATACCTGGCAAGGAAACATAATCAGATCACCGTATTCGGGAAACTCATGGATCCGCTGGCCGACAAACTGCTCGTCTGTTCGGCTCTCATCTGCCTTGTGGATTTAGGGCAGCTCCCCGGCTGGATCGTGATTATCATTGTCGGCCGGGAATTTATCATCAGCGGATTTCGTCAGGTGGCTGCCGAGCGGGGCATTGTGATTGCCGCCAGTTACTGGGGAAAGGTAAAGACCGTATCGCAGATGGTCATGGTGACTTTACTGGTCTTTAACTTCTCGCATCCGGTGTTTAACACGCTGGAGACGATTTTTGTATTTCTCTCGCTGATTCTGACCGTGGTTTCTCTGGTGGACTATGTCTGGAAGAATATCGATGTGCTGAAGGAAGTGCATTAAGCTTAAGCTTAAAACCGGGGAGTAAAGAAACGCTTAAGTTTAATCCTTTTTAAAAAACCTCTTTGAAGAAATCCGGGAAAGGGGAATAGGCGAAAGAAATGGAAAAGAAGATGACGGATGAAAAGCTGGCAGGGCTGCTGGACTGCCTGAGAATGCGGGGAGAGACGGTGACTACGGTGGAATCCTGTACCGGAGGACTTCTCTCCGGGCGAATCACCGACATTCCCGGCAGTTCCGATGTTTTTCGGGAAGGATTTGTTACCTACTGCGATGAAGCGAAACACGAGCTTGTCGGGGTGCAAACAGAGACGCTTAGATCTTATACCGCCGTAAGTGCCCAGACTGCGCGGGAGATGGCCTTGGGCGGGGCAGAAAAAGCCCATGCGCAGGCCTGTCTTTCGGTGACCGGATATGCCGGTTCCAGTATGGTGGATGAGACCTGGGAGAAAGACGATTTAGACACTGAGAAAGCGGCAGAGAGAAAGCCGGATCAAGGGTCCGCCGGTGATGAGACCGGCCTGGTCTATGTCGGGTGCGCTTATCGGGGAGAAGTGAAGGTAAAGGAGCTGCACTTAAGAGGCAGCCGCCGTCAGATCCGTGCACAGGCCATGGAGGAAGCACTGCTGCTTTTGAAAGAGTCTCTGGCAGATCGTGTGTCATAAGATCGGTCTTACGAATTCGCAAAGAATCAGAAAGAAAAAACGCAGGCGCAAAACTTTCCTGTGAAAGGAAGCCTCGCACTTTTATGCGGTTTTTCTGTGTAGATAGAAGCACAGTCTAACAAGTCTGACGTAAAAGAGAGTTTACTGAGCACAGGATAGAAACGGAAAGTCGGCTTTCTTTCCGCTCTTATCCGCGCTTTACAGCGGATTTTCGTCTGTCGATTTTTTTGTAGGCAGCCTCCAGCAGGAGAAAGTTGCAGGCGGCAAAGAGAAACAGGTACGCTGGCAGAATCCAGATCCCTAACGTCTGCTGCAGCTTTCCAAACAGCAGCGGCAGAAAAGTGCTGCCCACGTAGGCGGAGGCCATCTGCAGTCCGATGGCGCCCGCGCTGTATTTTCTTCCGAAGTTTGCCGGGGCCATGTGCTGTATCGCCGGATAGACGGGACCCATACCCGTACCTGCGATCAAGAAACCAATGGCGGTTACGACATACCCTTTCAGAGGAAGAGCGATCAGCGCGATGCCCATAAACTCAATCGCCAGGCCAAAGCGGATCAGCAGACGGTCCCCCAGACGGTTGGAAATAAAACCGGAGATCAGCCGTCCCAGCATCAGGCCAAAAAAGATCAGCGATCCAAACGACGCCACCAGTTCGGGGCTGATTCCCTCTTTCGTACCCGCAAAGTAGCTTGATGTCCACAGGAAGCAGGTCGCCTCCCCGGAACAGTAGGAAAAGAAAGCGATCAGAGTAGGGATGACCCCGGGAACTTTCAGCGTTTCTAAGATCCCGGCGCTTTCTTCTTTTTCCCCGTCAGAGGCTTTGGCGTTCTTTTTCCAGAGGGGCAGGGAGAGGATGCACACGAAAAGGATCGCGGTCTGCAGGTACGCGGTCCAGCGGTATCCTTCGTTCCAGCGGGCATATCGTAAGGCCAGTGCCATCAGGTTGGGGCTGATTACGGCGCCAAGTCCGTAGAAACAGTGCAGGAAATTCATGACGGACGAGGAGTAGTGTTCCGCCACGTAGTGATTGAGGGAGGCATCGACACAGCCGGCACCCAGCCCATAGGGGACGGTAAAGAGAAAAAGCATCCAGTATTCTGTGCAGAAGGAAAATCCCAGAAGTCCCGCCACAGTCAGGGATATGGAGCCGATCACGATCCAGCCTGTGGGGAATCTGCGGATCAGCCGGGGGCTTACCAGGGCCGAGAGGATAGTCATGGCGGAGATCGCCATGGAAACATAACCGGCGTAGGAGGAGGGGACTCCAAATGCCTCCTGCATGGTTGGCCACGCGGAGCCTAACAGCGAATCAGGAAGTCCCAGGCTGACAAAAGCAAGATAAATGACAGCAATCAGAAGAGAGGCCATTGAGTTTTCTCCTTTTTAACGAAATCGCTGCGGATGAAGATCCGGTTTTTCCAAAAAATTCTCCAGCTTTCCAGCTGCCCTCAAGGACAAATTTTCCTGAAAACAGAAAGATCCGGCCCACAGGCAAGAATATTTTAATGAATGAGACTGCCTGACATCTTAGCAGATCGAAAGAGAAACTGTCAAGATCATTTTGCAGGCGCAGGTTGTTTTCGATGCTTACGGGCAGCTTCTTGCTTTCGAAATCTTCAGGAAATGCGGACTCATTCGGCCTGTGGACGGAAACGGTTCGTGACAGAAGCCAGGATGGATTTTCCTTTTGCCTGTGGGAAATATGAGTTTCAGGCAGGCAAAAGAACAGGGAATGAGAAAGAGCTGACAGGAAGATACTCTGACAGATTTAAGAAAAACGACGGAAATTCGGAAGAAATTTAAACTCTGCAAAACACTGAAATAATAATTTCCGCTCTTTTCAAATGAGATCTTTAAGAAGAAGAGAAGGAAATGTGTTTCATAGCTTGAATAAGAAGAAGAAAAATCCCTTCAATCACTAAATCTAAATCACGGGTGATGATCATCAGGAAGCGACTTTGGATTTGAACATGTCTGCGGAAAAAAGGAAGTCCGGCATCCTGAACAAACAGATCGTCACAAATCAATTCAAAACGAAGACAATCGATATAATATACCCATGAAACAGTCTTCAGTGCTGTTTCTGACGAATACAAGGCCTTTTTGTACTTTCTGCGCGGCGCATCTGCCGCTGCTTTCCCGGTTTTTCAGGCTTTTTAATAATGGGGGGCTGTAGGAAATTTTGGGATCTTTATGAAAATCCGGCCATTGATATCGATAGATGACCATATGTTGGCTATTGATGCGATCCTTGTATCCTGACCAGTCCGGACTGGGAAGAGTATCGTCGGCCGAATACGGGTAAGCTGTGGGAGCATTTCCTGAAGCTTCAGAAAACTTGTTTCGGGGTTTCCCTGACTTGCAATTCTAAGTCTCAGGTCTTATACTGTATGAGGACTTGACGGAGAGGAGAGCGCGGAAGGGCATACCTGCAAAAGCATAGCAGGTTCTTCACGGTATGAAATATCAGACGGACCTTCCGCCTCCCTTCTTTTTCACAGGACGTATCCTGACAGGGCAAGAGGACTTTTTCCTTTCGATTTGCTCTAGAACATGCAAATCCTGAATCGGACGTTTTTCAGGGAGGATGAACATGGCAGGAAAGAAACAGGAAAAACTGGGATTCCAGTATATCGAGATTCCAAAGGGCAGCTATGCGTTTTTCCTTTCGGGAGAAAATCACCGGGGAACCGGTGCGAAGGATCCGTGGTCTCTCCACTTCCACAATTACCTGGAGATTGGGTTTTGCCGCGAGGGGGAGGGCGTGATTGTCTTCAACGGCCGTGAGCTTTCCTGCTCATCCGGGGCCTTTTTCGTGGTTCCGCCTAATTATCCGCACAGGCTGGCAGGCGCCAGGCAAGAGCTGGCTGTCAGCGGCTTTGACTTTCTCTACGTGGATGTCAGCGGATTTTTGCGTGATTACTGTCAGGATCGGCCAAAGTTCGCGCATGATCTGGCAACGCTTGTTTATCAGAGGGCCTGTCTTCTTCATGGGGAGGCGAATCCGCAGCTTTGGGAGGTGATTCAGGAGATCCTCCGGGAGCTTAGATGCCAGGAGGCATTCTTCAGGGAAAAACTTTGCGGACTGCTTCTGTCGCTGCTTGTGGAGATCGCCCGGCTGTGCCCGGAAGAGCCAAAGGGGGAGGATGCCAGCGTAACCCAGGCAAAAATCAGCAACGCCCTGCGCTATGTGTGTGAACATTATCAGGAGCCGATTCGCATCCAG
The DNA here is from genome assembly GCA_964643295.1 of uncultured Lachnospiraceae bacterium. Taxonomy (GTDB): domain Bacteria; phylum Bacillota; class Clostridia; order Lachnospirales; family Lachnospiraceae; genus Merdiplasma. Next base: position 32,683 of record CAZXSN010000019.1, read on the forward strand.
ACGCTGGCGCAGCAGTGCTGCCTGAGTGAGACTCATTTTCGCCGTGTATTTCAGAGCGTCATGAACATGTCCCCGAACGAGTATGTGAATTTTTTCCGTATTTACATCGCCTGCCGACTGATGGAGAGCACGGATTTTTCGCTGGAAGAGATCGCGGCCAGAACCGGGTTTGTCTCCACGGTCACCTTTCATCGAAACTTCCGCAAATTTATGGATATGGCGCCGAACCAGTGGAGACATCAGGAGAGTTTCGACTGTGCTGTCAGGGACGATGATTCCTTTTCGGTGGGATGAGGAAACTTTGACGGAAAAGCAGAGGCACTTATTGTGCAGGCTGCTTAAGGCTGCATTTGAAATGATCGAAAATGATATTTTTATGGTCGAAAATGATGTCCCTTTCTTTCTCCTCCATGGTAAAATAGTAACTGGAGCGCAAAAAAACGCTTATTTATGCACAAATTGCACAAAAGGAGGCAGTGTTGATGAAACTGAAGAAAGTAATGTGTGGAATCCTCACGGCTGCGATGGTGCTCGGAACAACCTGTGTACCGGCCTTCGCTGAGGAGGAAGAGAAACTGACGGTATGGTGCTGGGATCCGGCATTCAACATCTTCGCGATGCAGGAAGCGGAGAAAATCTATCAGCAGGATCATCCGAATTTCTCCCTGGAAATCGTGGAGAATGCCTGGGATGACATTCAGGTGGCGGTGACAACGGCGGCGGCATCCGGCGATTATTCCACAATGCCGGACATCTTCTTAATGCAGGACAATGCATTCCAGAAGAACGTCATCAACTATCCGGATCTGTTTACGGATCTGACGGACAGCGGTATTGATTTTACACAGTTTGCTCCGGCGAAAGCAGCCTACTCAACCGTGGACGGCAAGAACTACGGGGTACCGTTTGACAACGGCACAGCGATCGCGGCTTACCGGACGGATATCTTAGAGCAGGCGGGTCTTACCGTGGATGATTTCACGGATATCACCTGGTCTCAGTTTAAAGAGAATGCCCAGAAGGTGCTGGATGCGACCGGTGTTCCGCTTCTTTCCTGCGTGGCGGGCGATGTGGATACCCTGATGCTGATGTTCCAGTCCGCGGGCGGCAGCCTGTTTGATGAGGAAGGCAATCCCGCGATCACGGACAATGAGATCGTGAAGAACGTTGTGGAAACCTACGCGGATCTTGTCAAGAGCGGGATCCTCGTCGAGGTAAACAACTGGGATGAGTATGTACAGACGTTAAACGCGGGCACCGTGGCCGGAACCATCAACGGCTGCTGGATCATGGCTTCCATTCAGGTAGCGGAAGATCAGTCCGGCAACTGGGCGGTGACCAACATCCCGGCGCTTGACGGCATCGACACCGCGACCAATTACTCCAACAACGGCGGTTCCAGCTGGGCGGTTACCACAAACTGCGCAAATCCGGAACTGGCAGCCGATTTCCTGGGCGCGACCTTCGGCGGCAGCGTGGAGTTTTATGAGAACATCCTTTCCTGCGGTGCACTGGCGACGTATCTCCCGGCGGGCGAGAGCGATGCGTATGCTGAGCCGTCCGAATTCTTCGGCGGGGACACGGTATTCCAGAAGCTGACCGAATTCGCGGGCAAGACGCCGAGCAATAACACGGGCGTTTATTACTACGAAGCGCGTGATGCGATCGCAGTGGCGAAGACCAATGTTGTTGGGGGAGCCGATATCGATGCTGAACTTCAGAATGCACAGGATACGGTTCTGTTCGCCATGGGCCAGTAAGATTTTTCCTGGCAGAAGGACAAATTCCATGTCTTGAAAGCACTTATGCCAAAAGGTGTTAAGCAGGCGCAAACGGATGCGTGTCTGCGAGTCAGGCTGCATCATTCGTAAATACGAAACATATGGGGAACGGTTCAATCAACCTGTTCCCCATTCTTAACTATAGAAGTTCTGCTTTAAAGGTCCTTCTCCTGGCAGCAGAAAGGGAAAGTGGAAAGGGGGAATTCCTGTGAGCAAACGAAAGAAGAGAACGCCTTTGGCGAGGAAACTCAGTCTCACCGGCTGGATTTTTATCGCTCCGGCGGCGATTCTCATCGCTGTGATGTATTTTTATCCGATGATCCGTGCCCTGATTTTATCCTTCAAGAAGGGCATCGGCGTCAACATGACCTGGGCGGGCATCAGCAACTATACCCGGATGTTTAAGGACCAAATATTCATTACCGCCTTGAAAAACAACTTCCTTTATCTGATTATTCAGGTGCCTATCATGCTGGTGCTGGCGCTGATTCTGGCATCGATTCTGAACAATAAAAATCTGCGCTTCAAGGGGCTGTTTCGGACGATGATTTTCCTGCCCTGTGCGACCTCTCTGGTTTCCTACGCGATTATTTTCCGTTCGCTGTTCGCGACGGATGGTTTTATCAATCACATCCTGGTTGGACTGGGTATCTTGGGTGAGCCTTACAACTTCCTTGCGAATCCGGTCAGTGCGAGGGCGGTCATCATTATCGCGCTGATTTGGAGGTGGACCGGCTACAACATGGTCTTCTATCTGGCCGGTCTGCAGAATATTGATAATACGATCTATGAAGCGGCAAGAATCGATGGAGCTTCCCCGTTCCAGTCGTTTACGCGGATCACCGTTCCTCTTTTAAAACCAACCATTCTGCTGACGACGATCATGTCGACGAATGGGACACTGCAGTTGTTTGATGAGTCAGTTAACCTCACAAAGGGTGGACCCGCGAACGCGACGATCACCATGTCGCATTACATTTACAATCTGTCGTTTTTGAAGATGCCGAATTTCGGTTATGCCGCCGCTCTTTCCTATGTGATCCTGATTCTGGTGGCGATCCTGGCTTTTATCCAGATGAAAGTAGGTGATAAGCGTGACTAAACTGAAAAACGTGGGAATGTATACTTTCCTAATCATTTGTTCTATCATTTCCGTTTTCCCGCTGTATTGGATGGCGAGTTCCGCGACGAATACGAGTTTGGATGTCATCCGGGGAAGGCTGATCCCGGGAGTCAATCTGATCGAAAATTTCAAAAACCTGATTGCGAGCCAGAACCTGGGCAGGGCCATGATCAATTCCTTCAAATATTCGATCCTTTTGACGCTGCTTTCCCTGATCGTCTGTTCTTTGGCCGGATACGGATTTGAGATTTATCATGACAAAGCAAAAGACACGGTGATGTCGATTATCCTTCTGGCGATGATGGTGCCGTTCGCGGCTATCCTGATCCCGCTGTTTCAGATGGCATCCAAGGCGAAGTTATTGAATACGACTTTAGGCTTCATCCTGCCGACGATCGCCACTCCGTTTCTGATCATGATGTTTCGGCAGAGCGCACGGTCATTTCCGCATGAGATTATCGAGGCGGCGCGGATTGACGGACTGGGAGAGTTCCAGATTTTCTTCCGCATGTTTGTGCCGACGATGCGTTCTACCTATGCGGCGGCCATGACGATCACCTTTATGAACGCCTGGAACAGCTATCTGTGGCCGAAGGTCATCATGACGGACGGCAAGAGCCAGACGATGCCGATGCTGGTAGGAAACTTGATCACGGGTTATGTGACGGATTACGGCATGCTGATGCTGGCCGTGCTGTTTTGCTCCATCCCGACGATCATCGTATTCTTCTGTCTGCAGAAGAGTTTTGCGGAAGGGATTACAGGCGCCGTGAAGTAGGCATTTCGGATGCCATTTACCAGGAGGAACAAAGTGTTCGACTACAGGAAATTAAAGGATCCGCGAATTTTTAAGGAAAATGTGCTGCCGGCGCATTCCGATCACATCTGGTATCCGGACGAGGATCATCTTTGCAGCGGAGAGAATCCGTTCCGTTTTTCTCTGAATGGATTCTGGAAGTTCTCGTACGGAAGAAATCTGCAGGACTGTGTGCAGGATTTTGAGCTGCCGGGGACGGACTGCCGCGGCTGGGCGGATATCCGTGTGCCAGCGCACATTCAGCTGGAAGGATACGGTCAGCCGTGCTATGTCAATGTGCAGTATCCCTGGGACGGCCATGAGGAAATCTGGACGGACGAGATCCCCCTGAGGTTTAATCCGGTGGCCAGCTATGTAAAGTATTTTACGGTACCTCCCGCAATGCAGGGAGGACCGCTTTTTATCTCGTTTCAGGGCGTGGAGAGCGGCATGGCGCTCTGGCTGAACGGCCACTACGTGGGATACAGTGAGGACAGCTTTACACCGTCCGATTTCGATCTCACGCCTTTTGTGCAGCCTGGGGAAAACAAGCTGGCTGTGCAGGTGTACAGGTGGACGAGCGGCAGCTGGGCCGAAGATCAGGACTTTTTCCGGTTTTCCGGGATCTTTCGCGATGTGTTTTTGTACACCTGCCCCAGGGTGCATATCGCCGATTTGAAAATTCAGACGCTGTTAAATGATTCGTATGATAAAGCTGAACTGACTGTGGATGTGGAGGGATGCGGAGACGGTCAGGTAAGCTTCACGCTTGCGAAGCATCATACCCGGGAGCAGGAACTTTCAGAAGTCTTAAGGGCTGGAAACAGACCGACTCCCGGCGGGCAGGTGCTTGCCCGGGGTTCCTTCGCAGTTTCGGAGGGAAAAGGTCACTGTTCGATTGCAGCGGAAGGATTTTTACTCTGGAGTGCAGAAGAGCCAAACCTTTACGACCTGTTGCTTACGGTTACAGACACTAAGGGAGAGGTTACGGAGGTTATCTGCGAGACGGTGGGATTTCGGCGCTTTGAGCTTAAAGACGGACTGATGTGCCTAAACGGAAAACGGCTGGTGTTTAAAGGGGTGAACCGCCACGAATTCAGTTCGCACACGGGGCGCGTCGTGCAGGAGGACGAGCTTCTCAAAGACGTCCTTACGATGAAGCAGAATAACATCAATGCGATCCGCACAAGCCATTATCCAAATGATTCCAGACTCTATCGGCTTTGCGACCGGCTGGGACTATACATGATCGATGAGACCAATCTGGAGTCCCATGGGACATGGGAGGCGGTCGCAAGCGGTAAGGCAGGAATAGAGCAGGTGATTCCGGGAGACTACCCGCAGTGGCTGCCCATGATATTAGATCGGGTGGATTCCATCTATCAGAGGGATAAAAATCATCCGGCGATTCTGATCTGGTCGTGCGGCAACGAGTCGTTTGGCGGCAGAGATATTTTTGAGATGTCTCAACGCTTCCGCGAACTTGATCCCACGCGCCTTGTGCATTATGAGGGAGTGTTCAGTGACAGGCGGTATAACGAAACGAGCGATATGGAGAGCCAGATGTATACTCCGGCGGCAAAAATCCGCGAGTTTCTGAAAACCAACCGCAGCAAGCCGTTTATCTGCTGTGAGTACTCGCACGCCATGGGAAATTCCTGCGGCGGTATGTATCTGTATACGGATTTAACGGATGAGGAACCGCTGTATCAGGGCGGTTTTCTCTGGGATTATATAGACCAGTCTCTCGATAAAAAAGATCGCTTCGGACAGGAATTTCAAGCTTACGGAGGAGACTTTGATGACCGGCCCACCGATTATGAATTCAGCGGTGACGGGATTTGTTACGGCGGCGACCGTTCTCCTTCGCCGAAGATGCAGGAAGTGAAATTTAATTATCAGAATATCACGGCGGAGATTACAGGTGACTGTGTGCGGATCCGCAATAAAAATCTGTTCGTCAGCACGAATCGATTTTCCTGTGTGGTCACGGTGGAACGGGAAGGTCATCTCCTGGAGTGTGTATCGCTTCCGACTGCCGTAGCGCCTCTCTCCGAGCAGGAATATCCGCTCCCGGTAAAAAGGCGGACGATCCCGGGTGAGTACGTGGTTACGGTTTCTTTTCGGTTAAAGGAGGATATGCCGTGGGCTGAGGCGGGGCATGAGATCGCTTTCGGACAGGGTGTTTACCGGGTAGAGAAGTCAGCTGCACAGTCAGCGCCGGAGATCGGTAAACATCTGCAGGTCGTCCACGGGAAAAGCAACCTGGGTGTGCGCGGCGAGGATTTTGAAGTACTGTTCGCTATTAAACAGGGAGGCATGACTTCCTACCGTTACGGAGGCGTGGAGCTGTTAGCAGATCTTCCGAGGCCGAATTTCTGGCGTGCTCCGACCGCAAACGATGACGGAAATCAGATGCAGGCACGATACGCGCAGTGGAAGATCGCAAGCCTGTATCTTTCGCACAGAGACCCAAAGACCAATGCCGCGATTGCTCCGCAAATCAAGGAAAGAGACGGTTTGGTGACGGTAACCTATCTGTATCAGATGCCGACAGTCCCAAGGGCTTTCTGCCAGGTGGCCTATACGGTGTCCTGCGATGGCTGGGTTACGGTGCGTCTTACGTATGATCCGGTAAAAGAGCTGGGGGATATGCCTGAGTTTGGCATGATGATGAAAGTGAGTGCCGAGTATGACACGGTTGAGTGGTACGGTCTGGGACCGGAGGACACCTATGTGGATCGGTTCCGCGGAGGAAAGCTTGGCGTATATCGCAGAAAAGTAACAGAGAACCTGGCACGCTATCTGGTACCGCAGGAATGCGGAAATAAGACAGGTGTCCGCTGGGCGAAGGTTTGCGATAAGAGGGGCAGAGGTCTGCTTTTTGAGGGCGATTTGATGCATTTTTCCGCTCTTCCCTACACGCCGCATGAGCTGGAAAACGCCCGCCATCCTTATGAACTGCCGCAGATCCATTACACGGTGATCCGTGCCGCGAAGCAGCAGATGGGCGTGGGCGGAGACGACAGCTGGGGAGCAAGAACACATGAAGAGCATCTGATCGATGTGAGAGAACGGCTGGAGTTCACTTTCCGTTTTCGGGGAATCTAAAAGGGACTTTTGCATCCGCCTTGCCGACCAGGCAGAATCCCGGGAAGGTTTTTATGGCGGCAGCCATTTTCCTTAAGATGGTTCGTTCCCGAAAGTCCTGCGGTACAGAATTTTGCATTCCGGAAAGCTAGCTGCTGCGGTATCTGTAAAATTCGACCGAAACAGGAAAAAGGCCTGCATTGGCAGGCCTTTTTAAGCGTTAACAATGCGAACAAAAGTTTACTTTTCGGACATACCCAGATACAGCCGGGAAGTTTTAAGAGGGACGGTTATTCCTCCCCTGTGTACATCTGGAAGAGTTCATCATCACCAACCTGTTCGCGAATCGTCTCATAGAGGCTGGTGCAGGAACTGCGCATTTCCTCCCTCAGTTCGTCGGAAAGTTCGATAATCTTCGCGCCGCCCTCTTCGCAGATGGCAATCCGGTCATTGGCGCGTTCCAGCGCCTGCTCGCGGGAGTAGTCCCTGGCGATGTCCGCTGCCTCATAAATGATTGCTTTCTGTTCCTCCGTCAGGCTGTCCAGGAAGTCCTGATTCGAAATGAGACTGAGCAGATGCGGCAGGTGGTTCGTCTGCACCACGTAATCCTGCTGCTCATAAAACTTGTTGGAGACGATGACTTCATAGGGATTCTCCTGGGCATCGATCGTGTTCTGCTGCAGACCGATATACACTTCGGAGAAGGCCATGGGAGTCGGATTGGCGCCGATGGCCGACCAGAAAGCCATATGGTAGGAGTTCTCCATCGTACGGATCTTGATGCCGGAGAAATCTTTCAGGGTTTCCACCGGCACGTTGGAGGTCATGACACGGAAGTTCTGGTCGCTTAAGGCAAGCAGAGCCACTCCCTTTTCTTCATAGATGGCATTCACCTTTTCCATGAAGGCCTCATTGTCCAGAACTTTGTGCAGTTCGGTGATCTCACCAAACACACACGGCAGATCAAAGAGGCACAGCCTGGGCAGGTAACTGACCTGCGGGGCAGTATTTTGCACCACGAACGGGATATCTCCGGTCATCACGCTCTCCAGCAGCTCGGTGTCGCCGCCAAGGGAGCTGTTGGGATAGACTTCCACGGCCATTTCCCCGTTGGAGAGGCGGCCAACCTCCTCTGCAAATTTCTCTGCGAACAGCTGCGTGACGGTATCCTCCGGACTGGCTGTTGCCAGTACCCAGGCATAGGTCTGCCCTTCCTCCTGACAGCCGGTAAGAAGCAGGGCGCTCAGGAGCAGAACCGGCAGCAGAATACCTGCTTTTTTCATCACCCCAGGAAATGGGCCTTTTCTTTTTTCTCTATTCATCACGCACCTCCCTATACCAGGCACAGGCTGATCTGCGGAATGTAAGTAATCAGCAGCAGCGCGACCAAAAACAGCACAATCATCGGCATTGCCTTGCGGGCGATCTCCATCACCGGCACTTTGGTCATGGAGCTGGCGACAAACAGGTTGACACCGATGGGCGGTGTGACAAAACCGATCGCCAGATTGACGACCATGATAATACCGAAATGTACCGGGTCCACGCCGTAGGAAGAGACAATTGGCATGAGGATCGGCGCAAGGATCAGGATCGCCGGACTTGTATCCATGATCATGCCCACGATCAGCAGCAGTACGTTGATCACCAGCAGGATCGAGAAGCGGGACGTGAATGCACTGGTCATCCAGGTCGAGACGGTCTGCGGAACGTGCAGGAGTGTCAGGATCCTGGAGAAGGCCACAGAGGCCGCAAGGATAAAGAGGATCGGACAGTATGTGCGCACTGCCTCCCTGAGAACATCCCAGAGATCTTTCAGTTTCAGCGTTTTATAGACGAAGAGACTGATGATCAGCGAATAGATTACCGCGATGACGGCAGCCTCTGTGGGCGAGGTGATGCCGGAGTAAATGCAGCCAAGGATAATCACCGGAGTCAAAAGTGCAAAGAAACTGGAAAAGAAGACCTTGCGGAATCCGCGGCTGTGCAGTTCTCCCACGATGGCGTTGATCTTTTCCTTGTCCTCCCCGTATCTCTTACAGTAATAAAAGGCATAGCCCATGAGGATCGCGGCGATCAGAATGCCGGGGATGATTCCGGCGATGAACATACTGCTGACGGAGGCTCCCGTCGCCTGCGCGTACAGGATGAAGGGGATACTGGGCGGAATGATGACGCCAAGTCCTCCGGCTACCGCGACCAGAGCCACGCTGAATTTGATATCATATCCCATCTCCAGCATCAGCGGGATTGTCATGCTGCCGACCGCAGCCACAGTAGCCGGGGCGGAACCGGAGATCGCACCGAAGAACAGGCAGGTGATGACTACTGCGCAGGGGATCCCGGCTGTGTGTCCGCCGATGAAGTAGCTGAAGACTTCAAACAGCTTTTTGGAGACACCGCCTCTGGACATGATGATCCCGGAGAGCACGAACATGGGGATCGCCAGCAGCGGATAGGAGTTGACGCCTCCCAGCGCAGAGCGCAGAATGTAGACACCGCTGACCGTAAAGGAATCCGAAAGCAGGCTCGGCAGGATGCTTGTGATGCCGACCGCCAGTCCCACGGGAACTGCCAGCAGCAAAAGAAGGACAAATACAAGCATGATAAAGACTGTCATGATTTCTTACCTCCCATCAGATTTTTTGCTTCCCGCACCCATGCCTGAATGACACGGACCGTCAGCAGGAGAAACCCGACGAGCGGTGCGGACTGGATAAAGTACATGGGAAGATGCAGAGCCGGGCTGGTGGCGTTTAGGTCAATGGACTGCCTTAGATAGGTCACACAGAATGGCAGCATGATCACGCAGAAGACCAGCACCACCGTGTGGCGGATCAGACGCAGCACGGTCTGTCCCTTTTTCGGGAGGATGTTCAAAAACTGTTCGATCTTGATCGATATCCGCTTTTTGACACAGTAGCTGATGCTTAAAAAGACTGACCACACAAACAGATACTGGGTCAGCTCCTCCGACCAGCTCAGAGAGTAATTGAAAAAGTAACGGGCTACAATCTGCATGCCCATTACGAGCACCATGCAGATGAGCAGGAAAATGAGGATCACTTCCTCCAGGTTGTCGTCGAGCCATCGCAAAAATTTCATGGGGGTTCTCCTTTTCGTTTCTACAGTACGGTTTTTGCTTTATCTGATGTTCCTCCGGATACGCAAAAAAGGGTGCGGCCACGGAAGAAGAGCGGCTGAAGATATTTAAATTCCCAGCACCTGTTTCATATGCTCGATCGGCATATCCTGGCCCGTCCAGAGCTTGAATGCGGCTGCACCCTGAAAGAGCATCATTCCCTGACCGTTGATGGTCCGGCAGCCGACCTCTCTTGCCATCCGCAGAAGTTCGGTTTCCAGGGGTGCGTAGATTGCATCGGTGACGATCAGATCCGGGCGCAGGAAGGAGGGATCCGGAATGTAGGTTTTCCCCTCCTGCGGTTTCATCCCCAGGCTGGTGGCATTGGCCAAAAGGACGCTGTCGGCAATTTCTGCCTTTAAGCGGTCCAGATCCTCCAGGTCATAGAAATGGACTCTGCAGTTCGTTTTCTCATTCAGCATGGCTGCCGTATCAATCCCGCGCTGGTGGAATTCATCCCGCCGGTTAAAAATGGACAGTTCGGCCACGCCGTCGAGCGCCGCCTGCACTTCCATGGCTTTGCCCGCGCCGCCTGCTCCGACGATCGTAATCTTCTTCCCGGTCACATCGATGCCGCAGTCTTTCAGAGAGCGCATGTAGCCGATCCCGTCTGTGATGTATCCGGTCAGCACCCCGTCATCGTTGACGATTGTATTGACAGCTCCGCACATTTCCGCCTCCGGGGAGAGACGGTCCAAGTACTGCATGACTGCGATCTTATTCGGCATGGAGAGGTTGCCGCCGCGCACTTTTAAGGCCCGCATGGCGGCGATCGCTTCTTTCAGGTTGCTCTGATCCACGTCAAAGCAAAGGTAGACGTAATCAAGTCCCAGGTAGGCGGCAGCCTCGTTGTGCATTGCCGGTGACTGGGAGTGGCGGATGGGGTAGGCCATCAGAGTCAGCAGTTCCGTATGTCCCGTGATTCGTTCACTCATGGTAGTTCCTCCGTATCAAGTCGTTTGCGTCAGGTCTGGATTTTAACACTTTGACGCGCTAAAATGTATTCTATCATAAGATCTTTCAGTGCGCTAGAGAAATTTTGAAAAAAAATCGCATACTTTGGGCTCTTCCTGTTAAGGAACGGGGGGTTCCTTAATTTTCGAAGGAAATCTCACCGCTTTTTCTGGTACGGGAGGTGTTTTATGGGAGGGGAAGCTTCGAAAAAAGCAGACTGAGCGGGTACATATGTTTCGTGCTGTCTTTGTACGTTGACTTTCCCCAATTCCGCCGGTATAATGAATTTCATCGAACCTGTGAGACGGAAGGTACTTCCTGCGGAGTTTAGGACCTTGTGGAGGGAAGACGGCTCTGAAGAGGAATCGGCGCAGTATTTGAAGAAGAATTTCCCGATCGATCTTTTTAGATATGATATAGCGGCTGGGTACCCTGCGGATGATTCGTACTTTTCAATTGTGCAGGATCGCAGGTAGTATGCACATGGAATTTCCGGTGTGCCTGGCAAATAACATCGATAGACTTGGATATATTTCTCAATATCTGCCTACGTATGAGTCTGCCCTCTTTTTTCGAACCGCTTGAAACCCTGGTATTTCTATGGTATCATTTGAACAGGAGACAGCTTCCTGTTTCCTGGAATGTTAGGCGAAAGGAGCTCGGCCTAACGGGACTTTTTTGATAGCCTTGACTTCCAGACGGAAAAAAGGAAGGCAGGACCATTGGGAAGGGTTCTACGTATCCGGAAAGAGCTGCGGAATGGATTTTGCATCTACGGGAAAAAATCAGACCACACATTTAGACAGGGTGAGAGCAGTGCATAACAACAGTTATCTGATGAGGCGGACCACATTTCTAAGGGAGGAAATGAACCATGGAATACACAGAAAAGATGCGCAGCCTGTTTTTCGGGCTGCCCTTAACGTTTACGACCTATCATGTCACTGAGGAACTGATTACGGTAAACAGCGGTTTGGTCAAGAAAACAGAGAATGATACGTATATGTACAAGATCGTGGATGTGCGTCTGGATACCAGCATCCTGGAGAGGATATTCGGACTGGGCACTATCCATTGCTTTGGAGGCGATGTGACTCATCCGGATCTGCAGCTGCGACACATCAAACATGCGAAGGAGATCAAGGATTTTATCCTGCGCAGCTCCGAAGAACAGCGCCTGAAGCGCAAGACCGTCAACATGCAGGACATCGGTGCGGACAGCGATCTGGATGATCTGGCGGACAATTTTTCCAATGAGTCCTAAGGATACTGTGTCTGAGAAATGTTCCCTAAACCAAAGATGGGCTGTTTTGTCTGATGGTGCTAAATTCCGGCCTTTTTCCGGGAGTGAATGATGTCAGCCTGTGTATTTCTCAGAGAAATGCTCTTTCTGCGAGAAAGGAGACCAGTTATGGCGTATGATGTGGAAAAAGAGAAGAGAGAGGCCATCGAGGCGGGAGAGCGGGCGCTGAAGAGTCTGAGGGCTGCCCAGGACCAGTTAAAGAGTGCAAAGAACTGGGGGACGGTGGATCTCTTAGGCGGCGGCACTTTCTCCACCCTCATGAAGCATTCCAAGATGGACAAGGCAAAAAATGACATGAACCAGGCCAAATATGATCTCAAGAATTTCAGCAAAGAGCTGAATGACGTCAACCTGGCCTGCCACCTGGATATCGAAACAGGAGATTTCCTCTCCTTTGCTGACTGGTTTTTTGACGGACTTGCGGTGGATTGGCTGGTCCAGGACCGTATCAAGAAGGCTGCCAGCCAGGTTTCAGAGGCTATCCGGCGCGTGGAGCAAATCTTGGACCGGCTCCGGAGAAGCTAGCTCTTCTTTCCAGATAGTTCCCCTGCAGGCAGGTTTCCATAAGTTAGCCTCCTGCCTGCAGGTGTCTTTTTTACGCCAACAGTGTCCATCATCCATTATCGCCTGCATTTTCAGGCGGTTTTCTAAAATCCTATGGTTCTTTCACGAAATACCAAAAGTCACCATACGTTTTCATGCTTAACCCGGCGTTACGCCGCCTGGCGCGGCTTAGGGTATCTTTGCCCAGGGGACCGTTTCTTACAGTCCTGAAAAAATTAATGATCAAAGCAGCGTGTGGATGGTTCCCCGATTATTTGCCTGCATATATATATACTTAAAATCACTGTACAA
>CAZXSN010000020.1:0-45151 GCA_964643295.1 uncultured Lachnospiraceae bacterium
CGGCAATCGAACAGATCAAAGACCGGAGATATCCACAGGCAGTGAAAGAGTATGGAGGCAGGATTCTTCTCGTTGGTATTAACTATGATTCCAAGACCAAAAAACACACCTGCAAAATCGAAGAATATCGGAAATAGGACCTGTCCACTCTATTTCCATACTTGTCGGGTGAAGACACTAAACATTGTGCGCCTCTTCTTAGCTGGATCTAAACAGTGCCCATTTTAGTGACTTTGTCATTCGATCGTTGGCGGAAGAGAAATTCGTGTGTTTTGTAGGATTTACCGGGGATCATGTGAATAAGGAAGCAGAACTTGCATGACAGGTTCTTAAGGATTTGAAGTCTACTGCTTCATCGAGAGGATCTGATTGTCAATCTATCATAACGATGCCGGGATGTAGGAATGATCTTTGTTGGAATGGCCTTAAGTCTTAATGCTAAAAGACACAGACGTGATTCACCACTGCATGGGCGATTTCTCCATGTCGGATAAGAAAAAGGAACAGTCCAGGTTTGACATCCTGTGCGGAGAGTTTGGGATGTAATCTTATCTGATCAGAACCATTAGGATAAAACCGACAAAGATTGTGTTTGTGAAAAGATGGATTACGAGAGTCGCTCACCTTTGAAGACCGAGAAGAATAATCATTTCCTATATATGGTATTTAATGCTTTTACAAATTTCAATGAGGAGAAGCAGTTATGGGAAATTATATAAATATTGGCAATGGTGCCTTCGCGGCAGCCCTGAATGGAACCTACATAGATAAAACGGGACTGATTTCTTATATGAATCGGAGTATAAATACTTTATCAAATTTGACATGTGTCACCAGACCCCGCCGCTTTGGGAAAACTCTTACCGCGCAGATGCTGTGCGCTTATTATGACAGAAGCTGTGATTCCAGAAAGCTGTTTGAAGAACTTGAGATTTCCCGTGATGCCTCTTTCGAATCACATCTGAATAAATATGACGTGATCTTTTTAGATATCACGGAATTTACCTCTGCTGTACAGGGAGAAGATGAAGTTCCATTGGGCGTTAAGGACATTGAGAAAAAGGTGATTGATGATCTAAGAGCGGTTTATCCGGAGACAAAGGCGACATCCACTTTGTCTAGTACGATCAATACTATTGTCGAAAATACAGGACGAAAATTCATCATGATTATTGACGAATGGGACGCATTTTTTCGGGAGGAGCCGGATAATCGAAAACTGCAGGAGGATTATATCAAACTTCTTCGGCAGCTATTTCAAAACAGTTCCAAGACGCAAAAAATGTTTGCCTTAGTTTACATGACAGGAATCCTTCCGATCAAGAAATATGCTTTCTATTCCCCATTATCTGATTTCTGGGAATATACAATGATATATCCGGGAAAAGTAGATCAATTTTTTGGATTTACGGAAGAGGAGGTCCGCCGCCTCTGCGTGGATTCCAACCTTCCTTTTTCTGATATGCAAAGATGGTATGACGGATATGTGGAAGGGGATCAAACCCATATCTATAATCCCTTTTCTGTCATGAATGCAGTCCTGTATGGTCAGACAGGCAGTTACTGGGCAAAGGCGGAGTCAGTGGAATCTCTTAGACGTTATATCGAAATGGATTTGAACGGTCTGCAGGAAGCGATTGTCCAGTTATTGGCGGGAGTACATGTAAGAACAGATATATATCTCTTCCGAAATGACATGGGAGATTTAAAATATCAGGAAGATGTTCTTACCCTGTTGGTTCATTTGGGTTTCCTGACGTATGATCCCGATGAGGAGGCAGTGTTTATTCCGAACTGGGAGGTAAAACAGAAAATCTTCCTTGCGGCCTCAATGGGCAAGGATACCCTGCCCGCCAAGGTGATCTGCGATTCCGACTGTCTACTGGAGGCAACTTTGGACAGGGATGAGGAGAGTGTCGCGGCGGCGGTCGAAAAAGTGTACAAGTCAGGCATCACACGTTCTTTTTCCTGGGTTAAGGAGCTGGTTTTTCGTACTGTCATCCGGGCTGCCTATATCTTCTGTGTGAAGGAATATCTGGAAGCGGAGGAACTTCCATCCGTCCAGGGCATTACGGATGTGGTGTATATTCCTAATGCAGCCTCGCATCTGCCGCTCTTAGTTGTTGAACTTAAGTGGGAAAAAACGGCAGAAGGGGCCATCATACAGATCAAAAACGGGGTGTATCCCCAGGTGATGAAGGAGTATGCAGGAGAGATCCTGCTGGTCGGAATAAGCTATGATTCGGAAAGCAAAAAATTCAGCTGCCGGATTGAGGAGCATCGGAAAGAGGCGTAAGCCGGTGCTTTCTGACAGCGTCCGTTTGCCTTCTCTTTTCCTTACTCCAGGATCAGCCCTTTCAGGATCTCCACACAGCGGTCGATGCCAAACCGCGAGGAATCCAGGCAGATATCATAGTACCGGGAGTCCCCGAATACGGTCTGTGTGTGATAGGTACAGTATTTCTTTCGCTGTCTGTCAACCTTGCGGATCCGGTCAAGGATCTGCGCGTCGCTTAGATCCGGCATCTCCTTTTTCATGCGCTTCAGACGGAAGTCGATGTTCGCGTGGATGAACACATGCAGGCTTTTGTCATATTCTTTGAGGATCATGTTGGCGTTTCGGCCGACGATGATGCAGTTTCCTTTTTCGCCGACCTCCTGGATCGTCTCCTTCTGCGCCTCGAAGATGCGCTCGCTTAAAGGTCTGCTGTAAAAGTCAAAGAGACTCTGCGTGAACCCGAAGTTGATGAGCACACTCTCATCCCACTTGATTAAGCTGTATAGATCCACGTTGCCCTTGCCGGCCCGCATCAGGATCAGTTCCTTATCGTAGTATTCCAGTCCCGTCTCCTGTGAGAGACGGTATCCGATGGTGCCGCCTCCGGCACCAAATTCACGGCTGATGGTCACAATCTTTTTCATAAGTTTCTCCGATCTGCCGCCTTTTAAGACGGCAAAAAGTGTGATGAGCGTCTGCTGCCAGATAGAGTGAGAAGGAAAAACCGCGGGGTAAGCTTAAGCCAAAGACACGGAAAGACCTGAAAGACTAAAGCACCTTGTTCAGGAAATCGATTGTGCGCGGCTCCTTCGGGTGGTTGAAAATTTCATCGGGTGTTCCCTCTTCCACGATGTAGCCCCCGTCCATGAAGATCACGCGGCTGGCCACCTCTCTGGCGAACCCGATCTCGTGGGTTACCACCAGCATGGTCATCCCACTTTCGGCGAGCTCCCGCATGACCTCAAGCACCTCGCCGACCATCTCCGGATCGAGGGCGGAAGTCGGCTCATCAAAGAGCATGATCTCGGGATTCATCGCCAGCGCCCGGGCGATGGCTACCCGCTGTTTCTGGCCGCCGGAAAGCTGCGGCGGATACACTTTTGCCTTCTCCGAAAGCCCGACGCGTTCTAAAAGCTGCATGGCCCGTTTGTTTGCCTCTTCCTTGGACATCAGCTTTAAATCCACAGGAGCCAGCGTGATGTTGTGCAGCACATCCATGTGAGGAAAGAGGTTGAAGTGTTGAAAGACCATGCCGATTTTTTCACGGTACTGGTTGATGTTCACTTTTTTGTCGGTGATGTTGACCCCGTTGACCACGACTTCCCCGCCGGTGATATTCTCCAGGCGGTTGAGGCAGCGCAGAAAGGTGGATTTCCCCGAACCGGAGGGACCTAAAATGACGACAACCTCTCCCTCATAGATGTCGTTGGAAATGTCCTTTAAGACCTCCAGGCTGCCGAAGTTTTTCTTAAGGTGGGAAACATGGATTTTGACATTGTTCTTATTGACGGCCACGGTTCAGCCTCCTCTCCAGACGCTTGGCAGCAAAGGACAAAAGGGTAATCACAATCAGATACATTACGCCGACGATCAGCCAGGTCTGGAAGGACAGGAAGGTGATCGCGACGACATTTTTCGCAGTATTGACCAGTTCCGGGAATCCGATGACGGAAAGAATCGAGGTATCCTTGAGAGTGATGATGAACTGGTTGATGATCGTCGGAATCATGGTGCGGATGGCCTGCGGAAGGACGACGCGGACCATGGCCCGCCAGTAGGGAAGCCCGAGGCTTCGGGCGGCTTCCATCTGCCCGACATCGACGGACTGGATGCCGGCACGGATAATCTCCGCCATATAGGCGCCGCAGTTTAAGGCGAGACAGATGGTTCCCGCCTGCAGGGCGCTTAATGTGAAACCGTTTCCTCCCAGCAGGTTGTTGACGGCAAAGGGGACGCCGAAATAGACGAAATAGGCGAGCACGATCAGCGGAACCCCGCGGATGATGTCCACAAACGAGGTCTCGATCGCATTGCAGACACGGTTTTTGACCACGCCCAGCAGACCGAAGAACATGCCGATGATGCAGGCGAAGAACAGTCCCCAGAGAGCAAGAAGCAGGGTCATGCCCATGGCCCGCATCAGGAGCGGCCCATAATCTGTTATTATTCTGGCCATAGAAGGCTCCTTTCAAAAAGGGGCTGCCGGTATTTCACGGCGCCCCTTTCAATCACATATCTTAAGGGAAGCTTCCCTCTATGTATTCTGCCGCGGACTTACTCCGCTGCCTCCGTGGCGGGAGCCTCAGTCTCCGCAGCTTCCGTCTCCGCGCCTTCGGTTTCCGCTTCCGCTTCCGTATCGGTGCCTAAGTACTTCGCAAGGATCTCGTCGTATTCTCCGCTCTCCTGGATGTTCTTCAGTCCAGCGTTGAACATGTCGAGCAGTTCCTGGTTGTCCTCGCTGAAGATCGCGAAGCCGTAGGGAGCGCCTTCGTTCTCTGTGCCTTCCACGATCTCAAGAGCCAGATTGCCGCTCTTGATAGAGTCAGCCATAATCGGGGTGTCCTCGAAGCAGGCAGCTACCTGACCGCCGAGCACCGCCTGGTACATGGTCGGGGAATCCTCAAAATAGGTAATGTCAAAGCCGTTTTCTTCCTTCAGGCTCTCCGCGTAGGAAGCTCCTTCGGTTCCCGTCTTGACGCCGACGGTCTTGCCGTTCAAATCGGCGAAGCCCTTGATGTCAGAGCCCGCCTGTACGGTCATGGACTGGGTCGCATTGTAGTAGCCGTCGGAGAAGAGCCAGCCGCTTTCCTTTCTCCCTTCGGTGATGGAAGCGCCGGCGATCATGCCGTTTGCCTGTCCGGACTGGCAGGCCGCAAGGGCGGCATCCCATCCGAGGCTCTGCAGCTCATATTTGAATCCCTGATCCTCAGCGATAGCGGCTAACAGATCGACATCGATGCCGACGAATTCGCCGTCTTCATTGGTGTACTCAAAGGGACGAAATACGGTGTCCGTGGCGATGATCCAGGTTTTCTCCTCCTCGGCCATAGCCGGGATGACGCTTGTGACGGCGAGCGCCGCGGCGATTCCCAGCGCGGCAAGTGCTTTGTTTCGTTTCATGGTTTCCAAATCCTCCTTTTTAAATTCCGGCAGGACTCCTGCCTCATGGATAAATAATAGGAGATTCCGCTGTTCTTGTCAAGTTTTTGCTGAGAGCCGCGCGGCAGAATTTAACATTTTTAAATTTTCCCCAAATTTTCCAAATATTTTTCAGTGTCTGACAGACGCGTGATTTTCAAGTAGCCAACCGGCAGTTTTTGTGGTAGGATACTCTTGTGACGCCTTAAGGGGCTGAAAGGAGGAAATCATGTTCAGACTGGTCTGTTACGAGAATGAGGAACGTGAAAAAGGGGATTTCCGGTACATCCAGCAGATGGCTTCGGAGACGGTCGCGGGCGGGCTGCGGTATGTGTACGGCGATGAGGAACATCCTATGACCGCTTCGTTTGCGGAAATCATGCTGGGATTCAGCGATTACTTCTTTTTCGATGGTCTTTCCGAGTATGTCCAGGGGGAGGATGACGACGATCTGGCCGGAGAGAAATTCATTCAGATAAAAGTACACCGGATGCTGGAAAAAATGGCAGATCCCGATGAGGCGTACACCTTTGACCTGTTTGAGGAGCTTCTGTTTTACGAGGCGATTCACTACTGCCGGGAGCATTTAAGCGCTTACAAGAAAAAATCGGGAATCTATGACAAGGAGCGCGAGAAAGCCATCGCCGATACCTTGGTGAATACCTATCACTATACACGCAAAGAGGCCAATAAGACCAGCAAGGCCGTGGCAAACTTCCATCTGATGTGTCTGAAACGCTATGAAGAGGAAAACCTGTTCTTCTGGGACGAGGATTTCGCCATCTTCTTCGAGAAGGGGTTTGTGGAAGGGATCCGCTGTATCGAGAGCACGGCCGGTCAGATGCTGGGGTATGGATACGACCATGCCTGCCAGATTTTTACCGATGCCGGGATCAACGCGCCATTGCGGCTGCTGGGCACCAAGGAGGCCAGTGAGACGGCCTATGAGTACGAGTTTGAGCGGATCCGGGATGCCGTGAACGTTCAGTTTCCGGTGCCTCCCGGGTGGGAGCCCCCCGCATGGGATGAGCAGGCCGGTGAGAAGGACGCAGGAATGGACGGCGAGGCGGATGACGACGACCTGCCGTTTAACTGATCACGAACCGCTGGTAATTTAACGTGTGTCCTTTCGAGGGGCAGCGTACCGGCAGGTGTCAGCCAGGAATACAGGCATTTTTCGTGGGTGATTGAAGACCTTTCAGTTTCCGGGCTTTAGGCACGGGGAGGCCTGTCTGATCTAACTTGCAAAACTGACGGAGAAAAGTGGAAAGGAAAGCAGGCAGGGCGCGTTTTTTTCGCTCCTGCCTGTTTGTCCGTCTGCCCGTTTGCCTGTTACTTCCTGCTCGGAACGAGGCAGGATGCCGACAGACTGTCCGAAGAATGACGGGGGAAAGCCGGAAACGGAAAGGATTTTAAACCTACTGAGCATGGTCAGTACATACAGTACAGATAAAACAAACAAAGCAGACAGAGCAATCAATACAGGCAAAGCAAACAACACAGACAAAGTAAAAGTAAACGAAGCAGACATAGCTGACAAAACAAACGGGAAGGGAAAATACCAATGGAGGATCAATTTTCCAGGACGAGGCTTCTTTTGGGCGAGGAAGCGCTGAAGCGCCTGTCGAAAGCGCACGTAGCGGTGTTTGGAATCGGGGGTGTGGGCGGGTTTGCCTGCGAGGCGCTTGTGCGAAGCGGAATCGGCTCCTTTGACTTAGTAGACAGCGACCGCGTGAGCATCTCCAATCTAAACCGCCAGATCATCGCCACTCAGGATACGGTTGGGCTTTATAAGGTGGATGTGATGGCGCAGCGTATGCGCACCATTAACCCTGAGGTTTCGGTAAGAGTGCGTCCCTGCTTTTTTCTTCCCGAGACCGCCGAAGATTTTTCCTTCCCGGACTATGACTACGTAATCGACGCGGTTGATACAGTCTCGGCGAAAATCGAGATTATCCTGCGGGCGAAACAGGCCGGGGTTCCGGTGATCAGCTGTATGGGAGCGGGAAACAAGCTGGATGCGGCCGCTTTTCGCGTGGCGGATCTTTCCGCGACCCGGGTCTGCCCGTTGGCGAAGGTTATGAGACGGGAGCTTAAAAAACGCGGCGTGGAGCATGTAAAGGTGGTTTACTCGGAGGAGTCTCCAAGAAAGCCGCTGATCGCTGCGGGAAGCAGCGGGGAAAGAGATCCGGAAGAATCATCAGAAGAGGGAACCTCCGGCAAAGGGCGGAGAGCCGTTCCCGGCAGCGTCGCCTTTGTCCCCTCCGTAGCCGGACTGATTGCGGCCGGGGAGGTTGTGAAGGATCTGATCCGGGATCTTCTCTAAGGGTGAAAAAGTGCCAGGCGGGTGAGATCCTGTCCTTTACTTCGTCAGACAGGTAAGGTGTCAGTTAAACGGCGGGAAGGCAGGGAAACTTAGGCGGCGGAGCGCGTCAGACAAAAAGCAATAGACGAAGCGTCAGAGCGAACTCATCAGGCGGGACACATCTGACGGAACATACGTTTCCTACGGATATGTTTCTGCTTCGGCCGTCCCTGTTCACGTTTCGTTTCCTTTTAACAGACAAATTAACAGACAAAGAGGGCGGACGGAAAGCTTCTCTCCGGTTTTTCCTTCAGCAGCTGGTACAGCTGCTTTTTTAAATCCTGGGAAGAGTCCGGAAAATAGTCAGGCAGAATCTAAGGAATCTCCTGACCGGTAAGGCGAAAGCCCCGGATACACAGTTACTTTACACAGATTTTACAGGAAGTCTTCTTTCAACTTTACATACGTGTGGTATGGTTTGGACAGGATCTGTTCCAGGAGACCGGTAAGGCACGGATACCGGCAGGTTATCTAAGGCTCCGGTATGGTAGGGATGGGATCCCTTAACCTAAGATCAGACCAGGAAGAAACCCATGGGCGAACGGGAACTTAAAGATTAGATTTTCCCTTCCTTACGGATGTCGGACGGCGGTCTGATTTGGACACTGCATGAAAAGAAAAGAGGATTTCTATGGATATTTTCTCGGTTCTTACGCTCATCGGCGGGCTTGCCCTCTTTCTGTACGGGATGAACACCATGGGAGACGGGCTGTCCAGGCTATCCGGAGGACGGATGGAACGGCTCTTAGAAAAGCTTACTTCCAGCCGCCTCTCAGCGGTACTTTTGGGGATGGCGGTGACGGCAGTCATTCAGTCCTCCTCTGCGACGACAGTCATGGTGGTCGGGTTTGTCAACTCCGGGATCATGAAGCTTTCCCAGGCGGTCGGTGTGATCATGGGCGCGAACATCGGCACCACGGTGACCTCCTGGCTTTTAAGTCTCTCGGGGATTGAAAGCTCGAGCGTATTTTTACGTTTGCTGAAACCATCCTCCTTTTCCCCCATCCTGGCGGTGATCGGCATCGGTCTTTTGATGTTTTCCCGGAAGGAGAAGAGGAAGGATGTGGGATCGATCCTGATGGGCTTCGCAATCCTGATGTTCGGCATGGAGACCATGAGCGGTGCGGCGGCGCCGCTTGCGAAGATGGAAAGCTTTACTGCCATCTTTACGAAGTTCTCCAACCCGATTTTAGGGATGCTTGTGGGAGCACTTCTTACGGCGGTCATTCAGAGTTCTTCTGCTTCCGTGGGAATTCTGCAGGCTTTATGCGCCACGAAAGCGGTTACGTTTGGCACGGCCATTCCCATCATCATGGGCCAGAATATCGGCACCTGCATCACTGCGATCTTATCGAGCATTGGGGCGAGTAAGAACGCGAAACGGGCTGCCGCCGTGCACCTTTACTTCAACGTGATCGGCACCGCGGTTTTTATGACTGTGTTCTATCTGTTAAATGGCTTCCTGCACTTTGGCTTTCTGGAAACGGCCGCTTCGGCCGCGGATATCGCGGTGATCCACAGCCTGTTTAACATCGGCACGACGATCCTGCTCTTTCCTTTCGCCGGACTTCTGGAGAAGCTGGCGGTGGTCACCATCCGTGACCGAGGTCCTAAAAAACAGGAAGAGGCGCAGCAGGATTACGCGAGGCTGGACGAGCGCTTCCTGGAAAAACCCGGTCTTGCCATGGAGGAAAGCCGCATCCTTGCCTGCAATATGGCCGCTCAGACCGAGGAGGCCATCCGCCTTTCAGTGGACCTGATAAACGGCTATGAGGCGAAGAAGGCCAGGCGGGTCGCGGAGCTGGAGAACCTAAACGACAGGTACGAGGATATGCTGGGGACCTACCTTTTGAAGATCAGCAGCCGGGATCTTACGGAGCACGACAGTCATCTTCTGGCGGTGCTCTTACGCAGCATCGGGGACTTTGAACGCATCTCGGACCATGCGGTGCATATTTGCGAGGCGTTTCAGGAGATGAATGAAAAGAAGCTGTCCTTCTCCGGGGATGCCAGAAAGGAGCTGGACATTTTTACCGCGGCGGTCCTGGAGATCATGGGGCTTACGGTTACTTCGTTTCGCAGCCAGGATGCAGAAACTGCCATGCAGGTAAAACC
Source organism: uncultured Lachnospiraceae bacterium (assembly GCA_964643295.1). GTDB lineage: Bacteria > Bacillota > Clostridia > Lachnospirales > Lachnospiraceae > Merdiplasma. The sequence continues at coordinate 9,897 of CAZXSN010000020.1, forward strand.
TCTGGAGCAGGTGATCGACGCTCTTTCCGAGGAGACGAAGCAGCGGCATATACAAAGGCTGCTGCAGGGGAAATGCACGATCGAACTGGGTTTTATCCTCTCGGATCTTTCCACGGATCTGGAGCGGGTGGCCGCGCACTGTTCCAACGTGGCGGTCTGTATTCTGCAGCCGCAGGAAGGCAGGTTTGAACTGCACGAATTCCAGGGACTTTTAAGGGAATCCCATCCGGACTTTGCCCGCGCTTACGAAAAGATGGCAGGCCGTTACCGTCTGCCGGAGATGACGCCGGTGTAAGAAAGGTTTCTTAAAGTTTGGCGGAAAGGCGGCGGGGAAGCGCCTTAAAAGATAACGGGAAAGCGATCGGGAGAGGCCGTGAAGAAGGACTGGGAAGAAGAACCGGGGGAGGCGGCCGGGAGAGCTCGGGAAAGAGATCCGGAAGAGGAAGATTAGTTTCGTACAGGGCAGGCTTTTGCCGGGCAGAAAAAGGGAGCAGACGAAAAATGGCAGTGATCTTTGTAGTGGAAGATGATGCGGATATCCGGGAGATCGAGAAGATCGCCCTGAAAAACAGCGGGCATACGGTGACAGACTTTGACAGCGGGAAGGCCTTTTTTCGAAAGATGGAGGAGAAGATCCCGGATCTGGCGATTCTGGACATCATGCTCCCGGATATGGACGGCTATGAGATCCTTAAGAAACTTCGGAGCAGTCCGGCGACGCGCAGAATCCCGGTGATCATGGTGACGGCGAAGACGATGGAGATTGACATGATCAAAGGCCTGGATATGGGCGCTGACGATTACATCAGGAAACCGTTTTCCGTGATGGAACTGATTACGCGGGTAAAGGCGGTGCTTCGAAGAACCATGGAAGAGGAGGAGGAAGGCTCCCTGACGGTTGGGGAGATCGTCCTTGACAACGGTCGGCATCTGGTATCCGTGGGGGATACGCCGGTGGAGCTTACCTATAAAGAGTATGAGCTTTTAAAGTATCTGATGGCCAACACCGGTATCGTGCTTACCCGGGAAAAGATCATGCAGCGAGTCTGGGGCACGGAGTTTGAGGGAGAATCCCGCACGGTGGATATGCACATCAAGACGCTTCGCCAGAAACTGGGAGAGAGCGGCAGCCGCATCCGTACGGTGCGAAACGTCGGATATGTGATGGAGTAGGAGTGAAAATCCGCCAGGATTAGGAGAACGAGCCGCGGAGGGAAGCCATGAAACGCAAAATCAACAAACAGCTGATCGGGATCGCGGTCGTGGGGATTCTTGCCACGATGGTCCTTATGACAGCTGTTTTTTATGACCTTTTCAGGAAACAGGTACAGGAGGACCTGCGGACCAACGCGCAGATTTTAAAAAGCGTCTGGCTTTTTCAGGAAAACGAAGCGGCCGAAAATCTGCCGGAGGTTTCCGGGATGCGGATTACCTGGATCGCCGCAGATGGATCTGTTCTTTATGACAGCGGCGTGGATACGCAGGAGATGGGCAACCATTTCGACCGGCCGGAGGTGACCGAAGCGAGAAAAACAGGCTCCGGGGAGGATGTGCGCCGTTCGGATACGCTGAACCGGAATACTTACTATTACGCGGTGCTGCTAGACGACGGCTCCGTTCTTCGAATCTCCAGGGAGGCCCAGAACATCCTCAGCGTGTTTGAAAGCGTGATTCCAAGCATCCTGGCCATCATTCTGGCCATCGGCGTACTCTGTGTGATCCTCGCCCACATCCTGACCAACAACCTGCTCTCCCCGATCGAGAAGATGGCGGAGGATATGAACGACGGGGTTGTCAAGCCCGCCTATAAAGAACTGGTGCCCTTCGCTAACCGGATCCGCTCCCAGCATGAAGATATCCTAAAAGGCGCCAGGATGCGCCAGGACTTTACGGCCAACGTCTCCCATGAGTTAAAAACGCCCCTGACGGCGGTCTCCGGATACGCGGAGCTCATGGAAAACGGCATTGTAAGCGGGGAGGAGGTCAAGCGCGTTTCGGCTGAGATCCACAAAAATGCGAACCGTCTGCTGGCCTTGATCAATGACATCATCCGCCTCTCCCAGTTAGACAGCATGGATCCCGACTTAAATTTTGAATCCCTGGATCTTTATGAGATTGCTTTAGCTTGTGTGGAGAACTTAAATCTCCAGGCGGAGCGCCACGCGGTTTCCCTGAAGCTGCAGGGAGGAAGCGCGATTATCCGGGGAAACCGGGAGATGATCTTTGAGCTCATCACCAACCTCTGCGACAACGCGATCAGATACAATAACCGGGGAGGCCAGGTAATCGTGGATGTCACCGGAAAGGAGCAGAAAAGCATTCTTACCGTGGAGGATACGGGGATTGGCATCCCCAAGGAGCATCAGGACCGCATCTTTGAGCGTTTCTACCGGGTGGATAAGAGCCGCTCCAAGCAGACCGGCGGCACCGGTCTGGGGCTGGCGATTGTGAAGCATATCGTAGAGCTGCACGGAGCCGCGCTGGAATTAAACAGTGAAGTCGGGAAGGGCACCCGCATACAGGTCACTTTTTCGTAGATGAGAAGGACCGACGGGAAGGAGCCTTCATGAGCGTCCGCAAGGAAAAGCGAAGAGCGAAAAGGCGGTTAAAAGGAAGGCGGGAAGAAGAAGCGGGAAAGTCCGGTGAACGAGAAAGCAGCTGACGGGAAGGTTTTTCCTGGGACTTTAGGGTGACTGAACGCCGCTGCCCGATGGCTGCCGATGCGGATGCGGGCAAGGGAATGGAACTCTTTGAGGGGATTTTCGAAGCCTCTTAAGCAGCCTGACACCTTTGGGAAGTTCAAGCGCTTAGGAGTCTTAAGGAGGCGGAAGGATTCTCTGATGAAAGATCCACAAAGCGGCGTAAGCTAAAAACTTGTGAGGAGTGAAGAGTCCCGGATGCCAAAGGATTTCCTGCTGTACAGACTAAGACATTCTGTTTTTGCCAGGGTTTGCGGATGGCCATGATCGGGTGGAAGCGGATGGAGGTCCATGCTGCTTTCTGTTCCTTGCTCCGATTATCGCCGTATGTGCTTGTCCCTTTTTCATATGAATTCCATTTCCCCGCGTTCCAGTATTTTTTTCCTTATCTTCGAATCTGCACTGTCTATTCATCCCGGATTTTTTAAGGTTTTAATCTGGTTTCCTATCTCGGAGAAAGTTCCATTATTCCTGAAATTTATTCTGCAGAGGTCAGTATAATCGGAAGCATCAACAATATCGTCAGCTTCATCCTACCGGTCGCATTTTTCCTGCGTTCTAGCTGCCAATGATTTCGGCATGGCGTTGATTCTTCATCTAATAACAGGGTTTTCACTGGGCAGTGTCAGAGTTCTGCATAAGTCTCAGGCTGTGGAACGGCTGCATCTCATGGGGTGAATCTATCTTTATATTCGAACTGGTATTCTATTAATATAGTCTTTTCTGCTGGCATATGCCGAATGCTCAACAGGAGGAGCCCGCAGCAGCTTCGCTCCGCTTTTCACAGCGGATTCTGACAGCGCAGGCTCGTCTGGCAGCAGCGGAAAGAGCTTCTGCTTGAGAAGAAGCAAAGAGGAGGGATCGGCTCAACTTTACACAAGTCTCAGAAAGTGGAAGACTGATGCCAGAGGATGACACTCGGCAGGCGGCCTGGTCGGGGCTATAGAGCGAACAGGTGTGGAGATTAAACCTTTAAGGACCAGGCTGATATCGTCCAAAAAGGACAGAGACAGAGAGAGTCGTGGAAGGTCTGGCGGTATGGCAGGAATGCTTAAGATCGTGGAACGGACTGGGGGACAATGCGGAGGGAATGGCAGAAGATACGAGTATGCACCAGCAGGGTTTTAGGAGTGGCTCTGACAATGAGTGACCAGATTCGCATCAGCTGAGAGGTTTGGGAATTTTTTAAGGAAAGTATTGTAATTCGTTTGGGATGTGATACAATATACGTCATACGTTGGATTGGTTGCCAAGACGATGAATGGAGATAATTAAAATGGAGCATGACCGGAATGAAAAATGTCAGCAAGGAATGCGATCCTTTGTCCCATATTGATTAGTTTTGTTCTCTGCATCTGTGACTTGCTGGGGACTATGTATGCTTCAAGCATGGATTTGGCACCTTCCATTGTTATGGGAGTGTTCCTTTCCTATTTTTCAGCCACACTAATTGTATCTATCGCATGGTCTGTAGTCGGACAGTATGTTATGGCTATACGGGCTGGCTTGGATAATTCGAAAACAATTAGATTGCTTGTGTGTTTTCTTATTTATTGTGCTTTCTATATTGTATATTTAGCTCAAAATAAACCAGAAAACTTTCTTTTATGGTTTTTGATGGGCATAACAATTTGTATTGCTGTCGTGTTTTGGTGGTCACTGGAACAAGGGGTAAGGAAGTTCAAAATAAGGGCATCTGGTTAAACGTAAGTTGAAATAGATATGAATTAGATAACTGGAGGGATAATTTATGTTTGCAGAAAATGGCTTGGCGTTTATAGTGGGTTTATTTTTTATTCCTGTTGTTTATGGGCTGTATAAAATAGTAGCCTCTTTTTTGTTAGGAGATAAGAAGAAAAGCAAATTAGATTCACACGAGTACAAAAGGATTATTGCGCCTTTTAATAAAGGCCGATCTATTGATTGCGTGGTGGAGAATTTAAATGAATATGGTTTATCATCGATACAATTTGAACTAAACAATGACGCAAATACTGAAGACGGAATTGTAGAGAATTTTGTGTCGGATAAATCATGAGGAGGCTAAGCAGCGAGGCATGAAAGCGACAACGTTTGAATGGCTTTGGGAACAGGTAACAGATAGCATAAAAAATATTGAGAATTCGTTGTCAAAGATCGTCATGTCGGATGGAAAGAGTGCTGTTGATTCATATAGATTCGTCAGGACATATGGAGACAGGACGAAGGAAATAATAAAAAGGGAGTACGATAAAATCAGAACAAAGCTCAAATCACAGTGCTACGACACTGATCATGATGAAAATGGCGAGGAGAATCGTATCGATCAGCATAAAATTGCGGCATGCTTTTGCCAGACCCTTTTGCACAAGAAAGTTTTTTCGTTCGAAATAAGTCAGGACACACCTGTGCCCATGCTTTTGTCTAATTATGAGCTTGCATATACCGTAAGCTTACGTATCGTCTATTTTTATCTTATTGAGTCTTATTTGAATGATGGCAATGAAGCAATAGCATATAAATTAGTGGAGCAGAAGACATTGATGGTTCCTCGCACATCGTCTTCCCATGATGAATATAATATTGGTAGGATTAAAACACTGGCGCTTAATGATTCCTATGGCTTGGAACTAGATCTTCTTACATATGCAGACATGATGTACTGGATTGAATTTTATAACAGACTACTATTGGAAGGAAGAATTAGTCCGGGGGATTAAGACAGCTAAGTCTGCGATCCCATTGCCGCATCGCTCTTCCACAGATTCTGCAAGTTCCCCACATCCACCTCTTACCTTCTATTCAGCGAATTGTGCAGGAAGTTCACCTTTCTCCCGGTGCCCCTTGAAAGCGGCGTTTTCTAGCTCCATTCTTCCTATGATTTGCCTGCCAGAACTTCCTGCGCTGTGAGGCAATCTGTACCCCTGCGTATGCCGCTGAGGTCCTGTTCTGGCCCTTTCCCGGATCTTCCATCCCCGTCACGCAGCGTTTCTGCCCTCCTTCCTCCTTCGTCTTGAATGGTTCTATTGTTCTCGCCCCTTACTGCCTTGTCCTCTGTCTGCCCTTTTTCTGCCGTCTGTGCGAAACTTTTGCCTGTTTTTGATAGCATTCTCTCTCAAACCGTGCTATAATCTCCTCAAGTGGACAGGAAAAGGGGGGATTTGATTGATGATATCAACGAGAGGGCGTTATGCTCTGCGCATTATGGCGGACCTGGCGGAGCATAATTCCGGGGAGTACATCCGCCTGAAGGATATTTCCGCCCGTCAGGGGATTACGCCCAAATATATGGAACAGATCATGCCGCTGCTTACGAAGGCCGGCTATGTGAAGGGGTGCCGCGGCAACAACGGGGGATATATACTGGCCTGCCGGCCGGAAACCTGTACGGCGGGAGAAATCCTGCGCACGGCGGAGGGCAGTCTGGCGCCGATTCCGTGTCTGGAGGATGAGCCAAACCGCTGTGAACGAAGCAGCCAGTGTCTTACCCTGCCTTTCTGGGAAGGTTTAAGAAAGGTCATCGAAGAGTACGTGGACAGCGTGACCCTGGAAGATCTGATTGGAAACGCCAAGGATATGTACAACATCTGATCGTGCTTCAGGGGGATCTTATGCTCCTTTGGAGAGGGGAGCCGCTAGACTGAAGCTTGGAGGTTGTCTGATTTAAGAAGGCGGCTTTCCGGGTATGCCTGGGGAAGAGCACTGCCCAGTAAACATTCGGGAAACAGCGGATGCAGACAGATGCTGTCTCTCTGTCCAAGAAGGAAAACCTGGGTGTTTCGCTGTCACTAAATGCATATTTTCGTCTGGGATGGCTTTTGCCTGGGACAAAAGGCGTTTGCGGGAAAAGTGCGCCGCTTCGCGAAACAAAGCCAGGGTGAAGATTTTCAGAGAACTTACAGCAAAAGCTGTAAGTTTCGAGATTTTGGCTGGGGATGGGTTGTTTTCCTTACAAGCTTTCGGGAGTACGAGAGATACTGGATGGAGGAAGTGGGGAAGTCGGCGGTTCTTCATGACGGCGACGCCAGCGTTTCAGGAGCGATGCATCGAGAATGTAATAATTAATTAGTAATAAGAAGGAAAACGTAAAGAGTAAGAATATTGTGAAAATTTCGGGCGGGGATTGACAAACGGGAAGACCTGTTGTATAATTTCCTAAAACATATAAAAACGATAGGAAAGGTAGGCAATAAAAATGAGCAAGATTTATAAAGGGGTTCTTGGCCTGATTGGCAATACCCCGTTAGTGGAAGTTACAAACCTGGAGAAGCATCTTGGCCTTGAAGCAACCATTCTCGCGAAGCTGGAGTACTTCAATCCCGCCGGCAGCGTGAAGGACCGTATCGCGAAAGCGATGATTGAGGACGCCGAGGCGAAGGGGCAGTTAAAGGAAGGTTCTGTACTCATTGAACCGACGTCGGGCAATACGGGTATCGGTCTGGCGGCGATCGCGGCGGTGAAAGGCTATCGCCTGATCTTAACCATGCCGGAGACGATGAGTGTGGAAAGAAGGAACATCCTAAAGGCCTACGGAGCGGAAGTGGTCCTGACGGAAGGTTCTAAGGGGATGTCCGGCGCCATCGCGAAAGCGGATGAACTGGCGAAAGAGATCCCGAACAGCGTGATCTGCGGGCAGTTTGTCAATCCGGCGAACCCGGCGATTCATAAGGCGACGACCGGTCCCGAGATCTGGCAGGATACAGACGGGAAGGTGGATATCTTCGTGGCTGGTGTAGGCACCGGCGGGACACTGACCGGCGCGGGCGAGTATCTGAAGGAGCAGAATCCCCAGATTAAGATCGTGGCGGTTGAACCGGCGACTTCTCCTGTGCTTTCCGAGGGCAGAAGCGGAGCGCATAAGATCCAGGGCATCGGGGCAGGCTTTGTGCCGGAAGTATTAAATACCAAGATTTACGATGAGGTGTTCCCCGTGCAGAACGAGGATGCGTTCGCGATGGGAAAACTGCTCGGAAAACAGGAGGGTGTTCTGACCGGGATTTCCTCCGGAGCGGCTCTTCACGCGGCGGTGGAGATTGCGAAGCGCCCGGAGAATAAGGGAAAGACGATTGTCGTGATCCTCCCGGACAGCGGAGACAGGTATTATTCCACGCCGCTGTTTGTGGATTAATTAACGAAAGATCTTTTTGGGGGCTAGGGTCCTCTCTCGCATCCTGAAGGATTAGAAACAGGCGGGATGTAAGGCAGTCCTCTTCTTTGGGGGAAAGATGCCTGCCCCCGGTCTGCTTTCGCTTCTCTGCCAAAGAGCTTCCCGAGGGGCGCAGCGGGCTGTATGCGAAGTGACGCATCAGGTAAGCCGCGTATGAGCGTATGAATCTTTCAGCCCTTCGAGGCAGTGGGAGGAGAACTTCTGAGGATTCGGGCTGCGGGGCATGCGGCTTCTTATGGCTTTACACCCGGCTGGGTGAGAAAAGCGGACCGTTCGTCCTTAAGCTTAAGCAGGCTTTGTGTGTGATGAGAGAATAGAATGATGAAAGAAAATTCCCGGGGTTGGATGCTGCCGGTTTGCGGCAGAGGTCTGACAGCCGGGATTTTTTGTCTCGGAGTTTCCCACAGTTCCCGCAATTCCCCAAATCCCCGAATTCCTTCAGCTTCCCCGATTCCCCCAATTCTCCCGATTTGCTTACACCCTGCTGAAGGGCATACTCATGCATGTCCCCAGGGCAGACTTCCCGCGGCGGGATAACAGGTCCCAAGAACTTCCCGGCATTCCTGGCTTTTTCTGGGTTTTTCCTGGCATCTGCCTGCTCTTCGTACTTTGAACCCCGGTTCCTTCAGGGCGGTCCCTATACGCCGCACCGCCAGATAAATTTTCATGGTCCTGCTTCATAAGAATAAGTTCTTATTATTTCAATAAATAAACACTGAATTACACATCATGACCGCACGGGTGTGGACTCTCACAACCTTCGGGGCATATGGCATCATCTACGTCGGAATCAGATCCTGACACCTGGAAAAAATGCACATCGTGCATACAAAAGAAGATGTTTCCAGAAAAGTGTGCAGATTTCATCCCATATATTCCGGAAATCTGTGAAAATTTTCCACCAACAATTCCAGAAAAATGTGCATATACTCATTGAGAAATCCCGTAAAGCGTGCTATCCTAACTGTGCAAACATAAGTAAGCAGGGAAGGAGGCGAGTCCTGTGAAACGTAAGGCCATCCTGGATCTGGTCAGATGGAAGGAAGACAGCGAGCGCAAACCGCTGATCGTTTATGGTGCCAGACGGGTGGGCAAAACCTGGCTGGTAAAGGAGTTCGGGGAGAAGTACTATCAAAATACGGTATATGTAAACTTCGCCGACTGGCCTGAGCTTAAAGAGCTCTTTGAAGTAAATAAGGACCCCAGACGCATTCTGGAGCTTCTATCCATCATCACCGGGGAAAGGATCCTGCCCGGGGAGACGCTGCTCATCTTCGATGAGATCCAGGAATGCGAAGCCGCTTACGCTGCCCTTAAGTACTTTAAGGAAGACGCCGGGGAATACCATGTCATCGCGGTGGGGAGTCTTCCAGGGACGTACCAGTCTGCTTTCGCGCCCTCTCCCGTGGGCATGGTCAATCTGCTGTACCTTCGTCCGCTTACCTTTACAGAATTTTTGGCAGAATCAGATCCCGCGCTGCATAAGTACTACGAAGGGATTACGAAGAACCAGCGAATCGAGAAGATTTTCCATCATCGTCTTAACGAAGCCTGCGATACATATCTGCTTGTGGGCGGAATGCCTGAGTGTGCAGCATCCTGGATACAGTTTCACGACATGGGCAAAGTCTCTCTGATCCAGCAGGAGCTTGTGAAACTTATGGAAAACGATTTCTCCCGGTGCGATAGGAAAGGGGACAGCACAAGGCTTCTTCAGGTTTTTCGAAGCATCGTCCCCCAGCTTGCCAAGCCGAATGAGAAGTTCATGTACGGCTGCGTGCGAAAGGGAGGCCGTGCAAGGGATTTTGAATTCTCAGTTGAGCGGCTGGTTTCTTTATGTATCGCAAACCGCGTGTATAACGTCTCAGGATTGGAGCATCCCCTGGCCGCCTTTGAAAGGCAAAACCAGTTCAAGCTTTATCTTTTCGATACAGGTCTGCTCAAAACGATGGCCGGGATCAGAAACCACGCCATCCTGCTTAAAGAAGACTACTGGTTTAAGGGGGCTTTGGAGGAAAATTTTGTTCTGCAGCAGCTTTGCGGACAGTTTGCGGTACCTCCCCACTACTACGCCGATAAGAATCACGAGATTGACTTTCTCCTGCAGGAGGGAAGCGAAATTATCCCGGTGGAGGTAGGGGGAATCGAAGGCAGGATTTCCCCCTCTTTTAAACGTTTGGCCGCTGAGAAGCGCCTTACAAACGCCATTATCTTTTCCAGAGATGAGTATGGCAAAGAGGGAGAGATCACCAAGCTGCCTTTGTATCTCGCCTGCAAAACGAGGGAGCTTCTGTAAGGGTTCCGGTCGGGAAGCCGGAAAGAGGGCAGGAGGAGGTTAAGAGGAGTCAGAAGAAGGTGAGGATGCCCACCCGCGGATGAGAACGTAAAGCGGGACGCCTGCAGGAGGGGAAAATATCTCTTGCCCCCTGGCGAGGATCTGGTGTATGATACTTTTCAGAAAAAGCCCCGCGGACAATGGCAACTCCTGCCTGAACTTCGCTTCCTGGTTTTCCCGTTTTCGCGGGATTGACGGGGATGTTTACGCAGAAAGAGGATGCCCTGCAAAGCGGGTAAGGGTATGGAAAACATAAGGGAGGATGCCTATGGAGATGGGATACCGCATGATGGCCCTGGATATGGACGGCACCGTGGTCAATGACAGCAAACGAATAGATGAGAAAACCAGCCAGGCCATTCACGACGCGCTCGCGGCGGGAAAAGAAGTGGTGTTTTGCACCGGGCGATCCTATTCCGAGATGGCGGACATTCTGATAAAGTTTCCCGACATGCACTACCTTTGCGGGGAGAGCGGAGCGCTCATTTACGACCTGAAAGCGAAAAAACCGCTGGTGCTGCTTTCAGTCACGGAAAAGATGATCGCGGATATCGAGCAGGTGATTCAAGGCCGCGATATCATGCTGCAGTTTATGTGCGAAGGACAGGCCGCGGTCTCAAAAGATCAGATTTCGAGGATGGACCACTATCAGATGGGAGTCTATCAGGAGATATTTTCCCGGGTATGCAGGCTGGAGGAGGATCTTTTTCGGATGGTGCGAAAAGAGTCCTGCAGCGTCGAAAAGATCAATCTGTTTCATACCAGTGTGAAAGAGCGGGAGATTTCCCGAAAGATGCTTGAATTACGGCACTTTGACGGGACCATGGTGGATTCGGAGATTTCCTCCCTGGAGTGCACAGCCCTGGGAGTAAACAAGGCGGTGGGCCTGAAAGAGCTTTGCCGCATCCTGGGGATACCCATGGAGCAGGTGATCATGGTGGGAGATGCGGAAAATGACCGCGCGGCCCTGGAGGCCGCCGGGTTTTCTGTGGCGGTCGGCAATGCCGTTCCGGCCATCAAAGAGATCTGCGACGCGGTGGTGGCGGATAACAATCATGACGGCTGCGCGGAGGCGATTAGGCGCTTTCTGCTTTAACGCATGAAAACGGCGGATGAGAAGCACACATGAGGGGTAAGAAGATGGGAGACATTCAGGAGCATACGATGAAGATCATCGCCCGGATCCACAGCGATTTTCCGGAGAAATTCGGGATCCCGAGGCAAAGCGGCCTGGTGCCGGAGCTTACCGCCTCGGTGGTTTTCGAGCCGGAATTTCGCAATCCCCATACCGTGATGGGATTGGAGGAATATTCTCACATATGGCTGCTGTGGGAGTTTTCTCTGGCGGTGCGGGAAAGCTGGTCTCCGACTGTGCTGCCTCCCAGGCTTGGAGGAAATACCCATGTGGGGGTCTTTGCCACCCGTTCCCCGTTTCGCCCCAATCCGATCGGCTTATCTTCCGTTCGCTTAGACTACATCGAACAGGATCTTAAGTTGGGTCCGGTGCTGCATGTTTCCGGGGCCGATCTTCTGGACGGCTCCCCAATCTACGATATCAAACCGTATCTGGCCTATACGGATTCGCATCCGCAGGCCGTCTGCGGCTTTGCCGACCGCGTGAAGGATCATGAGCTAAAGGTGGTTTTCCCGGAGGAACTTATCAAAATCCTGCCGAAAGAAAAACGCACGGCGGCTTTAGGGATCCTGAAACAGGATCCGCGCCCTTCCTATCAAAACGACCCCACCCGCCGGTACGGCACGGCTTTCGCCGGTTATGATATCCGTTTTCATGTACAGGACGACGTGCTTACCGTCTGCGAGGTCGTAGAATACCAAAAGTAATCGAACGGAAGGGAAGACCTGTACTTTGGTTTTTTCAGTCAGATGTAGCCTTACAGCGGGCAGGATAAGACACCTCCGGCTTTTCAGGGGTTTTTAAGCACCAGTACAGCACAGTACAGCTTACCGCAGCACAGGAGATCAACGCAGATCATAGCTTAACACAGGAGAGCGCGGTAAGCGCGGTAAGGATAGAAGTACAGGCAAAGGGGGCGAGGAAAATGCGAGGAGAGGAACCTTTCCGTTTGCGGGCATATACGCCGCGGAAAAAGTGGGCGGACGAAAGGAAAACGGCCGAAGGAAAAGCACCGGGCACATTGCTTTGGTCTTTAAAGTTTCTCCTGCCGCTTTTGCTCCTTCTTCTTTTCTGCGCCGAGCCGAAAGAGACCCTTGCCGCGACTCCCTATGCGGCAAACGGCAGGCTTTCCGTTTCAAAAGGAAAGGTGGTCAATGAGAAGGGAAAGCCCTTCGTGATCAAAGGGGTATCCACACATGGCCTGTCCTGGTACCCGCAGTATGTCAACCGCGGTTCTTTTAAGACCCTGCGCGATCAGTGGGGTGTCAATACGATCCGTCTGGCGCTTTACACGGCGGAGTATCACGGCTACTGCAGCGGCGGAAACCGGCAGGAGCTAAAGAAAGTAATCGATGACGGGGTGAAAATCGCCACGGATCTTGGCATGTATGTGATCATCGACTGGCATATTCTAAGCGACGGCAACCCGCTTACGTACAGATCCCAGGCGAAGAGCTTTTTCGCGGAGACGGCCGGAAAGTATGCCGGATACGGCAACGTCCTCTATGAGATCTGCAATGAGCCAAACGGCAGCGGCGGGACGTGGAGCAATATTAAGAGATACGCGGAAACAATCATTCCGGCAATCCGCAAAGTCAACAAAAAGGCGATTATCATTGTCGGCACGCCGACCTGGTCCCAGGATGTGGATACGGCGCAGAAAAGTCCGATTGCCGGACAGAAAAATATCGTCTACGCCTTCCACTTCTACGCGGGTACTCATAAGGAAGCTTTGCGCACGAGACTTAAGAACGTGCTGAAAAAGAACTTCCCCGTCCTCGTCTCAGAATATGCCCTCAGCCCCGCCTCCGGTTCCGGGCCGCTTAATACGGCGGAGGGAAACCGCTGGATGAAGCTTTTGGATACCTTCAAGGTGGGACGTGTCTGCTGGAACTTATCCAACAAAAACGAGAGCTGTTCGCTTCTTAAAAATACCTGTACGAAGACGGGCGGCTTTACAGCCTCCGACTTAAGCGATTCGGGTAAGTGGCTGGTAAAGACCTATACCGGGAAAGCGGCGGGCTCCCAGACGGGCGGCGAAGATTCTCCGGGAGGGGATCTTTCCGATGAAACCGGGGATTCTAAGAATCCTGAGAACCCTGAAAAGCCCGATGACCCCGATAACCCAGAGAGCGGAGAAAACGAATCCTCCCGGAAAAAGAGCAAAACCTCAACCGGGAAGGTGAAAGTAAAGGCGACAATCAGTCTTACCTCCAGCTGGGAAAGCGGCGGGCAAACGTACGCGCAGTATCAGCTGCTGCTTGCAAATACCGGGAAAGTTTCCAGCTCGAAGTGGAGCGTAAAAGTCACGTTTGCTCAGACTTTTAAGCTATCCGAAAACTGGTGCGGCTTTTTTTTGAAGAAAAACCGGACGCTTACCATTCGGCCTCTCTCCTGGAACGGGAAGCTTTTAAAGGGGGAGACCACGCAGATCGGGTTTATCCTTTCAGGCAAAAAGATGCCGAGGATACAGACCCTTTCGGTGAGTGCCTCTTAAGATGCGCGGGCTTTCGCATACCGGCTGAAAAAAAAAGGAGACGTACCAGATGCTTACAAAGGTGGAGTACTGCGAGAAAAACGGAAAAGCCGTCCTTTGCCGGTGCTACGGAACCGGGTCTGTCCTTTTTGTCCCGGAGATGATCGATTGCCTGCCGGTCGCGGAGATAGCAGATCACTGCTTCGCGAGGGAACCGTCGATTCGTATCCGACAAGGGGATCTGCGCACGGCCTTTGTTTCAGGCGACGGGAACGCGTTCCTTTCGGAAAGAACCGGTGAGCGAACAGGCAGTCAGCCTAACGTTCGAACAAAAGTTCAAACCGGCGCGGGCGAGGAGATGCCCCCTCTTTGCGGGGAGGAACTGGAGGAGATTTACCTGCCGGATACGCTGGAAGCGATCGGGGATTACGCCTTCTACGGCTGCCGGAATCTAAAACACCTGCATCTGCCTTTTGGGCTTGCCCGTTTGGGCGGCGGAGCCTTTGTGGCCTGCAACCAGATCAAAACGCTTGCCTTTTCGAAAGGGGCGGGCGAGGAAACCCCGCACTGCATGAAGGATGTGGCCGCGGAGCTTACCTATGAGATCGAAGTGACGGTAAACGATTTAGAAGAACGGCCTTTCATGCGGCTGGTCTTTCCGGAGTACTACGAGGAGTCAAAGGAGAATACCCCGGCCCGCATCATTGAGAGCATCTATCACGGCACGGGATATCAGTACCGGCAGTGCTTTCAGAACCGGCAGATGGATTTTCACCAGTACGATTCCCTCTTTCCGCTGGCCGTTGCCCAGGAGTTTTACCCGACGCTTTTCCTGCTTGTGAGGGACCGTCTGACAACTCCAAAGGGTTTATCCGCGGAGCATAGGCAAATGTATCTTTCCTGGCTTAAGAAGGAGCATACGGCGCTTTCCAGGCGGCTTTTTAAGGAGGATGACCTGGACTTTTTACGTACCTTAAATGAAGACGACTTTTTTACCCGCGAGATTCTGGAGGAGTTTTCGTGTGCCGCTTCTGAAGAGGGACGCGCGGAGGCGGTAAGTTTTCTCATGGATGTGAAACACGAAAAGTTTCCGGCGGCAAAAAAGCGCTACGTCTTTTGAACCTCTCCTGCCGTCCGGTTTCCTGCCGCCGGGGCTTCCCCTTGCGATTTCTCTTTCGTTTTTGCCGCTTAAGGCTCTTTTTCCAGGGAATAGACACCGCCCGGCTCCTCGCGGAGGAAGGTGGAGTAAAATTCCCGAATGGCGGAAATCAGGTAGGCGGTATCCTTCACGCCGCCGGTTTCATAGGGGGAATGCATGGCAAGCTGCGGCAGACCGATGTCCGCGGTGTGCAGGGCGGCCTGTGTGCTTAAGAAGCAGCCAAGAGTGCTTCCTCCGCGCAGATCGGAGTGGTTTTCGTAGGTCTGGTAAGGAACGTTGGCGTTTTCGCACAGGCTTTTAAAGACCGCCGCGGAGACCGCGTCGGTCTGATACTTCTGCCCGGCATGGTACTTAATCACCGGGCCGCGGTTTAAGGCCGGACGGTTGACCGGATCGGACTTTTCTGGATGCAGCGGATGCAGCGCATGGGCATTGTCCAGGGAAAGCAGAAAGCCGGAGGATACGGCCATCTTATGCTGCTCATCGCTTCTCCCAAGGCAGGTGCTGATTCGCTCCAGCGTATCGGTAAGGTACGATGAGGCAGCTCCCTGTCTGGAATGGGAGCCGACCTCCTCATTGTCAAAGACGCAGCAGACGGTTACACTGTGAGGATTTTCTGAGCTTAAGAATCCCCGCATGGCGGCGTAGGCGCACTGCAGGTCGTCCAGTCTCGGACTGGAGAAAAATTCGCGGCGGGCGCCCCAGATGGTGCCGGGGGTGCGGCAGTAGAGGAACAGGTCGCTGCCGAGGATGTTTTCCGGCTCCGTCTTTAGCTCTTTCGCCAGCAGGGGCAAAAAGGCGCCTTCCGCGGTCTCATCGCCAAAAAGCGGAAGCAGATCCTCCTGCGGCTGGTAGGGATATCCATCGTTGATTTTGGGGTTTAAGTGGACCGCCAGGTTGGGGATCAACACCAGATCCCGGTCGAAGTTGACGAGACGGACGGCAAGTTTATTTCCCTCTTTGACCACGGCTTTTCCGGCGATGGATAGGGGACGGTCCAGCCAGGGGGCATAGATCATCCCGCCGTATCGCTCCACGTTCAGATTGACATACCGGTGTGCGGACGGCAGTTCCGCATCTTCCTTTACCTTAAAGGTCGGCGAATCGCTGTGGGAAGCCGTGATCTGAAAGTTTAACACTTCCCCTTTGGGGATCTGAAAGGCGATCAGGGAGGAATCTGCGCGGGTGACAAAGTAGCGGCCGCCCCGGGCAAGGTTCCAGGGCTGGCCTTCGTAAAGCCTCGTAAACCCGGCCTTCTGAAGCTGTAAGCAGAAGTTGGCAGCGACATGATAACAGCTGGGGCTTTTTTCGATGAAGGCAATCAGTTCACGGGTGATTTGTTCAAACATAACAGGATCCTTTCAGACAATGGAATGAATAGGTGCAGACAGTTTCCTTACGGGCAGGAAGGACAAAGAGAGGTAAGCGTAAGAAACGGATCGCTCTTTGCCCGGTGCCTGACTGATATTTTACCACGCGAAGGATCCTCACACAAGGCAGGACAGGAGAACAGGGGGGTGTGAAGGTGGATGGTTCCGGAAAGATCACGGAGGAATTTGTGGCCGTATCTTTGCAGATCCTAAACAACGCGAGAAATGAGCTTTACAGCCACATGCATTACCTCGATCTGGCCTTAAGCAGCTTAAAATTTCAGATCACCACCGAGATCCCCGGCATCGGCACCGACGGGCTCTCCCTGTTCGCGCACCCGAAAGTTTTGGCGGATCTTTTTGAGCGGGATCGAAAGCTGATTAACCGCGTCTATCTGCATACAGTGCTTCACTGCCTGTTTCGGCACCTTTTTAAGACCGGGCGCAGGGAGGAAACCTTATGGCGCATTTCCTGCGACGTGGCCGTGGAGGCGGTGATTGACTCCACCGATTACCGGTGTCTGCGCACCGGCAAAAGCCTGTTTCGCAGAAACTGGTATGAGCGTCTGCAAAAGGACGGCAGGGTGCTGACCGCGGAGCGGATCTACCGAAGCCTTGTAAAGATGGAGTTATCTGAAAACGAGGTGCTGCGGTTAATGAAGGAATTCTGCATTGACGATCACAGCCGCTGGCCAGGAGGAAATGATCAGGGAAATCCTCCCCTGCCGCAGATGGAGCTTTTACAGAATAAGTGGGAGGATATCAGCGAGAAGACACAGACCGAGATGGAGACCTTTTCTAAGGAAGCTTCCCGCGGAGCCGGGGATCTTTTAGAAAAGATGCGGGTGGAAAACCGCGAACGGTTTGACTACCGGTCCTTCCTTCGCAGGTTTGCCGTTTTGCAGGAAGAGATGCGGGTGGATCCCGATACGTTTGACTACATCTTTTACAGCTATGGGCTGTCATTGTACGGAAATCTGCCGCTCATTGAGCCGCAGGAGTACCGGGAGGAGGTGCGGATCCAGGAATTCGTGATCGTCATCGATGTATCGCTCTCCTGCAGCGGGGAGCTGGTGAAAACGTTCCTGGAACAAACCTACGCGGTGCTGATGGAATCCGAGACCTACTTTAAAAAGGTTCATATCCGCATCCTGCAGTGCGATGAGCAGGTGCGAAGCGATCAGAAGATCACCTGTGAGGAGGATCTGCGCACGTACATGGAAAACTTCACTTTAACCGGAAACGGGGGCACGGATTTTCGTCCGGCCTTCGCCTACGTGGATTCTCTGATTGAGAGAAAGGAATTTCAGCACCTCAAAGGACTTCTCTATTTTACAGACGGCTTTGGCATTTATCCAAAGCGAAAGCCCTCCTATGAGACCGCCTTCGTTTTTATGGAGGAGGACTACCAGGACGCTAACGTGCCGCCCTGGGCCATGAAGCTGATTTTAGAAAGAGAGGATCTGGAAGAGAAGGAGGCACCTGACACTGCCCGGCACTTTGTCTGGGAGGAAGAGCAGCGCTAGCCGGAAAAAGAAGCAGTTAAGAGGAAAGTTACTCCGGCCGCCTGTCAGTCTGGCACGGGAAAGGATGGCGAAGATGAATATCAAGAGGGCAAAACAGGAGATCATCCATTCGATTGCCGCGTATCTTGCGAAAGATGAATACGGAGAGTACCGGATTCCGCCGATTCGTCAGCGGCCGATTCTGCTGATGGGAGCGCCGGGGATCGGCAAGACGCAGATCATGGAGCAGATCGCGGGGGAATGCGATCTGGCCCTGGTATCGTATACGATCACGCATCACACCCGCCAGAGCGCGATCGGCCTGCCGTTTATCCGGGAGAAGGAGTACGCCGGTCAGCTGCGTTCGGTCACAGAGTATACGATGAGCGAGATCATTGCCACGGTCTATGACCGCATGGAAGCTTCCGGAAAGAAGGAGGGAATCCTCTTTATCGATGAGATCAACTGCGTATCGGAGACCTTGGCGCCGATGATGCTGCAGTTTCTGCAGTGCAAAAGCTTCGGCAATCAGCAGGTTCCCCCGGGCTGGATCATCGTGGCGGCGGGCAACCCGCCGGAGTACAATAAGTCCGTCCGGGAATTTGACGTGGTAACCTTAGACCGCGTGAAGGTAATCAACGTGGAGGCGGATTTTCCGGTCTGGAAGGAGTACGCTTATCAGGCGGGCATTCACGGCAGCATTCTCTCCTACCTGGATATCCACAGGGAGAACTTCTACCGCATGGAGACGACCGTGGACGGAAAACAGTTTGTCACCGCCCGGGGCTGGCAGGATCTTTCAGAAATGATCTATGCCTACGAAAAGATGCACTTTTCGATGGACCAGGAAGTGATTGTACAATACTTACAGCACCCGAAAGTCGCCAAGGATTTCGCCAACTACTTAGAGCTTTATTACAAGTATCAGACCGATTATCAGGTGGAGGAGATTCTGCAGGGGATTATCCGTCCCGGAACGTTAAATAAGCTGAAATTCGCGCCCTTTGATGAGCGCCTGAAGGTAGTTAGTCTTCTGCTTTCCAGGCTTTCTGAAAGCTTTCGCGAAAACTTTGAGCTAAGCGCCTGTGTGGATGAACTCTTCGATACGCTCAAGCGCTTTTCCGTGCGCTTAAAGCAGGAAGTGTACGACTCATTACTGCCGGAGCAGATCTTACGGGAACTGCTTGAAAAAAAGGAGCGGGAGGTTACTTTAAGGGAGCTTGCCGGACAGAATGAGAGGGAACACGCGTCGCGCTTACGGAAGGTTTTTGCCGTACTGGATTCTTACGTAAGACTTTTAGAGAAACAGCGGCAGGAGGAAACCGCGAAGGAAGCGCAGGAACCGTTAGCCTTCGAGGGGGATCTTGCGCAGTCTCTTAAAGATCAGCAGACCGCTTTAGAAGAGTCGTCTTTAGAAGGGTCATCGTTAGGATCAAAGGAGAGGGGCTGGGGATTTTTGCCCGCTGAGAGGGAGGCGGCCTTTGCCCTTTTACAGACCCGCTTTTCCGAAGAGGTTAATAAACTGGAATCAGAAACGTCCTTCGTCTATGCACAGCTGGAAGCGGCCTTTGACTTTATGGAGGCGGCGTTTGGGGAGAGCCAGGAGATGGTGGTATTTATCACCGAGCTTTCCGTCAACTCCCACGCGGTCTGGTTTCTGCAGCAAAACGAATGCCCCCGCTACTATAAGTACAACAAAAGCCTGCTCTTCGATGAGCAGCAGGAACAGATCAAAGAGAAGTTAAATGAGATCCGTTCCGGCATGGTCGGAGAGCAGAAGTAACAGGATGGAGGGAACCATCATTTTCTGTTTGTCCATCGGGCCTGTCCATCGGGTCCGTCCGTCTGGACAGTCCGTTGGGCCGGTTTACCGCGACTTTGCGGATTTTCAGCAAAAAGGGCAGCTGTGCGAAAGCATTTCCCGGCACAGCTGCCTTTCAGATTCTTGTTGTGTTCGGCGCCTGTTCCCCGTCAGTTTCCCTGTCAGTTTAAAATCTCAATCTCCAGCCAGCCGTCCGAACCGGGATCCTCTCCGGATCCGCCGCCTAAGTCTTGTTCCAGGTTATCCGGCAGGGTAATCTCCCCGGAGTTATCCCCATAGTATCCCCCGTCTACCGGTCCCGTCTGATTATCCGGCAGCGTGATCTGATCATCGAAGTAACCGCCCTGTCCATAGGATCCGCCGCTTAAATCTCCCTCCTGGTTATCCGGCAGAGTGATGAGATCATCCGAACCGGAACCCTGTCCGGATCCGCCGTTTTGGCTGTTTCCTAAATTTTGGGAGGAATCCGGGTAATAGGTGGTCTGGTCGCTGCTGAAGATCGTGATCGCCCCCGGGGCCAGATCAGAACCGGAGACACCTGTTTCCGGCTGAGCAACCAGAGAGCCGTTTCCGTGTACGCTGCAGTAGCGGCGAGGCTGCGTGCCCAGGGCAAACTTTTCTATGTAGGAGGGACAGCCGGGCGCGGCTGCCATCCCGGAATCGCGGCAGATATTGACCGAAACCACATCTTTCGGAGTGCGGAAGCTGCTGACCGGCAGCTCGGCGTGGATCCTGGACATGATCGCGGACCAGAGCTTCTTATTGTAGGTGTGATAGATCCCGTCCTCCGGCAGACTGGTATTGTTGTCATACCCGCCCCAGACGGTGCAGGTATAGTAGGGTGTAAATCCGGCGAACCAGATATCCTTGTAGCTCGATGTAGTGCCGGTCTTGCCCGCCACCGGCATCATCCCCAGATCGATCGAGCCGTAGGCCGTACCGTTCGGGTTGGTGATGACTTCCTTCATTGCCTCGGTCAGCAGACAGGCGGTGCTCTCCTTCATGGCCGTGGAAGAGACCGGTTTCGAGTTGTCGAGCACCACGTTTCCGTACTGATCGAGCACCTGGGTGTAAAAGCGCGGTTTGATGTACTGCCCTAAGTTGGCGATGCAGGCGTAGGCGCCGCACAGTTCCAGGTTGGTGACGCCGTCGGTGATGCCGCCAAGCGCCAGCGGCTGGATTACGTCGGAGAGAATCGCCGACCCCGTATCATAGTTGTCGTACAGGCTGGTGATTCCCATGGCTTTCGCGTACTCGTATCCCAGGCGGGGAGTGATCTCTGTGATGCAGCGCACGGCGACCACGTTGATGGAGCGGTAGATCGCCTCGCGGATTGTTGTGGGACCGGCATTGCTGCTTAAATCCCAGTTGCTGACCTTGGTGCCGTCCTCATAGGCGAATTCGTCATTATCGTAGGTGGAGGCTAACGTTTTGCCGCAGGCGTCCAGAGCCGGGGCGTAGACGGTTAGGATCTTAAAGGTGGAACCCGGCTGGCGCTTCGTGTAGGAAGCCCGGTTTAAGGTTAAGCTGGCTTCCTTTTCTCCCCGTCCGCCGACAATCGCCTTGATGTAGCCGGTGGCCTGGTCGATGATGACCACGGAAGCCTGCGGCTGCGGAGTGATCGTGACTCGTTCCCCTAAAATCTGATCCTCGGGGCCAACGACCGACCGTTTAAACGCTTCCGCGCTTTCGCGGGCTTCTTCAGTCGTATTGTACATTAAGTCAAACGAAGGATCAGCGGTTTTTCTTACGTAAGCCCTTAAATCCTCGCTTCCGTAGTTGGTGACCTCCCCGTCTGGATCCTCGATGCTGAGCGCGTAGTCGATGCCGACTTCGGTTCCCGAGGGGAAGTTGTCTAAGTTGGCAAATTCCTGATCGCAGATTCGCTGGATGTGATCATCCTGGGCGGAAAAAATCCTTAGTCCCCCGGTATAGACCGCGCGGAACGCCTGCTTGTAGGTATATCCTTTCTCGGTCATCAGATCGTCCAGCACCTGATCGATCATCGCGTCCTGGTAGAACGTGTAGATGGAAGCGGTGCTGTCGGTATTCTCCTCATTGGACTGGATGCGGGAATAGACATCATCGTTTAAGGCTTCCTGCATCTGCACATCCGTGATATACCCCTGCGCTTTCATGTGCTCCAGCACATCTTTTCTGCGGGCAGCGTTTTTCTCCGGGAAAACGATCGGATTGTAGGCCGAGGGGTTCTGGGGGATCCCGGCGATCACCGTGCATTCCGAGAGTGTAAGCTCTGAGACATCCTTGCCGAAGTAGCGGAAGGCCGCCGCCTGCACCCCGTAGCAGCCCGCCCCCAGATTGATCGTGTTTAGGTAATCCTCCAGGATCTGCTCTTTGGTCATGCTCTTTTCAAGCTGAAGCGCAAGGTACTGCTCCTGGATCTTTCGCACAAGACGGTCCTTGAAGGTCACTTCGCTTGTCCAGTCCGGGAATACGCTGTTTTTTAGGAGCTGCTGGGTGATCGTGCTCGCCCCTTCCGAAAAGTGGAATCCGGAGCGCACACCGCTTAAAAACGCCCGTACGATTCCCTTGGGATCGATCCCCTTATGCTCGTAGAATCGCTCATCCTCAATCGCCACCACGGCATGCTGCAGATCCAGCGGCACATTTTTTAAGGCGACCAGGTCGCGGTTGGCCTCCGGCAGCGTCAGCTTCTGGATGCGTTTTCCCTCCTGGTTATAGATGTAGGTGGCGGTCTGCGTAGGCGCTAAAGTCATGTTGGAGATATCCGGCGCCTGTTTGATGATGTCGCCGATGATTCGCACACCCGCTGCTCCCACGCCGATCACCAGAATGAGGAGCGCAAGCAGGATGAGCTGCGCCAGGGTAAATTTGATCTTTTTGGCAACCTTCTTCGATGTCGTAGAGGACATCCTCTTCGCGATGCCTGCTTTTCCAAAGTCCATGAACATTTTCCTTCCGTTGGGAAACCTTAAAATCCATGAAACGAAACTTTCTGTCTGGTTCTGTCAGGGATCTCTCCTTCTGCCTTGCCCTTCGCGAGGGGAAAAGGAGAAAAACAAAGGCATGAAAGGCAGAGGTCTTCAAGACAGAAGTTTTCCTTATTGTATACCGAACCTGTGAAAAATGCTGGAATAGTTTCTTAAATTTTTCCGGGGACAGAAAGTTGAACGGGAAGCTGAAACATGGAAAGAATGAATAGATACAGCAATTCACTAAACTATAGATAATTAATTAAACCATGGGTCGCAGCTTTTGTGCAGAAAGACAAGAGCATGGCGTGAGGCAGGAACCTCACGCTTTACGCGGCACTTTGAACGGCTGTCCGGTGCTTTGCGCGGCGTCTGTTCCACGTTTTTCGTGCCGGTGGAAATTTTTTGAAAAGCTGGGCAGGATATGGTATACTGCTTGCAGGAACAAAAATGCCGGGGCCTTCAGGGCCTTTCTTTTACGGGGGCTTTTTTCGGAGGAGAGAAGGGAGTATTCTCATCAATGGTTTCCCGGCGGAGAAAGAAACCTTCACTCTTTTTCGTGCTTTTCTGGGAGAAGAGACGGGAGACTGTCGGCATTCTTTAAAAGGAGCGGGCGGGGATATTTTAATGAAGGAAAGTAAGATTGTCTATCGCGGCGGCGAGGCGGAGATCGTGGAGAAAAAGTCGCGGTTTATCGCCACCGTGGAACCGGCGAATTCAGAGGAAGAGGCATTGTCGGTAATCGTCGCCTTGAGGAAGAAATACTGGAATGCCACGCATAACTGCTTCGCGTTTGTCGTCGGGGAACGGCAGGAACTGCAGCGCTGCAGCGACGACGGGGAACCGCAGGGGACAGCGGGACGACCGATGCTGGATGTGCTTTTGGGGGAGGAAGTCCACAACGCGGTGGCGGTGGTCACCCGCTACTTTGGCGGGACGCTTTTGGGAACCGGGGGACTGGTACGCGCTTATTCCAAAGCAGTGCAGGCAGGGCTTTCGGCAAGCTGCATCGTGGAGAAAAGAAGCGGGTTTCGGCTGGAAGTAAAGACCGATTACAATGGAGTGGGAAAGATCCAGTATCTTTTAGGACAGCGGGGACTTAAGATCATTGAGTCCGAGTATACGGATGTGGTGCGGCTGACCGTTCTGGTGCCGGAAGAGACGCTTTTTGAACTTAAGTCCGCGGTAACCGAGGTCACGAGCGGCAGGGCGCAGTTTATAAAAGAAACGCCGGTGTGTTACGCGTTTCTGGAAGGGGAACCGCTGTTTTTGTAAGGCTTTTAGCGGCAGGTAAGGGAAAGATCATCCATGGCAGGCCGTCTGCCGGTTTTTAAGAATACCAGGAGAGACAGGAAAACATGACACGAGATGTCTTGCTAAGCATCCGGGGCCATCAGGCTCTGGATCAGGATCAGAATGAGGACGTGGAAGTGTTCTATCCCGGCCATTACTGCAAGCGGGGAAACAACCACTATGTCCAGTACGTGGAGGTCGTGGAGGGAACACAGGGAGGTACGAACAACCTGATCAAATTTCGGGATCACTGCGTGGAAGTGCAAAGAAGAGGGTTTGTCAACGCGCACATGGTGTTTGAAGAGAGCAAGAAAAGCATGACTTATTATAACACCCCGTATGGGACCTTTTCTTTGGGGATCTCCACGACCAGTGTAAAAGTGAACGAAACGGAAGAACAGATTGATTTAAGCTTTGGATATGATCTGCAGGTCGATGCAAGGCACCTGGTCGACTGTACAGTCGATGTCACGGTGCGGGCGCAAAACGGAGGATCTCTGGCTTTTCTGTCATAGCTTCACTGACGGAAAGAGGAGGTATGGAAACGGAAAAGTCCCGCACGGGACAGGGAAACTTGAGGGCGTTTATCGAGGGGCACTGGAAACCTTGCCGTGCGGCTTTTTTCGGGGAGGGGTTATGGAGAAACAAAATCTGCCGGTCGGAGTGTTTGATTCCGGTGTCGGCGGGATCAGTGTGCTGCGCGAGCTTATTCGGGAGCTTCCGCGGGAGGATTTCTATTTCTTCGGGGATTCGCTTCACGCGCCGTACGGCACGAAACCGATGGAGGAAATCCGGCAGCTTACGCTTATGCAGGTATCCCGCATGTGGGAGCGCGGCATCAAGGCGGTTGTGATTGCCTGCAATACGGCCACCAGCGCGGCCATCAAAAGTCTGCGGGAGATCTATACCGCGATTCCGGTGATCGGCATCGAACCGGCCATAAAGCCCGCCGTTCTGGAGAAAGCGAATACCCATGTGCTGGTGCTGGCGACCCCCGCGACGGTACAGGGAGGTAAATTTCGGGATCTGATGGCCCGGTTTGAGGAGCAGGCGGTCGTAACGCCGGTATCGTGCCCCGGTCTTGTTGAGTTTGTCGAGGCGGGGATTTTAGAAGGCCCTAAGCTGGAAGAGTACTTTCAGCAACTGTTGGAACCTTTCCGCTCCTCCCCTGTCGACGCGGTCGTGCTTGGCTGCACCCATTATCCGTTCGTCAGAAAAACGCTGCAAAAAATTTTGGGGCCGGATGTGCATCTGCTGGACGGCAGTCAGGGAACCGCCAGGGAATGTAAACGCAGGCTGACACAGGAACACTTACTGACAAATCGCACCGCGCCGGGAACGGTCATTATTGAGGAGAGCCTCCCGGAAAAGGTTGATCTTTGCCGGTTTCTGCTTTCCCTGCCTATGCAGGAGTGAGGCAGGAGCGTTTGTGAGAGAAAGGAGTTTTCGATGAAAAGCTGTCTGTTAAAAAACGCGGCCCTTTTGCTGGAGGATGGGTCGGTGACTCTGAATCAGAACCTGTACGTGAAGGACGGGAAGATTGCACGGATCATGGAGGCGGAGAAAGATGACGGTACTTTTACGGCCGATGAGACGATTGACTGCAGCCGGTATTATGTAAGCTGCGGCATCCCGAACCTGCATGTGCACACGGCGATGAACATCTTTAAGGGAATCGCCGAGGATGTGTCCAGCGATGCCTGGTTTAACGAAATGATTTTTCCCTATGAGAGCAGGATGACCGATACAGATGTGTACCTGGGCACCCGCTTAGGGATCGCGGAGATGATCAATAACGGGGTGACGGTGTTCGCCGACCATTACTTCGGCGAGGAGCAGGTCCTTAAGGCGGTGAAGGATACGGGCATCCGCGCGGATCTGGCGCCGACGCTGTTTGGTTCTTCCCCCGATTTCCCGGACCGGCTGGAGCAGGTGACGGAATTTATTGAAAACCACCGGCACGATTCCTCCCGCATCGCTTTCCACATGGGTCCGCATGCCGCGTATACCTGCCCCATTGAGACCTTAGGAGAGATGGCGGACAGGGCAAAGAAGCTGAATCTTCCTGTGCATCTGCATGTGTCGGAGGAGGAAGCGCAGGTTACTTTGTCCTTAAAACAGTGCGGGAAAACCCCATTCGGGGTGCTTGCCGAAGCCGGGATTTTGGACTGCCAGGTGCTGGTCGCGCACGGACTTTGGATTCAGGAGGAAGATCTGGAGAAAGTGCGGGAGGATACCTGGTTCGCCTTCTGCCCGAAAACCTATATGAAGCTTGCCTCCGGCAAAGGCGGCTTCTTCGATTATTACAGGCAGCTTCACTACGGTTTCGGCACGGACGGGGCGGCCAGTTCCAATACCTTAAATCCGGTGGAGCAGGCGAGACTGTTTGCCCTGCTTGGAAAGTTCCTGGATGGAGACGCGACCGGTCACAATACACAGGAGATCTGGCAGCATCTGATGGCCGGTCATGCGGCATTCCCGTTCGGCACCGGAAAACTGAAGGAGAATGCGCCCGCGGATCTGGTGATCTGGGATCTTAACAGCCTGGATACCTTCCCGGTCTATCATCCGCTGACTTCGATTCTCTACAGCAGCAACAGCACAAATGTGCGCTATACGATGGTGGAAGGCGAATTCCTCAAGTACGACGGCCATCTTGTAACGGACCAGAAGGACATACTTGAAGATGCCGCGAAAGCACAGAAAGCTCTGCTGGCCAGAGGGAAGGGAAAAGCGGAAGTATCGTACCTTCGCTGAATGGAACAGTTTTCCTGCGTTCGGTTCCGGAAGGGCAGGAGGAAGAAGGAAAAAAGCAAGCAGAAAAAGGAGTGTGCAGGATGATTACGGAAATCGAAGAAGACCTGAAAAAGATCGCGCTGGCGGGTGTTGGCGCAGCGGCGATCGCCGGTGAAAAGGCGGACGAGATCGCGGAGGAGTTTGTCAGAAAAGGGGAGCAGGTGGTGCAGAAAGGAAGGAAGCTCAATGAGGAGCTGAAACACCATAAGGAGGAGCCCTGCACCCTGGAGGAAGTGGAGCGCTGCGCGATGCAGCTTTCCAGGGAGGAACGGAAAGAACTCATTGAGAGACTGAAAAAGATGGATGAGGAAAGCACCAGTGAATCCTGAAAGGGACGGGGACGGTAAAAAGCAGGCAAAAGAGGAAGAAACCAGTCAGGACTCCAGACAGAGGCTTAAGGAAATCGTCAAGGTTTTGCGGCGCTACGGCGGATCCTCCAGGCTTTCCCCCGTACAGTTTCGGGAACTTCTGGAGGAACTGGGACCAACCTTTGTCAAGGTCGGGCAGATTCTTTCTGCCCGTCCGGATATCCTGCCGCCGGACTACTGCGATGAGCTTGCGAAGCTTCGGGAGGATACGGATCCCATGCCTTTTTCCCAGGTAAAAGAGGTTCTGGAAGAGGAGCTTCACTCACCCCTGGAAGATATTTTTCTGTCGTTTGACGAAGAGCCTCTTGGCTCCGCTTCGATTGCCCAGGTTCACGCGGCTGTGTTAAGACCGGAGGATGGACAGAGTCCGGGAAGACCAGTGGCGGTAAAAGTTCAGCGGCCCGGAATCTTTGAGATCATGTCACAGGATATGGCGCTGCTCAAACGGGCGGCCAAAATCGTGAAGCCGATCCCCATCGGCAAGGTGATCGACCTGGAGATGGTGCTGGATGAGATCTGGGATGTGACCCGGGAGGAGATGGACTTTGGCACGGAAGTGCGGAACATGGAGCGCTTCGCGGAAGGCTGCAGGGACATCGCTTACGCTGCCTGCCCGAAGGTTGAGCACGCGTACACAACTTCGCGTGTGCTGGTGATGGAACGCGCGGAGGGTATTCCCATCTCTGACAATGCCGCTTTGGACGCGGCTGGTTATGACCGGCGGGAGATTGGAGAGAAACTGGCCGACCACTATGTCCGGCAGGTTCTCGATGACGGCTTTTTTCACGCGGATCCCCATTCCGGAAACCTGCTCATTGGGAACGGGAAGATCATCTGGCTGGACTTTGGCATGATGGGGCATTTATCCCGGGAAGACCGCAGACAGGTGCAGTCTGCCGTTAAGGCAGTGGCTCTTCATGATGTGGAGGCTTTGGCGGATGCGGTTCTTTCCATCGGAGACGTTCGCGGCGAGATCGATTACCAGATGCTTATCCAGGATATCGGGAACCTCCTTGACCGGTACGCTGATAAGGAACTGGGGAGCTTAAACCTTTCCACCGTGTTTGGCGAACTGCTGGACCTGGCGATGAAGCACCAGATCGCGCTGCCGCAGGGGGTATCTTTGTTGGGCAGGGGGATGGTCACTCTGGAGGGAGTTTTAGCGGATCTGTCGCCGGATATCAGTCTGCTGAAGATTGTGGCCAACCGCCTTTCGCAGGAGAAGGGTTTTGGCGGCAGCTGGAAGGACAGTTTCAGGGACCAGGGACGCACACTGCTTGAGGCGGTAAAAAGTATTTCCGCCGTTCCCGGACAGATGTCTGATCTTCTTCACAAAGCTGAGAGCGGTCACCTGAAGGTTCTGACAGAACAAACCGAGTCGCCTCAGACGCGGGAGGATCAAAACCGCAGGGTGCAGATCCTTTCCCTGTCAGTTCTCTCCTGCGGACTGCTGATCGCCGCGGGACTGTTTTCCGACCTTCCGGTATTGGCCGTCGCGGGACTTCCCTGGCCGTCTTTTGTCTGCGGCCTGCTGGGATTATGCGCGGCTGTAGCGGCGGTGGGACTTATCTTTGCGCACAGGCGAAAATAGGAGAAAACCCTGAAAAACAGATCCTTTTTTCGTCCTTTGCCTGTTATCTGAAAAAACAATGATGCTGAGGGAACACCGAAAAAAAGAAAGGGGGAGACGGCTCTCCCCCTACTTGCGTTTGAATGAATCATTACAGCCTGAATACCTTATATTTGCTATCGGCTGTAGATGGCTTCCATCTTTGCGGGCGCTTTCTGGAAAACCCGTCCTGCAGCCTTAGGCTTAAGAACCGCAAGGAGTACAGGATCTTCCAGGATCAGCCGTCTACTCCCGTACTCTCGGATTGACAAATCCCGGATAGAACTCGGTATACTTAGCAGCCTTTTTCCCCAGGTCTTTGCGAACCCTGACCGAGGTAACCGAATCGCACCAGGTGCCAATAAATTCATGGCCTGGAAAAATGTCGGGATAGTCTCCTCCGCCCCGTCCGTTGCCCATCGCCAGCAGCATAGGCAGGGGAGAAAAACATCGAAAAATAAGTCTGTCGGTCTTCTCATCTTCGTAGATCAGGAAAACCGGGCAGTGCGTTAGGTCAATGTACTGCTTCAAATCGTGATTGATGATATACCTCCACCCATGGTCTGAGATATCCGCCCGAACCTCGCTGATGATCTCTCTGCCATGTAAATACTGGGCGTTTCTGGAGGAGAAAAAGTTGGGAGGAACAAGCAGAGCGCAGGTTTCTTCCGCCCACTCATGCAGAGATTTCGTACCAAATTCCTTTTCAGCCGCTTCCAGAGCCGCGAAAAAAGTGTCCCTTGGATCGTCAGCTTCAGCGTAATCGCCGACAACATAAACTCTGTCTCCCTGCCAGCGGTCTGCCATCAGATTCAGCAGGGCTGTCGCGACAGGAAGGTCTGTGCAGGGCCATTCCATCAGTTTGGAGTCGCATCCTTCGAAGAGGCCAGGATCCATATATTCTTTTTTATCGATGTTGACGATGTTGTAATACTGTCCCATCTTTTTCCTCCTTGAATCATACAAAGGTTAAAATTGGTATTGATGCCATACTGCCTTGAGTTGTCATTCCATGTGTGTGGCTGGTAAATCCCAGTATCTTCTGAAAAGAAGCATGGATGTAGAAAAGGATCATAGGCGATTATTTGTTAACTGACTGCATTCTAACACAGGAGGAGGAAAAATGCAAGGGAAAGATTTCCATAAACCAAGGATTATGTGCCTAAATCCAGGTTTTCTGACAGACGCGGAGCCTCCTTTAGGAAGACTAAGCATGGATGGGAAGTGCGGTTTGCTATAAATCATGTCAACAGTGAGCGAGCTATTACTACGGGAACAGGACTTTGGAATATATCCCAGTTATCCATTTCGTGCATGAAATGGTTTCGCTCAAAGGAAACAGGAGATATGAGAAAGGGTGTTGTAAGAGCCTGTAAGGAAGACGATTGACCATGAAAAAATAGGAAAAGGGACGAAAAATGGCATTTATGGGGTTTTGGAAATGAAACGGAATCAAAATTTGAGGAAGTTTCAGACCGCACGTTAAGGCAAGTGCCATTTGGTTAACGTTTAAACCAGTTGTAAGTTTTCTATCCGGAATAGTGAGAGTTGATGCTCTTGAGAATATTGAACAGATCATTGAGAAAAACCTGACTGATGCAGGAACACGGGGAAACAGAAATCGATTTGATTTTTCAGAGTTAAGTTAATGAAATGAAGGGGGGGACAGATCAGGAGGATATAGAAAAGGACATATCTTTTGTCGGATGAATGTTAACTTCTCGATTAGGAATTCTACCTGTTTGACCGATGTGGGTACCATACCTAATCAGAACGGATTGGCAGGAACAAAATTTCCTGTCCAAAACCTGGCAGACGATGAATTCCTGATTTCAGCAATATTTTCCCCAGACAAATCCCTCAGCATATCATACAAAACCTGGGAAATCCAGAAGGTGATCCAACTTCGAATCCTTTCCTTTTTGGGTATATCTGCTAAAGATTTACCATCACGAAAGACAATATCCGTAAGGAAGGAACATAGACCACTGTCCGCACCTTTATGGGATGCTTTTTCGTTCATGCGAGGAGTTCATGACTTTCAGATGTCAGGTGCAGTTTCCGTCTCCCGCAAAAAGGCATCCTTTCAGGACAGTAAGCGGTAGAATGATATGTATTCAAGAACACTGAAAAAGGCCGCGCACTTTAATCGTCCTGTTTATTTTGCCCTTGAATCTCTTTCCTTCTTATCAATGCGCAAGTACAGGGGAAAATTTGTCAGCAGGACTGGATCCTGAAACCCTGTGCTTCATGCAGGTAAGATAGGGAAGCGGGCATCCACGAAGGGAGCAGAAAACTGTTCATCCTCTTAGACTTATTGCGCAGATTTGGGTTCCTGATTCTGCGGGCCGGGCTGTTTGCGGGGAATAAGAGCAGACGAAAGCAGTGAGGTGAAGGTGTTTTCCGCTTTTGGTTCGGAATCCGGAAAAGAGGTCATGCCTGAGAATGGAAAACCCTGATATTGTCTTAATAAGGCAAAGGGAAGGTGCGACCTTTGCGGCACTTTCCCGGCACCGACAGAGAGCTCTGAAAAACCTGGAGAGAAGAAAAGAAGAAACGTATCTCATTTCAGGGCGCAGGCTTTGCGGGAAGCCCATATCTTTACAAAGTTTCTCGAACTTGTGTTTCAAGTTCGCATCCATACCAAGAGTGGTACGGCAGCTGCCATAGACAATCGCTCTTTTCATTCTTAGCATGTTCATTGAGTCATCTTCTATATACGTTATCAACATGCCTTTCACCCAATATCCTGCGGCATCTTCTTTTTCAGGAAAAATCTGCTTACCATACGAAGGAAAAAAGTGCTTACCACGTGTGGAAAAAACTCCTTACCATACGAAGGAAAAATCTGCTTACCGTCGGAAACTTCCTGCGTGGGCTGGTAAATTTATCTTAATGGACACTTTCTCATCCCCTGCCTGTTGCCCTGGCTTATGCTTTGCGCCTTCTCACAACCGTAAGATGGCTATCCAGGCGCACACAACAGAAAAAGCAGCCGCCTGTGTCCGTCTATGCGGAAACAGCTGCAGCTGCTTTCTGGTTTGCTGTGTTTCACGATACTTAGCCGGCCGGGATATTCCCTCAGGCCTTCTTTTTGCTGGTGTCCTTCTTATTATTGTCTTTATTGTCTTTCTTCCCGGTAAAACGGTTTTTCACACGTGTCCAGAACTTCGGCTTCGTAGGCGGCGCTTCCAGGGGACCGCGAAGACCCCGCACATCTGTGATATAGATGCCGCTGACAGTGGCCTTGACTTCCTTCATCAGAGGGATGATGTCAAAGATTCTTGGATCGGCGACCATGGTGATGATCCTTGTACCGACCTTTGCCTTGACAATGGGCATCTTGGAACGCCGCATCAGCTTGGGTGTCTGATCGATCACCATCTGTGGAAGACCGGATTCCTTCACTGGCAGTTTTTTCTTATCGATCGCCATCAGGGTGACATTCTGTTTGACGGCCTCCATCTGCTCCTGCTGTGCCAGCTGCTTCTTCTGAAGCTTTGTGCCGACAAAGTAGAGGATCGCCAGGACAATGACTACTACGATCACGATGATCAGCAGGACCTT
The DNA here is from genome assembly GCA_964643295.1 of uncultured Lachnospiraceae bacterium. Lineage (GTDB taxonomy): Bacteria > Bacillota > Clostridia > Lachnospirales > Lachnospiraceae > Merdiplasma. The sequence goes on from CAZXSN010000020.1 coordinate 42,131, forward strand.
AAGAAATTGTGGCATATGAACCTCCTATTTTCCGCCTGAGCGGATTGCTGGAATGTATTCTAACATTCTTTCCTGAAAAGTGCAATAAGCAGGTTTTGAATTCTGAAAAAAATCATCGTTGTTTTTCGGCCTGAAACACTGACAGATGCAGGAGCTTTTCTGTCAGACTCTGACCGGAAACGTAAGAGTTTTCGGCCACTTTCCGTATGCTGTTTAAGGCCGCTTTAAACTTCTTCGTTTCCATTCCTTTTCCCGATCAGACGGAGGGTGTCCTTAAAAGGTTACCGAGGAAACCTCCGGAAACAGTCGGAAATTCTGCGCCTGAAACTGTGTCTTAAACGGATGGCAGGAAACTGGCCGGAAGCGCATGAACCGGGCCGCAAATTTTTACTGCGAACGAGAGCGATCTGTGTTATACTAAACTGGAATGCGCGGCTGACAAAGGAAAGGAGCCGCTTCGGCCTTTCCCCGCGCAGGTAAGCATCTGTCTAAGCATGTCCGTTCCCGCTTCAGGCGGGGAGTTCTTAAGCGGCGAAACGCCGGGATAGAGCCTGTCGGCGGGGTTTGGGGATGTGCGGTAAGGGAAGAAACGTTTCCTGTGCCTGCTGTCAGGATACAGGAGGATACAAGGAGGAAGTCTGATGAAGATGAGAAAAATGAAAACAGGAACGGCACTGCTTCTTTCGGCTGCTTTGCTTTCGGCAAGCGCGACGGGGGCTTTCGCGGAAACGCAGACGGAACCGGAAACCGTTTCGGATACAGTGCTGGCCGATTCAGAGAAGGACACCGAAGATTCAAATGACCGGATAGTGGCCTCTGTCGCGGAGACGGAAGGAATGCTTTCGGAGGAAGAGACGGAAAATCCGGCTGATTCGGAGACGGAGGCTGAGACAGAAGGCCTTTCCGGGGAAGAATCTTTAACGGAAGCGGAGAGTGAAGCCGGGGAGGAAAGCGCTTCTTCCAAAGCCGCGCCCGAGACGAGACCGGAGTATGACGCACTGGATTACGTGAAAGTGGGGGAATACAAGGGTCTGCAGGTTGTGCTGGAACCGATTGAGATCGCGGCGGACGATATCGAGACGGCCGTAAACGGCGAGATTGTGGCAAGGGAGCTTTATGATACCGAAGGCACCGTGGAGGATGGAGATGTCGTAAACATTGATTATGAGGGAAAGAAAGACGGCGTGGCCTTTGACGGCGGCACGGCGGCGGGATATGATCTGGAGATTGGCTCCGGGACCTTTATCGATGGGTTTGAGGAGGGACTGATCGGTGTATCCGCGGGGGAGGAGACAACGCTTGCGCTTACGTTTCCCGAGGACTATCAGAGTGAGGAGCTGGCGGGCCAGGATGTAGAATTTACCGTGAAGGTGAACTTTATCATGCCGGAACTTACCGATGATCTGGCGTCCTCCTTAAGCGATGGGGCTTATTCGACGGCGGAGGATTACCGGGGCTCCATCCGGGAGAAATTGGAGGAGGAGGAACGGGACAACCAGGTGAATGTGGAACTGATGACGCAGCTATACAATACCTGTGAGATCACGGGATTCCCGGAGGATGTGGTGGATTACAGCGTAAGCTCCATGGAGAACGTGTATAGGGAGCTTGCCGATTTAAACGGCATGGAATACGGGGAACTGATTGAAGCCTATGGCATGACGGAGGAGACCTTCCATGACGCTGTCGTGGAAAATGTGCAGCAGAGCCTCCAGCAGGAGATGATCCTAAGCGCGGTCGCCGAAACGGAGGGCATTGAAATAACGCCGGAGGAATATCAGCAGGGGTGTGAACAGTATACGGAAACGTATGGGTACGATTCCGTGGAGGAGTTTCAGTCCGAGTTTGACGAGGAGACGGTGATGGCCAGCCTTTTGATGGATAAGACACTGAAGTTTGTCTATGACAACGCTGTGATTGAAGAGCTGGAGGAGACGGAGACAGAAACCGAGATCGAGGTGGAATAGGGTTTCCTTAAGGGAACGCAAAAGGCAAAAGAAGCCCTCAGCCGACAGTTGGAAGAAAGCGGTCTGAAAAGAACGCAGGATAAAAGCAGTCAGAAAATAAGGAAGGTCCGGCACGGGACGGTTCACACAAAAGGGTGTTCTGGTTTTGTGCCGGACTTTTTTGCATTTTTTGCCGATGCAGGCCTCTTTACGAGGGGCAGGGCTCTGGCTCTTTCTTAAGGGGAGGAGCCCTTATTTAAAAAGAGGGATAGCCGCTGATCTGGATAAAATTGAAGGCAGTCCGGTGAGTATCCTTAAGGCAAGGCAAAAGAGGAATCATTTGCTGCGGATCATTAGTTTCAATTTGAAAGAAGATTTAAGATCCTCCATCTGACAGACGGCAGGATGAAAAGCGGCCGCACAAAAAGGTCGTTTAGCAGTAAAATGACAGGATTTGACATCTGTCCTCCTGGACAGATCGGTCGGATTGTGCTCTACTTTAAATGACTGCCGGGTTTTCCTCACGGCCTAAAAGGAATTCCTTGAAGTGTACACGGATCAGCATCAAAGACATCCTTCTTTGCTCCGGTCCCCCAGAATGTAAGACACTTCTTGTCACATACGGGGATCTCATTGATGGTGCTTGAGCTTTTCACTTTTTCAACAAGCGCTTTCACGATCTCGTCGTCTGATATTTCTCTACCCATAGAATATATGCCTGACTAACACATACGCATGTTCTGTGCTGTTTAGGCATTGCAGCCTCCTTTCATGGCCCGCACCGGTCCCCTAGATTTTTGCAAATGTATGATCATATTCCCCAAAAAGAAAATGCATCCTGGTTTCCCTTTCAGTATGAACACATCCTTAAGTTTCTTTTATACCACAGATGAATGCTGATGTAAAGAGTTATTTTAATAGCTGTCCGTGTAAGCTGCCGTCATGAGCATACCTCCCATTGGTTTCCCTATAGCCTGACAGCATGTTTTCTGTCGGAGAAAGAGGAGATCATCTCGGTCTCAGAATGCTTAAAGGACTGGAAAAGAGGAAGGGATCCGATGAGAAAAGAATCTCT
>CAZXSN010000021.1:0-44789 GCA_964643295.1 uncultured Lachnospiraceae bacterium
AGAAAGTGGTTGAAAAATTCTATCAGAACCTGGAAGAAGGCAAGATCACCGCGAAGAAATGCAAGAAGTGCGGCGCTGTGGAATTTCCTCCTGTTTACGCCTGCAATACCTGCGGCTGCTGGGACATGGAATGGATTGAGATCAGCGGCAAAGCCAAGATGCACTCCATCGTCATGCCGGCGGCTCTGTCTTCCAAGCCGGAGTACAAGGCGTTAGGCAAGTATGCCTACGGCGAAGTGGAGATCGAAGAGGGCGCCCGTCTGAACGCAGTCGTACGCGGGATGACCAAAAAGAAACGCAACGAGATTCTGGCGAACAACAAGCTCCCGGTCAGCTGCCACGCGTCGATTTACCAGCGCGACGGCTACAAGACCGTGGTGTTTGATCTGGATGAGGACGAATAAGGGAAGGAGAAAGACCATGGACAGAAAGGAATTAGAGGCAAAGATCATCGAACTCGTGGAGGTTTCCTATGGCAAGCAGCCCGGGGAAGTTTCTCTGGAGACGAATTTTAAGGAGGACCTGAAGGGGGCGTCCGTGCAGATGGTGGCCCTGGTATCCGAGATCGAGAACGAACTGGATGCGATGGTGGCTCTGCAGGTGGCATCCGCGTGTGAAACCGTCAAGGATCTGGTAGATGCCGTGGAGGAGGAACTGTAAGACGTTTTTCGCGGATCCCGCGTCTGAGTGCGGATCCGAAAAATGCGTCCGGGCAGAAAGTAAAAAACAGGAGAACGAACATGAGCGTATTGGATCAGATTTATGAGAAAGCGAAGGCGAATCCGCAGCGGGTCGCGTTCCCGGAGGCCACTAATGAAAAGATGATGCAGGCGGCCTACGAGACCGGCAAGGAGGGGTATATTATCCCCGTGCTGGTGGGACACACCGAGGAGTTAACGGCGCTGGCGAAGGAAAGAGGCTATGACACGGATGTCTTTACGTTCGTCGATATCGACGATGAAGCGTACAAGAATCAGGTGATCGCGGCCTATGTCGCAAAACCGGGGACCATGCTTAAGGAAAAGGCACTGGGACGCCGGATGCAGAATCCCCTGTACTTTGCCATGACCATGCAGGCGGTTGGCGACGCGGACGTGACGTTCGCCGGGATCGACAACACGACCGGAGATGTGCTTTTAGCCGGGCAGATGATCGTCGGCATGAAGCCGGGCATCGCCACGATTTCCAGTATCGGGCTGGCGGATATCCCCGAATTTAAAGGAAGTGAAGGAACCCTCCTGGCCATCGGCGACAGTGCCGTGTGCACGAATCCGAACGCGGAGCAGCTGGCGAGCATTGCCATTTCCGCCTGTGATACCGTGCGCGAACTTTTGGGCTGGGAGCCCAGGTGCGCGATGGTCTGCTACTCCACGCTGGGCAGCGGCACGGGAGAGCTGATCGACAAGGTGACCACAGCCTTAAAGATCGCCAACGAGCAGCGCCCGGATCTGGCGATCGACGGAGAATTCCAGCTTGACTCGGCGATTGTTCCGGCGGTGGCGGCGAAGAAGGTCAAGAGAGAGAGCAAAGTGGCCGGCAAGGCCAACGTTGTGATCTGGCCGGATCTAAATGTCGGCAACGTGGCTGTGAAACTGATTCAGCAGTTCGGACACGCGGATGTTTACGGTCCGATGCTGCAGGGATTCAACAGCATCGTCTGTGACTGCTCAAGAGGAGCGCCTGTCTCCGAGATCAAGGGCAACATCGTGATCTCCGCCGTGCGGGCGATGGGAAGCAAGTAAAAAAGAGACAAGAGTATTTTAAAATCGGGTGCCCTTAAAAGACGGCGGCAGAAAGCGTGACAGCCCTCTTCCCCGGCCTTTGGGGGCACCCCTTTTTACACAAAAACTTTTTTAGCCGGACGAACCTTAAGCGGGACGAAAAAGGAAGGAAAACAATGGACAAGGTTGTGGAGACAAAGAAAGGGGCACTCTCCGGCGCGGACATGGGCACCTATGCGGTCTTTCGGGGCGTGCCCTACGCGAAGCCGCCGGTGGGGAAGCGTCGCTGGCAGCCGCCGCAGAAGATGGAACCGTGGGAGGGTGTGAGAAAGGCGGATGCGTTCGCCGCGATCTGCCCGCAGGATATGCCCACCCCGGACAGCGCGTTCGGGGCGCTCTACTATAAGGAGTTTTACAGCGATCCGCAGTTTCTTCGCCCCATGAGCGAGGACTGTCTGTATCTGAATATCTGGGCGCCGAAGGAGAAAAAAGAGGAACCGTACCCGGTGGCCTTCTGGATTCACGGGGGCGCGTTTTCCGGCGGATACGGCAGCGAACTCGAGTTTGACGGGGAGAAGTTCTGCGAAAAAGGCGTGATTCTGGTGACGGTCCAGTATCGGCTTAACGTGTACGGATTTTTAGCACACCCGTGGCTTTCGAAAGAGAGTGAGCTGGGGATCTCCGGCAACTACGGGATTTTAGATCAGATCGCGGCCCTGGACTGGGTGAGGGAAAATATCTCGGCGTTCGGCGGCGATCCTGACCGCATCACAGTGTTTGGCCAGTCGGCGGGCAGCATGTCTGCCCAGGTACTGGTATCGAGCGAACTGACCAGAGGCAAGATTGCCGGGGCGATCCTGCAAAGCGGGATCTCCTGCAAAGAGAATATCCTGTACTGCCCAACGCTTTCCCAGATGGAAGAGCTGGGAGAAAAGTTTGTCAGGTTCGCGCATGTTTCCTCTTTAGAAGAGCTGCGCTTCTTAGATGCTGAATCGCTGCGGGAGGCGAGGCTGAAACTGGAGGCCTGGAGCTTTCAGCACTTAAAGGATCATCTGGTTTTAGTGCCCAACGCGGACGGATATGTGCTTTCCGGTACGGTTAAGGAACTTTGGGAACAGGGGCGGATGCACGACATTCCCTACCTTGTGGGCAGCACCGGAAACGATCTGGGCATGTCGCCGGAGGAAGCGGCGAATGGAGAGCCGGGGGTACTGCAGAAGGAAGGAAAACGCTGGGCGCTTAAGGTCGAAGAGGTTTACGGAAAACCGACCTACCTTTACTGGTTTACGCACAGACTGCCCGGGGATGACGCGGGGGCTTTTCATTCCTCGGAGATTTGGTATGTCCACGGGACTCTGAAGCGCTGCTGGCGGCCGATGACCAAAGAGGATGAGGATTTAAGCGAACGCATGGCCACCTACTGGACCAATTTCATGAAAACCGGCGATCCAAACGGCGAAGGAGTGGAAACCTGGAGCGCGTACCGTAAAGAGGCGCCGTATGTGAAGGAGTTTCGCTAGAGACCTAAGATACATCCCCTTAAGAGGGGAGCGTTTTCTGCCGGATAAATAAGGAAGGGTTAGGCATCCTGCGAACCTGTTTGTTCCTTAAACAGGGTGACTGCCGCGGAAAAACGGCGGGGTGCGTTCAGACGGGACTGCATAGACAACACAGGGGAAATCCTGAGGTGGGAGAAGGTTATGGAGAAAATCAGAAATCCGATTATTCCCGGGTTTTACCCGGATCCCTCGATCTGTCGGGTCGGGGAGGACTTTTATCTGGTCTGTTCCAGTTTTGAGCTGTGCCCGGGACTCCCGGTTTTTCACAGCCGGGATCTTATGCACTGGGAGCAGATCGGCAACGCGATGACGAAGGAGAACGGCCTGCATCTGGAGCGAAACAGCATGGTCGGCGGGCTGATGGCCCCCACGATTCGCTACCATGAGGGGACGTTCTATCTGATCAACGCGAATTTCTGCGATCAGGGGAACTATATCATTACCGCGAAGGATCCCGCGGGGCCGTGGTCGAAGCCGCACTGGCTGAGTGATGTGCCGGGGATCGATGCCTCGATCTTTTTTGACACCGACGGTCAGAGCTATATCATGGGCACGGGCAATGTCTGGGACAACGGCGCGGGAGAGATGGAGCGCGGGATCTGGCTGGCGAAATATGATATGAATGAGTTTCGCATGGCGGGGGAACCGGTGACGATCTTTAACAGTGCTCTGCGCAAAGCCGCCTCCCCGGAAGCGCCGCATTTGTATCACATCGGGGAGTACTATTACCTGATCATCGCCGAGGGAGGCACGGAGCACTACCACAGTGTGGCTGTCGCCAGGAGCCGGGAACTGTTTGGCTTCTATGAGGGAAATCCCGCCAATCCGGTAATGACGCACCGGCATATGGGCTTTCACTGCCCGATCACGAACGTCGGGCATGCCGACCTCGTCGATCTGCCGGACGGAAGCTGGTACGCGGTGATGCTGGCCTCCCGTCTGATTGAGGGAAGCGGCAAGAACTTAGGACGGGAGACGTTTCTCTGCCCGGTTACCTGGGAACGTGACTGGCCTCTTTTCTCCCCGGAAACCGGAAAGGTGGAGTGGGAGTATGATGCCCCGGCGTGTCTGAAACCGGCGCCGGTGCCGCCGGAAGCAGCCCGTGATGAGTTTGAAAAGCCGACACTTCCTCTTTACTGGACTTTCTGGGGAACTCCCTACGGGGACTTCTGGAAGATAGAGGATTCGCATCTGACGCTGCGCTGCATCGGCCAGTCTCTGGAAGATGAGTTGGAGGCCGTGCACTTAGGATCAGAAAAGCAGTATGATCACTATGTCTCCTTTGTGGCCAGACGGCAGCGGCAGATTTGTGAGACGGCCACCTGTAAGATGTCGTTTCTGCCGAAGGGAAAAGAAACCGCCGGTCTGGCGGTTGTGCAGGCCTTAAATCATCAGTATCATCTGGAAAGAGCCTTAGAGGAGGGCAGACAGGTGATCCGCCTGGTTTTAGTTACCGCGGAGTTTGAAGTACCGCCCCATATCCCCGGCTTTGCAAGCGAAACCAGACGGCAGGTGATCGCTGAAGCGCCCTGGGAGAAGGAGGAGGCTGTCCTGCGTTTCTGCCTGGACGGGGAGCGATTTACGGCCTGTTACGGAGAGTCAGAGGAAGATCTTACGGTGCTTTCTGCCGCCGACGGTCTGGCGATCAACCCGGAGAAGGTCGGCTGCATGTCGGGTACCGTGATCGGCATGTATGCCAGCGGCAACGGGAAGGACGCGGACAATGAAGCCTCGTTTGACTGGTTTGAGTTAAAGGAAACGAAACCCCTTTAAGGAAGTGGGGAGTTTTGCGAAGGCAGTGCAAAGAGGAATGCGCGAAACGACGCTTTGCAACCGATGCATAAGGAGTGGTCTGGTTTGACAGATCAGGGGAAGGAAGAAGTTAAGATGACAAACAAAGAGGTTATTCAGGCGTTTTACAGGGAGTTTTTTAACGACCACATCGTGGAGGCGGCGGATAAGTATGTGCGCGAGGACTACATCCAGCACAACCCGGGTGTGCAGCAGGGGCGGGAAGCCTTAAAGAGCGCCTTCGCCGAGAAGTTCGTGGCGAACCCGACGTTTCATTTAAATATCGTGCGTATGATCGAGGAAGACAACGTGGTCGCCGTGTACTTAAAGAACGTGGATCCGGAGGGAAAAACTCTCTGCCGGGTGGTGGATATCTACCGTCTGGAGGATGGCAAGCTGGCGGAGCACTGGGACGTGCTGCAGCCCTGCTAGACCAAAAGGCGGAAAGGAGCGGCACAGGGAAGGAACTCCTTATCTTCCGTGTGTCTGTGAAAGAGGAGAAAAGGGAAGAGAATCAAAAACCCGTTCCCGGGTCTAAAAAAGATTGGGAGCGGGTTTTTCCTGTGCCTGTTTTTTACTTGTACAAAGTGCCCAGATCCAGGTAACTTCTGTCTGTGAGCGTGAGTCCCTTTAACTGTGTGGAGGTAATCGCGGACTGCACTTCCGGGTAGAGATTGGAACAGATCATCTGGTCTTTCAGGATGCTTTCCAGCTGCTGTAATTCCTCTGTGGCTTTGTCAGTATCCGTCTCGGAAACCAGAGCAGCGATCAGACCGTCAATCTCATCCGTTGTCCATTTCGGTCCGCCGATTACCACGCCGGGTCCCTCAATGTTGGCCTTCCTTAAGAAAGGAATGATGTTCGGAGCCCTTGCCAGAAGCGTGTCTCCGACAGGAACCAAATCGTAGTTCCCAGCGAAGGCGGCATCCACAAACTGCGCGATATCCGGGGCGTCAATCGTGAGCTTGATGCCGATTTCTGCCAGGTTTGCCTGCATGACTGTGGCAACCGGCACCGTATCCTGTGTGCACAGAAGCGTCAGTTCCAGACCGTTTTCGTAACCGGCCTCTTTAAGAAGCGCCTTTGCTCCTTCCACATCGACGGCGCGTTCTTCTTCCGTGAAAGTCTGCGTATAATACACGCTCGCCTTATCAGCATAGCTGAAGGACGGTTCGGTGTAGCCTGCCGTTGCCACCTGGGCAATCGCGTCAAAGTTGAGGGCTTTGTCAATGGCCTGTCTTACCTTCAGATCTTTTGTGGCTCCAGCGTTTTCCCCCATGTTGTACCAGAGATGGGAAACCTGCCCGATCGGGAAAATATACGTTTTGAGTGTGTCTTTCGAGACATACACGGAGCTGTCGATGACCGGAACATTGCAGGCGATGTCCAGTTCCCCGGCTTCCACAGACATCACACGGGAGGCGGAATCAGTGGTAAAGTGGAAGACGATCTCCTTGAAGTAGCCCTTATAGTCCGGATTCCAGTAGCTGTCATTGCGCTCCAGCGTGATGCTGACTCCATTCTGCCATTCCTTGAAGCGGTAGCGCCCGGAGCCGATCACGGGATTTTTCTGCACGTTCTCCAGTCCTCCGGCTGCTTCCACTTCCTCTTCGCTGACGATGCCGAACTGGTACCAGCCCATCATCATAAGCAGATCAGGGGCGGGTGTGGTAAACTCGATCGTGACGGTATGCTCATCTTCCGCAGCTGCCCCGACAATGAACATACCCGTATCCGTGGCGGCGCTTTTCGTTGTCCATATGCCCACGGTGTAGACAACATCTTCCGCGGTAAGCGGTGTACCGTCGGTCATTGTGACGTCGTCGCGCAGGTGGAAACGGCAGTGCGTCTCATCTGTCCATTCCCAGGAGGAGGCCAGGTTGGGGAAGACTTCTCCCGTCTGATTGTTGTAGCTCACCAGCGTATCCGTAAGAAGAGCTGTGATCATGACATCCTCGTTTTCCAGCTTTCCGCTGGCCGCGCCCCAGAGCATGGAAGGTTCTGAGGCCAGGCCGACATACAAAGTTTCATCGGTCACTTTCGTGTTGACAGGATCCGTGTTGATTTTCGCTTCGTCCGCCAGCGCCGACTGTGCGCAGAGAACCGCGCTGAGTAAAATCGTCGCTGCAAGTGTCTTTCGTTTCATGTCAGGTTCCTCCTTTTTTGCTGTGTTTTGGAAATGCAGAACAGAACGGCAGTTCAGCAGACTGCCGATTCAAACGGTTTCGCGGGGACCATCGCCCGGTTGTAGAGATTGACTTGGTAGTAACAGGAACCGGCGAATACCACCCGGTTCGCGTGAAAGGGTTTTCCCGGCAGGGCCTTGATGACCAGGGTGTCTCCTTTGGTGTATGCCTGAAAGTCCGTTTGTGCGGTCAGTTCCCTCTCCCCGTCAAAAATCTGCAGCGCGTGAATGGTATCGCCCAGAACCAGCAGACCTCCGTCCGCGTGGTCAAAGGGAATTACCAGGGCGTCGGCAGTGCGCCTGATGGTTTTGGGAACCGGCGCGTCCGCCAGCAAAGGATTCCCATATATATGCCTGAGCGCCAGCAGTGCCAGTCTGCAGCCGACGGGACGTTTCTGCTTGGGATGGATGTCATATGGGTGTCCGCAGTCGGAGGTTGAAGCGCTCCATACAAGCGGGATCTGTCTGGTTAATTCTTCCTGCGCAGCGCGGATCCTGGGGAATCCTAAGCCGTCGGTGCCAAGTTCCGTACCCAGCGGCGCCAGCTGCGTGATAAGAAAAGGAAGTTCATCATTCCATTTTTCGCGCCACAGACCGATCAGCCCGTGCATCATTTCGCTGTAGCATTCCGGATGTGTTTCATCGCTTTCTCCCTGATACCAGATCACGCCGCGAAGCGTATAGGGAAGAATGGTTTCCAGCATCTGGTGGTACAGTCCGCATGGCCTCCATTCATGCCAGGGACCGATAACCTGGCCGCCTGGTCCGTTTCCCAGACTTTGCAGCATCTTTTTCTGTTCCTCGAAGGAAAGTCCCTTCATCCACCGGTCTGTCAGAGGATTGTCAAACGGATGGGAGGGATCGATAAACGTGTTCGCGTAGTAGGAGTTTTCTGCCTCCTTAAGATCCGGGACGGATCGAAGATTAGCTTCATACTCCCGCATCCACTGCGGACCGCATTTTTCGACAGTTTCCTCATCCACCCAGCAGCAGGTGCGCGATCCGCCCACGCTGCAGCCGATGATGCCGATTGGGACCTGCAGATGTGCCGAAAGAGTCTGCGCGAAGTAGTAGGCCGCCGCGGAGAAATACTGCAGGTTGCTTTCATCGCACGTGCGCCAGAATCCGAACAGGGAAAAGTCATGCCTCTTTTCACTCTCCGTAGAGAAGATTTTGGGGACGTCAAAAATGCGGATGAAAGGGTTTTGGCAGATCAGTTTTTCTGCTTCGAAATCCTGGTCATAGCGCATCTGAAATTCCATGTTGGACTGGCCGCCCGCCAGAAAAACTTCCCCCACCATGACATCGGTAACGGTGATGGATTCTTCTCCCGATTCGATCGTCATGGTCTCCTGCAGGGAAACGCTTAAGGGAGGAAGGGCAATGAGCCATCTGCCGTCATCGTCCGCTTTTCCCTGTCCGCTTACGCCCTGGATGGCTACCCGTATGTCGGCTCCCGGGTACGCGCTTCCGAATACCGAGACCGGTTTGCCTCTTTGCAGTACCATCCGGTCTGCAAACACGGCCGCTGGTTTTAGATTCACGATTGATACACCTCCGATCTGATTTACCTGTCATGAAGTATAGCGGGTCTTTCAGCGCCGGGAAATATGGATTCACTTTTCCTTTGGGAGAATTCACTTTTTTCTGGACGTTTTGCGGTCGTTTTTATGAGAGGATCCGGGACCAGGGCGAAGGGGGGAAGGAGTCCTCATCCGGCAAAAACAAAAGACTGCACCGGGAGAAACAGCCTTCGGGGGTGTTTCAGGAGGGCAGACATGTGCCGGATTTTGGCAGGATTATGAAAGAGGCCTTCCTTTCAGTTTTGCGGTCGGGCAGCCGATTTGGGAGGTCTGGACAGCAGCTTTGCGGGTATGTATGTCAGACCTGATTCACTTTTTTCTTGGGACGATTCAATTTTCACTTGCCCTCCTGGAACCTTTTTCGCAAATTTCTCCCGCGCAAGGAGGAACCGGGACGAATCCCTGCGGCAGAAGGATGTCTGTTTCTTAAGGACCTGGTGACTTTTCGTCTGCCTGCTTGACATCTTCCGCAGAGAAAGCCAAAATGAAAGAAGCGAAGGGCGCTTTTTAAAATGAAACGGTGAGGGAGAAAATCGCCGACTTAGGACCGGGAAGCTGCACTTGGGGCTGGGCAGGAAGACAGCCGGGTTTTCCTCGCCGTCAGCATAGAGGATTTAAGAGGAAGATACAGGGAGGGTTTGTTATGGACGCGGAATATTCGTATATGAGTATCCATGGGGGTACGGTTATCCAGCCGGAATTTCCGGAATATTGGATCATCTTAAACGGAAGCGGGATGACCGACACAGAAGGGACAAAACTGGAAGTTACGGCAAAGGAGATCCTGGCGCCAAAGACCGGGGCGAAAATAAAGATTCAGTGCGGGAGCGACCTGCTGATTGGCAGAGTCGTCGTGAAGGACATTCCGGATGAGTGTCCGCATGTGCACAAAATCCCCGTACAATATACTGAGCTGTTTCGCCGGATTTTCTTTTTCGCGCTGGATATAAAGGACATGCAGGTTCCTTATCATGACGGTCTGATGTCGTCTTTGAATACCCTCATGTTCTCTGCGTTGGTTTCCGCGGAGATGCTCTCGGAAAACATGAACGAGACGGTGTTTCATGTCATGGAGGATATCAACTCCAACTTCCTCGACCCGGACTATGATCTGCACACGGTGATCGGCAAAACAGGCTATACGATCAACCATTTCCGCAAACTTTTCAAAAAGGAAATAGGCCTTCCGCCTGTTGAGTTTCTGACAAACCGGAGACTGGACTACGCACGGGATCTGATCATCCAGAGTCCGAAGCCGCTTTCCCTGGAGGAACTGGCGGCAAAGAGCGGGTTTCGGGATCCTTACTATTTTTCCAGGGTTTTTAAAAACCGTGAGGGGATGACGCCGAGAGCCTATACCCAGAAGGTGAAAGGGTCCTGAATGGGCTTTTGGGTGGAAAGATTGTCAGTGAGGGTCAAAAAAGAGGGCAAAATTGACGGGAGGGATGGGTCCGCTTTCGTGAATCTGACCTGATCGCCCCTTGATTTCGCCCGTTTCCGCGTCAAAAAGTCAAAAGAAGCGCATTATTTTGACCTTGAGGGGATCCAGGGTTAAATAAGAGGTCACTAAACGAAAGGAAATACATTGAAAAAAAAGAAGAAAAAATGGCGTTCGCTGATAGAATGAGTAACAGGTGGAAGTAACTGTATCACACAATATTTTTCGCAAGGAGGAGAAGAAATGAGATTCAAGAAGTACGCAGCACTCGCGCTTGCGGCGGCCATGACGCTGTCTTTGGTTACCTGCGCAAACGCGGCAATTCTGGATGCGGACGTCGATGCTCCGGGCACGGAAGTGACCGACGAAACCCTGGAAATTGTTTTCGCAAACGAGCCGTCTTCCCTTTGGGGAGCTCCTGTACAGGGCGTTGAGAATGAGACGCAGTATGTGACCGGCGCTCTGATGGACAGACTGGTGAAGGTTGACAAGGCAACCGGCGAGATTCTCCCGAGCCTGGCAACGGCCTGGGAGTGGGTGGATGATACCCATCTGAAATTCACCTTAAGAGACGATGTAACGATGAGCGACGGCACTCCGCTGGTAGCGGATGATGTGGTGTATTCCGTGAATGTATGGAAAGACTACAGCCCGGGCAGTGACACCGGTCAGTTCGTCGCGGGTGCTGTGGCGGATGACGAGCATACGGTTACGATCGAATACAACCTGGTAGCTCCGGATCTGTTAACCATGATGTCCTACACGAACTTCGGCATCGTCAGTGAGGACGAAGTCAACGCGGCAGGCGGAATCGAAGCGGCGGCGACGAATCCGGCGGCAGGCTGCGGCAGATATCACTTTGTGGAATGGCAGCGCGGCCAGTCCATCACTCTGGAAAGAAACGACAACTACTGGGATCCCGACTACAAGGGATACTACAAGACGATTCACATCACGTTCACGAACGACGCGGCTGCCCGTGTGATGGCGGTACAGTCCGGCGACGCGCAGGTAGCGCTTGATGTCCCGACCGTGCAGGCTGCGGCTTACGCGGGAGATACAACCATGAACGTTGTGATGTTTGACTTCGGTCAGAACATGCATCTGTGGATGAACATGCAGGAAGGCCGTCCGACCGCGGATATCAAGGTCAGGCAGGCGATTCTGAAGGCCCTTAACTATGATGCGATCGCGCAGGTAGGCGCTCCGGGCGTTGCCACGGTGGCTTTAGGCTATGCTCCGGCAGGCAGCCTGTATTACAATGAGACCTACACCGCGGAAGAGAAGACTATGGATATTGAAGGAGCGAAGGCTCTGATGGAAGAAGCCGGATACGGCGACGGCCTTGATCTTTCCATTCTGGGTACCCAGGATTCCGTGCCGGTTTACACGGTTATCCAGGAGAACCTGCGTGCCATCGGCATCAACCTGACACTGAACACCCCGGATGTGGCGCAGTTTGTGCAGGATGCCAACGCAGGAAACTTTGATATTCTGAACGCCGGCGACTACATCGGCGACAGAAACCCGGGACTTCTTCCTTCCGTTCGTCAGGAAGCCATCGAAGCGTTCCATATCGGCGGCCCGCAGGTAACGACTCCGGAAATGGATGAGCTTGCCCACGCGATCATCGCCGAGACGGATACGGCGGCAGCGAAGGAAAAACTCGCTGAGCTGGAGCAGATCTTCAAGAGGGATGCGATCGAAGCGGATCTGTATCCGGAACTGAAAGCTGCGGTTGTTTCAGTGGATGTCAAGGGCTTTGCTTCTCTTGAGAGAGGTTTCGTGGACATCACCAGCTTCTACAAATAAAGCAGGAAACAGAACAGATAAAAAGTAGGAAAGAGGGAAAGCGGCACTGTGGGCCTGCCCACAGTGCCAATTTCAGTAACAGGCATTCTTGAGTGCCATCCAGAAAAACAGAAATTGTGATGGGGGAACAAGATGTTTAAGTATATCCTTAGAAGAATTCTTCTGCTGATCCCGATCCTGCTTGGTGTGTCGGCGATCATCTTTACGTTGAAAACCTTTACTCCCGGCGATCCTGCCCGTCAGATCCTTGGCAACAGCGCCACGGAAGAACAGGTGCAGGCCAAGAGGGAGGAACTTGGCTTGAACGATCCGGTGCTTGTGCAGTACGGCCGCTATATCCTGGGCGTCATCCATCTGGACTTCGGCGAATCCTACCGTACCGGTGAGCCGGTGCTCTCCGAGATCGTTCCGCGTCTGTGGACATCCGCCAAGATTACACTAGGCGCCGTCGCAATCGGCGCCCTCCTGGGCATTCTGCTCGGTATTATCTCAGCTTTGAAAAAATATACCTGGATCGACTCGCTGGTGCTGGTCGTCTCGATGTTCTTCCAGTCTGTGCCGGAGTTCGCTGTGGCTCTGGTACTGATCTTAATCTTCGCGGTGAAACTGCATGTACTGCCCGCGACAGGGATTGAGACAGCCGCCGGTTACATTCTGCCGATGTGCTGTATCGGTCTTTCTTCGGTTGCCAACTATACGCGTATCACCCGTTCCAGTATGCTGGAGGTGCTCGGCGAGGATTACATCCGCACGGCCCGCGCCAAAGGCCAGACGGAAGCGAAGATTGTACAGAGCCACGCGCTGCGCAACGCGATGATTCCGGTGGCACAGTCCATTGGTACCAACCTTGGCAACTCGATCGGCGGCGGCATGGTTCTGGAGACCGTGTTCAGCGTTCCCGGCGTAGGAAAATATATCGTCGACTCGATTACCCAGAGGAACTATCCGTCTGTGCTGGGCGGTGCTCTGATCCTGGCGTTTGTGCTGACGATCATCAACCTGATCGTGGATGTCAGCTTCGTGATGATTGATCCGCGTCTGAAGACTACGATCATCTCGGGCGGGTCAAAGAAACCCAAACAGGCCAAGGCCGCAGCGTAAGGGAGGCGAAATCAGTGGCAAAAATGCATACTCCCGCAATGGAGAAAATCGAGAAAAAGAAGGCAAAACGCAAGAAACCGGTCAGATCCACGCCAGGGCATGAAGCCTGGAAACGTTTTAAGAGAAATCCTACCGCTTTGATTGGTCTGGTGGTGGTTATCCTCCTGATTCTGATCGCAATCTTCGCACCCCTGATCGCCCCGTACGATTATCAGGTGCAGGATTACACGGCCATGATGCAGAAGCCGAGTCTGGCCCATCCGTTTGGTACCGACAACTTTGGCCGTGATATCTTCAGCCGCTGTATCTACGGCACCCGCTACAGCCTGCTGATCGCTCTGTTCTGTACAATCGCGGCTTTCTTCTCCGGCGGTCTTTTAGGGATCATCGCCGGGTACTTCGGCGGGAAAGTGGATACGGTGATCATGCGTATCATGGATATCTTCCAGGCAGTGCCGATGATCATGATGGCCATGTGTATCGTTGCTGTGCTGGGCAACGGTATCCCGCAGCTGGTAGCGGCTATCATGTTCGCTTCCATGCCGACTATGGCGAGGAATAACCGCGCCGCAATTCTGCGTGTGCGCGGCAATGATTACATAGAATCATCGGAAGCCATCGGTGTAGGCAAGGTTCAAATGATCGTCAAACATATGATTCCCAACGCGGTTGGCGTCATGGTCATCTACTTTGTCGGTTTTCTGTCGGTTTCCATCATGATGATGTCCTCCATGAGCTACATTGGCGTTGGTCTTGCTGCGCCGACACCGGAATGGGGGCTGATCCTGAATGACGGTAAGGCTTATATGACGACCGCGCCTTACATGATGCTGTTCCCGGCTTTGATGATCATGATCACCTGCTTCGCCTTCAACCTGATGGGCGACGGTCTTCGTGACGCATTTGACCCGAGGCTGAAATAAGGAGGACCAAGAATATGAGCACACCGATTTTAGAGATCAAGGACCTGGTCATCCATTATGAGACAGACGAGGAAGTAGTAGAAGCAGTCAACAACATTCAGTTTACGATCAATAAAGGCGAAGTGATGGGGCTCGTGGGCGAGACCGGCGCCGGCAAGACGACAACCGCTCTTGGCATCATGGGACTTCTGCCCGCGAAGGTCGGCCATGTGATTCAGGGTTCGATCAAGTTAAACGGCGAGGATCTGCTGCAGAAATCGGCCAAGGAAATGCGTTCGGTGCGCGGCAAGAAGATCAGCATGATCTTCCAGGATCCCATGACCGCCTTAAACCCGGTCAAGACGGTCGGCGACCAGATCGCCGAGGTAGTGCTGCTGCACGATCACTGTTCGAAGGCGGAGGCCTTAAAGAGAGCGCAGGAAATGCTGGCGATGGTGGGTATCGTTCCCGAGCGTTACAAGGAATATCCCCATCAGTTCTCCGGCGGCATGAAACAGCGTATCGTCATCGCTATCGCTTTGGCCTGCGAACCGGATCTTCTGATCGCCGATGAGCCGACGACGGCTCTGGACGTGACGATTCAGGCGCAGATTCTGGACATGATGCGCAAGCTCCAGAAGGATAAGGGAACCTCCATGATCCTGATTACCCATGACCTGGGGGTTGTGGCGGAGATGTGCGATCACTGCGCGGTCATGTACGGCGGCGAGATCGTGGAATACGGCACGATCGAGGAGATCTTTGACAACCCGAAGCATCCATATACGAAGGCACTGTACCGCTCGATTCCGTCCTTAGACACGGATGTGGACCGTCTGCACGTGATTCCCGGTATGGTATCCGATCCCTCCAACCTGCCGACGAACTGCACGTTCTGTGAACGCTGCGAGGAGAAGGGCAAGATCTGCGAGACGAAAGATCCCTGGATTGTGGATACGGAGTGCCCGGGTCACTGGGTGAAGTGCCTGAAGTATACACCGGAATGGAAGGGAGGAAAATAAGATGGCAAATTTGCTGGAAGTAAAGAATCTGAAGAAATATTTTTCGACTCCCCGGGGTATGCTTCATGCGGTAGACAATGTAACTTTCAATATTGAAAAGGGAAAGACGATCGGGATCGTGGGCGAGTCCGGCTGCGGGAAATCCACGCTGGGCAAGACGCTGATGAGACTGCATGATCCGACATCCGGCAGTGTGCTCTACAAGGGCACGGATATTGCCAGTATGCCGATCAAGGAGTTCAAGAAGAATTACCGCTCGCATATCCAGATGATTTTCCAGGATCCGTACGCGTCCCTGGATCCCCGTATGAGTGTGCTTCAGCTGATTGAGGAACCGATTAAGGTGAACAACAAGGGGCTGAGCAAGGTGCAGGTGACACAGAAGGCGCAGGAGATGATGGAGCTGGTCGGTCTGGCAAAGAGACTGGAAGGTTCCTATCCGCACGAGCTGGACGGCGGCCGCCGTCAGCGTATCGGCGTTGCCCGTGCGCTGTCCTTAAACCCGGAATTCATCGTCTGCGATGAGCCGGTATCCGCTCTGGATGTGTCGATTCAGGCGCAGATTTTAAATCTTCTGCAGGATCTGCAGGAGAGCCGCGGACTGACCTACATGTTTATCACCCACGATATGTCCGTGGTAAAGCACATCTCCGACGATATCGCCGTGATGTACCTGGGACAGATGATCGAGAAGTGCCCGGCGAAGGAGATTTTCAAGGATACGATTCATCCGTATTCGCAGGCTCTTTTGTCGGCCATCCCGATCCCGAACGTGCATATGAAGCACGAGCGCATGGTGCTGAAAGGAGAGCTGACTTCCCCGATCAACCCGAAGCCGTGCTGCCGGTTCGCGGCCAGATGCCCGTATGCGAAACCGGACTGCCAGGAGAAGGAACCGGAGCTTCGTGAGATTCGTCCGAACCATCTGGTGGCCTGCCATTATGCGGAGAACTTTGTAAAATAGGAAAGAGGGATTTTCCTTCTTTCAGAAGATAAAAGCAGACTGAGTTAAAAAACAGGGAGCAGGTGTGCCGCTTTCGTAAGAGGCAGTATCCTTTCTCCCTGTTTTTGTTTAACCATTTCCAGGGATTTAAAGAAAAGGCCGCCGATGAAAATCTGCTATTATTTCCAAAATGGGACCGAGTACGCAAAGCTGCCGGGGGAGTCTGTCCGCAAAAACGGCAGTGTCTATAAGAAGAATGTCATCTACCTGGGAAAGGTGGCGGATAAGGAGAAGCACATTTTCTGGAAAAGAGACACCGGTTACTATGTGTATGATCCGGATACGGGAGATCGTAAGGCTCTGCCTGATTATATGCCCCCGGATGATCGGAAAGGACCGGGCAGCGGGAAAGGGAAGATCCTCGATTTTGGGGATACCTATGTTTGCCGGGAACTTATCCGGAAGATGAAGTATGAACAGGTGCTTGATTCTTTAGAGCGCGAAGATAAGGATACGCTTTTTGCGCTTGTCTGCTTCTACACGCTGGAGGCCGGATCCTGTATGTATGCTTCTGCCTGGTTAAAGGGAAACGCAGCGCGTATCCTTTTCCCGGGCGCACAGTTAGAGCCGCCGCAGATTCAGGAAATATTGGCAAGGATAGGGCAGGATAAAAGGTTACATTCCTTTTTTCACGCTCAACGTGACTGGATTACGAAATTTGTCTGTGAGGATGCAAAAAGCTGCTTTACCGGACTCGCACTGCCAGATTCACAGTCCTTACAAAACAGGAGGCTGATCGTTGCTTTGCAGAAGGAAAGCGGGTTTCCCCTGTCTTTTTCTCCGCTTGGCGGGACGATTGCCGATGCCCCTTCCGATGGGCGGTTCTTAAACAGAAGCAAAGAATACGTAAAGGATCCGGACAGGTCTTTTTACGAAATGAAGGAGCAGGAAGATACAGATCTTACAGAGTGGGGAAGTATGCGGTCCGGACTTTCCTTAAAGAGCTCTTCTGCCTTTGAGCGGGGTAAGGAGGCTCTCGTTCATAACCTTTCTGAGTTTGCTGAAAAAAGCAGACTGGTATCCTACGGGGGGAAGGAGTTTTTGTGCAGACGGATCGATTTTGCCATCGGCAATCAGGAAGCCTTTTTGTATCTGTGCATTGAGAATGGAAGATTCAGGGATCCAAAGATCACACGGTTACAGCGAATTTTAAGTGTGAACTCAGATGCAGAAACGCTGCTGGAGGAACTTCAAAAGCAGGGGTTTCTGGTACTCATTTCTCCCTGTCCCTATCAGGAAGACTCAGCTTTGCCTGCCTATTTTTCCCGCCGGATAGTGGAGCGGTACTTTTCCTTCCGGGAAAGAAACTCGAATCTTAAGTGCTTCCTTTTGCAAAGCCCTGAGATCCTGTATGGCCATCTGGCACTTTCCATGGTGGCAGCTACGATCCAGCTGTATCTTATTCGAAAGACAGGAGAGGGGTTTGACTGGGTAGAGGATCTTTTTCTTTCTTTGAGAAATCAGAAATGTATAGTGCATAAAACGAGGATCTCCATTGAGGAGCCGGATGCGCAGACAAGGAAGTTTTATGAAAAATTTGATCTTGCGGTTCCGTCCGTGTTAAGCTTTCCCGCGGGAGGGGACCTTAAGTGACGCGAGACAGGCCTTACGGCGTTTGGATTTCTTTTCTTTCACGCGGCTTAAAGAAAGGCCCCTTAGGCAGGTTTCCTGTCTGAGAGACCTTTTACTGTTTGCGGCTGCTAAGACGTATGGTTCGTGAAGCGGTTTATTTTCCTTAAGTATTATGCCAGGAGGAAACCTACGCGCAGCCGCAGTCTGTGCTGAAGATTTCGGAGCGTTTTACACCGTTTATGCGATCAATTGGGGGACCGCCGCCCCGGCAGATAAGGGATCACTTTCTGAACGGAAGCGGGATTTCTCACTGACAAAAGGGGTCATCGGTAAGATGGCTGCCTGCCGCCGCACCGGTGGAGTTACGTTTGCCGGACAGGGGGAATCTCAAACAGGAAGATGCGTGTGTCCTGACTTTGTCAGGCGTATTTTGACAGTTCTTTGTGGAAGGCGCTTCTTCGGGAATACTTCTGACTGTACAGCGAAAAAAGTGTATGCTTCGCGTTCGGATTCCCTAAGGATTCAAGCGTTTCCCCTAAGGCCGCGAGATAGGAGGCACATTCGCCGTAACGGGATCTGTGGTTTCCCGCCATAATCTCTTCTGTATGGTTTTCCAGTTCCTTCGTGATTTTTTCGATCACGCGTCCTTTCAGATCGGGATCCATCGGCGTCACGCTTTTCCAGCGGGCGAAGAGACTGCAGAAAAAGGAGGTTTCGTCTTCCGCGCTGGATTCGCCGGTGCCTTTCAGATATTCCTCCTTCGAAAATCCGGTGTTTTGTATGACCAGGCGGAGCATGTCGGCCATTCCGGGACTGTGCGGTCTTCCCTCATGAATATACAGCAGGAACAAAGCGATTCCCTGATCCAGGAAGGTAGCCAGCCATCCAAGCGGACCTGGCGGGCAAAGGCCTTTTTCCAGTACTTCAAAAAACTGCCCGTCAAAAAACTTGAGCGTCAGAATCTGGTAGGCATTCGGGTTCGCTTCCTGTCTCTCCCCGGGATGGACGATAGTCCCCACAACGTGATAAGAGCCGTACCGGTCAGGCTCCGGCAAAGGCGGAATGAGGGCTCGAAGTTCCATCCGTTTTTCTTTTGTGTCATAGCCGTGAAGCAGGGCGCGAAGATAGTTCGGAACATTTGGGTCTGATTCGCAGGCCGCAAAGTAGCAGGATTCCGTAAGGGAGGAAGTTCGGTCGGCCAAAAGAAGGCAGTCCGCTGTTTGTAAGGCTGCCTTGCTGCGGATCGTGTAGTTTTTGGGAATGACGCTTAAGGCCTCCATTCCAAGCGAAGCGGCAGCGGCTGTATCCGTAAAGCTTTCTTTTTCCAGCAGGGAAAGATACAGAGCAGGATGTATGGATGCGCATTCCTTCGCATATCGGGCAGCAGTGTGCTTTTCTCTGATCAGGTTTGCCGCCTCTAGAAACAGCCGGTCTGCGGGTTCACCGCTTTTTTCGCTGAGGTACGAAATCCATAAGGGTAAAAACTCCTGGATATCGGTGAGTTCCTTTTTGCCGTGCTGGGCAATGGCCTCCAGGGTGAGTTCCCTGGGAAGTACGGTAAGCAGATCATACAAAATCGGTGCCCGCTTAGCAAGAGGGGAAGACTGGTAAGCACAGAAGGATGTATCCAGAGCGGCCAGATCCAGGCTGTAATGGAGAAATCCCAGATCTTTCAGATCATCAATCGAAAGGTTCTCCTCCTTGTATTCACTGCGGCAGAAAATCTTAGCGGTGAACAGTCTGCGGCCGATCTCAAAGCCTGTCTGATACTGTTCCCTTTCCATACAGGCATGGACGAAGAGGCATCCCTCCCGGAAAGCCTCCCCTATGTGCTCCTTATCGCGGTAGAAAAATTCGTCGCCGTTGTCATACCAGTCGTCGTACTCCTCATTCAGGATGTTTTCGAGCGTTAACTGGCGGGATTCGACGCGGTCCAGGGTACTTTTGACAAGTTCGTACTGCTTTTGAAAGGAAGCGTCCGGTTTCAGTTCCAGCTCCTTATTGCTTTCCTTTCCGGTTGTCCTAAGTTTTTCCAGAAATTTCCCTCTGTCCTTTTCCGGCAGCAGCCGTGCGGTCTCGTGGATGAACTCCTCGAGCTGCTCCCTGGAAAGATTCTTCATCTCCAGATCAGTCTGTTTTAAAAAGTCGAGCAGGTTCATGTTTCACCTCCTAAAGCGTTTCTTATGTGGTCATGAAGAACTTCCGTCACTGTCCTGTCCCCGACAAAGTTTGTTCCCTGAGACAGGGGATCTGCAGCAGTTTTTTCAGTCAGATACAGACAGTTTACTTTCCGCGGCAGGGAATGTCAAATGTCAAATTCTGTTGACATCAGAGGGGGATTCGCTATAATGAAGGAAAAGAGCCGGATGGTTTTGCCTCAGTAAACTTCTGTTTTTTGGCGCGGGAATCGCTGATTCTTTTAAAGGCGCTTCGCGCGGCGCCTAAAGGGGAGAACCTTTCGGCATAGGAAGATGCACGGTATCGATTTGGCTGTTTCCTGCTGCGACTGAAGGAGATAGCCAAAATTCTTGTCTGCTTAGTTGTGTAAGGAACAAAGAACCAGGAGTTTGGTAGGCGACAGAAAAACACGGGAAAAGTGTGCGGATGTCCGCGCGGAAGGAAGGGGAGAGATGTTTCACAGGAAAACGGAAAAGAAGGGCCGCTTTGACGCGGCGCGGGTAAAGCCGGTGCTTCGCTGCAGTATCTGCACCGGAGAGCAGGTCGCGGGTTTTCAGGACCTTCGAAGCGGCAAGATCGAGGAGATCATGCTGATTCGCGGGGAGGAGGATCTGAAGCGGTTTAAGGAACTCTACGGGGTGGAGGAACTCGAGAAGGTTTACTGATCGGGGCGGCGCACAGGCAGAGCGAAGGCGAAATCCTTACGCATCCCGCATGGAAGTGCACAAAAAATATGAGTGAGAAGTGAAATCAATAAAATAAATTGATTCAAATGTGCAAAAACTCTTTCCATTTGCTTAAAAGTGTGGTATGATTGGTGAGAGAGAGAAACCGGGGATGGATGGCTGCCGTTCTGCCTTATGCCTCCAAAGGAAAAGAGACTTTGCGGCAGCGGATCCATTCACGCTGAGGGAGGAGTAGTCTATGTTAAAGAAGGCAAAACTGTTGCTGGGGATTGCGGTGCTGCTGGTTCTTGCCGTGTATTATTACATCGCGCTTCCAGCTGTCAACATTCATTCCAGCGGGTTCTGGTTTGTGGTGGCCGTCCTGCTGGTGGCCGCCCTGCTGATTTCTGTGGGGCGCAGTATTCACATTCATTCGTTCCGTGATCTGAGAGATTTGAAAGACATGATCATGGGAAAGAAACTGACAAAACTCCTGTTCTTTCTGATTCTGGCGGTGATCGTGCTGTTTCTGGCAGGTTCCATTCTGTCTTCCCCGATCGTAAACGCCAACAGATATCAGAAGCTTCTGGAGCCGGAGACCGGCAACTTCAGCGAGGATATCGCGCAGGTGGACTACAACCAGATTCCGCTGCTGGATAAGGATTCGGCGGAACTTTTGGGAAACCGGAAGATGGGCAGCATGGTGGATATGGTTTCCCAGTTTGAGGTGAGCAACCTGTATTCTCAGATCAACTACAAGGGACGTCCGGTGCGGGTAACTCCCCTGGAGTACGCGAGTCCGATCAAGTGGCTGACGAACCAGAAAGCCGGGATCCCCGGGTATATCACGATCGATATGGCGACGCAGAATACGGACCTGATCCGGCTGCAGGAGGGGATCCGCTATTCGGAATCCGAGTACTTCAACCGCAACATTTACCGGCATCTGCGGTTCCATTATCCGACCTACCTGTTCGATCAGATCAGCTTTGAGATTGACGATGACGGCACACCCTACTGGATCTGCCCGGTGAAGAAATTTACGATCGGACTGTTCGGCGGGCAGACGATCGGCAGAGTAGTGCTTTGCAACGCGGTGACGGGCAAATGCGAATCGATGGATGTGGAGGAATGCCCCACCTGGGTGGACCGTGTCTATCCGGCAGATCTGCTGATCAAGCTTTACGATTACCACGGCATGCTGCAGAACGGCTTTATCAACAGCATCCTGGGACAGCGCGGCTGCCTGCAGACCACGGTGGGCTACAATTATCTGGCGCAGAACGATGACGTCTGGGTTTATACGGGTGTCACGTCGGTGAGCGGCGATCAGTCCAACGTTGGGTTTGTGCTGATGAATCAGCGGACCAAGGAGACGAAATATTATGAGGTGGCGGGCGCGGAGGAGTATTCCGCGATGGGATCCGCTGAAGGCCAGGTCCAAAACTTAGGGTACCGGGCAACGTTCCCGCTGCTTTTGAACATTTCCGGGGAGCCGACCTATTTCATCGCTCTGAAGGATAATGCCGGACTGGTGAAAAAATACGCGATGGTCAATATCCGCCGTTACCAGAACGTGGCCATCGGGGATACGGTGGCGGAGTGTGAGCGCACCTACGTACAGATGCTAAGGGAAGACGGCACCGCTTTGGCCGGAGGCGCGGGCGCGTTGGAAGAGATAAGCGGCAGGATCCTTCGTATGGCCCAGGGTGTGGTGGAAGGAAACACGCATTTCTATCTCGTCCTGGAAGGAAGCGATCTGATCTTTGATGTGCCGCTTGTCGATTTCATGGAGATTTTGCGCTATGACACCGGCGATGAGATCAGCCTAGGCTATGTGCCTGACGATCCGGTCTGTTCGGTTTACGAGTTAAACGGCAGCACCGGCACGGCAGCCGGTGAGACAAATGGGGAAGCCGGGACGGAGACGGAGCTTTCGTCAGAGAACGGCGCTGCCCTGCCGGAAACCGAGAGTATCCCGGACGGGGAAGAGTTTGCGGCCTGACGGCGAATAGTACAAAGCGGGCAGCGCTGGCGGGTTCGAAAACAAAGCGGCTGTTTGAAGCAGAGGGCGGACGGTGAGGGGAAACGTCCGCCGCGCTCAAGCCCCTGCAGAATGGGAAACTCCTTTAGAAGAGGAAGAAAAAGAAACGAAATTTGAGGGACGGGAGGATCACGATGAAGTTTTACCGGGCAAAAGACTACGCGGACATGAGCAGAAAAGCCGCCAACATCATCTCAGCGCAGATCATTATGAAACCGAACTGTGTGCTGGGCTTGGCGACCGGTTCCACGCCGATTGGCACCTACCGGCAGCTCGTGGAATGGTACAAAAAGGGAGACCTGGACTTTGCAGAGGTCA
The DNA here is from genome assembly GCA_964643295.1 of uncultured Lachnospiraceae bacterium. Lineage (GTDB taxonomy): Bacteria > Bacillota > Clostridia > Lachnospirales > Lachnospiraceae > Merdiplasma. Next base: position 22,895 of record CAZXSN010000021.1, read on the forward strand.
CAACCGTGAACCTGGATGAGTATAAGGGGCTTCCGAGGGACAATGAGCAGAGCTACTACTATTTCATGAATGAGAACCTGTTTGACCATGTGAACATTGACAAAAGCCGTACCTTCCTGCCGGACGGCATGGAGGAGGATTCTGAGAAAGCCTGCCGGGATTACAATGCTGTGATTCACTCTGTGGGCGGTGTGGATCTGCAGCTTCTTGGGCTGGGGCATAACGGGCATATCGGCTTTAACGAGCCGGGAATCGCTTTTGAGACAGAGACACACTGCGTGACACTGACGGAGCGCACGATTAAGGCAAACATGCGTTTCTTCCTCTCTGAGGAGCATGTGCCCAGGCAGGCTTATACGATGGGCATCAAGACGATCATGAGCGCCCATAAGATTCTCGTGGTGGTCTCCGGGGAGGACAAGGCGGATATCGTGCGGGAGGCCTTCTTCGGGGCGGTAACCCCCGCGGTGCCTGCCTCCATCTTACAGCTGCACAACGATGTGACTGTAGTAGCCGATGAGGCGGCCCTCTCCAAAGTAGGGGAGATGATTTAACCCCGCAGTTTCTGGCCATCTTCAAAAGCCGAAAGGCCTGTGCGGTCTTTCGGCGAAGCTTAAAGCGGGAGTCAGCCGCGGATAAGGAGAGCGCATATGCGGAAATATCGGATCACGGGCGGATCGGTTTTTACGGATGAGAACCGGTTTGAGACGCGGGATGTTTATCTGGTGGGGGAAAAAATCGCCGCCAGACAGGAATATCTTTGTGCAAAGGGAGCGGAGGAAACGATCGACGCAAAAGGCCTGTACGTGATTCCGGGTCTTACGGATCTTCATTTTCACGGCTGTGTGGGCTATGACTGCTGCGACGGGACAAAGGAAGCGTTCCGCGCGATGGCGGAGTATGAGGGAAAGCAGGGGGTGACGACGATCACTCCGGCGACCATGACGATGCCGGAGGAAGTTTTAGAAAGAGTGGCGGAAGCCGCCGCGAAAGCGGAAACCGCTAACGGGGCGGATCTGATCGGCCTTTACATGGAAGGGCCGTTTATCAGCCCTGGCAAGAAAGGTGCTCAGAACGAAAGCTACATCCGCCGCCCGGACGCGGAACTGTTTCACCGTCTTCAGGAGGCTTCCGGGGGAAAATTTAAGACGGTCGTGGTCGCGCCGGAGGTGGAAGGCGCTCTGGAGTTTATCCGCGAGGTTTCAGGGGAGGCAACTGTGTCCCTGGGTCATACGATGGCCGATTATGAGCAGACGAAAAAAGCGTTGGAGTGCGGGGCAAAAGAACTTACGCACCTGTACAACGCGATGATGCCGTTTACTCACCGAAATCCGGGGCCGGTCGCTGCCGCGGCGGAGAACGAAAACTGTCTGGCGGAGTTAATCTGTGACGGCGTTCACATTCATCCGGCTGCAGTGCGTATGACTTTTCGGATCTTTGGGGATGAGAGGATCCTTTTGATCAGCGACAGCATGCGGGCGACAGGCCTTAAAGACGGCAGTTATGAGCTGGGAGGCCAGGAGGTTTTTGTCACGGGCAGGAAGGCTCTTTTAAAGGACGGCACGATCGCCGGTTCGGTGACGAACCTCATGGGCTGTGTGCGCACGGCGGTGACGGAGATGGGGATTCCGCTTGAAAGCGCCGTAAAGTGCGCGGCGGTCAACCCCGCGAAAGCGCTTGGAATCTATGACCGGTACGGCAGCTTAACGCCGGGCAAATATGCCAATGTCGTGCTGCTGGATGAGAAGCTGCAGGTGAGGAGAGTAATCAGACAGGGGAGGGAGTTATGATTCAGTTTGGCACCGGCGGATGGCGGGCAGTGATCGGCGATGGATTTACACGGCAGAATATTCAGCTTCTGGCGAAGGCACTCTCCGCGAAGATGAAGCACGAGCAGGTCGACGGGGAGGGAATCGTGATCGGCTATGACCGGAGGTTTCTTTCCAAGGAGGCCGTGAAATGGGCCTGCGAGGTCTTCGCGGCGGAAAACATCCACGTATTTTTTATCAACCGTTCCTCGCCGACACCTCTGATCATGTTTTACGTGGAGAAACACCAGATGCACTACGGGATGATGGTCACGGCCAGCCACAACCCGGCGATCTACAACGGATTCAAGGTGTTTACCTACGGGGGGCGCGACGCCAGCGAAGAGCAGACGAAAGAAATCGAATCCTACGCGAAGCAGTTCGAGGGACAGCCAATCGCATACGTAGACTATGACAGGGCCTTTCAAAGCGGGCTGGTGACGGAGTTTAATCCGCTGAATGAATACCTGGACAGCATCATTTCCAAGATTGACATGCAGGCGATCCGCGACTGGGGACCGCACATCGTGCTGGATCCCATGTACGGGGTCAGTCAGACCTCCCTAAAAACCCTGCTTTCCACGGCCCGCTGCGAGATCGACTTGATTCACGAGGCGCATGATACTCTGTTCGGACGGCGCATGCCAGCGCCCAGCAGAGACAGTCTGACGGAGCTTTGTACCTATGTGCGGGAGATGGGGTGCGACCTGGGGATCGCCACGGACGGCGACGCCGACCGGCTGGGTGTAGTAGATGATCAGGGCCGGTATCTGACCGCGAACGATCTTCTGGTGCTGCTCTACTATTACCTTCTGCAGTACAAGGGCTGGCGCGGTCCCGCTGTGCGAAACGTCGCTACTACCCATGTTTTGGACCGCATGGCGGAGGCTTTCGGACAGGTCTGTTATGAGGTACCGGTCGGTTTCAAGTACATCTCCGCGAAAATGCAGGAGACGAACGCCGTTATCGGCGGGGAATCCTCCGGCGGCCTTACGGTCAGAGGCCACATCAACGGCAAGGATGGAATCTACGCGGCCATGCTTTTGGTGGAGATGGCGGCGGTGAGCAAAAAACCGCTCTCCGCTCTGGCACAGGAGATCCGCGAAAAGTTCGGAAACGCCTGTATGGAGGAGCGCTCGTTTTCTTTCTCACGGGAACGAAAGGAAGAGCTGATGCGGCTTCTCTTCGAGGAACGGCAGCTGCCAAACTTTGACCTGCCGGTTGAGAAGGTTTCCTACCTCGATGGCTGCAAGATTTATTTTGCGGACGGCGGCTGGATTATCGCCCGCTTCTCCGGGACGGAACCGGTTTTACGGATCTTCTGCGAAAGGGAGACGCAGGAAGAGGCAGCGCACTTATGCGAAATCTTTCAAAACTTCCTGCAGCTTTAAAAAGCGGAAGCATCTGGGGGAGTAAGGAGGACGTAAGGGAGGAGTGTGGATGCGGGAGATTGATGTTTCACAGCTGACGCAGGTGGTTGAGCAGCTTTGCATAGAGGCTAATGAGCATCTGCCGGAGGATGTGAAAGAAGCGATTTGTTCCTTACGCGCTTTGGAGGACGGGGCAATCGCCCGGGACGTACTGGATTCTCTGATAGAGAACTTCCAGATCGCCGAGAGGGAAGAAGTGCCGGTCTGTCAGGATACCGGGATGGCCTGTGTCTTTTTGGAGATCGGGCAGGATGTTCACCTGACGGGCGGCAGTCTTTCGGAAGCGGTGGATGAAGGGGTGCGCAGAGGATATGAGAAAGGATACTTAAGGAAATCTGTGGTCCGGGATCCGATCCGGCGCGGCAACACGGGCGACAATACCCCGGCGATGCTCTACACGGAGATTGTGCCGGGGGAGCAGATCCGTATCACCGTCTCACCCAAGGGGTTTGGCAGCGAAAACATGAGTGCCATTCGGATGCTCAAGCCCTCCGCGGGACTTGCGGGGGTGAAGGAGTTTATTTTACAGACCGTGGAGGAGGCGGGTGCGAATCCCTGTCCGCCTATCGTGGTCGGCGTAGGGATCGGCGGGACATTCGACCGGGCGGCGCTGCTGGCAAAAAAGGCGCTGCTTCGTCCGCTTGACTGCCGTCATCCGGATCCGTTTTACGCGAATCTGGAGACAGAACTTTTGGAGGAGATCAACCGGCTGGGGATTGGTCCCCAGGGGTATGGGGGCCGCACGACTGCTCTGGGAGTCAATATCGAGACAAGCCCCACGCACATCGCGGGGATGCCCTGCGCGGTCAATATAAGCTGCCATGTGACCCGCCATCAGACTCTGGTGATTTGACGGCACATAAAAGCCTTCGGCTTTTGCAAAGGTCACAAAGGGAAGTCATCCGCTCAGGGCAGATGCCTTTTTGAAAGGACAGGGAGGAATGGGAAATGAGAAAGCAGATCACACTGCCGCTTACACAGGATGTGGCGCGGTCCCTGCACTGCGGCGATGCCGTTTCCCTGACAGGGACGGTGTACACCTCGCGCGATGCGGGACACAAACGGATGTGTGAAGCTTTGTCCGCCGGGAAAGCCCTGCCGTTTGATCCAAAGGATGCCACAATCTATTACGTGGGTCCCTCTCCGGCCAAGCCGGGACAGGTCATCGGCTCCGCCGGCCCTACCACCAGCGGGCGCATGGATGCCTATGCGCCGACGCTTTTGAAAGCAGGCTTAAGGGGTATGATCGGAAAAGGAGCACGGTCAGCAGAAGTTGTGGAGGCCATGAAACGTTTCGGCGCGGTCTATTTCGGCGCGATCGGCGGGGCGGGTGCGCTGCTTGCAAAGTGCATCAAAAGTTCGGAACTGATCGCCTATGAGGATCTCGGCACGGAGGCGCTTCGCAGGCTTTATGTGGAGGACATGCCGCTGACAGTGGTCATAGACTGTGAGGGAAACTGCCTCTATGACACGGGACGCGCCGAGTATCTAAGGCAGCGGGATGCCCGGGAACAGGGCGAAGCATCTTCCCGGCAAAAGGTCAAAAAAAATAATGGTTGAAAAGCTGATTAATCAATTGACACCATGCAGGAAACATGTTATTATACAGAATAAGCAGTTTGAGGACTATGAATGCAAGGAGGAGGTAAAAAAATGGATAAAGTAACCTTGAGTCCCAGACAGTTGCAGGTAATGGAAATTTTGTGGAAAGCGGACGGAGGGATGACGGCCTCTGCGATCGTGCGGGAGAGTGAAGACCTGCAGATCAACACAGTGCAGGCGGCGTTAAGAAGCCTTTGCCAGAAGAATTATGCGAAGGTGGGCGACATCGTCTACAGCGGAACCGTACTTTCCAGAAGCTTTATCCCGGTGATGAGCAAGGAGGACTATCTGTCCCTGTCCTGCCAGAAACTGGCAGAGATCTCTCCGTCAGGCGAGATTATGATGAACCTGATCAATGACGAGACGGATCTCGAAGTGCTGACGCAGGCCGAGAACCTGATCAAGCAGAGAAAGAAAGAGCTGCACGTGGAGGAGAAAGAGGAGGAGTAAGAAGCTTCCTCTTCGGGAACAGAGAAAAAGACAAGAGAGATTTTCCGGCGTGAATCCTTAAGGAGGAAAGCGCCGGATTTTCTTTTGCGGAGAAATGCGTTGGCCGAAAAAATGAGGGAGACGAAAATCGGCAGGAAAGAAAAGCCGGAGGATAAGGAGGAGGGAGTGTAAAGGGAGACAGAAAGGGAAAAAGAAAAAGGGAGGGGAAAGAAAAACGAACATGCGTTTAGCCACGATGGTTCTCAGCAAACGAAACGTATGTTTTATATAAAGGGTGTTTTGCGGCGGTGCGTGTGAAGGTTTGCCCGTAAAAAGTGCGTATCCAGGAGGAGCAGTTTATTTTCTTAAGCGAACATGGGCAGCAGAAAGCTCTGCAAACGCGGCGTTGACAAAAAAATAAACCGGAATATAATGATTTAGAGGTAGAAAGGGGAGAGAGAGTTATGAAATCACTGTCAAAAGGGAAAATCGCTGCCTTCGCGATAGGGCAGCTGGGCTGGGCCATGATGTCCGGCCTGATCTCCAACTGGCTGGTGTATTTTTACCAGCCGGACGCAGCATCTCAGGCTGCGGGCCAAACGATCTTTGTGCCGCAGGGCCGGGTGGTTTTTGGCCTGTTTACTGTGATTGGGGCGATCACCGCCATCGGACGTATTTTCGATGCGGTCACGGATCCTTTGATCGCTTCGCTTTCCGATCGCTGCAAATCCAAAAACGGACGCCGGATTCCCTTCATGAAATGGGCGTCTCTGCCGCTGGCCGTCTGTACGGTTCTGGTGTTCTGTGCGCCAATTAACAGGGAAAGCCCCTGGAATGTCGCCTGGCTGTTCCTGTTTGTGATGGGGTACTACCTTTCGATCACTGCGTACTGCACACCGTTTAACGCGCTGATCCCGGAAATGGGGCACAATCAGAATGAGCGTCTGACCATCTCCACGGCGATCTCCCTCACGTTTATCGTAGGAACCGCGTTCGCCTACGTGGCTCCGGTGATCTGGGGCACGATGGAAGGCTCGATCGGCAGGGTGGCGGCGATACGTGTCACGTTCCTTATTTTTGCCGTCATCGCCTTTGTCTGCATGGAGGTGCCGGTCTGGTCCATCCGCGAAAAGGACTATGTGGTGACCAAGCCCACGCAGGAAAGTGCCTTCTCCTCGCTGGTTAAGACCTTCAAGAACAAGGATTTCTGCCTGTTTGTGGGTTCCGACATTTTCTACTGGGTTGGCCTGACCATGTTTCAGACGGGACTGCCGTTCTTTGTGACCTCGCTTCTGAACCTGAGTGAGAGCATGTCCACGGTATTCTTTGTCTCCATGACCGCTCTTTCACTGGTATTCTACATCCCGGTCAATCTGCTGGTGAAGAAGACAGGAAAGAAAAAGCTCGTGATACTCGCCTTTGGCATGTTCGCGGTAGCCTTCATCTACACTGCGCTGATGGGGCCTCATTTAGGAATTCCGGCTGCCGCGCAGGGCTTTATCCTGGTTGTGATGGCGGCGTTCCCGATGGCAATCTTCGGGATTCTTCCGCAGGCGATCGTGGCGGATATCGCTGAATGCGAAGCCCGCAAAACCGGGGAAAACCGGGAAGGCATGTTTTACGCTGCGCGTACCTTTGCCTTCAAGTTCGGACAGAGTTTTGCCATGCTGCTCTTTACCGCGCTGGCTACGATCGGGGCCGGAAACGGAACCGGGTACCGTGTGGTTGCCGGTGTTTCAGGTGCCCTGGCGATCATCGGCGGTGTGCTGCTATGCTTCTACAATGAACGTCGGATCGAAGCGGGACTGGGAGAACAGAAATGAAGCTGATTGCGGAAGAAACATTTGAGAAGGGGATGCAGGAAACTGTAGAACCCCGGCTGGCTTCGCTGTGCAAAAAGGGGCACTTCGGCGACGGCCTGTATTATGAGGCCTTTTACCCGCCGGACAGGAAAGGGACGGTTGTCATCAGTCACGGCTTTACGGAGTGCTCTTTGAAATTTCACGAGGTCGCTTATTACTTCGTCGAGGCGGGATACGGGGCGGCCCTGATTGATCACCGCGGTCATGGATTTTCCCCGCGCATGACGGAAGATCCGAATGTGGTGCATATCGACTCGTTTAACCGGTATGTGGAGGATTTCCATACCTTCTTAGAGACGGTCGTAAAACCGGATGCGGACGGCAAACCGCTGTATCTTTACGGGCATTCCATGGGAGGATGCATTTCTGCACTCGTGCTGGAAACGTATCCGGGTGTGTTTAAAAAGGCGATTTTGAATGCGCCGATGCTCGGGATTCAGACTGGGAACATACCCTGGTGGGCCGCAGTTCTGATCTGCAAGGGCATGCAGTGGTCCGGGAAGGGAAAGGAGAAGCTTTTCTACCATGACAACTTTAATCCCACGCCGAAGTTTGAGGATGACTGCGCGACCTCCCGGGCGCGGTTTGACTACTACCAGGCGCTGCGCTGCCAGGATAAGGCTTTGCAGACTTCGGCAGCCAGTTACTGCTGGGCGAAAGAATCAGTCCTGGCGGGCAGGCGAGCGGTGAAAAACGCAGGCAGGGTGCAGACTCCGGTGCTGTTGTTCCAGGCCGGACTGGATACCCTGGTGGATGCGAAGGCACAGGAGAAGTTTGTGGAGAAAGCGCCGAAGGCTAAGCTTATCCGTTTCCCGGATGCCAAGCACGAGATCTACCGCTCGGAGAATTCGCTGCTTACCGACTATTGGGGGAAGATCTTCGAGTTTTTCGGAAAGTAAATCGAAAGAGCAGCGAAGCGCGGCAGCCAAAGCCCCAGGATCTTTTCTGACCGGAAATTTTAAGGTTTTCCTTAAGCCCTGTCCTTTAAGCGGCAGGGCTTTAATTTTTGCCGCCGTTTCCGCATGTTGTTAGTCAGGAAAAATATTGGTGGCCATTCGACCACCCTGTACCGCACCTGAAACTCCAGATAAAGCCTGAGAGTTCCATCAACTGATGGTTCCTGATATCTCCCGCACTATGCTGATAATTACCCTCTCCGGGCCTGCAGAAGGTGGGGAAAGTGTATCCCGGATGAACTCGTAACAGACAAAGTGAGGGTAATAGGACCAGGATAACATTGTATGTTTCAGGCGTCAAAAGGTGATTACGGATTGTTTCGCTGCTTTTAAGCTCCCACAATCCTGCTTAATATTCTTAAATTCTGGGGGCCTGTCTTTAAGCTTCGCTTATGGCCGGTTAAACACACCCCATTTCTTACCTCTGTTGGGGTGCGTCAATAAGCCTTCTCACCCTATAGCTGCTTCTCAGCCTGAAAGTTCAGGCTTTTGACGGTGTAATCATCCACATCATTTCAAGTTCCGGGATATCACGAAAACACACATTTGAAATTTTGAAAAAAGTACTTGCAAAATACCCCCGGATGGTATATGATATTCCCATGTGAGAAATATACCCTCAGGGGGTATAACGCGAAAAGGCCTGTTTTCTCGACTGTTTCGCAGTGATACCCAGGTCTGCGGGAGAAAATCAGGGAGAGGAGGGAACCGGGGATGGAAAGCGATGCCGGATGTATGAACGAAAACCTGCCGGAAAGCGAGAATGTAAGGGAAGAGTGTTTCTGCGCAGAGAAGGAAGGAAAAGAGGAGGACTGCTGCTTTAGCCATAAGACAAAGGAGCGTTCGGAAAAGGAGGTCCGGGACCTCATGAACCGCTTAAACCGCATTGAGGGACAGGTGCGGGGGATTCGCGGAATGCTGGAAAAGAACGCCTACTGTACGGATATCCTGGTGCAGGTGTCGGCGGTGAACGCGGCCTTGAACAGTTTCAGCAGAGTCCTGCTTTCGAATCATATCCATACCTGTGTGGCGGAGAACATCCGCGCCGGGAATGACGAAGTGATCGATGAGCTGGTCGGAACCCTGCAGAAGCTGATGAAATAGAAAGCAGGCAGACAGGGAAAGGGGTTTGTTTGATGGAACAGTATATCGTGACGGGCATGAGCTGCGCGGCCTGCAGTGCCCGTGTGGAGAAGGCGGTGTCCAAAGTGCCGGGGGTGACTTCCTGCTCGGTAAGCCTTCTGACGAATTCGATGGGGGTGGAAGGCACGGCTTCGGCTTCGGAGATCATCGCGGCGGTGGAAGCGGCAGGCTATGGAGCCTCGAAAAAGACTGCCCCGGGAGCCAGTCAGGCCGCCGGGGTAAGCGCGGAGGAGGATGCCTTAAAGGACCGGGAGACACCGGCGTTAAAACGCCGCCTCATTGCCTCTTTGTGCTTTCTGGCGGTGCTGATGTACATTTCCATGGGCCATATGATGTGGCACTGGCCGGTGCCGGCGTTTTTCGAGGAAAACCATGTGGCGCTGGGACTTTTGCAGATGCTTTTGACCATCGCCATCATGGTGATCAACCAGAAATTCTTTATCAGCGGCTTTAAGGGGTTAATCCACCGTGCCCCCAACATGGACACCCTGGTGGCTTTAGGGGCCGGGGCGGCTTTCCTCTACAGCGTTTACGCGCTGTTTGCGATGACGAACGCGCAGGCGCATGGGGACATGGCCGGTGTCATGGCTTACATGGATGAACTGTACTTTGAATCGGCAGGTACGATTCTGACACTGATCACCGTGGGGAAGATGCTGGAAGCCCGCTCCAAGGGGCGCACAACCGACGCCTTAAAGAGCCTGATGAAGCTGGCGCCGAAGACGGCGGTGATTTTAAAAGATAACCAGGAAGTGACCGTGCCTATCGCCCAGGTGCACATCGGAGATGTGTTTGTGGTGCGCCCGGGGGAGAATATCCCCGTGGACGGAGTGGTGAAGGACGGAAACAGCGCGGTCGACGAATCGGCGCTGACCGGGGAGAGCATTCCGGTGGACAAAGCCGCGGGTGATTATGTCTCGGCGGCCACGGTCAACCGGTCAGGATTTCTTCGCTGCGAGGCGACACGGGTCGGGGAAGATACCACGCTTTCTCAGATCATCCGTATGGTCAGCGACGCGGCGGCCACGAAAGCGCCGATCGCCAAGGTGGCGGATAAAGTGTCGGGCGTATTTGTGCCGGCGGTGATCCTGATCGCTCTGCTTACGTTAATCGTCTGGCTGGCAGTTGGGCAGACCCCGGGGTATGCCCTTGCGCGGGCAATCTCGGTGCTGGTGATCAGCTGTCCGTGTGCTTTAGGGCTTGCGACGCCGGTGGCGATCATGGTGGGCAGCGGCATGGGTGCCAAACACGGCATCATGTTTAAGACCGCTGTCTCCCTGGAGGAGACAGGAAAGATCCAGATCGTAGCCTTGGATAAGACCGGGACGATCACCGGCGGGGAACCGAAGGTGACCGACCTTTACCCGGCGGAGGGTGTCACGAAAGAGGAGCTTTTGCGTCTGGCTTTCGCACTGGAGAAAAAAAGCGAGCATCCCTTATCCCGGGCGATCCTTGCCAAAGCGCAGGAGCAGGGGCTGAGCGCGGAAGAGGTCACGGATTTTCAGGCTCTGCCGGGCAACGGTCTTACGGCGAAGCTGGGAGAAAGCGTTCTTTGCGGCGGGAACCGCAGCTTTATCCTCTTAGGATGCAGTATTCCGGATTCGATGCAGCGGCAGGCGGAGCAGCTGGCGGAAGAGGGCAAAACACCCCTGTTTTTCAGCCGGGACGGGAAACTGATCGGCATCATTGCCGTGGCGGATGTGATCAAGGAGGACAGTCCGCAGGCTGTGCAGGAACTGAAAAACATGGGCATCCATGTGGTCATGTTAACCGGAGATAACGAGCGCACTGCCCGGGCAATCGGCAGGCAGGCCGGTGTGGACGAGGTTGTGGCCGGTGTGCTGCCGGAGGGCAAGGAGAGTGTGATCCGCGCCCTGAAGGAAAAAGGAAAAGTCGCGATGGTCGGGGACGGGATCAACGATGCCCCTGCGCTGACAAGGGCCGATATCGGGATCGCCATCGGGGCGGGCACGGATATCGCGATCGATGCCGCGGATGTGGTGCTGATGAAGAGCCGCTTATCCGATGTACCGGCGGCGATCCGCTTAAGCCGCGCCACTTTGCGCAACATTCATCAGAACCTGTTCTGGGCCTTTATCTACAACATCATCGGCATTCCGCTGGCAGCCGGGGTCTGGATCCCGATTTTTGGCTGGCGCTTAAATCCGATGTTCGCGGCGGCGGCCATGAGTCTCTCCAGCTTCTGTGTGGTCACCAACGCCCTGCGGCTAAACTTTTTCGGCATGTATGACGCCTCGAAGGACAAGAAGAGAAAGAATGCGGTGACGGGACCTGTGCTGGAGAAGAAAACAGAGCCGGGTGCCTTTAAGGCAGGCGAAGATGCGGAAAAAGCGGAGGACTCTCTTGCGGAGGCTCCGTTTGAAAATAAGAAAAGAGATTTCAGGGAAAAGGAGACGAAGATCATGGAAAAGACAATGCAGATCAAGGGAATGATGTGTGAACACTGCGAAGCGAGAGTGAAAAAGAGCCTGGAGGCCCTTCCGCAGGTGGATGAGGCTGTGGTAAGCCACGTAGCGGGAACAGCTGTTCTGAAGCTGAACGCCGATGTCGATGACGCGGTGTTAAAAAATGCAGTGGAAGCGCAGGATTATGAGGTTGTAGGGATCTGCTGATAAGATCCGCAAAACGCAAGATGATAAGGAAACCAGCGAAGACGGCAGAGAAAACAAGATAAAAGAAACGGAAAAACGAACAAACAGATAAACGTTCGGGGCGTCTGGCCCCTGGATTAAGGGAATCGCAAACGGGCTGCCAGGAAAGAAAAAGGGGAGAAAAGGGGAAACCGGCTTTCTCCCCCGGGACTTTCCAGGCGCCCGTTTTTGCTGTCCGTAAGGAAGACCGGCGGGATTTACCGCTCGGCGATGGCCTCCACTTCGACCTTAAATCCGAAAGGCAATGATGCGACACCTACGCAGGTACGCGCCGGGCGCTGCGGGAAATATTTCGCGTATACGGCGTTAAACTCAGCGAAACTGTCCATGTCGGTAAGATAGCAGGTCGTCTTTACCACCTTTTCACAGCTGGAACCGGCGGCCTCTAAGATGGCGGCGAGGTTTTTGCACACCTGTTCCGCCTGTTCGGTGACGGTATCCCCGGCGCTCTCACCGGTCGTGGGATCCAAAGCTACCTGCCCCGCGGTAAAGATAAAGTCACCGGATAAGATCCCCTGGGAATAGGGAGCCTTGGGAGCGGCGCCCTTGTCGGTTGAAATAATCTGCATGAAAGAACCCTCCTTTTTATACGGGTGCGTACAGCAAACCCGGACTGAACGATACCCGGGAAGAGGAAGCTTACCGATTTCTGGCAGGCTTTCTTCCCGTCTTTTTCATTGTAACACGCGCCAGGCTACTCTCACAAGAGGTTTTTGAAAGCCTAAGCGGAGAGCGACGCTGCAAAGTAAATGCTGCAGGACAAACGAGGCGAACAGCCTTCGCCAAAACGATTCTTACCCCCATACTTCTTAACGCGGGGCAGATCTGTCCGGGATCTTTTGCGCCCCGGAAAGCTTACTGCCCGGGCGCGTTCTGATTGCGCCAGGTGCGCGGGGAAACCCCGTATACATTTTTAAAGGCCCGCGAGAAATGCAGCGGGTTGGGATAGCCGACCGCGTTGCTGATGTCGCTTACCGCCAGAGTAGTCAATTTTAACAGTTCCGTAGCCTTGATCATGCGGTAGTTTAAGAGGAATTCCTGCGGGGTCTTGCCGACAGCGTCCTTGAAAATCTTGCCGAAGTAGCTGCGGTTGAGGCCGCAGGCGGCGGCGATGTCCTCCACGGAGATGTCGTTTTGAAAGTTCAGCTCGATGAAGGAGAAAGCCTCCTTGATGTAAAAATCCCGCAGCTTGCTGCGGGCGGGTGCCTGCAGCGGGGCGGCGGAGCGCGTTAAGTAGTCCAGAAACAGGTACAGATGCCCGATCAGGTGAAACGGCGACGATTCCCGGTGGTGCACGATGTAGAGCATCTCATTCATCATTTCTTCCCGCAGATCCTTGTGCCTGGCGTGGTAGACCGGATCATCCGCGCAAAGACCGGCCACTTCCAAGGCTTCCTTGACACGAAGACCGTCAAATTCCAGCCAGACATAGTCCCAAGGCAGATCCCGGGAAGAGATGTAGGTGGTCACCTGTCCGGGCGTGATTAAAAATCCCTGCCCGCTTCGAATGAGGTAGGTCTGCGTCTGTCCTTTGGAGTCGTCGGCCATCAGGGTGCCGCTTCCGGAGATTACGTAGTGAAACAGGTAGTGGTTGCGGGCCACCGGACCGAAAGAGTGGGCCGGTTCACACTGCTCCCAGCCGTACTGGTAAAGCCCCAGATCGACAAAATTTTCACTGGGAAAGACAGAAAAAACGAAGTCATGCATGCGGGGAACCCTCCTTTCGCTTAAGCAAGAAGCGCCTTTCAGGGGCTTTTTTAGGAATGCGCCGACGGCGCATCTTCTAATCTTAGTATACACCTAAATATACCAAAATGCCAGATTACTTTCAATAAAGCCGGGAAATGACGCATTTTGGTATAAAAGCACTGATATAGCGATATTTATGGTCGCATATTGGAATGTTATAATGAAGACATCGAAACTGCCGGGGATCCCCCTGCTAAGCGGGAACGGCAGAATGAGGAGAAAGGAGGATGTGTCATGAAAAGACACGCACAGGCCGTTGGGCTTCTGGCGCTTGTGGGAGCCGCGGCGGCGCTGCTTTCCGGGTGCGGTTCCAGCTCGGAAGCAGACGGCAAAACCGTAGTGGAGATCGTCCAGTACAAGCCGGAGGCGGTCAAGGCGTTCGAGACGCTCGAGGAAGCGTTCAATTCCACGCATGACGACATCGAGCTGGTCATCGACTCTCCCAACGATGCCATGACGATTCTCAAAACCCGGTTTATCCGCGAGGATTATCCGGACATCATCGGCATCGGCGGCGACATCAACTATTCCAACTTCCTGGATTCCGAAATGCTGATGGATATCTCGGATTATCCGGGACTCGCAAACATCAAGGAATCCTACTTAAGGATTGATGAGGAGCTGGAGTTTGTGCCCACGGAAGGAGTTTACGCGGTGCCTTATATGGCGAACGCGGCCGGAGTTTTGTACAACCGGGATCTCTTTGAGGAGCACGGCTGGACGATCCCCACGACGCTGGATGAGTTTTACGCGCTCTGCGAGGACATCCAGGCGGAGGGCATTCTGCCGCTGTATTTTGGCTTCCGTGACACCTGGACCTGTCTGGCGCCCTGGAATGCGATCTGTGTGGACTTGGCCCCGTCTGACATCTGCGCACAGGTCAATGCCGGTACCGCGACCTTTACCGAGGCCTACCGCTCCGCCGCGGAGGTTACGAAGTCGCTGCTTAAGTACGCGGAACCGGATCCGGTGGCCTACAGCTACAATGACGCCTGCACCGCTTTCGCCCGCGGCGAGTCGGCGATGTATGTGATCGGCAGCTACGCGGTGCCGCAGATTCGTTCTGTGAATCCGGACATCAACATCGATTCGTTCGTGTTCCCGGCGAGCAACGTGGCGGAGGAAAATCTGCTGAACTCCGGAAACGACCTGCAGTGGTCGGTGATGACAGGCAAGGAGGACAAGAAGGAGGCCATCTACACGGTTCTGGATTTCCTGTACGAGGATGAAAACATCCAGACCTACTTAGATGACCAGAACGCGGTTCCCTGCAAAAAGGGCGACTTTGTGCTCCCGTCCATGCTTGACGGCATGAAGTCCTACATTGAGGCTGATAAGATGGCTGATTATCAGGATCACCACTATCCGTCGGAGATGGCGGTGGACGCGATGATCCAGACATTCTTACTGGATGAGAGCGAAAATGACGTGGATACCTTCCTGACCAGGTTTGACACGGAGTGGGTACGCTACAATCGGGACCTGATCGCCAAGGTACAGCGGTATTATGAGGAACATCCGGATGAACTGGCGGAAGGGGGAGAGAGCGAATGAAATCTTCAAAAGGCGCAAAGGAAAGGAAACGGACGTTTCTTCTGATTACCATTCCGGTGGTAGCACTGTTTTTCTGCTTCAACACGCTGCCGCTAATCAGAGGATTCTTCTACAGTTTCACGAATTTCAAGGGCTACGGATCCTACGAATGGGTCGGTCTGCGCAACTATATTGATCTGTTCAAGGATGCCCGTGTGGGCCGTTCCTATCTGTTCACGTTTAAGTACGCGCTGGTGGGGACGATCATAACCAACGTTATCAGCCTGATTCTGGCGCTGGGCTTAAACAGCAAGATCCGCTTCAAGAGCGCTCTGCGCGGCATCTATTTCATCCCCAACGTGCTGGGCGGCCTGGTAATCGGCTACATCTTCAGTTTTATCTTCACCTATGTGCTGCCGGCAGTGGGGCAGCGCCTGGGCATTGAGTGGCTCAGCAGCAGTATGCTTGCCAGTACCGGAAAAGCCTGGATCGCCATCGTGATCGTCGGCTGCTGGCAGTCGATCGCCATGAACACGATCATCTATATTTCCGGATTACAGACGGTACCGGAGGACGTCTATGAGGCGGGCGCGATTGACGGTGTGACCGGCTGGAAGAAGTTCCGGTACCTGACGTTCCCGCTGATCATCCCGTTTTTCTCGATCAACATGGTGCTTTGCATGAAGAACTTCCTGATGGTATTTGACCAGATCATGGCCTTGACGCAGGGCGGTCCCTCGCAGAGCACGGAATCGATCTCCTTCCTGATCTACAACAACGGCATGAGCGGCGGCCAGTTCGGGTTCCAGAGCGCCAATGCCTTTGTATTCTTTGTGGTCATCGTGGCGATCTCAGTGATTCAGATGACGATAACGAACCGAAAGGAGGAGCAGTTATGACACAGCATAGAGATAAAGAGCATTACAACTGGCCGGTGACGATCCTGCTGATCCTCGGTTGTGTGACTATCTTCTTCCCGCTGTACATGGCGGTTGTGATCGCCTTCAAGCAGCCTTCGGAGATGACGAATGACATCGCCGGTGCGCTGTCCCTGCCGCAACACTGGAGCTTCTCCAACTTCGCCGAGGCCATGCGGGTTACGGATTTCTGGCATTCCCTGGGCAACAGTATTCTGATCACGGCGACGACGGTCGTGCTGGCGGTCCTGATCCACGGACTGGCCGGGTACGCGATCGGGCGTTCCATGAAGGACAGCAAGTTCTACAACTTCATTTACCTGTATATCGTCAGCGGTATGTTTGTGCCGTTCGCGATTCTGATGATGCCGCTGGTCAAACAGACGGCGCAGATGGGAATTGCCAACCGTTTCGGCGTGATTGTTCTCTATACGGTATTCTATATGCCGCTGAACCTGATGCTGTACAAAGGGTATCTGACCAATATCCCGATTGCT
The DNA here is from genome assembly GCA_964643295.1 of uncultured Lachnospiraceae bacterium. Taxonomy (GTDB): domain Bacteria; phylum Bacillota; class Clostridia; order Lachnospirales; family Lachnospiraceae; genus Merdiplasma. Next base: position 39,493 of record CAZXSN010000021.1, read on the forward strand.
CTTGAGGAAGCGGCCAGGGTGGACGGAGCCACGACCTTTAGAACCTACTGGAACATAGTTTTTCCCATCATGAAACCCATGCATGCGACGGTGGCGGTGCTGACCGCGATGAGTACCTGGAACGACGTAATGACGCCGCTTGTAATCATGTCTGGTACCGGCAAGAATACGCTTCCGCTGGCGCAGCTGAATTTCCAGACACAGTTCGGCACGAACTACAACCTGGCATTCGCCTCCTACCTGCTGGCGCTGCTGCCGATCCTTCTGTTCTACATCATCTGCCAGAAGCAGATCTTAAACGGTGTGGTAAACGGTGCGGTAAAATAGGGAAACGAAAGGGACTTTTATTTACGGTCCGGGAGTTTACATGATCCTGCGGGCTGGCTGTTTGGCGGGAGGCTTAAGATCTCTTGACGGGCGGCCAGCCCCGTTCTATAATCAAGACATCATAAATTTACGACACAGGGGGATACAAAGATGGCGATCAGGGTTGACAGCAGTGAAAGGATCTTTACGCTGCACACATCGAAAAGCACCTATCAGATGAAAGTGGATGAGCAGGGGGTTCTGCTGCATACCTATTTCGGTGCCTCGGCGGACGAGACAGATTTTTCCTATTTAATGGTAGCGGAAGACCGGGGCTTTTGCGGTCAGCCCGCGAAACACACGAAAGACCGCTGCTATTCGATGGATGTCTGCCCTCTGGAATATCCGGTGCATGGAAACGGGGATTACCGGATCGATGCCCTGAAAGCGGGGATCGCGGCAAAAGTGCCGGCACTGGATCTGCGCTTTGTCTCCTATCAGATTTTGGAGGGGAAATACGCATTGGAAGGTCTTCCGGCGCTGTATGCCGCTCCCGGAGACGACGCCCAGACTCTGCAGGTTGTACTGAAGGATCTGTATGAGGAACTCTATGTGACGCTTTACTACGGCGTTTTTGAAAAGGATGGTCTTCTAACCCGCGCGGCGGTGATTGAAAACCGGGGAGCGCTGCCGGTGAGCCTTCGGCGTGTCATGAGCATGAGCCTGGATCTGCCGGACAGCAATCTGGATCTGGTAACCTTCTACGGCAAGCATGTGGGAGAGCGCCAGTTTGAGAGAGGAGCGCTGCGTCACGGGATCACCCAGATCAGCAGCACAAGAGGCACGTCCAGCCATCAGCAGAATCCGTTTGTGATCATCTGTGACAGGCAGACCACCGAGGAGACCGGGATCTGCCTGGGTGTATCGCTGCTTTACAGCGGCAGTTTTCAGATTCAGGCCGAGGTGGATCAGTTTGAGCGCCTGCGTGTAATCTGCGGGATCCACGAGGATGAATTCTGCTGGGAATTAAAGCCCGGGGAGGCGTTTTACACGCCGGAGACCGTGCTCGCCCTATCGGAAAACGGTTTTGCCGGTCTTTCAGCGCTTCTTGCCAGGGGCTATAAGGAGCACCTGATTCGCAGCATCTGGAAGGACCGCAGACGGCCGGCGCTAATCAATAACTGGGAAGCTACCTACTACGCGTTTGACGGCGGCAGACTGTTAGGTATTGCGCAGAGGGCGGCGGAGATCGGCCTGGAGCTTTTGGTGCTGGATGACGGATGGTTTGGAAAGCGCGATGATGACCGTTCCGGGCTTGGCGACTGGTTTGTGAACGAAGGGAAGCTTGGCTGTACCATGCGGGAGCTTTCCGAACAGATCAATGCCCTGGGACTGAAGTTCGGGATCTGGATTGAGCCGGAGATGGTTTCCGAGGACAGCGATCTTTACCGCAGTCACCCGGACTGGGCGCTTACCATTCCCGGACGCGATCCCAACCGTACCCGCAGTCAGCTGGTGCTGGATCTTTCCAACCGCGAGGTGATCGCCTACATGAAGCGCTGTCTGGACGATCTCTTATCCTGCGCCGACATCTCCTATATCAAGTGGGATATGAACCGCAGCGTGGACAACATCTGCAGCGCGGTCAATCCGCAGTTAAGCCAGGGAGCGATCCGTCACCGCTATGTGTTGGGCGTGTATGAGGTCATGGAATATCTGCACGGGAAGTATCCGGAGCTTCTGATCGAGGGCTGTAGCGGGGGCGGCGGGCGGTTTGACGCCGGTATGCTCTACTATGTGCCGCAGATCTGGTGCAGTGACAACACGGATGCGATCGAGCGGCTGCGGATTCATTACGGAACTTCGTTTGGCTATCCGATGTCCGCGGTTGCCGCTCATGTTTCGGCCTGTCCCAACCATCAAAACGGCAGAGTGACTCCGTTTCGCACACGCGGCATCTGCGCGATGCAGGGATCGTTTGGCTATGAGCTGGATTTAAACTGTCTGACACCGGAGGAGGTTGAGGAGGCCAAACGGCAGCTGAAGGTTTCCCGCACCTACGCGGATCTTTTTATCCACGGCGATTACCGGCGGCTCTCCTCTCCGTTTGAGAACCGCGATTTTACCGCCTGGAGCTATGTGCTGCCGGATCGCTCCTGCGCTTCTTTCAGTGTGGTCTATACCGATCTGCACGGCAACTCCAGACCGCAGCGGGTAACCTTAAAGGGACTGGAGTCGGGCGCTTCCTATCAGCTTTCCTGGGTGCTGGGCGCAGAGGTGAGTGATCGCGAAGTGGATGCCGGGGTGTATACCGGAGCGGCCCTGATGAGGGGAGGCATCATCCTTCCCAAGCCGGTGTGTGATTATGATTCCCGGATGGCGATCGCGAAGCGTATTTCCTGATTTTTGTGTGCGATCCGCAATTCTGTGTGATCCGCAGGCAAAAGACAAGGTAAAGGAAAGAAAAAATAAACGCAAATTTTCATCCCCGGCCGAGCCCCTTCGGTCGGGGATTTTTATCTATCAGCGCGATAAGGGAAAAACTTTGTGCCCCCTAAGTATTGCACACAGCCTGTTTAAAGAGAAATCTTTTAGGAACAGAAAGGGTGCGGGTAAACCATAGCCTGATGTTTGCCGCAGGTAGGATAATTTACGGATCGCCGCACACTTTTTGACCTTCGATAGAAAGAGATAAAATAAAAAGTAGATATAGATCATATCCTTTCATCTGCGGAATTCTTCTGACACCCTGGCAATCCCTTTACAAATCCGGGAGAAACTGCCTTTTTTTGTTGCAATATCAGCGAGGATCTTTACAGTCAAATCTCTTAGTTCCCTTTGAAAAAGCACCTGATATTTTCATGTATGAGCTAACCATTTCAGATATCCCCACACCATATCTCCTGCAGGGATGAGCTGGCACCTGTATTCTGAAATCCGGAATAATCGTTATTCTCAAAGGAATACAAAGGGCTTCTCTTAGAATCTTACCCTGCATTTAACGTCAAATCCAAATTTCCTTTCTGCTCTCCTTCCTGCCATGTGATAATATTTACACCGGAGGGAGGATGAGAACCATGATGACCGGATGCAGTACTAAGAACACAGATGCTGTGTATGAAATCCTGCATGGAGAGGCTTTCGCTGAGATAACTGCATCCGGGCAGGCATTTTTTTAGCGGGCAGTTCTGCCCCTATGATCTGTATCTGGATCCTGAGGATGATCCGGATTCGCCGCTGAACACTCTTTCTAATTTTTACCGCTGGTGCGCTTCCTGCACTCTGATACCGGAGAGAGAATACGCCAAAGAGCTGGCCACTGCCTGGGTATCGCACAGCCATTGACGGAGCGTGAACGAGCCGGGATCGCATTGTCTTATCACTGTCTTTCTCTGACGGAGATTGACTGGGTGCGAAGGAAAGGAAAACGGGCCGCTTTTCGGGAGATCAACCTGTATGACTGTTCTTTTCATGTGCCGCTTGCAGCGCTTCCTCTGTGCGGGATTCCTATACGATCACGAGCGAGGAACTTTTCGCAGGATCTGTGCGCGAAAGGCTGTTATCCCAGGGCCTGGATCAGACGTCCGGGCGGACTGTATTTTTAAAGGGCGGCGGAGAGGATGCGCTAAAGCGGGAACCTACGGCGGGCCGGATCTGTCAGTGTCTCGATTTTTCACAGGCTGCGTATCAGGAGAGTACCGTTCATGGAGAGCCGGTGACGGTAAGGGGCATCGTGACGCAAAAAGGCATTCCCTTTTAACCAGGCTGGCGTTTGAGATCTTGTTCTGCAGCCACGATCTAAATACGGTCACGGAGTGCATCAGACTGGATTCGCTGACCTTCAAAGGGATGAACACTCTGGATTACCTGGCGGGCAGCACGGACCGGCACCCGGAAAGCTGGAGCTTTCTGGTGGATAAACAGACGAACCGGCCGGTATCCCTGTACCCGATCATGGATTTTAACCAGAGCTTTCATTCGTATGAAAGCATCAACGGCGACAGCTGTCAGGCCGTGTTTCCGTGGAAGCCTATACGGAGGGAAGCCGTGAAATGATTTGGTCTGCGGCAGGGAAAAGAGATGGATACGCAGATATTTGCGGGTGTTTCGCAGCGGGAAGCGATGTTTCGCCGGAGACTTGCACTGCTGCGGGCGGAAACGTGAACTGCCCCGCCCGGAAGACATGCAGGCGTATGAGCCAAACAAGAGTTCGAGAGGGCAGGCTTTGCTTAAGTTCATTGAGAAAGCGCTCGGGACCGCTGTCTATTGGGAGGATCTGTGTCTTATTTCAGGAGGGATCGAAGCGGACCTTACCCTGGAAGCACGCAAGGATACTGAAACCAGAGGGCTGCTGGGATTGCAGCCCCACCCGGAGACTATCTATAGATCTTTCCTTAAGACTGACGAAGAACATCTTGAGAAAGCAGCGGGGAGAAGGGACTGCCGCACCCCTGTAAGTTGGGGTGTTTGTCAATTCTGAAAAGGACAGCAAAAGAAAAGGATCTGCAATCAGAGGCGGAGGAGCCGGTTCGGTACTTTTCCGCCTCTTTTTATTTTTACCCAGGAGAGACTGTGGGACCAGCAAAACACTTCAAAGTACGCTGCAGATATTTTTTCCGTCCGCAAGGAGGGATCCGCCTGTCCGGCAGATGGGGGAAGCAAACGATGGCAAAACAGGAGGGACGGGAGGAAGAATCGTTATCAAGGCGGTGAGCTGCCCGGAAAATGTGACAGAGAATACTTAGGAAAAACCAAACAATTTTCCTTCCCGGAATTTCAAATATGAAGAAAATATTAAATTGTTTGGACTGAATGTAGTTTCGCGGGAAATCAGACATAATGATAAGTAAGACGGAAAGACAAGGGACCTGGAAACCTGTTGACGGCGGACCGGCTGTTTGTAGAATCAGCAAAGAGCTACCAACATACGCTGCACAACATTTTATCCCGTCTGGCGGTAGGGGTTCCTCTGCCTGGCAGATGGGGGGACG
>CAZXSN010000022.1:0-43015 GCA_964643295.1 uncultured Lachnospiraceae bacterium
CCAATCAGGTCCTGGCAGATTTCTTTTCTATTTCGTTCCTTTTCTATTGGTGCGCTGATGCAATACTTACGGTTTTCTTCCGCGCTTTTTCCCTTCACGTCATCTAATCTCTTCAGTCCGTCCAGCCCAACTGCCGTACCACCTGGGCGATAAGTTCCGCCGATCCTTCCACGCCAAAACGGGAACTGTCCAGCAGAAGATCCTTGTCATCCAGCACGGACTTCACATCCGGGCAGTATTTCCTCTGATAGTAGGTTCGCGCCATGTCCACTTCCCGAATCATCCTGCGGGCCGTCTTCTCCTCCATCATCAGCGTCTCCACGCAGTTTTTCAGCCGCTGCTCATAAGGCGCGAAGATGTAGACACTCAGGTGATTGGGATAATCCCGCAGAATATAGTCACCGCAGCGCCCGACAATGATGCAGGATTCGCGCTTCGCCTCATCCAGGATGATATTTTTCTCCGTCTCGAAAATCTCATCGTTGATATCGTAGGTCGCCAGACTCATGCGGTATTTCTTGCGCAGAAAGAAGGAATTCTTCGCCGTCTCCTCCTCATTGCTGATCACGGAGACCGGCTGCCCCATGCGCTTCGCCGCCGCTTCCACGATATCCCTGTCCCAGAACGGGATCTGAAGCTTTTCCGAAAGACTCTGGGAGATGGTCCTCCCCAGGGAGGCAAACTGCCGTGAAATCGTAATCACATATTGGTGCATAGCGTTCCTCCTAGGCAGTCTCTACGTGCACCGGCTGCCGCTTTCTGCGTTTCTGCATATACCGGACCACACAGGACAGGGTATAATTGATTATAAAATAGATCACGAACGCCAGTCCAAACAGGACAAACACATCGGTCACATTCACCGTGCCCGTGCCGTTATAGCGGTTGGCCGAGCTCATGATCTGCTTGGTGCGGGCCATCAGCTCGATGATCGCCACGTTGGCCAGATAGGACGAATCCTTGATCGTCGTGATCACCTGGCTTAACAGAGTCGGCACCACGTTGCGGAAAGCCTGCGGCAGCACGATATAGATCATGATCTGTACCATGTGAAAGCCCTGCGAGCGTCCGGCCTCAAACTGGCCCTCCGAGACGGAATTTAACCCTCCGCGGATGATCTCCGCGATCACCGAGGAAGTAAACAGTACCAGCGCCGTTGCCGCCTTAAAGAGGATTTTGACATCCGCCGCGGAATTTAAACCGAACATCTTCCGATTTAAAAACGGCGGAACCGGGCAGAATACCAGGCAGATAAAAATCCACAGAAGAAGCGGCGTATTGCGGAAGATCTCAATGTAGGCCGTCGCAAGAACGCCGAAAATCTTCGATTTCCCGTGATTGCAGTAGTTCCTCACCAGCGCCAGCACGGAACCGATCAGGATGCCGAACCCCACGGCGACCACAGAGATGATCAGCGTGTAGGCAACCCCCTTCATAAGGAAAATCAGGATCGCCGGATTCCGGATCATAGACAGACTGCCGGATAAATTTTCCATACCGCTTCACCTTCTTTCCCGTTTTTTCAGGTTTGCTTCCCAGGTGCTGGCAAGTCTTGAAAGCGGGAAGCAGATGACAAAGAACAGCAGACCGCTCACAAGATACGCCGGACCGTAGGCCCCTCCGGTCGTCGCGCCCGTCACAAAACTATAGGTGAGCGAAATCAGATCCGCTCCCCCGATGATGTACAGACAGGACGTATTCTTAATCAGGTTCACGACCTGATTCGCCATGGGAGGCAGAATGATCTTGATGCTCTGCGGCAGAATGATGTAGTACATCTGCTGCAGGTAGCCAAACCCCTGTGACTGCGCAGCCTCAAACTGCCCCTTCGGGATCGACTCAATTCCGGCGCGGAATACCTCCGCCATGTAGGCGCCGGTATAGACGCCAAGAGCGATGATGCCGGATAAGATGATGGGAATCGTATGCCCGGAAAAAGCGAACGCGTAATAAAGGAAGCAAAGCTGCAGAAGCACCGGCGTGTTCTGAATAAACTCCACGTAAATCCGCGCGATCACACGCAGGACCTTATTTTTCCCGGTGGAGAACAGACCGAAAATGATGCCCAGCACCAGAGCCAGCAAAACCCCGAAAAACGCCGTGCGCACGGTGTTTAACAGTCCCAACAGGAAGGTATTCCGGTAGGTCCACACCTTTAACCATGCCGCTGATGAAAAAATCCCTGACATTTCGCTTCCTCCAAACGTAAATGGCTGCTCCGCGCCCGATCCCTGAACATACAAAATAACCTTTGAACCGGCAGCCGGTCCTTTCCTTTTCCCATAAGACGTTTTCCATACATCCGCGGGTAAGAGCGGCTGCCGTCATCCGGGTTTTATTCTACGCCGTTTGCCTTGATCAGCTCGTCGATCGTGCCGTCATCCAGCCAGCCGGTAACCAGCTCTTCCACGTAAGCGGAGAAGCCGGAATCCTTCGTGGTGGCAATGCCGTATTCCTGCGGGGCAAACTGAGCATCGATATAGGAACGTCCATCGGTCTTGTAAATCGCCAGGATGGATTTATCCACACAGAACGCGTCCACCTCGCCCGCGCTTAAAGCCGTGGAGATCGCGGGATAATCGTCATACTGCTGGAAGGAAATGCCCTCCGTCCAAAGCGCCGGATCAAACGTCTCCGCGTCATAGCCGGTGCCGTCGATTAATTCCGCCTCGATCATCGCTTCCACCAAAGATCTCGCGGACGTAGATCCGGAAGATACGCCCACTTTCTTGTCAACCAGATCTTTCAGCTCCTTAATGCCGGAAGCGTCCTCCACCAGAACCGTTACATAGTCGGTATAATACGGTGTCGTGAAATCCCAGCTCTCCTTGCGCTCATCCGTGATCGTAAAAGTCGCCAGCACACAGTCAATGTCGCCGGAATCCAAAAGCTCGGTTCTCGTAGCCGCCGTCACCGTCGTAAACTCCACATCCACGCCCAGCTCTTCGGCGATCATGTTTGCCAGATCGATCTCCAGGCCGGAATACTCCCCTGTGAGCGTATCCTGATAGCCAAAGCCAACCACCGCGTTCTTCACGCCAACGCGAAGCACCCCGCGGTCAATGATCGCCTGCACATCTTCCGCAGGCTCTTCCGCCGATACAGCCCCCGCGCAGACAAGCGCCGCAGCGAGTGTAATTCCTGCCATCAACAGTCTTTTTGCTTTTTTCATAAGTTTCTCCTCCTTTTTCCTGATCCCCGCTTGGACCGCGGGCTGTATAAGAGACGAAACGCCTCCCTCTTCAAACAAAGCGGCAGCGCCCTGTTTAAATACTTGATTTGCGGCTTAAGGATACTCTTCCTTTGCCGGCGCGAAAATCCTACTTGCGGATGATCTTTCCCAAAAACTGCTTCACGCGCTCATTCTCCGGATGCTCAAAGAAATGCTCGGGAGTCCCCTCCTCAATGATCTGCCCGTCCAGCATGAAGACAATGCGGTCCGCTACCTGGCGGGCAAATCCCATCTCGTGAGTCACGACCACCATCGTGATCTTCTCCTGCGCCAGCTTGATCATCACATCGAGCACCTCCTGGATCGTTTCCGGATCCAGCGCACTCGTGGGCTCGTCAAAGAGAATGATCTTCGTCTGTGCGCATAGCGCCCGGGCAATCGCAATCCTCTGCTGCTGTCCGCCGGAAAGGGTGGACGGGTAAACATGCGCCTTATCTCTCAAACCGACGACATCCAGGTAGTGGTAGGCCAGCTGCTCTGCTTCCGCTTTGCTCTTATGGTGAAGCTTGGTAGGCGCCAGTGTCAGGTTCCTAAGAACCGTCATATGCGGATACAGGTTGAAGGACTGAAAGACCATGGAAGTGGTCTCCCGCACCAGCTTGGTCTTGTTGCGCGAGGTCAGCTCCTTCCCGTCGATATAGACGTGCCCGCTGGTCGGCTCCTCGAGGAAGTTCATGCAGCGCACGGTGGTCGATTTACCCGACCCCGACGGCCCGATGATCACCAGCTTCTCTCCCTCTTTCACCTCCAGGTTGAGATCCTTCAGCACATGCAGCTCTCCGAAATATTTATTGACATTCTCCAGTTTGATCATAAAAACCACTCCCTGATCTCTTTGCGCTACGCCTAAGCCATCTTTCCCGGCCAGGATACTAAGCGGGCGAAAATAAAAAAAGACGCCTGAGAAACTCAAGCGCCTTTGCTGATAATCCTATTCTACTGAAAATGAGCCCTACTGTCAAGCAATTTCTTTTCTTTTCAAAGTTTGCCTCCTGAAAGCCTTCTAAAGCCTTCTAAAGAGCCTGCCCCGCTCCTAAAGAAGCCTTCGATTCTGTCCTGAATCTCTGGGACTTAAAAAATGCGGCCCATCCGGCGAATCGCCGAAAAATTTGCGGTTTCCCCTTCTAAAGTCTTCCCGGAGCGGTTTTCCCTTCGCGGTAATCTTCGATCTCCTCATCAATCGTTGTGTAATCCCGCTCAAAGAGCTCCTCGCTGACCTGCTGCCAGAGAATCCGGGAGGGAACCTTCTCCAGGATCTTTTTCTGCACAAACCGCTTGCTCCTCTCCCGGTAGCGGGGAAGACGGTTTTTCTCCAGGATATGGACCAGTTCCCTTCTCCATAAAAGATCGAGCTTCTTCTCCGGCTGCACGTTCGGATTTCTCTTCGGAGCGCGAAGCAGGTAGAAATCCCACTCTCCGGCCGTCTCCTCCACGGTCAGAATCCCCCACCACTCGGGGACATGCTCCTGGATGTGCAGGCCATGGGTACTACCCACCGCGACCATGTTGTAGTCGTAGTACAGGTCATAATATTTCACCTGTCCGGCCAGCCTTGCGTATGTGTCACGGTCGCTCTTGATCTCGATGCCGCAAAGAGAATCCGGCAGCACCAGCACCGCGTCCGCGCGGGCCTTTCCGGTCTGCTTTTCCTCGATGATCCGGCATTTTTCACAGGAACGCTCCAGAAACTCAAAGAGCGGTTCCCTGATGTCGCAGTCGTGCGCTGCCAGGGACATAACGCGCTTTCCCTCCCCGCAACCAAACCTTTGTCCTTTCCCTTCCCGCTCTATTCACTTAAAAAGGGTTTTGGCCCTTCCGCCAATGGCCCTGAAAGTGACCGGAAAGATCTCCTCTTACGGCCGAAATAGACTGACCTTTCCTACGGCCTTCCGGAAAGCTTCGCTAAAACTCCCGCAGGATCAGTTCCGTGATCCCGGGATTTTCTCCCATCGTAATGCGCTTAACCTTTGGCTCCCTGCCGAAGCCGAACTCCTCCCGGATCCCTTCCGCGATCCTGGTTCCCCCGTGATAGCCGTGAATAATCCGAATCCGGTAGGTGCCGCTCTTCGCGGCGTTCACCTGCTTCTGCACGGCTTTTACAGCCTCTTCCACGTTCATCCCGTGCACATCGATCTCTATGATGCCCGCTGACAGAAATCTCTCCATCGCCGCTGCCGCCCTTCTTTTGCATAACAAAAAAGAGCATCCGCTGGATGTCCAATGGATGCTCCTTACCAGGGCTACAAGGATTCGAACCTTGAAATGACGGAGTCAGAGTCCGTTGCCTTACCGTTTGGCGATAGCCCTCCACGTCTTTGCGACACCCGTTATTATAGCAGATCCCCGGCAGAATGCAAGAGCAAATTTGAAAAAAATTAAATTTCCCTTTGGCTTTTCCCGTGATTTCGGTTATAATGAAAAGCCAGAAAGGAGAGGGATTTCCCAAAAAACACCTGTGCGAACATAAATGTTCACTGTACCGCAAAAAGCGCACCACGCGGGAAACCCCAGGCAGAAACGATGAGCACCATGAATATTTCCCTGATGACGGATCTGTACGAGCTTACGATGATGCAGGGCTACTTCGAAAGCCATTCCACCAAGACCGTCGTCTTCGACCTCTTTTACCGCCGCAATCCCTGCGACTCCGGGTATTCCATCACCGCCGGGCTGGCCCAGATCATCGACTACATCAATCACCTGTCGTTTTCGGAGGAGGACATCGCCTATCTTCGGTCGCTTCATATCTTCAAGGAGGAATTCCTCGAGTATCTCAAAGGTTTCCATTTCAGCGGGGATATCTACGCGATCCCCGAAGGCACCATCGTCTTCCCGCGCGAACCGCTGGTGAAGGTGATCGCGCCCATCATGGAAGCCCAGCTCGTGGAGACCGCGCTGCTTACGATCGTCAACCATCAGAGCCTGATCGCCACCAAGGCAGCCCGCGTCGTCTACGCGGCCAAAGGGGACGGCGTCATGGAATTCGGCCTTCGCCGTGCCCAGGGACCGGATGCCGGCATTTACGGGGCCAGAGCCGCGATGATCGGCGGCTGCGTCGGCACTTCCAACGTACTGGCAGGCAAACTCTTTGATGTGCCTGTCATGGGCACCCACGCCCACAGCTGGATCATGAGCTTCCCGGACGAATATACGGCCTTTAAAACCTACGCGAACCTCTACCCTTCCGCCTGCATCCTGCTGGTGGACACCTATGATACGCTGCATTCCGGTGTGCCCAACGCCATCCGTGTCTTCAACGAGATGCGCGAGGCCGGTATCCCGCTTAAGAACTACGGGATCCGCCTGGACAGCGGCGACCTCGCCTACATGTCCAAAAAGGCACGCAAGCTTCTGGATGCCGCCGGGTTTGAGGATGCGGTGATCGCCGCCTCCTCTGATCTTGACGAGCACTTAATCTACAGTCTGAAAAACCAGGGCGCCGCGATCAATTCCTGGGGTGTGGGCACGAACCTGATCACCTCCAAGGACTGCCCCGCGTTCGGAGGCGTCTACAAGCTGGCAGCCGTACAGGACGAAAACGGGGAGTTCGTTCCCAAGATCAAGCTGTCGGAGAACACGGAGAAGATCACCAACCCGGGGAACAAGACCGTCTATCGGATCTACGACAAACAGCACCACAAAATCCGCGCCGACTTAATCTGTCTGGCGGATGAGACGTTTGACTCCCGCAAAGACATGATCATCTTTGATCCGCTGGAAACCTGGAAGAAGACCAAAATCCACGGCGGCACCTACGAACTGCGTGAGCTTCTCGTCCCCGTGTTTGTAAAGGGCGAATGTGTCTATGAATCGCCTTCCGTCATGGAAATCCGCGATTACTGCACGAAGGAAAAGGACACGATCTGGGATGAGACCAAGCGGTTCTACAATCCCCACAACGTGTACGTGGATCTGTCTGACAGGCTCTATGAGATCAAGGCGGAGCTTTTGGAGCAGATGAGCATGGACTCCCTGCGGTAAAAGCCAAGAAAACAACAAAAAAACAGCAGACAAAATGGGGAGCGGTTTTTACACCACTCCCCCTTTCCTTTCTTTCCGCCACTCTCTAACCTTTCCACCTTCCCCGCGCGGGAAAACCGTTATCCCTCCCGCATCAGCTTCCCGATCGCAGCGGCAAGGATATCCGCAAGATTTTTCAGTTTCCGCACATCCGGCAAAAAATCCTCTTCCTGTTCCGGCTCGATGCCGGTTTCGCTTTCCTCCTCATATTCTTCTGTGGACCCATTCGTCTCCCCGGCAGTATCTGATTCGCTTTCTTCTTCCGTCTCAGATCCCACTGTCACCTCCAGGGGTTCTTTTTCCCGTTCCTTAAGCACATCCTGAAAAACAGTCACTGCGGGGATGCCAAGGCTTGCGATGGCGGCATGGCTTCCTGTTTCCTTAGAAAGATACGTCCAGGATTCGATTTCTGATTCAGATTCACTTTCCTCCCCTAATTCCATACGCGATTCCGTCTGCGCTTCCTCAAGGCCCGCGGTCAGCGCTCCCCCGGCATCTTCCTCCGATAATGCGCTGCCCTGCCTGCCTAACACCTTCTGCGCCGCCTCCTGCACAATCGCTCCGGCATAGTTGGCCTGTCCGTCCACGGTCTGCAAAAGATACGGATCAGCCGAATCATACCCCGCCAGCTCCACATGGACCGCGCCGGTCACCTGGGAGGCATACCCCTGCTCCTCCAGAAACTTCGCGAAGCGGGATGAGCCGTAAAAGCCGTCCTCCTCCCCGGAGAAAAAGACAAAACAGATGTCCGTGTCGGTCTCCAGCCCGGAAAGAATCCTGGCCACTTCCAGAAGAACGGCGACCCCGGTCTTGTCATTCGAGAACGGATCGTTCTCCTGCGGGTTGGTTTTCGAATCGTAATGCGCGGTGATCAGAAAAATGTCGTCCGTGCGGTACTGCGAATCGGCGCCCCGCTCCGCGATCAGGTTGATCCCCGGCGCGTCGATCCCGTTCTCGTTGAGAAAGCCCTCGTGAAAATCCTGGGCGGTAACCGTATAGCCGTACCCTTCCATAACCGACTGGATATAGTCGGCACAGATTAATTCGCCGTCCGAACCGGTCGGATCCTCCTGCGCGGTAAGATAGTCCAGATGCTCCGTAAGATTTGCCTCACTGGCGGGCTCTAACACAAGGTCCTGATCCTCGATCAGCGCTTCCGCCGCCAGTCTGGCCTCCTCGGACTGCCGCTCCGATTCCAGGCGCTGCTGCTCTTCCTCTTCCTTCTGCACATCCTCCAGCCGGTTCCCCTCGCTGCTGACCGTCACTTCTCCCTCATCAATGAAAAGATCCTCCCCGGCCTCTTCCGACTCTAAGGTCCCTTCCGTCTGCGCCGGCTCCTGCGCGAACGAGGCGATGTTTTCCCCTAAAAGACTAAGCGCGAACAAAAGCGCCAGCAGATGAATCTTCCCTGTTTTCTTTTTATCCTTCATTCATGTTTCGTCCTTTCCATCCTCTTTTACCGCTTTTTCCGTTCAAAAACGCAGCGGCTCCTTTCCCTGTTTTTAGTATAGAACAACCTGCCTTTCCCGTCAACGCGTTTCCCGCAAAGACTTTTCCGAAAAATTTTCGGTGTTTTGCCAAAACTGCTATTCTTTTTTCGTTCTCTTCTTGACGGTCCGATTCAGCGGTGGTAAACTGTTCCCAGAAAACTTAAAAGACAAAGGAGTTCTGATTATTATGGAAAAGAAAGCGATCGACTGGTCCTCTTTGGGATTCAGTTATGTGCAGACCGACAAACGGTTCGTGTCCAACTTTAAAGACGGTTCCTGGGACGAGGGAACCCTCACCTCCGACGCAAACGTAGTCATCAACGAGTGCGCCTGCGTTCTGCAGTATGCGCAGACCTGCTTTGAGGGTCTGAAGGCCTACACGACACAGGACGGGCACATCGTCACCTTCCGTCCCGATTTAAACGCCGCGCGTATGAAAGCCTCCTGCGAGCGCCTGGAAATGCCGGTCTATCCGGAAGACAAATGGATCGACGCGGTGGTATCCGTGGTGAAAGCGAATGAATCTTACGTTCCGCCTTACGGTTCCGGCGCCACCCTCTATATCCGTCCCTACATGTTTGGGAGCAATTCCGTCATCGGCGTAAAACCGGCGGAGGAATATCAGTTCCGTGTCTTCTGTACACCGGTTGGCCCGTACTTTAAGGGCGGCGCAAAGCCGATCACCATCCGCGTCTGCGATTACGACCGCGCGGCGCCTCACGGCACCGGCCATATCAAAGCCGGCTTAAACTACGCGATGAGCCTGTACGCGATCATGGACGCGCACCGGCAGGGCTTCGATGAGAACATGTACCTCGATCCGGCCACCAGAACCAAGGTGGAGGAAACCGGAGGCGCAAACTTCCTGTTTGTCACCAAAGACGGATCCATCGTCACGCCGAAATCCAACAGCATTCTGCCGTCCATCACCCGCCGTTCCTTAGTCTACGTGGCGGAACACTATTTAGGGCTTAAGGTGGAAGAGCGCGAAGTGTACTTTGAGGAAGTGAGCGAATTCGCCGAGTGCGGTCTTTGCGGCACCGCCGCCGTCATCTCCCCGGTCGGGAAGATCGTGGACCACGGCAAAGAGATCTGCCTGCCAAGCGGCATGGAGGATATGGGCCCGGTAACAAAGAAGCTTTACGATACCTTAACCGGAATCCAGATGGGAAGGCTGGAAGCGCCGGAAGGGTGGATCAAGGTCATCGAGTAACCTTTCCAGGGGAAGCGGCAGAAAAGCTTTCGATCAGATGAAGCAACCAACGAAGATGGAAAAATGACTGCAGGAGGGACGCAAGCATAACGATCCTTCCAGCATAAAACCGGTCTGTCCGCTGCGCGTAAGGAAACCTCTTTCCTCTTCGCGTAAAGGCAGACCGGTTTTTCATTTTCCCGGTACGCGGGACTGTAAGCCTGTAAGCCCTCTCCTGCCGCCAGACTTACAGCTGCACCGTCACAAAGATGTCATAGATCGCCCGCACGGCAGCCTCAAAGTCCTCGTTTCTCACTCCGATGATGATGTTGAGTTCGCTGGAACCCTGGTCGATCATCTTGATGTTGACATTGGCATGCGCCAGCGCGGAGAAAATCCGCCCCGCCGTCCCTTTCGTCGCCTTCATGCCGCGCCCCACAATGGCGATCAGCGCCAGATCCGATTCCAAATCGATCGAATCCGGGTGAACCGCCCGGCGAATCCCGGCGATCACGTTCTGCTCTTTCTGCTCAAACTCTGACTGGTGGACGAGCACGGTGAAAGTGTCAATCCCGGAAGGCGTATGCTCAAAGGAGATTCCGTTCTCCTCGAAGACCTGCAGCACCTTGCGGCCAAACCCGATCTCCGTGTTCATCATTTCCTTTTCTATGTTGACCGCGCAGAAACCCTTTTTGCCGGCAATCCCGGTAATGATGTATTTCGCCGGGCGCAGCGTATTCTCCACGATCAGCGTTCCCGGATCCTGCGGACGGTTCGTGTTGCGGATGTTGATGGGAATGCCCTCCAGGCGCACGGGGAAGATCGCATCCTCATGCAGCACGGTCGCTCCCATGTAGGAAAGCTCTCTTAATTCCTTATAGGTGACAATCTCGATCGGTTCCGGATTCGGCACGATATGCGGATCGGTCACCAGCACCCCGGACACATCCGTCCAGTTTTCATAGACATCCGCGTGCACGGCTCTGGCGACAATGGAGCCTGTCACATCGGAGCCGCCGCGGGAGAAAGTCTTGATGCTCCCGTCCGGCATCGCCCCGTAGAAACCCGGAATCACCGCGTATTCCTCATTTTTCAGGCGCTCCTGCAGCACCGCGTTGGTGTGCTCGCTGTCAAAATTTCCTCTCTCGTCAAACAGGATCACGGTCGCGGCGTCGATAAACCGATACCCGAGGTAAGCGGCGAGAATCCTGGCGTTTAGGTACTCTCCGCGGGAGGCGGCATAATCTCTCCCCGCCTGTCTGCGGAAATAGTTTTCCATCAGCGCGAACTCTTCCGAAAGATCCAGGGAAAGGTCCAGTCCGTCAATGATCTCCTGATACCGGCTGCGAATCACTTTCATTCGCTCTCCGATTTCCTCCCCCGCCGCCGCGGCGTCATAACACTGATAGAGAAGGTCCGTCACCTTGGTATCCCTTGGGCTGCGCTTTCCCGGCGCGGAGGGAATCACAAACCGGCGGGAAGGATCCTCTTTCAGAATGTCCGCCACCTTGCGGATCTGCTCAGCGCTTGCCAGGGAACTGCCGCCAAATTTTACTACTTTCTTCATGCAAACTCCTCAGGCTTTCCGTTATCCGATCACGTCACTCATGCTGTAAAAACCAGCGGGCTTTCCCGCGAGATACTTCGCGGCCTGCACCGCCCCTTTGGCGAAAATCGACCGCGAATAGGCGGTATGGGTAAACTCGATCGTCTCATCCATCCCCGCGAACAGCACTTCATGCACCCCTACGATACTGCCGCCGCGCACAGAAGATATGCCCAGTTCGTTCTTCCCCCGCTGTTCATAGGACTGGCTGCGGTCATACGTGTAGGTGTACGCTCCGCCGACCGCATCGTTGATGCTCTCCGCCAGGGCAAGCGCGGTTCCGCTCGGGGCATCCTTCTTGCGGTTATGGTGCTTCTCCACAATCTCTACGTCAAAGCCCGCTTCGCAAAGAGTCTTGGCCGCCTCCTTTAAAAGTTTCATAAGCAGGTTGATCCCTAAGGACATGTTGGCGGAACGAAGCACGGCCACTTTTTCGCTGTCCGCCTGCAGACGGTCCGCCTGTTCCTGCGATAAGCCCGTGGTGCACACCACCACCGGCATCTGATGCGTTACCGCGTAATCCATCATCGAATCAAACGCCTTCGGAGACGAAAAATCAATGATCACGTCCGCCTCCTGTGTGCAGTCGTCAAAACAGGAAAACACCGGATAGGCATTCTTCCCCTCATCCACCAGATCAATCCCCGCCGCGACCGTCACCTGGGGATCCTCCGCGATCAGATCGGTCAGAACCCTCCCCATGCGTCCATTGCAGCCATTCAAAATCACTCGAACCATTTTTTCCTCCGGGCCTTTTTTCCTTCTTACAGACCCCGCTCCTTCCCAAGTCCTTCCTGTGTACTGCCAGTCTCTTTATATCCAGGCAAAGTTCCTGTTACTCCAGAATCCCATAAGCTCTCATCGCGGCCTTTAAGCGCTCCACGTTCTTTTCTTCCATCTCACACAGCGGTCCGCGCAAAGGCCCCACTTCCTTTCCCATCAGGTTCATCGCGGTCTTTACCGGAATCGGATTCACCTCGCAGAAAAGCGCTTCGATCAGATCGATCGCCTGCAGCTGTAACTCACAGCTTCTTTTGACATCGCCCTCCAGGAAAGCGGCGGCGATTTCATGAGTCTGCGCCGGAGCCACGTTGGACAGCACGGAGATCACACCCAGGCCGCCCAAAGACATGATCGGCACGATCTGGTCGTCGTTGCCGGAGTACAGTTCAATCTGATCCCCCACGAGGCTCATCAGCTTGGCGATCTGGGAAAGGTTCCCGCTGGCCTCCTTGATTCCCACGATGTTCTCGACATTTTTCACCAGCCAGGCTGCCGTCTCCGGCAAAATGTTGGTCCCGGTCCTGCTGGGAACGTTGTAGAGAATCACCGGCAGGTTCACGGAATGCGCGATCGCGGAAAAATGAATCTTCAGACCCTTCTGTGTGGCCTTGTTGTAGTAAGGAGTCACCAAAAGCAGCGCATCCGCCCCGTATTTTTCCGCCTCCTGTGAAAGATAGACCGCCGTATCTGTACAGTTGGATCCGGTACCGGCGATAACCGGAATCCGCTTGGCCACCTTATCCACCGCATAGTGAATCACATCCAGGTGCTCTTCATGGCTTAATGTCGAGGATTCCCCGCTCGTCCCGCAGATAATAACGGCGTCTGTCCCGGCAGCGATCTGCTCTTCCAGAAGCTCCCCGAGCTTTTCATAATTCACATCTCCGTTTGCATGCATCGGCGTAACAAGCGCTACCCCGGCTCCCTTAAATACTGACATGTCTCTCCTCCTTTTTAATCTCCATTCTCCCGAAGCTTACATACCCTTTGCCCCGGTCTCCCCGCGCGGCGCACTCAGTGCGCATACAAGAAAAGGTGGATACGTGCGCACCCACCTTCCGAAAATCGTTTTTTAAACGTTTCTCCGATAGCGCTCCACCGTATCCGATGACAGTCACAGAGTTCTTCACTCTGTGCCCAAGCATGCAGCCTCAGGTTCTGCATCCTTTCGGCGTCTTCCCCTTTCGCTGGCCCTTACCTGTGCCTGAACACATCCGGTCAATTACTCATGAAACACGCGACCTCTATCCACAAACATATACACTATAACATTCCCAAAAATACTTGTCAACAGGGCTGCCTGTTTTTTTCCGAGCGGTGCAGCGTCTCCACCTGCGTCACCTCATCCACATAGGGCCAGATATCCGGACAGCTGTCATTGCCCGTCAGGATCAGTTCCATATCGTCCCCCGCCGCCTGCAGAAGGGGAATCAGATCCTTCGCCCCGATGATCCCCTCATGGGTAAGCCCTAAGATCTCATCTAAGATCAGCATGTCGCATTCCGCGGTCACCAGCACTTTCTTGGCGAAGTTCAGCCCGTTCTGGGTATGGAAAATCTCCTCTTTTTTCTCTTCCTCGGAGAGATTCGAGAACTGTTTGGCAAACTTGGCAAAGCTGAACAGCTTGATCTCCGGTTCCAGGCGCTTTAGAAAGTCCAGCTCCATCCCGCCTTTCCCCTTCAGAAACTCCACCACGAACACGGTTTTCCCCGCGCAGGCACACTTGATTCCCCGCCCGATCGCCGCAGAGGATTTGCCGCTGCCGTTCCCACAGTAGATATGTATATAACCCATTTTTTGTCTCTCCTTACCGCCGAGAAGTCCCCAAAAGCGAAACACTGCGCTTAAGCTTCCCGTCTTACAAATCCCTCCGCCGCGGGGTTTTCCCCCGGCTTCCAGGCACAGCCTCCTTAAAGAAGCGCCCCTTAAGAGTTTTTCTTATACTACACCATCGCACGGATAATTGCAACTGCCGTTTCGCTTTTCCTCGAACGGTTGGCTCTTAGGAGTTTTCCTGGAACGCTCTCGGCGGCAGGGCAAATTTCCCCTTCCATCCCTTGTAATCTTAAAAAAATATGTTAGAATATGGCAGGAATACATGACAGGCAGGCGCCGTGAAAGGCCTTTAAGCCAACCCTTAAGGCGCACATCGCTTTCCTGTCTGCGAAGGAAAGGATTTCTATATGATCAGAGAAGACATCAGAAACATCGCCATCATCGCTCATGTCGACCACGGCAAAACCACCCTCGTCGACAACCTGTTAAGACAAAGCGGCGTCTTTCGGGCCAATCAGGAAGTGGTGGAGCGCGTCATGGACTCCAACGACCTGGAACGCGAACGCGGCATCACTATTCTCTCCAAGAACACAGCTGTTTTCTATAAGAATACCAAAATCAACATCATCGATACCCCCGGCCACGCGGACTTTGGCGGCGAGGTGGAGCGGGTGCTTAAGATGGTCAACGGCGTCATTCTGGTCGTGGACGCCTTTGAAGGCTCCATGCCCCAGACAAAGTTTGTCCTGCAGAAAGCCCTGGAGCTGGATCTGCCGGTGATCGTCTGCGTGAACAAGATTGACCGCCCCGAGGCCAGACCGATGGAAGTCATCGACGAGGTACTGGAACTGTTCATCGACCTGGATGCCAGCGAGGAACAGCTGGACTGCCCTTTTGTCTTTGCCTCCGCCAAAGACGGCTACGCCCTGAAAAATCTGGGAGATACGCCGAAGGACATGAGTCCCCTTTTTGAGACGATCATCGACTACATCCCTGCTCCCGAGGGGGATCCCGAGGGACCGCTGCAGGTTTTAATCAGCACCATTGACTATAACGAGTACGTTGGCCGAATCGGCGTCGGCAAGGTCGACCGGGGCACCATCCGCGTCAATCAGGAAGCGCTGCTTGTCAACCATCATGATCCCGACAAGAAACAGCGGGTGAAAATCAGCAAGCTCTACGAGTTCGACGGGTTAAACAAAGTCGATGTGCCTTCCGCCACCATCGGCTCGATCGTCGCCATCTCCGGCATCACCGACCTGCATATCGGGGATACGATCTGCGCCGTGGACTTCCCGGAGGCCATCCCCTTCCAGAAGATCTCCGAGCCGACGATCTCCATGAACTTTATCGTCAACGACAGCCCGATGGCCGGCAAGGAAGGGAAGTATGTCACCTCCCGGCACTTACGGGACCGCCTGTTTCGGGAGTTAAACACGGATGTCAGTCTGCGGGTGGAGGAAACCGCGGACACCGACACGTTCAAGGTATCCGGGCGCGGGGAACTGCATCTTTCCATCCTCATCGAGACCATGCGCCGGGAAGGATATGAATTCGCCGTCAGCAAGGCGGAAGTGATCTATAAATACGATGACCGGAACCGGAAGCTGGAACCGATGGAACTTGCCTACCTGGACGTGCCCGATGAATTTTCCGGCACGGTTATCCAGAAACTGAGTCTGCGCAAGGGAGAACTGCAGGGCATGAGCAGAGCGAGCAGCGGCTCCACCCGCCTGGAATTTTCCATTCCCTCCCGCGGTCTGATCGGTTTTCGCGGAGAATTCCTAACCGACACCAGAGGAAACGGCATCATCAACACAATCTTTGACGGCTATGCCCTCTACAAGGGCGACCTGCAGTACCGCACCCAGGGATCTCTGATCGCTTTTGAATCCGGCGAGGCAGTTGCCTATGGCCTGTTCAACGCGCAGGACCGCGGGACTCTCTTTATCGGCCCCGGCGAGAAAGTATACGCGGGGATGGTGATCGGCCAAAGCGCCAAACCGGAGGATATCGAGCTGAACGTGTGCAAAACCAAGCACCTGACCAATACCCGGGCATCGGGATCGGACGAGGCCTTAAAGCTTACCCCGCCCAGGATTCTCAGCCTCGAACAGGCGCTGGAATTTATCGATACGGATGAACTGCTGGAGGTTACCCCGAAAAGTCTGCGTATCCGCAAAAAGATCCTGGATCCGACACTTCGCAAGCGGGCCGCTATTCACGGACGCCAGTCTTAAAAAGAAGGCCTGCCGCCCGCCGGAAAACCGGACGAAAGCGGTGCACTTTCGTTCTTTTCTGCTTAAGATAAATATAAACGGGAGCTGCTTTCCATTGACAGCTCCCGCATTTTTATGAGCGAACTGCTTCCAGGAGGATGATTTTTCTCATTCGTAGGGATACATATTTTTCGTCGAATCTAAAATGGAGAAGAAGAACTGACAGCAGGAAAATGGACTATAAGCAGCGATCCCGGCAGGGAAGGTAAACAATCTTCATCGACATTCAATTTTAAGTCCATGCGTGAAAGATTTTGGTAAGCCAACGGACCGCAGCTTTAAAATGGACTGATTGGAATGGCGCAGAACAGTCAGACAAATTTCAATCCATGCTCCCTGTAAGAGGAGCGTTTTTCTAGTACGTTCATCCGTGCATACTGGATCATGTCAGCGATCGGGAAAGGCACTCTTTGCAGAGTGCCTTTAGTTTTATTTTTTCAATTGATTAAACCAGTCCTTCGGAAACGCCAGATGGTATAGATCTATATCAGATTTATATTCTTCAAACAGGGATCTCAGTGAAGGCAAAAATTCAGTATTCCATTTTTCAGTGGAAGGATAGAGAGCTTTGACAGCCAGTACTGCACCCCAAAGACGCCTCTTCGCTGCATCGGATATGTTAAATCCAGCAGGCATTGCGGTAAATACTCGGAAGTACAATCTGCCGTAATGGGCACAGATATTGCGCAGATCTGTGCAGCATCTAAGCCAGCTGGCCATTTCTTTATATTCTACTCTACGCCTGCAAAAGCTATTTTATCAGATGTTAAGAGGTCATTATAAAAATAGGAAATTGTTCCAAAAGTAAACAATTCGCAAATCACCCAAAGGGGAAATTGCCCTTCCTATTTATCAATATGGTGTTTTACGAACAGAACTTTTTTATTGTTTTCTGCTTCGCGCCTCAGATTCTCCTTAAATCGTTCTGAATTGTGCCGTCTATTAAAGGTGGATGGAGCCAAATAACCCAAAGGCCCGTATTTCTTGGAGTGATCATATGCAAGCCGTGCTCTAAAGCTGATCTCGATCACTTCAAGAGCAGCAAAGAGGATGTTCCTAAGCTTCCTGTCAAATTCATAGATATGCCATATTCGTTCAAAGGTAAGATCCTTTTCATAAGAGCCGTCTTCTTTTTTAAACGGAAGGAAATATGCTGACAGGCGATAATAGCCCACATTTTCTAAAACGGATTTGCAAAAATCCGTATCATTAATAACGCAGCCTTTGCTGCATAACCTGTTTATCTGCTCGTCATAAGACAGGTGCGGTTTTACTTCGCTCATATTCTTGAAACAAAAAAAATGTCTCCCCTGGGACACATCGTTGAGAGGTGCGGGGAGTCCTGTTATTTTTATTATACTCATCTGCTGCGAAAAGTCAAGAAATTTGCGAAAAATCCTGAGAAATTTTACAATCGACTAAGTCTGTAGGCTTTCACCCTTGCTGAAGGGCTGAAATCCCATATATTCACTGGAGTCAATATGTATTATTCTGCCCATGCTGCAAGTTGTTAACAATCAGTGAAATTTGGCAAGCGTACAAGAAAGATTTACTATATCTGCTTCTGTAAAGATAGGACGGTAAGCGCAAGGCGGCAGAAACAAATGGGGATCAGAAGATTTCCGGCGAGAACGAAAAAGCGGGGGTATACACTTACATTACGGCCTGGTCTTAGGCAGGCTGTATACAATATACATCCAGCCGAAGGAAGCGCTTTACCTGCTGAATTCCAGAATGTCTGCCTGACCGTAAGAATTGTTCCCAGTTTTTCTTCCCCTTCTGAAAACGCACCCATGCTCAAAAAAATGACCAGATTCAAACAGCCGACCTGGTCACTTTTCTTTAACTTCGTCTTTCCATGAGGCAGACCCTGCAAAAGTCTGCGTAGTCTGTCAGGCTTTCCGCTTCCTAACGGTTCGCCTTCATGAACCAGATGCAGGTAATAGCCTCGCGCGTTGGACTATACGTTGGACAAAGACGGATCGTTTTGATTCGCTTAGATGACAGACAGCAGGCTGAGCTCTTTCAGGCGCTCCCGGATCGCGGGAAGCCACGCGTCGCCGGTGCCCCCGGTTACGATAAGGGTCCGTATCCATGCATGCGGTTCGTCTCGTTCATCAGCTGCTCCATGGCGGCCCCAAACACTTCGTTCGTATTCTTCTTGATCAGTTCCTCGGATTCCTGATCCAGCATCCGATCGGTCAAATCATCGTATACGACGGGATAGCCGTCTCTTAAAGCCGCCTGCATCCCGGAAGCCGTGATATTCGCGTGATACAGTTCACCGGCTTCCAGCGCGGTGCGATGGAAGATTTCGTACACCCCGTAAACCCCGCAGAAAATTTCGAATCAGCCGTTGACAAAGCCGGATCGTTCTGGTATAGTAATCCGGTTAGCCCTGTCTAACTATTGGCCTGCTTTGGGTCATTTTTTCTTGTCCTTGGATTAGGAGTCGCTAACCAGGCCGCAGGTGCCCAAAGCGATGCTCTGCCCGCAAAAACAGATTGGAAAGGATGAACTGCCATGACAAAAATCACAGCAAAGATCGAGGGAATGGTATGCGGGATGTGCGAGAGCCACATCAATGACGCGATACGCCAGGCGTTCCCGGTAAAGAAAGTTTCCTCGTCGCAAAAGAAGAAGGAAACCGTGATTGTAACAGAAAACCCGATTGAGGAGGAAAAGCTTCGCTCTGTCATCGAGCAGACCGGATACCGGCTGCTTTCCATGCAAAGCGAACCCTATGTGAAAAAGAGGTTGTTCGGCTGACAAAAGAAAAATGCCGCCAGCCTTTGTCAGGCGGGATTTGGGAAAGTTAGCAGAAAGGTCCTGGCATCGTTAGTTGCTTTCGCACCGCGTCTTTCTGTCAGCTGCAAGGCCGCTTATGTCCCGCGTTTTAAGGAGATTTTCAAGTCATGATGATCAACAAACGTCTTCTCTCAGTCGTACCCGGCAGTAAAAAATATATCGCCGGAACTGTTCTGCTGCAGTGGTGCTCACTCGTCGCCAACATTGCCCTGATGACTTCTCTCTCGCTGTTTCTGCAAGCCCTGTTTGAACATTCCGCGGGGCAGAAGGAACTTGCCGCAACCTTCGTTACGGCACTCTTGTCGCTGCTGGTCCGCTTTTTTTGCACAACCGGCGCATCCCGCTTCAGTTACCTCTCCTCCAAAGAGGTCAAACGCACCCTGCGGGAACAAATCTACACGAAACTGCTGCGCCTCGGCGCCTCCTACAGTGAGCTGGTAAAGACCTCGGAAGTGGTGCAGATCTCGGTGGAAGGCATTGATCAGCTGGAAACCTATTTCGGTTCCTATCTGCCGCAGTTTTTCTTCGCGATGCTCGCGCCGCTGACGCTGTTTGTCTTCCTGTGTCAAGTCAGCGTTCCCGCGGCTGCAGTGCTGCTTGTGTGTGTGCCGCTGATACCGGTTTCCATCGCCGCGGTACAGACCTGGGCCAAAAAACTGCTCTCCAAATATTGGGGGCAGTACACGGCGTTAGGAGATACCTTTCTTGAAAATCTGCAGGGACTGACAACCCTGAAAATCTATCAGGCGGATGAATTCAAAAATGAGGAGATGAACGAAGAAGCCGAAAAGTTTCGCAAGATTACGATGAAGGTCCTGACCATGCAGTTAAATTCCATCACGATCATGGACCTTGTGGCTTACGGCGGCGCCGCGGCGGGCGTGATTCTGGCCGCGACTCAGTATGCTTCAGGACATGTTTCCATCGCCGGTGCTCTGCTCATCATCCTGCTTGCGGCGGATTTCTTTCTTCCCATGCGGCAGCTGGGTTCGTATTTTCACGTGGCGATGAACGGCATGGCGGCCAGCGATAAAATTTTCGCTCTGCTGGATCTGCCGGAGCCGGAGCAGAAAAGTACGCCTGTTCCGAAAGACTGTTCCATCGTGTGTGAAAATCTTACCTATTCCTATGATCCGGAAAGGGAGATCCTGCACGGCCTCACTTTAAAATTTCCGCAGGGCGGCTTTACAGCCATCGTGGGAGAGAGCGGCTGCGGCAAATCCACTCTCGCCGGGATTCTGACCGGCAAAAACAAAGGATACGCAGGCTCCGTGACCGTGGGAGGGATCGAACTTTCCGATCTGTCCGAAGAAAGCCTTCTTACAAACTTTACCTGCGTGAGCGGCCAAAGTTACCTCTTTAAAGGTACGGTGCGCGACAACCTGCTTATGGGAAACCCGAAGGCTTCCGATGAGGAACTCTGGGAAGTACTGGAAAAAACGAATCTCGCGGATTTCCTGAGAAGTGAAAAAGGCCTGGATACGCTCCTTAGCGAACGGGGCAGCAACCTTTCCGGCGGACAGTGTCAGCGCCTTGCGCTCTCACGGGCGCTTCTGCACGACAGCCCGGTCTACCTCTTCGATGAGGCCACCAGCAATATCGATTTGGAAAGCGAGAACGACATCATGCGGGAAATCCATGCGCTCTCCAAAACCAAAACCGTCATCCTGATCTCCCACCGTCTGGCGAATGTGGCGGATGCGGACCGAATCTACGTGCTGGATGACGGGCGCATCCAGGAAACGGGCACCCACGAAGAACTGCTGCAGGAAAACGGACGCTACGCGGCGCTTTGGAATACCCAGCAGGAACTGGAGAATTATGGAAAGGAAGGTGCGGCAGAATGAAAAAACGAAGCGGTCTGGTTGTGATGGCAAGACTGATCGGACTCGTAAAACCGCTGATCGGCTTCATGGCGCTGGCGATCGGCATGGGATTAATTGGAAACCTCTGTGCGACCTTTATCACAGTTTCCGGCGGGTTTGCTGTTCTGAATCTCCTGGGCTTTGACACCCCGCTGCCGCTTGGCTTAATTTTCGCCTCCGTCTGCCTGATGGCGCTTCTTCGTGCCGTTCTGCGCTATGCCGAACAGGGCTGCAACCATTTCATCGCTTTCAAACTGCTGGCGATCATCCGTGATAAAGTATTTCGCGCCCTGCGAAAGCTCTGCCCTGCCAAACTGGAAGGGCGCGACCGGGGAGACCTCATCTCGGTGATCACCTCCGATATCGAGCTGTTGGAAGTATTCTATGCGCACACAATCTCCCCCATCGCGATCGCTGCGCTCTTTACCATTGTGATGTGCCTCCTGATAGGCTCCTATCACTGGATACTGGGTTTGCTGGCTCTTTTCGCCTACGCGGTTGTGGGGATTGCGATCCCTCTGATCGTTTCTAAAGTAAGCGGAGACGCCGGGGAAAAGTTCCGGAATGGATCCGGCGCTCTCTCCGGCTTTGTACTCGACTCCCTGCGCGGACTTTCCGAGACACTGCAGTACGGCCAGGGACAGGTTCGTCTGCGGGAAATGAACGGCCGCACCGATGTTTTGTCAAAAGACGAATGGCGGATGAAGCGAAACGCCGGACTGAATTCGGCAGTGACCAACACCGTGATTCTGCTTTTTGACCTTGCCATGCTCTTTGTCTCCGCTATGCTTTATCAAAACGGACAGGTCGGCTTTGACGGAGTCCTGATCCCCACTATCGCCCTGTTTTCCTCATTTGGCCCAAGTGTGGCCCTGGCGGCGCTGGGCAGCACCCTGCAAAACACATTTGCCGCCGGGAACCGGGTGCTGGATATCCTGGATGATACGCCCGTCGTCGAGGAAGTGACAGGCAGACCGAAGATTTCTTTTTCCGGGGCGGACGCGAAGCACGTCACCTTCGCTTATGGAGAAGAATCCGTCCTTACGGATGTCTCTGTTTCCATTCCCCAGGGGAAGATTATCGGCATCGTCGGCAAAAGCGGAAGCGGAAAATCCACCCTTTTAAAACTGTTCATGCGGTTCTGGGATGTACGGGAAGGCTCCATCAGGCTGTCCGGCACGAACCTGTCCAACATCAATACCGCCAACCTGCGGGAGATGGAAAGTTTCATGACGCAGGAAACGCATCTGTTCCACGACAGTATCCGAAACAACCTGCGCATTGCAAAGCTGGACGCGACAGATGAGGAAATCGAGAATGCCTGCAGGAAAGCATCCGTCCATGACTTTATCATGACACTCCCGCAGGGTTACGATACGCCGGTAGGGGAACTGGGCGATACGCTTTCCGGCGGGGAGCGGCAGCGAATCGGACTTGCGAGAGCCTTCCTGCATAATGCGCCGTTTATGCTGCTGGACGAGCCGACCAGCAGCTTAGACAGTCTCAACGAAGCGGTGATCTTAAAATCGTTAAACGAAGAGAGGGACAACAAAACTGTCCTGCTGGTTTCTCACAGAAAATCCACCATGCGCATTGCCAGTACCGTATACTCCGTTGAAAGCGGGAGGATGAGCTGATGAAGGATATTCAGAAAAAACAGGAAAGGGAAAAAGCAATGGTCTCGCAGATGATCGCTCTCTACTGCCGGGGAAACCACGGTTCCAAAAAAGGCTGCCTTTGCGAAGAGTGCAGAAATCTGACAGAATATGCTCTAAGCCGCAGTGACAGATGTCCGTTCATGGAAACGAAAACATTCTGT
Organism: uncultured Lachnospiraceae bacterium; assembly: GCA_964643295.1. GTDB lineage: Bacteria > Bacillota > Clostridia > Lachnospirales > Lachnospiraceae > Merdiplasma. The sequence continues at coordinate 22,871 of CAZXSN010000022.1, forward strand.
TCCAACTGCCGGGTGCACTGCTACAAACCTGAAATGCGGGAGAAAATACGCGCTGTCATGTGTTACTCGGGCCCCCGGATGATTTTTCATCATCCGCTTGCCGCCATGCGCCATCTCTGCGAAACCGAAAAAGAAGAGAAACGGCTGGAGAAAGTTCCCGTAAGGGAAACGGTAACGTAAAGAATGCCGAAAACTCCTGTTTTGTCCCAGGCCTTCTGTCAGACATAAAAGGGAAGCCTGACGGACAGCAGGCAATGCACGTCGAAAGAAAAGAGAATCCTTAAGATCCAAAAAAGAAACTCTTCTGCTGGATGGGCTGTAAACCGGAAAACAGCATAAAAATACATTCGTTTTCTCCCCGGCCGATAATCTCGGCCGGGGAGCTTTTTTCCTGCACTTTCCCGGTTGCCTGCCGTATCCAATACCCTCCTAAGGTGTGCGCCGACGGATGAGCTTTCAGCAGTTCCAAGGTTATCTTTAACGGTCTGATACGCAGCCGTCCAAAAGAGTGTCCGCCGTTTACGTTAGCCGTTAAAGAAAACGCTAAGCAAATCCGCATCGACCCTTAAATCCCGCCCGGGCTTTTCTTACGCGTTGGTCTTCCTGGAAGTCTTCTCCTCTTTCGTATTCTCCAGATTCAGGCTCTCAATGATCGATTCCTTCTGGTGCTCGATATGCAGCCGCACGGCCTCCTGCGCTTTTTCCTCATTGCGTTCGCATAAGGCTTTGCGAATCGCCGCATGCTCCTTTGCCAGGCGGGAGTGGCTCTTTTTGTTCTTCAGATTTTCCAGCCGGTAGCGATAGATCTGTTCACGCAGGTTATTCAGGATCTGAACCAGCCGGAAGTTTCCGGTCGCGTTGCTGATCAGGGCATGAAACTCCTCATCGGCCTGAGCGCAGGCGATCAGGTCGCTCTCTTTTAAGCAGAGGGCGAACTTTTCCTCCGCTTCCTTAAGAGTCTCCATCTGTTCCTGCGTCATGTTCCGGCAGGCCTTGCGCACGGCCAGCTCTTCCAGAGCCGCCCGCACCTCCAGCACATCCTCCAGATCCGACACGGTAATCTTCGCCACAAGCGCTCCGCGTCTGGGGATCATCGTCACCAGGCCTTCCTGTTCCAGCATCCGGATGGCCTCCCTTACCGGTGTGCGGCTGACGCCCAGCTGCTGTGCCAGGTGAATCTCCATCAGACGCTCCCCCGGCTGCAGTGTTCCCCGCAGAATCTCCTGGCGCAGTGTCTGAAATACGACATCCCGCAGCGGCAGATACTGATTCATCTCAAGCTGAAAGTTCTCAGTCATGGCGGCTCCCCCTTTCTGTTTCCTGCGCCGCACTTTGGCGCAGCCTGGCCGCTTCCCTTAAGGGAGGATTGTAAAACTCCGTCAGGAAAACCTGTTTTGTGCCGCTTCCTCCCTGCAGCTTTCCATAAGCCCTGCGGGCCTTTTCCGGATCTTCAAACAGGCCAAAGACCGTGGGTCCGCTCCCGCTCATCAGCGCATTTAACGCTCCCATCTGAAGCATGGTTTCCTTCAGTTCTTTAACCGCCGGGCAAACCGGAACGGTCACCGTCTCCAGCACATTTCCCATCCGCTTTGACAGCCCTGTAAGATCCTTCGCGCAAAGCGCCTCGATCTGCCCCTCGATATCCGGGTGGACTTTTATTTCCTGCACGTTCAGATTTTCGTAAACATATTTCGTGGAGACATGCATCTTCGGAATCGCCAGCAGCACCTGACAGGCAGGCGGCGCCGGAAGGACGGTTAAGCGTTCCCCGATGCCCTCCGCCAGCGCGGTCCCCCGCAGGATGCAGTAAGGCACATCGGCTCCCAGCTTCACGCCCCGCTCCATCAGTTCCTTTTTGGAAAGTCCCAGCTCAAACAGGCGGTTGATCCCCACCAGCACGGCAGCGGCATCGGAACTGCCCCCGGCAAGCCCCGCGGCCACCGGGATATGTTTCGTAAGCTGCACAAACACCCCCTGAGGGATCGAAAACTCCTTCAGCATTAAGTCTGCCGCCTTGTACGCCAGATTGTTCTCATCCGCCGGCAGAAAGCTCAGATTGGTCTTCATCCGCACCCCTTTGGCCGCCGTGACCGTCAGCTGCACCTGATCATACAGCTTTATGGTCTGCATGATCATCTTAAGCTCATGGTATCCGTCTTCCCGCTTTCCCAGGACATCCAGCCCCAGATTGATCTTTGCCAGCGCTTTTAGCTTCAGTTCCCGCATAACCCCTCTCCCAATCGTTTCCCCAGGTTGACTTCCCGGGGGCTGTTTGTGCATATTGTATACAAAATGCAGAGAAAATGCAAGAAAAACTTAAAGCGGAATAAATGGAACAGGAAAGAGGAAGGAAAGGAACCAGACAGAAACCCCGGCAAAGCACCCGGACACTTTCGGCTGGGTGTTAAGAAGCTGGAAGCAGAAAAAATGAGAAACTGAAACCAGGGGCATCGAAAGAAGACCGCGCGGAGACACCTACGCGGGACAAAAAACGGGGAGAGGATACGGGCAAAGCTAAAAGACGTTACCGAATACAGGACCTGTTTTAGAAAGACAAAGACTCCTTAAGCTTCCTGCTGTAAAGGAGTCCTTGTCACCTGTTAAGTTTTCTTGCTTTCCTTACTTCTTAATGCTTCGCCCCGCACCTAAAGTTTACAGGACCCTTACGCCCTTCGTCTTTGGCAAAAGCGAAAACCCTGCGCTTAAATCTTAAGAGATGTCCCGCACACTCTCGCGCTCAATGAACTGAGTGCAGGCCTGAATCTTTAACTTCATGCCGTCGTTGGTCTCCACGATCTCCTTTAAGCGCCGCACGGCGGTGCGCCCCATCTCCTGCTTGGGCACCCGCAGGGTGGTTAAAGGCGGCGAGGAGATGGAGGAAAAGGTCAGGTCATCAAACCCCACGATGGAGACATCCTGCGGAATGCGGATGCCATACTCGGTCATCGCCTTCATGGCTCCTAAAGCGATCATGTCGTTGTCCGCGAAAAAGGCGGTCGGCAGCTTCTGATGAGCGCTTAAGTACCGCTTCATATCCTCATAAGCTCCGTCCATGTAGGTGGACAATGTGACGACACTTTCCCTGCTGATTGTCAGACCGGCTCTTCGCATGGCGGTCTGATACCCGGAGGAGCGGGAGCGAAACGGACAGATCCGCAGATCCCCCTGCAGGTAACCGATTTCCCGGTGGCCTTTTCCGATCAGGTACTCCGTCGCCATCTGCGCGGCATCCCCGTTGTTGATCAGCACCGCGTCAAACGACATCTCCCTGTTCCAGTAATCGATCACCACGAACGGGCTGGTCATTCCCCGAATCAGGTCCATATCCTCATCCATGAGCTCCGTCCCCAAAAGGATGACCATCGCGGCCTTGTCGTTTTGCAGCCAGCGCACCTGTTCCTCATAGTTGGCCTCCCGTCTGTCCAGGTTCACCATCAGAAGTTCCAGGCCGCTCGCGCGGCATTCCTGTTCGACGCCCGTGATCATTAAGGGGAAGAAGGGGGTATCCTCCACGACTCTGCCCGTCCGTTTATAGATCACAAATTTTACCTTCGTGATCCGGTTCTCCTCAAAATAGCCCAGATCCTGGGCCGCTTTGAAAATTTTGGCAGAGGTCTCCGCGTTCACTCCCTTTTTAAAATTCAGGGCATTGGATATGGTGGCCGGGGAAAATCCCGTAACCTCGCTGATCTTCTTAATACTTACCTTCATATGCCGCCTCCCGCCGCAGCCCTCTTAAATCTTATCTGTCAGTTTGTCCGCACCATCTGCACAGCATCTTTCCAGCCCCGGATCTTGCTCTTGCGCTCCTCTTCATCCATGTCCGGCTCATAACCTGTCCTTTTTAAGACCGAGAACACCTGCTCATCGTACAGCCCCGCGGAAAGCCCCGCCGCGTAGGCGGCTCCAATGCCGGAAAGCTCTTCCGAATCCGGAATGCGAACCGGAATGCCTAAAAGGTCGCTCTGCAGCTGCATCAGATACCCGTTGCGGGTCGGTCCGCCGTCCACCCGAAGTTCTCCGATTGGAATACCGGAAGCCTCGCTCATGATGGAGATGATATCCGTGATCTGATAAGCGATGCAGTCCAAAGCCGCCCGCACAACCTCCGCCTTTCCGGTTGTCCGCGTCATTCCGCAGATCATAGCGGCGGCTCTGCTGTCCCAGTAGGGGGCACCCAGGCCAGAGAAGGCCGGCACCAGGTAAGTGCGGTCATCCGGATGGGCGCTCTTTGCCAGCGCTTCCGTCTCCCCCGCGGACTCAATAAGCTGCAGGTCATCTATAAGCCAGGTGATCACGGCCCCGGTATAGTTGATGTTGCCCTCCAGCACGTAATTTACCTTTCCGTGCATCGACCAGGCTAGGGAGGTCACCACGCCCAGATCGGTAAAGACCGGCTCCCCGCCGATATTCATCATGATCGAGGAACCCGTGCCGTAGGTGGCCTTCAGGCTCCCCCTGCTTAAGCAGCCCTGCCCGAACAGCGCCGCGTGGGAATCCCCCATCACCCCGCGGATGGGAATCGGCTGATCTAAATATCCGTCGAAGTCCGTCCATCCAAAATCTCCGTCCGAATCCGTCACCTTCGCCATGCAGGAAGGATCGATCCCGAAAATATCCAGCAGCTGCTCATCCCACTTAAGAGTGCGCACATTGAAAAGCTGCGTCCGGGAGGCATTGGAGTAATCCGTCTGAAAACGTTCCCCCTTCGTAAGCTTATAGATTAACCAGCTGTCGATCGTGCCGCAGGCGATCTCTCCCTTAAGCGCCAGGGGGCTAACGTCCTCCACGTTGCGGAAGATCCAGGCTAACTTGGCCGCTGTGAAATACGGGGAGAGCTGAATGCCGGTTCTCTCCTTAATCATCTTCGCATACCCGGCTCTCTCAATCTCCTCACAGATGGAAGCGCCGCGGGCACACTGCCAGACGATCGCGTTGTACACGGGCTCCCCGGTTCTTTTATTCCAGCAGGCAGCCGTCTCCCGCTGATTGCTGATCCCTAAAACCGCCAGCTGCGACTTGTCAATCCCGGCCTTTTGAACGAGGTTTTTTACCACCTGTACGGTATTTCCATAAATTTCGTTAAGGTCATGTTCCACCCAGCCGCGCTCGTTTACGATCTGCTTATGCGGCAGGTCTGCGCGGCAGATCAGTTTCCCCTGCCTGTCAAAGAGCATCGCTTTAGTTCCCTGTGTGCTCTGATCAATTCCCAGTACGTATTTTTCCATTTCCTACCTCTGCCTTTCCTCCAGGCCGCCGCGATCTTTTGTCAGATCTTGGCAAACTTACGTGAAAGGAAACTATCCTGTTTAAAGGAACCGCCACCGCGCAGCATTCGTGTTCAGGCAGTACGCTCCAACGCCTCTTCGATAAAGTTTCGAAAACTTCTTTTTGCCGACGCCGCGCGGGAATTTCCTGCTTAAAGCCTAAATGATCGTATTTCCCTGCCTTTTAGCGCCGCCCGCCGCTGTCACTACATTCACAGGTTACTGTCTGTTTTTGAGACATTTGAAAAGACAGTCCTGCCGACAATATGCCGCCGACGAATGCATTCAGCATCCAAGAAACCTGTGTCATGGTCAGTTCCCGGATTTCCACATCCTGTAGGATCCTTAGGGAGACAGACACTTAGGGAAGCAGCCCTGTGAAATTCCGGCGGAGGCAATTCCTGCTCCCATACCTTTCGCGAATTCTTCTCTTTCGGTATTCCTGCCCCTTATCATTGAGTTCGCCAGGGAGCTTATTTTTTTCCTGGTGCCTGTAGGTCACCGGCAATCCGGCATCCATGTCTTTCCTGGCAAACAGTATAGCATGGAATCTCGAATCATGCGATCTATTTTGCGGCGATTTCCTGCTCCTAAGCCGGTTCCCGCTTCCCCGCGGACAGGAACCGGCAAATTTCCTGCGGTTTCTTATAGTGCCTGCAAAAGCTCCTCCACCGTCTTGGCGATTCCCTCGGCGTTTAGCCCATAGTAATCAAACGCCTCTCTGGAGGTGCCGGTGATAACCGGGGAATCCGGAAGAGACAGGCAGACCACTTTGCGCGGACATTCGGCGCAGACCACCTGACAGACCATGGAACCCAGGCCTCCGTACGGAGAATGCTCTTCCACCGTCACCACGACTTTCGCCCGGGAAGCCGCCTTAATTACCGCCTCCCGGTCAAGGGGCTTTACACAGTACATATCCAGAACCGTGGAGGAGATCCCTTTCCTCTTTAGCAGCGCGGCAGCTTCCTTAGCGGGTTTTACCATCTCCCCGCAGGCGATCACCGCCGCGTCGCTTCCTTCACAGAGCACACTTGCCCGGTCAAACGCAAAAGGCACCTTTCCCTCTTCGTAGACATCCTCCACGGGATTTCTGCCCACCCGGATGTAGGCCGGTTTCTCATCCTGCAAAAGCGCTTCGATCAGACACCCTGTCTGAAAGCGGTCACTGGGAAGATAGACACGCATGTTGGGGATAGCCGCCATGGCGGCGATATCCTGAGCGGAATGATGGCTCATGCCTAAGGCTCCGTAGCTGATGCCGCCGCTGATGCCGATCAGCTTCACATTGGTGTTGGAATAGGCGCAGTCGATCTTCGCCTGCTCATAGCTTCTCGTGCTTAGGAAACTGGCCGGGGAGGCCGCGTAAGGCTTCTTTCCGCATTTCGCCAGACCGGCGGAGATGCTCACCAGATCCTGTTCGGCGATGCCCACTTCCACGAACTGCTTCGGAAAGGCCTGCGCAAACGGCGTGAGAGACGCAGAGCCGCGCGAATCACTGCACAAAACCACGATGTCCCGGTCCGTTTTCGCATGCTCCATGAGCACCTCGCAGATTACCTGCCGGTTCGCGATCTTATTCATGAAGCGCCGCCTCCTTCCGTTCTTCCAGATCCCTCATGATCTGCTTATACTCCTCTTCGCTCGGCACCTTGTGATGCCAGGGCGCTTTATTCTCCATAAGCGGAGAGCCTAAGCCCTTGGTCGTGTTGGCGATCACCACGGTCGGTTTTCCCTTCACGCCCTTCGCCGCGTCGAACGCCTCGTTCAGCTCCTCAACATCATTGCCGTTTACTGTGAGCACATGCCAGCCGAAACTGGAAAACCGCTCCCCGAGATCCTCATGGTGCATGATCTCCTCCGTATTGCCGGAAATCTGCAGGCGGTTGCGGTCCACCGCCGCGCAGAGGTTGTCGAGCTTATAGTGGGACGCCGCCATCGCGCCCTCCCAGACAGAACCTTCCGCCAGCTCCCCGTCGCCCATCACCACATACACCCGGGATAAGCTCTCATTCATCTTTCCCGCCAGCGCCATGCCTACAGACACCGGCAGGCCGTGCCCCAAGGAACCGGAATTCATCTCGATTCCCGGCAGCTTGTTGTTCGGATGGCCGATGAACTGGGAACCGAACTTCGAATACTCGCGGATAACCTCCTCGATCGGAAAGAATCCCTTTGCCGCCAGCACCGCGTAGAGGGCCTCCACGCAGTGCCCCTTGCTCATGACAAACTTGTCCCTCTCCGGATCGTCCATGTTTTCCGGGCTGATATTCATCGTGTGAAAATACAAAGACACGAGAATATCCATCACACTCATATCGCCGCCGATGTGTCCGGACTTGCCCTCATAAATCATGCGCACCGCGTCCTGCCTTAAGGCAAACGCTTTCGCTTTCAGATTTTCCATGCTCTTCTCCCTTTTGAATCACTCGCCGCGCAGATACGCTTTCACCTGCTCCTCGATCGGATCGTACAGATCCGGCTTCACACCGATGTACTTGCAGGCCTCATACAGCACCGGAACCACGTTCTTGTGAATGCCGACACAGTGGTGAATGTAGGGGCCTTCCACGATCTTCGCTTCCAGGCGCTTGATGTTCTCCACTTCCACCCACAGATAGGTGCCCATGCCTTTCGGGCCGTCCACACCTTTCGCATTGCCCAAAAGCAGGGAGTACTCCCCGTTGTCGCCGTCAAAGCGGGCCAGGGTGACATCGCCGTGCTTTGCCTCCGCGGTGATGGCGCCCGGGTGGTCGAAGGCCAGCGGATAGGTGATCTTCGGAGTCTCCTTCGCCACGGAGATCGGCCAGGGACCGCAGTGCTGCAGAAGCTCCCCGTTGGCGATATCCGGATGGCGGATCGTCCAGTCGGCGAAGAAGCTGCGTGTGCCGTCCAACGCCGCCGCTTCCACCATCAGCGCCGTGATGGCTCCGTGGATATCGGTCTCACAGACAACCGGGATCCCTTCCTCGTTTAACAGGGCGTTGGCCGCGCAGGGCATGATGCCAATCTCGCTCTGCAGCTGGTTCCAGCACTGGATCGCTGCCGCCTGACAGCCGTATTTCTCAATCAGGTTCTTCATCGCCACCTTCAAAGCCGCCACGTTCGTAAGCTCAGCGTCCGTGATCTGAATCTCCATATGCTCCCGGCAGTAATCAATCACCTTCGCCACTTCCGTCCCTTCCGCCTTCACCTTCTTCATCTCATCGGTCAGTTCCGGCATCGGGATCGGAGACAGCTGGATATTGAATTTCTCCAGAAGTTCGCCCTCGTTGCACATCGTGCTCCAGAAATCAAAGGGACGCGGGGCGATCTGCAGAATGCGGATGCTGCGGAAGGTTTTGACCACGCTGCAGACGGCCAGGAAATCATGAATCCCCCGCTCAAAGACCGGATCGTTCAGCCGGCAGTTGGTCATATAGGTGAAGGGAACACGAAACCGCCTTAACACCTTGCCGGTGGCAAACAGACCGCACTGGGTATCGCGAAGTCTCGTGCCGTCCGGCTCCGGGCGCTCGTCCAGCGGTCCCCAAAGCAGTACGGGAACGTTCAGCTCTTTCGCCAGCCTCGCGCACTCATACTCCGTGCCAAAGTTGCAGTGGGGCAGAAACAGCCCGTCGATTTTCTCCGCCTTGAATTTCTCTGCGATTTTTATGCGGTCCTGATCGTCATACAAAAGCCCCTCCGGATTGATGTCCGTGATGTCCACGAAATCAATGCCCAGTTCCGTTAAGCGCTCCGCCGTAAGGCCCCGGTACTTAATCGCGTCCGGTGCGCTGAAAATACTTCTTCTGGTCGGCGCGTAGCCAATCTTAATGTGTGCCATGAAAATTCCTCCCTTTCTTTCCCTGTAAAATGACGGGCCCAGACTGCCTGCAGCCTTTCTTTCTGCCGCCTTTCCTTTTTCTTTTCTGTAAAACCCGGGGACATCCGCCCCGGGCTTTCCTTATCTACGCCGGGAAAGCCACTCCCGCCCGCAAAATGATGTTCGGGTAAGGCGTAAACTCACCGGTACGCACCGCGAATTTCACCTTCTCCGACATCTCTTTTAACTTCACATGGGGAATCATCTCCTCTTCCGCATCCGGAAGCTTTTCACGGATGTAGGAGAGCAGACGCGGATTCTTCTCCTGAATCTCCTCCGCGATCGTATATCCTTCCACCACTGTCTCGTTTAAAATCGCATCCATCGTCTGCTCAAAGGTGGGAATCCCGCCCACCAGCACAAGATCCACGATCGGAATCCCTTTGGGAATAGGCATCCCCGCGTCGCCAACCATAAACAGATCCTTATGTCCCAGCGCGGCGATATGGCCAATCAGCTGAGCGTTTAAAATGCCGCTTTTTTTCATCTGTCGTTCCTCCTTCCGGTTTCCATTGTCTTTCCGGTTATCTTTTCCCTTCTACCTGTTCTCGTTACGCGCCTGCAGAGCCATCTTCGCCTGCAGATTCCTCTGCGTCTGATCGATAACCACTGCGAGAATAATCACCAGACCACGGATAACTTTCTGCCAGAACTCGGAGACACCGCACATCGTCATTCCGTCGTTGATAACACCGATGACGAAAGCGCCGACCACCGTGCCCAGGATCGTACCGGAGCCGCCGGACATGGACGTGCCCCCCAGAACCGTCGCCGCGATGGCGTTCATCTCCCAGCCGTCTCCGGCCGCCGGATGCGCCGCGGAAAGCTGCGCGGTATTAATCAGCCCTACCCAGGCTGCGCAGAAACCGGAAATCATGTACACAAGGATCTTGACCTTGTCGGCCTTAATGCCGGAAAGACGGGCGGAACGCTCATTGCCGCCGACCGCGAACACGTGCCAGCCAAAGCTCGTTTTCTTCAAAAGGACCACGGCGATCACGGCCAGCACCGCAAAGACCAGCACGCCCGCCGGAAGGAAGCCGCCGATATCACTGCCCAGCACTTTAAACCCGGTGTTTCCTAGCCCCTCAAAACCGGCGATCTTGGAGAAAGTCGCGCCGTTGGAACGCAGACTCGCGAAACCGCGGCAGATATACATTGTCCCCAGCGTGGCAATGAAGGGAGCCACGTTCAGTTTGGTCACGATCAGTCCGTTGACCGCGCCGATTAACAGACCCGCAATCAGCATGAGAATGATGATCACCGGAACGCTGAAATACAGGGTCACCCCGGCGAATTTAAGGGTCAGGCCTTCCTGGATCAGACCGCCTGCCAGCATGCCGATCAGGCCGACCACGCTCCCGACTGAAAGGTCAATGCCGCCGGTGATGATCACGAATGTCATGCCCAGAGCCAGGATCCCGTACAGAGCCACGTGTTTGGCGATCATGGTCAGCGTGGTGGGCGCCAGGAAATTGCTCTTGACGATGCTGAAAAAGATGACCAGAAGGATCAGTACGATAAAGGTACGCCCTTTCAGGATCGTCATAAGGATTTGATTGGAATTATTTTTCTTCATGGTATTCTCCTTCCTCCGTCTTATGCGCCGGCGCCGGTGCCCAGACCGGCGTAGGAGGCACGTACAAGCGTATCTTCATTGATCTCATCCCCGCTTAACTCCCCGGTGCACTTTCCGTTGGACAGCACATAGATGCGGTCCGCGATCGACATGATCTCCTTTAACTCGGAGGAGACCACAATGATGGAAAGTCCCCGCTCGGAGAACTCATGGATGATCTCAAACACTTCCGTCTTAGCCCCGATATCGATGCCGCGGGAGGGTTCGTCCAGCAGAAGGACCGTCGGGTGCGTCAAAAGCCCTTTCCCGATCACCACCTTCTGCTGGTTGCCTCCGGAAAGAGACAGAATCGGCAGCTTCTTGTCCGCCACCTTGATGTGAATATCCTTGATCTCGCTGTCGACCGCCTGCTCCTCCGCCTTTTTATCCAGGAAAGGTCCCTTCCGGTAATTCTGCAGAGAGGCAATGGAGGTATTCTTGCAGATGTCCAGCGTCTGGATCAGTCCCTGGCTCTGCCGGTCCTCCGGCACCAGAGCGAACCCGTTTTTGATCTGTTTGGGGATGTTTTTCACCTTCATCGGCTTCCCGTTGTAGATGATCTCTCCCTTATGTTCCGGATGCATGCCCATCAGGCACTCAAACAGTTCGCTGCGCCCCGCTCCCAGCAGCCCGTAGATACCCAGCACCTCTCCTTTCTTTAAGAACATGCTGACATCGTCCAAAAGCCAGCCGCCGCCTTTCTTGGGCAGGCTTAAGTGGTTGATCTCCAGCACTTTCTCCGCTTTCGTAAGGTCAATCGAGCGCTCAAACCGGTGATACTGCGTATTCTTGCCGACCATGTTTTCCACGATCCAGCTCAGATCGATATCCTTCACATCCGCGTCCGCCACATATTTCCCGTCGCGCAGGATCGTCACGTGATCGCCGATCTCCATGATCTCCTCCAGGCGGTGGGATATATAGACGATCGAAAGGCCAGCCGCGATCAGCTCCCGCATGATCTTAAACAGCACTTTCACTTCCGCAGCGGAAAGAGAGGAGGTCGGCTCGTCCATGATTAACACCCTAAGGTCATCCTGGATTAGGTTGCGGGCGATCTCCACCATCTGCTGCTGTCCCACACGCAGATCGCCCACCAGCGTCTCCGGCGGAATCTCATGCTCCAGGCGCTTTAGAACTTTCGCGGCCCCGCTTATATGCTTCTTATCGTTTAGAAACAGGCCTTTTTTCCGCTCGTTGCCAATGAAAATATTCTGGTAGACCGTCATGTTGGGGAACAGACTCAGCTCCTGATGAATGATGCCGATGCCTTTCGCGCGGGCGGCGTTCGTGCTCTTAAAGTACACTTCCCTGCCGTCCATGTACATCTTCCCGGCGGAGGGCTGCTCGATCCCGGCGATCATCTTCATCAGGGTGGATTTCCCGGCGCCGTTCTCGCCGATTAAAACGTTTACCTTGCCCTTTAACAGGTCAAAGGAAACCCCGTCCAGCGCTTTCGTGCCGGGGTAGATTTTATCTATTTTTTCACAGTGGAGTACAACATTTGGATCATCAAACATGCTGCTTCCTCCTCCTTATTATTCGATCGTCATGGATACCGGGGTGATGGTGACGGTATCCCCGCTTACTGTCGCCGCTCCGACGACCGTCACGGTCTTTCCGGCTGCGCTCTCATCCAGAGCCAGCGGCGCGACCACCTGCGCATCGGCCTCCTTGTTCAGGGATTTCGCGTACTGTGACCATTCCGTCTGGTTGGTGAAATCCTGGAATACTTTGAGCGTCTGGGTATCGCGGATCGCGGTCCCGGAATAAACGCCGCCCGCCTGCACACGGAATTCTTCCGCTCCGTCATAGCCGTCCGGTTTGACAACCAGGTAATGTTTCGGCGTTTCCGTGTTAAATTCTACAACACTGGCCGTAAAGCTCACGACTGCGGCATCGCCGATGCCGTCACCGCCTAACAGGGTCACCAGATCGGTCGCTTTCCCTGTGAGTTCCTCCACGACCTGCTGCCAGTCGCTCTGCGATTCGGCGCTGGCGTCAAATTCGACCTCGCCGGTATACTGCCCTTCCTCACCGATTGGCACCACAGTCACAATGCCGCAGCCGGTTAGGGACAGCGCAAGCACAGCTGCCGCCGCAGCAAAAGCACTTTTCTTCCTCATATTTTTCCCCCTGCTTCCCTTTACAAAAAGGGGGCTGCCGCAAAACTGCTCACTTTGCAACAGCCCCTCAAGGCAATTTAAGGTTTCTTACCGTTTTTTATTCGAACTTCCGCGTCTTTTTTGCGCATCCCGAAAAGGACTCTCATCCGTCAGCCTTGTACAAAGCGCAGAACCGTCTGTTTCACGTGTGCGGCTTAAGACGCTCATTTGTCCTTACCGGAATTACTCGGCAGCTGCCTCGGTCGCCGCTTCTTCTGCCGCTTCGCTGACTGCTTCTTCCGCTGCCTCCGTAGCAGCCTCTTCAGCAGCTCCGCCTTCCGTGTAAACGAAAGCGGACAGATTGTCTACGTTGTCAGCAGTGATCGCGATACAGGGGATCAGCTGTTTTTCCGTCTCCGGAGCCGTCCCGTTCAGGTAAGCGTCAGCCTCTTCCACAGCCGTCTGGGTGATCAGAGCGATCTGCTGCAGAGCGGTGCCAACCATATGGCCGTCCTTAATGTACGCAGCCGCGTCATCAGAGCCGTCCACGCCGATGATCTTGATGTCATCGCGTCCGGCATCCAGGCATGCCTGCACAGCGCCGCAGGCCATGGTGTCATTGCCGCAGATGATGCCGGTGATTTCCGGATTGGACTGCAGGATGGCTTCGGTCTTCTCATAGGCCTCGGTCTGATCCCAGTTCGCGGACTGCTGCGCAACCATCTCCAGATCCGGATACTCATCAATCACAGAGTGGAAGTTCTCGGAACGAACCTGGCAGTTCGTGTCGGTCTCCAGACCTAACAGCTCCGCGTACTTTCCTTCATAGTTCATCGCTTCCACCCAGGCTTCCGCGATCGCCGCGGCACCCTGCGCGTTGTCGGCTACCAGCTGAGCCGCCGCGATACCGGAAACATTGATCTCACGGTCTACCAGGAAGGTCGGAATCCCGGCGTCATAAGCCTTCTGAACCGCCTCTACACTCGCGTCTGCACCGGCGTTGTCACAGATGATCGCCGCGGCGCCGTCCGCCACAGCCGCCTCGAACAGTTCAAGCTGCTTCGCGGCATCGTCACTGTGAGAAGAGCACTTCACTTCGTAGCCCAGCTCTTCGCCGGTCTTGGTCGCGATCTCCTGCACCGTCTTGAAGTACGGATTGGAAGTATCCGGCGTGATGCAGTAGATGATCTTGTTTCCGCCGCCCGGAAGCAAAGCTGCCTCATCCGCCATTGCCACGCTGCTGCATGCGCTGCCGATCAGAGCCGCCGCCATGATCCCCGCTAATACCTTTTTCATTGCTTTTCCTCCTTGAAAAATGAAGTTGTAGGTTGTGAGAGAACAGCCATCTGTCCCCTCTTTCTCATAGCCAGCATTATAAAATATTTACATCCGTTTTTCAATAGATCTTCAGACCGTTTTTTCCTCTTTCCCGTGATTTTGTTAGAATTGCATAAATTTATGGGGGATAAATTGTGCAAAATGCCAGAGGAAATTTGGCTCTGAACAAGGAGGACAAAAACTCCCGCGCCGCAGACACGGGAAGATTTTTTCAGTCAGCGTTTATAAAAATGTCAGATATTTACAGCGTTTTCTCAATGTCACAAATGCAGGTGTATTCTGTGCGGGGAGCGCCTTTCCCCGCTGTCTGCCTGCAAATCGAACTCATGCTTGTCTCCAACCGCTTATAAATTTTTTATGTAAATTTTTTGTAAATCTTTCTTGTGAAATTTTATATAAATTTTTGCATCGCTTCTTCCCGTATTTCGCTCTCCCCTTCCTCCCCTCTTCGGTCAGTTCCCCGCATCCGGCAAGCTTTTTGCCCGCATCCATTCGGCCGGTTCGTCCCCGTAAGATCCTTTCCCTTTTCACTCAGACCGATGCGGTGATCCCGGAAAAATCCGCCTGGATAATACCAGGCGCCGCTACCGCTTTGCCCTTACGAAAAGGTCCTGAGACCGCTTATCTTCAAGGGTAAACACAGAAGGCTAAAAAAAGGAGGCGGCACTGTCTTACAACAGGACGCCTCTTTTTCCGTCGGCTAAGCAAAATTTCGCACTTTGGAATCTTTCCCCTTTTGTCCATGCAGATGGTCAGGGCCGCCATCGCGCGTCGATTTCGTTCGAAACAGGGGCCTCCCTCTGCCCTCCGTCTCACCCAAAAAGCTCTTGGGCGTTCCCGTAAGCGATCCTCTTCGCTTCTTCCTCCGTAAAATCCATCTGGTTTAAGATATCCAGATAGGACGGATAGATTTCATCCGGAGAAAGGATCCTGCTGTCCGGATAATCCGTGGCAAACAAAAGCCTCTCCGCGCCGAAAAGATGCAGAATCTCGTTCGTTTTTTCTATCCCATATGTGCGCACATAGACAGGAAGAATCGCCGACAGATCTGCCAGGCACCCCACCGGAAGCAGGGTTTCCCACTGAAACG
Organism: uncultured Lachnospiraceae bacterium; assembly: GCA_964643295.1. Lineage (GTDB taxonomy): Bacteria > Bacillota > Clostridia > Lachnospirales > Lachnospiraceae > Merdiplasma. The sequence goes on from CAZXSN010000022.1 coordinate 38,154, forward strand.
CGCTCATGTGGCAGACAATGAGCTTCAGATCCGGGTAGCTTTCCGCAATCTTTACGATGCGGGAAGCCGCAGAGACGTCCTCCTCCGAATTCGGGTAGGAGTGAATCGCCACAGGAATCTTCCGGTTCTGGGCGAAGGCGAAGATCTCCCGGTTATACTCACAGTCCAGCGCCATCCTTGTATTGTTCGGATGGATTTTGATGCCGTCCAGCGCATAGTCCTCGACTGCCCGGCAAATGGATTCCACGGTTTTAGAGGACGAATCTAATGCGTCAATGTCCGCGAACGCATAAAGGGTTCCTGGAAACTGTTGTTTCAGTTCGCAAAGATTTTTATTTACCGCATCGGCGGTGAAGTCCATCGACATGAGCCACGGATCGTTCACCGGCATGACCACAGCCTTTTCGATGTTGTTTTCCTTCATCAGCTTTTGATACCGGTGAATATCAGCATAAACCCATACATCATCCGCATCCGGATTGGCCTCATGGACTTCATCCGGCACGATATGGATATGAGCATCGATTTTCTTAAGCTGTTTCCAGTCTGTATTTGCCATATATTCTCCCCCTTTTTAGTCTCCTAAAATCAGCCGTCCTGCCCGGAATGCAGACAAAAAGCGGCTGCTCCCGGCCAAAACCCCTGGAACGTCCTCCTGCCGGGCTTTGGACCCGCCCTTATCTAATGATGCGCTGTGGATGCCTGTTTGTCAATGAAAATTTGCTTTTTTCACGGAAAATCCGGCGTTGTCCGGTAAAGGTCTCCCTTCTTTCCGGCATCCTGAAAGCCCAAACAGGAACCGGTGCGCAGCCTTCCCGCCCTTCGAAGTCTGCGGTGACAAAAGCGCTGTACAAAAACCCCTTTTGCCTCCTATCTTAAGGATCTTGGATTCCCTGCGTCATCCGAGGCAGGGATCCTTAACGCGGGATTCGCCTTTGCTTTCAGGTACCGCAGGGACCGTCCAGGAAATCAAAGTTCATGAGACCTGACGCAAAGAAAGGGATGCGTGTTCCTAAGGCGCCTGCCGAATCGAACAAGTTTGCGGTTGGAAACCCAAGATGTCCTTTCAGAATGCGGGGAAGTTTCGAAAGCTAAAGAACTCCTGAAATCCCGGTCAGACAGCAGGGACGGGACAAAAGGCGGCAGAAGGGGAAAGGCAGACTGCCTGAGAAAAGATTAGATTTCTCCTTTTGCAAGCATAGAATAGCCTCCTGGTTCTGTAATAAAGGAAGCATCCTGACATCTTAAGGACGGCTAAAGAAAGGCATAAAGGGGAAAATTTATAAAACAAAATTTCCAATTGGGCTGAAGGGGAATTTGTAAGAGGATGGAAAAAGATTTATGAGAAATGAAAGCAAAATGCCCAGGGCAGGATCACAGGGGAAATAAAATATCCTGTGCAAAGGGATTCAATGGTCTGTGGTCCTGCCCTGCATGATTGGATTTTAAGATATCTGACGCATTTGATAATAAGAACAATAAACAGTCAAACAGCGGCATTTGCCGCCGTTTGAAAAACCCAACTATCAGTTAAATTGATACCGTCAGGCTGTACTTCCCATACACTCTTGCCCCGTAGGAATTGGTTTTATACGCTCTTACCTTCATGTAGCACTTCGCCGGGCGCTTTGTGTACGTAAACTCATGTGCCAGCCCTTTAAATGTCAGCGTTTTCACATTTTTGGTAAATTTCCTGTCAGAGGCGTATGTAAGCTGATATCCGTCAGCGCTGCAGCCAGAGCGGATATAGATCGTAATTTTATTCCCGATAGCACCCAGGCCGTTAATCATAGGCTGCCCGACCGTAACTTTATCACCCTTTGATGCGGAACCGTTCCCGGCAGAAGTTTTCGTCGTTTCAATTTTCCAGGTCTGGGTGCGGTCCTTCCACTTGGAGGAGGATGTCTTTTCCTTTACCGCGCAGCCAAAGCACTGCGCCCAATATCGTACACCCTTATACGTTACGCAGCCGATACCGATGCTGACATAGTTCCGTCTTAAAATATTTGCTCTGTGGCCGGAGGAGTTCATCCAGGACTGCATGACCTCACCGGAGTTTTTTTGTCCCTTGGCGATATTTTCTCCAAACATCAGGGCATTGGCGGAAAAACAGGTTTCCCCGTTAGGCCTTGTGTGACTGAAAAGAACCGTGTTTTCCGCGGCCCGCTGCATGGCTGTGGCAAGCAGGCTTTTGTCCATCACCAGCTTTGGCACTCCGGCTTTGGCCCGTTCCTTATTGACAAGCTCCAAAACGCGGAACGCCTCCTTGTATTCCGCCTGGGCGCTGACGGTGATTTTGCTGGCCGCGGCAGAAGATTCCAGCGTGGCCGAGCCGCTTACAAGCAGCACACTCAGCAGTACCATCAAAAGCCTTTTTACATTTCCTAACCTTTTCATTTTCTGTTCCTCCTTTTTCCTTTTCACTGTTTCAGGATCCGCGGGAAATGGCCGCTTTGCAAAGACGCTCCTTTCCCCGGCAGACCGGATGCTTTTTGTTTTCCTGATCTCATTTAGAATCAGGTGTTCCTGTAGGCTGTAGGTGCAGATGACGGGTTAGGCTCTCACCTCCTTATGTCGGATTTTTTTTGTGCCTCCTGGGAATCCTTCCTCTTTATCCGGACAGCAATAGATCAGCCGCCGCTCTTTCCTGTTTCCTGATCACATCATTCTCCTCCTTTCAATAGTCTGTGGACTGCCCTCCTACATACTTACCATGTCTCAATTTTTCAAATCAGGTTCTCCGCGCATAATCTTTTTTGATCTTAACCCTCTTCACCTCCTTAGGTCAGATTCCTTTTGTGTCTCCCGGAGAATCCTCCCTCCTTACCGGGACAATAAAGAGCAGCCGCCGCTCCTTCCTGTTTCCTGATCACATCAATCTCCTCCTTCCAAAAGTCGGTGGACTGCCCTCCTACATACTACTATGTCTCAATTTTTCAAACCAGGTTCTCCGCGCATAATCTTTTTTGATCTTAACCCTCTTCACCTCCTTATGCCGGATTCCTTTTGTGTCTCCCGGAGGATCCGTCCTCCTTACCGGGACAATAAAGATCAGTCGCCGCTCTTTCCTGTTTCCTGATCATATCCATCTCCTCCTTTCAATAGTCTGTGAACTGCCCTCCTACATACTTACTATGTCTCAATTTTTCAATCCAGGTCCTCCGCGCATAATCTTATTTGATCTTAAGCCTCTTCACCTCCTTACGTCGGATTCCTTTTGTGTCTCCCGAAGGATCCTCCCTCCTTACCGGGACAATAAAGATCAGACGCCGCTCTTTCCTGTTTCCTGATCACATCATTCTCCTCCTTTCAATAGTCTGTGGACTGCCCTGCTACATACTTACTATGTCTCAATTTTTCAATCCAGGTTCTCCGCACATAATCTTTTTGAACCTTTCCAGGATTTTCCGACTTTTGAGATGCGAAAGAAATTCTCCGTCTGTCTTAAGAAGTGGTCTGCCGTTCCCGCCTCCCTTAAGGAAGACAGCCTGCGCATCCTACGATGCCCATAAGTTTATATTGACTTTCCAGGGAAGACCGCTTATTATGAGATCCGGTGCGAAGAAAGAAAGGCGTTCGCCTGAGACTGCGGATACTCCAAAGGCGGGCGTGTAGAAATCAAATCAGGGACATCTTTGCAAACCGCAGTGAAAAGCGCAGGAAAGCCAAGGGAGACTGCCTTGCGGCGACCGTCTTCTGGTTTGGAAAAACTGATCAAAGAAAAAGAGGGAACAATGAAAATATCCGGAGCGCACGCAAAGATCCTGACGGAAAATATGCTTAAAAGAAAGGCCAGCTATGTTTAAGGCGAAAGAGATCGTGACCATCGCCCTGTTCACAGTTCTGATTGCGGTCTGCTCCTGGATCTCCATACCGACCGCCATCCCGTTTACCATGCAGACTTTCGGCGTTTTCCTCGCGCTAAACTGCCTTGGTCCGAAAAAGGGGACGCTGAGCGTTTTTCTCTATCTGCTCATGGGAGCGCTCGGCCTGCCTGTTTTCGCGAACGGTACGGCAGGTGTCGGCGTGATTCTGGGAACAACCGGCGGATATATGATCGGATGGATTTTTTCCGGGCTTGTGATCGGCTTCCTGCGGAAAGTGATCGGTGTTAAGCCCTGGGCGCAGGCCTTCTCTTTGCTAGCGGGGTTATTCGTCTGCTATGGTTTCGGGACGGCATGGTTCTGGATAGTTTACACAAAAACCACTGGGTTTGTCAGTCTGTGGACGGCTCTCGTATGGTGTGTATTTCCGTTCCTGATCCCGGATCTGATTAAGCTGGGGCTGGTTCTGATAGTTACCCGCCGTCTGAAAAAAATTGAAAACCTGCTATAGGGGAATGTGAGATGGAAAAGATGGTTTCCCTGCGGGCGCATCACGGGATGTGCATTGCTTTCTTTCAGGGGAAAGGCTACAGCGATGACTTCACGGCTCACATGGGCAGCGTCATACGAAGGCTTAAAGAGAATCCGCTGATTCAAATCAGCGCACAAACAGACGAAATCTGTTCAAAATGTCCCAACAATAAACAGGGCATATGCCGGACGCAGGACAGGGTTTCAGACTATGACAGAGAGGTTTTGCTGCGGTGCGGATTATCCGAGGGAATGGTACTTCCGTTTGCGGACTTTGAAAAGGCCGTCTATCAGAATATCCTTCTTTGCGGCAGCCGGGAGGACATCTGCGGAAAGTGCCAGTGGAACAACCTGTGCCGGATACCGGAAAAATTACTGGAAGAACCGGAAGATAAAAGGACTGCTGTAAAATAATGTTATGATTACAGCCTCAAAAGCCTGAGCCCACGGCATGCAAAGCATGCCAGTGGGTGAAAAGGCTTATTGACGCGCCCCAACAGACGTAAG
>CAZXSN010000023.1:0-35702 GCA_964643295.1 uncultured Lachnospiraceae bacterium
GAGGCAGAATTGACAGTACGACGTAATACCAGGGAGTCAGATACAAGTTTCCAGGGGATACCGGTTGGCCTTTCGCAGCGGACGAAGTTGCAGTCAACTCCGGAGAAAGGGCAGCCGGGTGCAATCACAAAAGAGCAGGCGGATCTTTCCTATCGGGTCTGGATCTCTGAGATCATGCTGCAGCAGACAAGGGTGGAGGCTGTCAAGCCCTATTTCCAACGTTTTCTGGAAGCACTGCCTGGGATGAAGGAACTTTCTGAGTGTCCGGAAGAGAAGCTTTTGAAGCTCTGGGAAGGTTTAGGCTATTATAACCGTGCCAGAAATCTGCAGAAGACAGCCAGACTGGTGATGGAAAACTATGGCGGAGTTTTGCCTGCCGATTATGAGAAGCTGTTAAAGCTGCCGGGGATCGGTTCCTATACGGCGGGAGCAATTGCCTCGATCTGTTATGGGATCCCTGTTGCGGCGGTGGACGGCAACGTCCTTCGAGTCGTAAGCCGTATTCTGGAAAGAACTGAGGATGTCACAAAACAGGCGGTAAAAAAGTCCATGGAGGGGCTGCTTGGGGAGATTATTCCGAAGGACTGCCCCGGGACTTTTAACCAGGCGCTGATGGAACTTGGCGCACTGGTGTGTGTGCCGAACAAAGAACCTCTGTGTGACAGCTGTCCCCTAGAGCGCTTCTGCCTTGCAAAGCTTCATGAAAGGCAGCAGGAACTTCCCGTAAGGCCGGACAGGAAGAAAAGGCGAATAGAACAAAAAACTGTGTTTGTTCTTCGAGACGGGGTGTTTACGGTTCTTCGCCGGCGACCATCGAGGGGACTTCTGGCAGACCTTTATGAGTTTCCCAACCTGGAAGGACATCTTACCCAGGAGCAGGCGGTAAGCTTTCTTAAGAAGGAGGGGTTTTCGCCTCTCCGGATTCAGCTTCTGCCTCCGGCAAAGCACATTTTTACCCACGTGGAATGGCAGATGACAGGCTACCTGGTGCTTGTGGAAGACCTGACAAAGTTTCAGACGGAGGGTTTACCCAAAGAGGCAGAGACACCAAAGGTTGTTGGCGAAGAGCCTGCAAACGGCAGCATTTCCCATGGGAAGAAAGATCGGGTGGGAGAGCAAAGGAAGAGACCTGCCCCGGATGAGAAAGTGAATGGAACAGACAGCAGATACCAGGAGGAAGAAGACGATTTTTCCCCAGGAGGCACACAAGAGGATCTAAGCTTTAATCCGAAGAAGAGTTCATTTTCGTTTTTGATTGTGGAGCCGGAGCGTACGAAAGAGGAATATCCGATTCCTACGGCTTTTGCGGCTTATGCGAAGTATCTTGAAATCCGTCTGGGACAGGAAAAAGTGGGTGAAGAGGGTAGGCAGACAGGGAAACAGTTTGCGCCATTTTAGAGGGTCTGTTGGTATTGAAGTCTGAAAAAAGACTGCTTTTCTGAGCCTGCAGATTTTAGACAGCGGGGATGTAAAATAAGAAGAGCCCTGGATAAGAGAAGGCATATAAGATACAAAAGGCAGAACCCGGAAACGGAAACAAAACAGAATACGGGGAAAACTTAAGACACAGAAAAGAATTTAAAAGCCGGGTTAAGTACCGGCAGGAAAATATACTTGAGACGGGAAAGAAAAAGATGGATGAAAAAATATTGACGGTTGTCATTCCCTGCTATAATTCGGAAGATTACATGGAAAATGCTATTAAGTCCGTGCTTCCGGCAGGAGAGGATATCGAAATTTTACTTATCGATGATGGATCGAACAAGGATCATACGGCTGAAATCGCTGACCGGTATGCCGCAGAGTATCCGAAGATCTGCCGGACCATTCATCAGGAGAATAAAGGGCACGGCGGTGCTGTCAATACCGGCATTGAGAATGCCAGGGGATTTTATTTCAAGGTATTTGACAGCGACGACTGGGCGGATACGGATGAATTTCTGGCTGTGATAGCGAAACTGAAGGAGCTTAACGCTGCGGGAACCCCAGTGGATATGTTCCTGGCGAACTTCATCTATGACAAAGTGGGACAGAAGCACAAGATGGTGATGCGGTTTCAGAACTGTTTCCCGGTGGATCAGATCTTCGAGTGGTCTGCGATGGGACATATGCATGAGACTCAGTATATTCTCATGCACAGCATCATCTACCGGAGGCAGGTTCTGTTGGATTCCGGGCTTAAGCTGCCGGAGCATACCTTCTATGTGGACAACATTTTCGCGTTCCAGCCGTTTCCCTACGTGAAGAAGCTTTACTATATGGACGTAAATCTGTATCACTACTTCATCGGGCGGGAAGACCAGTCGGTCAATCAGGATGTGATGATCGGGCGCATTGATCAGCAGATCAAGGTGAACAAGATCATGATTGACATCATGGCTGAGCAGGACTTTGAAGGCCTGGATAAGAACGTGGAAAAGTACATGTACATTTACCTCGACAAGATCATGGCAGTGACCTCCTCTCTTCTTATCGTTTCCGATACCGAGGAGAACTTCCAGAAAAAAGAGGAGCTCTGGGCCTATCTGGAACAGAAAAGCCATAAGCTCTACCATCATCTCAGGAATACTGTGTTTGGAATGGCGATGAATCTGCCTGGAACCTTAGGCCGAAAAGCGAGCATGGAAGGGTACAAGATCGCCAGAAAGATCGTGGGATTTAATTAAGGCGCATACTGGGATCAGCACTTGTATGGCAGGGAGACGGCAAGGCAGCGAAGTGCACTTCCTTAAGACAGAAGTTTTACCCTGCAGAGGCGCTTCAGGCAGGCTTTATGGTTTATTGGCAGATGGAACCAGGAAGATACATGCATTCCGGTGCGCTTAAGTGAGGAAACTGCACGGAAGAACGGCCCCGGTATCAGAAGGCGCAGACAGGACAAAGAATCAGAGCAGACATTTAGGGACATAGATTGATAGAAGGAGGAGGAAGGGAATGCCCAGGAGAAACGATATTCACAAAGTACTGATCATCGGCTCCGGTCCTATTATCATCGGGCAGGCCTGTGAGTTTGACTATTCCGGCACACAGGCCTGTAAGGCACTTAGGAAACTGGGGTATGAGATTGTGCTCGTCAACTCAAACCCGGCCACGATTATGACGGATCCGGAGATCGCGGATGTCACCTATATCGAACCGTTGAACGCTGATCGGCTTGAACAGATCATTGCGAAAGAGAGGCCGGATGCCCTGCTTCCGAATCTTGGCGGACAGTCCGGCCTTAATCTGTGTTCAGAACTTTCAAAAAGCGGTGTGCTTGACCGCTATGGGGTTCAGGTGATCGGGGTACAGGTGGATGCCATTGAACGCGGCGAGGACCGGATCGAGTTCAAGCATACGATGGAGAGTCTGGGCATCGAGATGGCAAGAAGCGAGGTGGCCTACTCCGTAGAGGAAGCGAAGCGGATTGCCGAGACACTTGGCTATCCGGTGGTGCTGCGGCCCGCCTACACAATGGGCGGTACTGGAGGCGGTCTCGTCTACAACGTGGAGGAGCTGGAAAAGGTAGCAGCCCGTGGTCTGCAGGCCAGTCTCGTCGGACAGGTGCTGGTGGAAGAATCTGTTCTTGGCTGGGAGGAGTTAGAACTTGAGGTGGTACGTGATTCGGATAATCAGATGATCACGGTCTGCTTTATCGAAAACATCGATCCCATGGGGGTGCACACGGGAGATTCGTTCTGCGCGGCTCCGATGCTGACCATCTCTGAGGAGGTGCAGAAGCGTTTACAGGAGAAATCCTACCGCATCGTGGAAAAGATTCAGGTGATCGGCGGGACGAATGTGCAGTGGGCACATGATCCGAAGACCGACCGGGATATCATCATTGAGATCAATCCCCGGACTTCCCGCTCTTCGGCACTGGCTTCGAAGGCGACCGGCTTCCCGATTGCTTTAGTCTCTGCGATGCTGGCGTCGGGTCTTACTTTAAAGGAGATCCCCTGCGGCAAGTATGGGACGCTGGATAAGTATGTGCCGGACGGTGACTATGTGGTGATCAAGTTTGCCCGCTGGGCATTTGAAAAGTTTAAGGGTGTGGAGGATCACCTGGGAACGCAGATGCGGGCGGTAGGCGAAGTCATGAGTATCGGCAAAACCTACAAGGAAGCGTTCCAGAAAGCGATCCGCAGCCTGGAAACCGGACGGTATGGCTTAGGTCATGTGAAGGATTTTGATACTCTGTCAAAAGAGGAGCTTTTGCGGCGCCTGATGACTCCCTCCAGTGAACGGCATTTTCTGATGTATGAGGCGCTGCGCAAGGGAGCGAGTGTGGAGGAGATCCATGAGGTTACGAAGGTCAAGGAATACTTCATCGAGCAGATGAAAGAGCTGGTGGAGGAAGAGGAAGCCCTGTTGAAGTACCGTGGACAGCTGCCTCCCGACGAAGCACTGATTGCCGCTAAAAAGGACGGGTTCTCCGATGTGTATTTAAGTCAGATCCTGAACCTGAGCGAGGAGACGATACGCAATAAGAGGCTTTCTCTGGGCGTGGAAGAGCAGTGGGAAGGGGTGCATGTAAGCGGTACGCTTAACAGCGCCTATTATTACTCCACCTATAACGGAACCGATAAGAATCCGATCCATACCGATAAGCCAAAGATTATGATTTTAGGCGGCGGACCAAACCGCATCGGGCAGGGCATCGAATTTGACTACTGCTGTGTGCATGCCTCCCTGGCCTTAAAGAAGCTGGGTTTTGAGACGATCATTGTAAACTGCAACCCGGAGACGGTTTCCACAGACTATGATACGTCCGACAAGCTTTACTTTGAACCGCTGACTTTGGAGGATGTGCTGAGTATCTACCGGAAGGAACAGCCGGTGGGCGTGATCGCGCAGTTTGGCGGCCAGACGCCTTTAAATCTGGCTGCAGACCTGGAGAAAAACGGGGTGAACATCCTTGGGACTTCGCCCTCCGTGATCGATCTGGCGGAAGACCGTGATCAGTTCAGGGCCATGATGGAGAAGCTGAACATCCCGATGCCGGAATCGGGGATGGCCGTAAATGTGGAGGAAGCCCTTTCGATTGCCGGACAGATTGGCTATCCGGTTATGGTGCGTCCGTCCTACGTCTTAGGCGGTCGGGGCATGGAAGTGGTCTATGATGAGCAGATGCTGACGGAATATATGCAGGCCGCGGTAGGAGTGACCCCGGATCGCCCGATTTTGATTGACCGCTTCTTGATGCATGCCACTGAGTGCGAGGCGGATGCCGTCTGTGACGGCACCCATGCGTTTGTGCCGGCGGTCATGGAGCACATCGAGCTGGCGGGTGTGCATTCCGGGGATTCTGCCTGTATTGTTCCCTCCAGACATTTGTCCCAGGAGAACCTGGAAACGATTAAGGATTATACGAAACGGATCGCCGAGCAGCTGCATGTGCAGGGCCTTATGAACATGCAGTATGCGATCGAGAATGGGAAAGTTTTTGTGCTGGAGGCGAATCCGAGGGCCTCCCGGACGGTGCCCCTTGTATCGAAGGTGTGCGATATCCGCATGGTACCGCTGGCGATCGATATCGTCACCTCTCAGCTTACCGGTCGGCCTTCTCCGCTTGAGAATATGAAGGAGCGGGAGATCCCCTATTATGGGGTGAAGGAATCGGTGTTTCCGTTCAACATGTTCCCGGAGGTGGATCCGCTGCTGGGACCGGAAATGCGTTCTACCGGAGAGGTGCTGGGGATGTCCCGGTTCTGGGGAGAGGCCTTCTTTAAGGCGCAGGAGGCGACTCAGGTAAAGCTTCCGCTTACCGGCACTGTCTTAATCTCTGTCAGTGACAGGGACAAGGGGGAAGTTGTAGACGTGGCGAGAGAGTTTGCCGCCACTGGTTTTTCGATCCTGGCGTCTAAGCATACCTGCAGGCTGCTCAACGATGCAGGCATTCAGGCTCAGCAGGTGGACAAGCTGAGTGAGGGACGCCCGAACATGCTCGATATGATCACCAATGGCAAGGTAGACCTGGTGATCAATACGCCGGTCGGCAGGGAGCGCGACGTGGATGACAGTTATCTGCGCAAGGCGGCGATCAAGAAGAAGATCCCTTACATCACTACGATGGCGGCAGCCCAGGCGAGTGTCAGCGGTATCAAATCGATGAAGATGCAGGGCTGCGGAGAAGTCCATTCACTGCAGGAACTGCATGCGATGATTAAGGAGAAAGCCTGACGGAAAATCTCTGCGTTTTTGAAACTGCAGGCAGAAGAAGTTACGCTTTATTGTGAAAGGCTGTTATACCCGGGCGGAAAACTGCCCGGGAATACGTTTTTCTTACTGGGAAAGCATTGAGGAGGAGCAGGCATGGAGACAACCAGCAGAAATTTTATCGAACAGATCATAGACCGGGATTTGGAGGAAGGGCGCTGTGAGACGGTCTGTACCCGTTTTCCGCCGGAGCCGAACGGATACCTGCACATCGGGCATGCCAAGTCCATCCTGCTAAACTACGGGCTGGCGCAGGAGTATCACGGGAAGTTTAATATGCGCTTCGATGACACCAACCCGACCAAAGAGAAGACAGAGTTTGTGGAATCGATCCTTGAAGACATTCGCTGGCTGGGTGCGGACTGGGGAGACCGTCTGTTTTTTGCATCGGACTATTTCGATCAGATGTACGAGGCAGCTGTCAAGCTGATTAAGAAAGGCAAAGCTTTTGTCTGCGACCTTTCGGCGGAGGAAATCCGGGAGTACCGCGGCACACTTACAGAGCCGGGAAAGAACAGTCCCTACCGGGACCGCAGCATCGAGGAAAACCTGCAGCTGTTTGAAAACATGAAAAACGGCCTGTACGCGGACGGGGAAAAGGTTTTACGGGCAAAAATCGACATGGCATCACCCAACATCAACATGCGCGATCCGGTGATCTACCGCGTGGCGCATATCCCGCACCATAATACGGGAGATAAGTGGTGCATCTACCCGATGTACGACTTTGCGCATCCGATTGAGGACGCGATCGAGGGTGTGACCCATTCCATCTGCACCCTGGAATTTGAAGATCACCGCCCGCTTTATGACTGGGTGGTACGGGAACTGGAATATCCCCATCCGCCCAGGCAGATCGAGTTTGCCAAGATGTATCTTACAAACGTGGTGACCGGCAAGCGTTACATCAAAAAGCTGGTGGAAGACGGCACCGTGGACGGCTGGGACGATCCCAGGCTGGTATCGATTGCCGCGCTGCGCCGCCGCGGGTTTACCCCGGAGTCGATCAGGATGTTCGTGGATCTGTGCGGGGTGAGCAAAAGCCAGAGTTCCGCAGACTATGCGATGCTGGAGTACTGTATCCGCGAGGATCTCAAATTAAAGAGACCGCGTGTGATGGCAGTTCTGGATCCGGTTAAGCTGGTGATTGACAATTATCCGGAAGGGCAGATCGAGGAGCTGGATGTTGAGAATAACCTCGAGAATCCGGATCTTGGTACGCGCAAGGTTCCGTTTGGCAGAGAGCTTTATATCAACCGCGATGACTTTATGGAGAATCCGCCGAAAAAATATTTCCGTCTCTTCCCGGGCAACGAAGTGCGCCTGATGGGTGCCTACTTTGTCAGGTGTGTGGGCTTTGAAAAGGATGCAGACGGCAGCGTAACGGTCATTCACTGCACCTATGATCCTGAGACCAAGTGCGGGACTGGTTTCACGGGACGGAAAGTCAAGGGTACAATTCACTGGGTAGCGGCTGCGACGGCTTTTCAGGCGGAAGTGCGGCTGTACGAGAACATTATCGACGAGGAGAAGGGTGTTTATAATGAGGAGGATGGTTCCCTGAATTTAAATCCCAATTCTTTGACAGTGCTGAAAAACTGTTATCTGGAGCCGTGTCTGAAAGAGGGAAATCCCTATGACAGCTATCAGTTTGTACGCACAGGGTTCTTTTGTGTGGATTCAAAAGATTCAAAGCCCGGCGCCCCGGTATTTAACCGTATCGTGTCGTTAAAGAGTTCCTTCAAGCTGCCGTCGTGAGAGAGGAAGGACGGGGAACAATGAGCCAACCGGGCAGAGAAGCCGAAACAGTGGGAACGAGCGATTGAACGATGACAGCGTTTGATAAGAAAGAGCAAAAACCGATGCCACCCAGTTTTTTTCAGTGCATCACAGACTTCATTTTTGTGGAAGATAAGCTGCAGCCTGCGGACATCCTCTTTTTGCCGGGAGGGAGTTACCCGGAGGCGGCAAGGGAAGCGGCCTCGCTTTATTTAGAAGAATATGCCCCTTTGATCCTGCCTTCCGGGAGATACAGCATTCTGCAGGGATCTTTTCCGGGGAACTTTGCGACCGAATGGGAGTATCTTACAGACATCCTGCTTTCCCGCGGCGTGCCTAAGGAGGCGATTTTAAGGGAGGATACGGCTACTTTCACCTATGAGAATGCGGTAAAGTCCCGTGAAGCGGTTGAATCCCTGGGGCTTACAGTAACCCGGGCAATCCTTGTCTGTCAGTCATTTCACGCAAGGCGGTGTCTTATGTACTACCAGGAGCAGTTTCCGGAGACCAGGATTCTGGTCCACCCGGTTGTTACCCGTGGGATCACGAGAGATAACTGGTACCTGGATGGGACAAAAATCGATGTGGTGCTTGGCGAGGTGGAGCGCTGCGGCTCCCAGTTTCATGAGATTATGAGAATGCATCTTAAGAGTAACGGGGAGGGAGCATGATTAGGCTGGTCGCAACCGATATGGACGGCACACTGTTTGCAGAAGGCAGCAGGAGCGTAAAGCCGGAACTGCTGGACGTGATCGTGAAGCTGCGGAGAAAGGGGATCATCTTTGTGGCTGCCAGCGGACGGCAGTATCCGAGTATGCGGGGTGTATTTGCGCCGATCCTTCAGGACCTCATCTTTATTGCTGACAACGGCGGGTATGTCTTCAGCCAGGGACGGGAAATTGAACGGGTTGTGTTTGAACCTGATCTGCTGCGGGAAACGATTCGCTATGCCAGGACCAAAGGGGACCGCGTTCTTCTGGAGACGGCAGAGAAAACCTACACGGACAGCAGTGATTTAGCTTTCAGGGATCTGCTGGTTAAGGACTACCAGGTGGACCTGGTGCAGGTGAGAGATCTCCTTGAGGCGGATGAGCCAGCTTTGAAAGTTGCCCTTCGCTGTGACAGTGATGCCGCATCGATCGCGGCCCCGGCTGCACAGTACTTTCAGGGGAGACTCAATGTACTGGCCTCCGGGGCATACTGGGTCGATTTCATTCCGGCAGGCGTAGATAAGGGAAATGCCTTGGCAAAGTTACAGAAGCTGCTGCATATCTCCAGAGAGGAGACCATGGCATTCGGGGACAATGAAAACGACCTGGGAATGCTTGCCCAGGCGGGAGAAAGTTACGCGGTGGCAAACGCAAGGGACGCAGTGAAGCAGAAGGCAAAGTACCTGACGGACAGCGATGTCAATGATGGAGTTTTGAATGTGCTGCGAACCCTGCTGTGACGGCGGAGAAATCCGAGGGACCTTTTGCTATTCCTGATTTGCCCCTTCTCTTAATTCGGACAGCATCGATTTGAATCAGACTCAATTCGAATGATATGGATTTATGTTGGCTTATTTCGGAAATAGGCCAGAAAGATTAGGGCAAATCAAAGTTAATCCAGGCAGACAGCGGGGCAGACCTTTCCTGGTTTTTTCCGTTTTTCACGACAATGATAACGGGGGTTCCTTTAAGGGGCGTGGCTTTGCGCCGCGTCAAAGGAAGCGCTGGATGCAGGATCAAGGCGCATCAAAAAGCTGCTATAAGCTGCTCAGAGATGTCACATCACCAGGATCCCCTGGATTTTAACAAAACAGAAACAAAACTTTAAACTTTCAGAAACAGCAGTCGGCTACCATACAGTCAGAAAACAGGAGTTATACAGATTTAAAACTGGAGGCAGCCGCTATGAAAAAGAAGAACTTTGTCACACTTATTCTGGGTTTCATTGGATGCGTTTTGTTCGCTCTTGGAATGTGCATGGCATTGGTCCTTAAGTGGAATGCCATGAAACCCGGAATTATAACCGGTGTCCTTGGCGCAGCTGTTCTGCTTGTCATGGTACTGGTGCGCAGGAAGATGGATGGCAAACCGCTCATTGCCTTTCATTTCAGGACCGTTTGCACGGTTCTGTTAGGTCTTATTGGCGCCGTTGTTTTTGGCATCGGATTGTGCTTGATTATGGTGTGGGATAACATGGTTCCCGGCATTATCGTTGGACTCATCGGAATCCTTTTGCTGCTCTGCCTGATTCCGGCTGTCAGGGGACTGAAATGAAAAGGTAATCGGAAGAGGGCGGAAGGTAACCTGAGGAAAAGGGAAGGAGCCAGGATTTTTAAAATGAACTTCCTGATTTAATGAAGCTGTGTCTGAGGCTTTCTGGAGGGACGGCTGCTGTTTTGCACTTCTCAGAGAAAACCGGACGTTTTCACGGAAGATGGCTTCATTCATGGCCAAAACAGGGTCAAATACAATCTTAAGAACAAATTTTAGGAGGAATAGCAGATGGCAGACATCAATTTTGACAAGCTGAATGAAAAACTCGCGGATGCGGTGGATGACGGGTTTAAAAAGATCGAGGACGGCGTCGTCGATGCTTTTCAGAAGGTCGAGGACGGAGTGGTTGAAACTTATCAGAAGATCGAAGACGGCGTGACCGGGACCTTTAAGAAGGTGGAGGATGAGTTCGTGGGCAAGTTTTTAACCCGCGAGGGAGAGACTGTGGAGGAAGCGGAAAAGCGTCTGAGACAGGAACAGGAACAGCGCGAGAAAGCGGCGAAGGAAGCTGCGGAGAAACGGGAGGGGAAGGTGCCTTCCGGAAAGCAGGAAACAAAGGGAGTTGAAAGGCAGGAGACAAAAGGAACGACCGTCAGACCGGGGATAAAAGAATCCACTGCAGGAGAGGGAGCAAAAGGGTCAGCCAAAGACTCCAACGACCGGAATCCCGGGAAGGACAGCCTGGAGAGAAGCCGGAGGATCGCGGAACATAGCATCGAGGAGAGTAAAAAAGCCGGGAAGCATGAATGATGCGTCTTAGAGGAAGGGTTTGATCCGTACCGGCGCAGAAGCCTTAGGCGGGTCAAACTCATAAGGATTTTCCCGGGAAGACTGAGTGGAGTACAGGATGCTGCTATGGGTCACAGGCACTCGGCAGGTGAAAACAGCATAGAGGGAGGGTACTTAAGTGTTCCGGATACTCGTTGTGGAGGATGACAGGGACTTAAACCATACGGTCTGCTCCTTTTTAAATCAGAACGGTTATGAGGCGGCAGGCTGTCTGAACGCCAATGAAGCCTACGAGGCGATGTATGGGAAGACATTTGACCTGATCGTGTCTGACATTATGATGCCCGGTACCGACGGGTACGAGTTCGCGAAAAGTGTACGCTCTCTGAATGAGGAGATCCCGATTCTTTTCATGACGGCAAGGGCCGATTTTGCCTCCAAGGAGAAGGGCTACCGAATCGGCATTGACGATTACATGGTTAAGCCCATTGACCTGGAAGAACTGCTTCTGCGCATCGGCGCTTTACTGCGCCGGGCAAAGATCGCGAATTCTCATAAGCTGGAGATTGGGACTCTGAAGTTGGATATGGATGAGCGAACGGCGATTCTAAACGGACAAGAGATTTCTCTGACTGCGCGGGAGTTTAACATCCTCTTTAAGCTGCTCTCTTACCCCAATAAGACCTTTACCCGTACTCAGCTGATGGATGAGTTCTGGGATGCGGAAACCGATACAGCTCCCCGGGCAGTCGATGTGTATATGACAAAGCTTAGGAACAAGTTTGAGGACTGTGAGGAATTTGAAATCAAAACCGTTCACGGCCTCGGGTACAAGGCGGTGGTGAGATGAATTCCGACAACCGCGCAGTCAGGAGAAAAAGGTGGCTCTATGCCCTGCGCAGCTATGCTGTCTATTTTCTTCTGATTGCCTTCGTTATCTCCTGCTGCATGTTTCTGTTCCTGACAGTTTTGCGCAGTACGACCGGCATGACATTTACGGAGGAAAACATCGGGAAAGCGGCTCTGCTTACGTTTATCAATGTGTTTCTGCTGGCATTGATATTTACTGTGATCGAAGTGATCAGACGCATGATCACGGTGGAACGCCCACTGAAACGGATTCTGAACGTCTGTGAGAGGCTCATGAAGGGAGATTTTTCCGCGCGGATTGAACCGCTTAGGGGCATTGATGAAGCCACGGGATTTAATACCATCATCGACTATATCAACCGTATGGCAAAAGAGTTAGGCAGTGTGGAAACCCTGCGGACGGATTTTATCTCCAATGTCTCTCACGAACTGAAGACGCCGCTGGCGGTGATGCAGAATTATGGTGTGCTGCTGCAGGGTCCGGATCTTTCGGATAAGAAGAGAATCGAGTATGCGAAAGCCTTAACCGAATCCTCCCGCCGTTTAGCTGACCTGATCACGAACATTCTGAAATTAAACCGCCTGGAAAACCAGCAGATCTACCCGGAAGTTAAGCGATACAACCTGGGAGAGCAGCTCGCGGAGTGTCTCTTGAATTTTGAGACCACCTGGGAGCAGAAGGAGATCGAAATCGAGACAGATCTGGAGGAAGAGGTGTTCATCGATTCTGATGAGGAACTGCTCTCTTTAGTCTGGAACAACCTGTTTTCCAACGCACTGAAATTTACGGAACCGCATGGAACAGTGTCTGTTTCTCTGAAACCGGAGGGTACATCTGTATATGTCCGAGTTACAGACACCGGCTGCGGGATCTCACAGGAGACGGGAAATCATATCTTTGAGAAATTCTATCAGGGAGATACCTCACACGCGGCGCAGGGAAACGGATTGGGGCTTGCTCTGGTGAAACAGGTCATGGATATCATGGGCGGGGATGTTTCTGTTGTCAGCGAGCTTGGCAAAGGATCCGCATTCACCGTAAAGCTGGAGAAGTTTCCGGTTGGAGAGACGGAAAGGAAACCTTAGAGAGAGTCCATCCTGGCTGACTGCATTTGTCTTTTCTTCCTGAAAAATCAGGTGAAGATGGAGGAACCTGAAAGGCGGCACGGTTTCCTGAATTTGTTTTGTCAGAGTCGGAGGTTTGTTTTCTGCCAGCTGATGTGGGAACGTCCCCATCCCTTATCCTGATTTCTGACAGTCTGTCTGCGGTCATGCAATTCTTCCGGTTGGTTTGTGCGTGAGAGCAGGAGCATCTATACAAAGCTTTTAAACGGACGGAAACGGATAGAAAATTTTACTCTGCAGTGTGAAACGAACTGGAAAGAGGCGACAGGCTATGGAAGAGACACATGGGACGTTTACCTATACCTATTCTGCAAAGGAACAGGAAGAGATCAAAAAGATCCGCAGCAAATATGCACCTCCCACAGAGGAAGAATCCACTTTGGAGAAGCTTCGCAGGCTGGATGCGAGTTCGACAAGAGGGGCAACGATTGTTTCACTGATTGTCGGAATTGTGGGAACGCTGATTTTGGGAATCGGGATGTGCTGTACGCTGATTCCAAGCTGGAGTCGGTTCTTTATTTTGGGAATCATAGTAGGTATCGTTGGATTGGCGCTGGTGATTTCTGCCTATCCGATTTATTCTTACCTGGTGAAGCGGAAGAGAAAAAAGCTTGCGCCTCAAATTTTATCTCTTTGCGATGAACTGCAGAAGTAGAAGATCATGGAGAAAACAGAAGATATTCTGTCTGCCTGTAAGTCTCGGCGAAAGGTCAAAGGAGAGGTTATCCACATCCGGACGTCAGCTGAACCTTGATATTGGCTCACTTAGACACTATATTTTGTATGATTCCATTCAATCGATACTACATATCGCGCACCTCATTCTGCTGGTATGCCAGAGGCTGGACAATCCCAAACGGGTCAGCTTTATCTTTCTGCACTTTTCGGAGAATTCTCCTGCATGACTGATGGCGACATCTGCTGATTATGCTTTTTTGCCGGTGCACGTTAAGAAGCTCTTCTTTTTCTCATATCCATTTACAGCAACAGGAGCATCTGGTTTTTACACATAAACTTATGCTGAAAGATCCTTCATACAATGTTCTGTTAAAATAGTTCATGTCCAGCCCATAATTGCCTGACAAAGAAAAGGACTTTAAGTTGGAAAGTTCTATTTTACGATTTATTAAATTTACTCAAGAGGTCTGATGCCTGGAATTCATGATGAGGAAAAAGGAAGATAACCACTGAGGAACCTTCCTGTTTCTTCACGAGCTTTCCGGGCAAAATGCATATTCTTACGGAAGCAAAACCTGATCCTATGCAAACATTGGCAGCACCCACTTTGTCAGGATCCCTAAAATCATCAGGTGAGCGGGATAAAACCAGTAGAAAAAGTATTTGAGTTTAAGTCCGCGTTTCCCGTTGTAAAAGTAGACCAGCAGGTAGGCAGGCGGAGCAGCGGGTTCCCAGCAGATGGCAGCCGCACCGGCCAGACACTGGTAAAGTCTGGAGAAGCGGAAGATATAGAGTACTTCGATGAGAAACACGCCCCGGTAGCTGTAGTCCGTCTGCATAAAGTCGGCGGCCCAGAGTCCGGCGATCATGATGATGAGCTGCAAAGGAATTCGTCCACGGCAAAGCTGTATCCCCCAGAGCACCAGAAGGCCGATTAACAGTGTGAAATATACGTTCTGTTTGCTGGGAAAGAACCAGTTTGCTTTTAAAGCAAAATCAAACGGAATTTCCGAGATCAGTGCGAAGAGAAACAGCCGGGCTGCATATTTTTTGACATCATGCGTGTGCAGAAAGCCTTCTACCAGCAGAAAGCAGAAGATCGGGAAGGCGAGTCTTCCGATATCCCGCATGATTCCGTATACCTGCACGAGAGTATTATGCAGTTCCACATTAGCCATGATATATGGCTGTCTGATGAGTGCACTCACAAAGCTGGCGGCTGTATGGTCGATCAGCATGGTGATGATGGCAACCAGTTTTAATGTGCTGCCGGAAATTCCAAATTTTCGCTGCATATGAATGACCCCTTTCGCTGGTCATTTTATCATAGCCTACGGGAAATGTCAAAATGGGGAACAGGACCAAATTGAGTTATACATTAAAAGACACAAACCCCGGAATTTTTTTTCTTCAGTTCCCGTTTGCTGTCCCTTTTGCTTTTTAATGATCAGGGACATGAAAAAGACCGCCGCAGGGGGGAACGTCTGCGGCGGCCCTTGTACGTTTAAGTTTTCTTCTTTGCTGTCTGTTGCTGTCTGATGGGGATCCCATGAAACATGGTCGATCCGCAAGCATTTATGCGATTACTTTGTCAGTAGCATCATGAGTTCATTGCTGCGGGCGATGAACTTTGTCATCGCTTCCGGCTCCAGAGGCTTGTGCGCCAGCATCGCCAGATCATACAGTTGCTCACAGATCATCGGCACGTGCTCGCCGTCCTGATTGTTCAGGATGTACTGCACCAGGGAGTTGTTGGCGTTTAAGATCAGCGTCTCCTCGGATCCGTACATGTTCGGATCCATGTTGTACATCCTCATCATATCCTGCATCCGGCGGCTCTCTTCGGGGAGAGTCATCATCGAGGAAATGCTCGCGTTTTTGAGCTTCTCCACCTTCACCGTCAGCTTGTCCTTGTTTAAGTTCTTGCGGAACAGTTCGGTCAGCGCGTCTGTGGTCTCCTTCAGCTCATCGGCAGAAGTTTCCTCCTTGAACTTATCGGTGACATCGGCATCGATGCGCTCAAACTTCACGTCGTCCCGTCTCTCCTCCACATGGGTGATAAATGCGGTGTCGATGTTGTGCTTAAAGACCACCGCATCCATTCCGGCTTCCTTGAACATGCTGATGTACTGGCTCTGCTGCACCTCATCGTTGATGTAGTGGATGATGGTTTTCTTCTTTTCCTTTTCTCCCTCCTCATCCTCCTCCAGATCGATGTCCTCGTCCTCTTTGGTCTGCTCTTTTGCAGACTCGTTTTCAGACGCATTTTCCACAGCTTCCGCCTCAGGCTGCTCCTCCTTAGCGGCGCTTTCTTCTTCCGCGTCCTCCGTGAAATCAACGGTTTCTGCTTCGGTTTCTCCCTCTTTTGCCTCTGCGGTTTCCTCGTCTTCCGTTTCGCCGTTTTCCGCCTTCTTAACCTTCAGCAGTTCCTCCATGGTCAGATACTTGCCGTTGATGTCCTTATAGAGGATGTAGTCCAGCATCCGTTCACTGAACTTTTCGTCACGGATGCAGCCGTATTCGATGAAGGGCTTGATGTCGTCCCAGTACTTCTCATAGTTCTCACGGTCAGTCTTGCACATGCCGGAGAGCTTGTCCGAAACTTTCTTGGAGATGTAGTCGGCGACTTTCTTCACGAACCCGTCATTCTGCAAAGCACTGCGGGAGACGTTCAGCGGAAGATCCGGGCAGTCGATCACACCCTTTAAGAGGAAGAGGAACTCCGGGATCACTTCCTTGATGTTGTCGGCGATGAACACCTGGTTGTTGTAGAGCTTGATCACTCCTTCAGCTGATTCATACTCCAGGTTGATCTTCGGGAAGTAGAGGATGCCCTTTAAGTTGAACGGATAGTCCATGTTCAGATGGATCCAGAACAGCGGCTCCCGGTAATCCATGAACACCTTGCGGTAGAATTCCTTATATTCTTCCTCGGTGCAGTCGTTCGGATGCTTGTTCCAGAGCGGGTGCGTGTCATTGACCGGAACGGGACGGCGGTTGATCTTGACACGGTCTCTGGCCGGAGAGACTTCCACGGTTTCCTTGTTTCCGTTCTCGTCTTCCTTTTCCTCATACTTGGCATCCTCGTGGATGCGCTCGACGATGACATCGTCTTCCTTTAAGTCGCTCTCATCGATCGTCTCGTATTCCTGC
This sequence comes from uncultured Lachnospiraceae bacterium, assembly GCA_964643295.1. Taxonomy (GTDB): domain Bacteria; phylum Bacillota; class Clostridia; order Lachnospirales; family Lachnospiraceae; genus Merdiplasma. The sequence continues at coordinate 16,797 of CAZXSN010000023.1, forward strand.
GGGGCGTTGGCTTTGGACAGATAGATTTCCACGGGCATGAATGAGCAGTACTTTTCCAGAACTTCCCGTACCCGGTACTCATTGGCAAATTCGAGGCTGTCTTCGCCCAGGAACAAGGTAACTTCCGTACCGACTTCCGTTCTCGTCCCCTCACCGATGGAGTACTCAGAGCTGCCGTCGCATTCCCAGTGCACACTCGTGGCTCCCTCCTGGCAGGAGAGCGTGTCGATGGTTACCTTATCGGATACCATGAACACGGAATAGAAACCGAGACCGAAATGCCCAATGATCTCGTCATCGGTCGTTTTGTCCTTATATTTCTCCAGGAATGCGCTTGCACCGGAGAAAGCGATCTGGGTGATGTATTCCTCTACCTCCGCCTCGGTCATGCCCAGTCCGGTATCGATGAACTTTAACGTCTTTTCTTCCGGATTGACGATCACCTGGATGCTGTCCTTGTGGCCTTCCGGATAGGTGTATTCCCCCATTACCTCCATTTTGTGCAGCTTGGTGATGGCATCGCAGCCGTTGGAGATCATCTCACGCACAAAGATGTCGTGGTCAGAATAAAGCCACTTCTTGATGATGGGGAAAATGTTTTCACTGTTGATGGAAAGGTTTCCTGTTTTCACATTAAACACTCCTTACTTTTGAAAATATTTGAATCCCTGATTGGTTCAATCTGGGAGGGGATTTTTGGTTCCTCTCTCACTATGGTGTATTGTAATACCTCTTTTTCAGAATGTCAAGAAAAAATTAGCACTCATTTTAGATGAGTGCTAACAAGAGACAATGACTACTCTTAAGAGTGAGGAGACAGAGCGAGGGAGGAGGAGCGAAGGGACTGCCCTTCAGGGGATGAGGAGAAGGCGGGAAGTCACACTGCAGGGACAGGATAAAGAAAACGAGGGCGCGGAAGCGCCCTCGGGTGCGTTTGTGGAGACAGTAAGCCCATCTAAGCGCCCCACAGGGGCGAAAGATAGAGGGCAGAGTTCGCCTACAGGGACAGGAAGGGAATCATCTGCTTCTTAAAGAACCGCTGCACCATGGAATCCCAGGCTTGATCCAGGGATTTATCCAGTGTGAAAACCCTAAGAGAAGTACCGGTCGTGCAGGTGGTTTCCTTACCGTTATAATGGATGTTAAGAAACAGTCCTGCTACATCAGCCACCTTCACTGGTACGCCGGACTGAGTCAGCAGTTTCTCCACGTTGTAGTCTGCCAGACGAAACACGATTTTAAAGTTCAGGGGCGTGTGCTTTCCCTTGATGAGATCGAAGAAGATCGGGCGCACCATTCTCCAGGTAAGAGCTGCCTGCCTGGTTGTACCATTGCCGTCTTCTTTGTCGGCTGCCGAACCTTCCTGCGTATCCGTGGAGATCTCCCCGTAATACTCACTGTGAAAGCTTCCGTCGATCTGAAAGGTGGTAAAGGTAGTGACCGACGCTTCTGAGACCAGGAACGGATCGAAAACCTCTAAATTAAGGAGCTTGTTCATAAAATCTTTTGTATCCGGTATCTGTAAGGACTGCAAGGGGTACCTCCAAAGAATGCGTGATTGTTAATAGCAGCAGAATCGTCAAAAGTTCTGATCAAGGTCTGCTTTCCTTCTGTGTCCTGCGCTCGGAAGATTTAAGGTGCAGGCACACAGAAACTCCTTAATTCCTTAAGAAAGCGAAGGGAGACAATCTCCAACCCGTAACGGCAGGAGAGAGATCTGATGCACACATCAGGGAAGAAGAAAGCAGGAAAAGATCCCTGGGATCAGGAAATCGGTTCGCTTTCGACGCATCCTTATTATATCTTGAATTTTCTCTCTTTTCAAGTTCAAACATTTATGCTATCATGATCTAGTATTGAATACTAGATTGCGGTTGGGGTTCAGGCGCAGGAAAGGATACGAGGATGAGTTATATTGTAGTTGTGGACAGCTGCGGGGAGCTTACTCCGGAGATGAAGCAGGACGGACATTTTGTCTCGGCTCCTCTTACGATGCAGGTAGATGATGAAGATTTCGTTGACGATGAGACATTTGATCAGGCAGCGTTCCTTAAGAAAGTGGCGGAAAGCCCGAACGTTCCAAGATCTGCCTGCCCCTCGCCGGAATTTTACAAAAACGCTTACGACTGCGGAGTTGACCGCGTATATGCCGTGACTCTTTCCGCTCCGCTTAGCGGCTCGTATAACAGCGCAGAACTGGGTAAACGACTGTTTCTCGAAGAGCATCCGGAATGTCAGGCATATGTGTTCAATTCCCGGTCCGCGTCGGTGGGCGAAACACTGATCGCTTTAAAGATCCGTGAATGTGAAGATGCCGGTTTGTCTTTTGAGAAAGTGGTTGAGCAGGTAGAAGCCTACATTGCCACTCAGAATACCTGGTTTGTATTGGAGTCGTTGGAGGCGCTTCGCAAAAACGGCCGCTTGAGCAATATGAAAGCGAAGGTGGCATCAGCGCTGAAAATCAAACCGGTGATGATGGCGACACCGGAGGGAACCATCATCCAGTTTGATCAGGCAAGGGGCATCAACAAAGCTTTGATCAAGATGGTGAATACGATCGTGGAGGCGGTTGACCGCCCGTGGGAGCGCATCCTGGGAATTTCCCACTGCAACTGTCCTGATCGGGCACAGATGGTGCTCAATGCGCTGCTTGCAAAAATCCAGGTGAAAGATTCCATTGTGCTGGATACCGGAGGAATCAGTACGTTGTATGCCAGTGACGGAGGCATCATTGTTGTCATGTAGAAGCTATCAGGAAGTTTCCTGAAAGATTTTGCTTATGGCTCGTGGGATGGGTACCAAATGCCAGGAAGGCAAATGGACTTCTGGTGCGAAAGGGGAACACATCATCCCCTGCATGACAGGCAGAAGGCGTCTAAAGAAGAAACTGTAAGAAAAGGGCAGCGCAAATCCGCTGCCCTTTCGTTTCCTGTATCTTGCCCGTTTTCAGTCTGCGAAATTATCTGAACCTCTAGAATTCGCTCTCCGTCTCGGTTTCTGTTTCGGTTACTTCTGTGATTGTTGAATTGTCACGGACAAAATCCATCACCTTATCCTGAAGAAGGTTGAGACGGACCTGCTCTTCCCCGATCATCTCAAGCATTTCCTCACTCGATCCGAAGTTGTAGGTACTCTCATACAGCTTGAGATATTTCTCGCATCCCTGCTCAAATTCTTCCTCGGTAAGTTCAATTCCCTCCTGCTCAGCAATCGCCATCAGCAGGATTTCCTGCCGGAAGCCCTGCTGGGTTTCCAGTTCGAGTTCGTCTTCAAACTGCTCCATGGTCATGTTAAAGTTGGAACTGATGAAATCTTCCAGTTCCATTCCATAGGCCTGCGCATACGCCGAATAGTAATTCCTCATATTGTCCATGCCGTATTTGATCAGCTCTTCCGGATAATCGTTGATCGTATTGGATAATAACAGCTGCTCGTACAGTTCGCCGTTGATATAGTAGTCCTTCTGCTGGGCCATTTCTGCCTCCAGTTCTTCCACGACATGCGCCCGGTATGAGTCAACATCAGTATAGGCTCCCTCTGAGATGGTGTCAGCCAGTTCATCAGTGAGTTCCGGCACCCTGGAAATGGAGTTGACTGTGACAGTGAAAATTACATCTTTCCCGGCGAGATCGGCGTTTCCATAAGCATCCGGGAAAGTTAAAGGCAGATCAACGGTCTCTCCTACGGAAACACCGACCAGACCTTCCTCAAAGCCTTCAATAAAGGTCCCGGATCCAATCTCCAGGTCATATCCTTCGGAGGTGCCGCCTTCAAAGGCTTCCCCGTTTAACTTGCCCTCAAAGTCAATGTTCGCGACATCCCCATTCTGCACTTCGCCTTCGGTCAGTGTTTCCAGCGCATCCGCCGAGCGGATTTCCTCTTCGATTTTGTCATCAATTGCGGTATCATCCACGACAAACAGGCTGTTGTCTACTGTGACAGACAGTCCCGTATACTGATCCAGAGTCACATAATCCAGAGCATGGTATTTTGGACGCACAGCGGGCACATCTACAGCTTCTGTTCCACCTTCCGTTTCTTCTTCAACTGTGGTTTCTGCCTCTGTTTCTTCTGTTTCCTGCGTAGCTAAGGTTTCTGCTTCCGTTTCTTTGGGCGTTTCAGTTACATTTGTTTCTTCCTCAGTTTCTGCGGGTTCCTCAGCAAGAACCGTCTGCAATCCGGTGAGGGAAGACATCACCAGGCATACACTGCAAAGGAGAGCAGTGATTACATTTTTTCTCTTCATCGATCCAGATCCTTTCTTTGAGAGTTATTGTTGAATGAATCCATTATAGCACATATTTTTTGATCTGGTAGGGGAACGTGTGTTTTTGACGCGACGCTTTCAAAGCAGCCGCCGTCGTATCCGTTAAGGGCTATCTGCGGGGGCTGTTCGAACGGAAATCAGATACCGGGCAAAACATGCCGTTTGGTCATAGATCATGAAAGAAACGAGTCACGAATCGATGATCCTCTCTGGAAGACAGGATTCAAAACAGCACAAAATCGAATGTTATAGAAATAAGAGGCACTTCCTGCAGCCCATATATTCGTTTTCCTCTAAGACTTGTTCGCTCTCTCAAGCGCACAATCGAAAATCGGACTGCGAAAGCAGACTATTCACGCAGCGAACACGATCATGATCGAATAGTGTATTATCGAATTTAAACGATGTGATAAGAGACTGAAATTATCCGTGACTCATTTAAGCATTCTTCCGGATTTCACAGAAGTTTTCGGTACTTTAAAATCTGCACCGACTTTTGCTGCGGTCAATTCTCCGCAGTGATGGTTTCCAGTATTTGTCCAGGACCTTTCTTAAGAATTTGAAGGGCCTCGCTCTTTTTTTATATCTAGGATATTATCAGATCGATAGAATACGGTATAAACTCATGTTATCGACAGATAACGATTAAAAAGCAGCCCCCTTGCATGTGATCTCAGATGTACCCTTGCCCTCGCAGGGAACATTTTTTTCAGAATAGGTTTGCATAGCACGGATGGCAGGGGCGGGTAAGGTCTTCTCACTTTGCGGCATGTGCGTGAGAGCAGACCGATGCCGCAGATTTGTCTATGAGATTATGGGACTAGTGGCTGTGGAAAACGGAAAATGGACTACGGTGAAAAAAAGATTGAAAAATTTGATATTTCGTGTATACTTTGGGGTAGGAAGTTTGAGCGTCCTTGTATGGGCGGAAAATAGACGGAGACACGCCGGTGGGCGGATGTTTCCCTTTGATGTGAGGAGAATCGAGTATGAGTCAGGCAAAAGTAGACCGTTATAAAGAAGAAAAGCGCAACCGTCAGAAGATCATGAGGAAGCAGAAGATGGAATGGACGCTGACGAAGATCGGGCTGACAGTGGGTGCTGTCGTGCTTGTGGGCTGGGCTGGTTTTTCCATTTATCAGAACGTGACCAGTGCCCCGCAGACAGTAGAAGTGACAGAAAGTTATACCGTGGATACGTCCTCTCTGGATGATTATTTGAGCAGCCTTCCGACAGCGTAAGACTTTACATGTCGGATAGGTCTTCCTTAGCCTTTGCAGGACATCTGATTTCGTCCGCGGGGGTATTTGCCGCCGGAGTCTTTGAGGCAGGCTGCCGTAAAGGGGCTGCCTTGTTTGAAGGGAAGAATCGTGCGGAGCGAGGGTACATGTAAATATATTTGATATCAATATTTCTGTGACTACGGGCCTGCCTGAAGTGGCAGGCCTGTGCTGTTTTCTCTTTCCTGGTATTGTCAGTCTTTCGGGTGATGAAACTTTTTTGGGAGGGAATCTTCTCGGCGGGGATGGCAGTCATGGGTAAAACTGTCACGCACGGATTGAGAAACGGAGGGAAGGGTGCCTTGTCAGAAGGAAAAATGATATTGCTGACCGGGGGATCCGGCTGCGGGAAAAGTACCTACGCGGAGAAAATCTGTGAGAAACTTCCCGCACCGCGCTGGTATATTGCGGCCATGAAACCTTTTGGAGAGGGCAGCGAAGAGAAAATTAGAAGGCACAGGCAGATGCGCCGGGGGAAAGGGTTTGAGACCATTGAACGATACACAGATCTGTCGCACCTGGTACTTCCGAAAAGGGGAACAGCGCTGTTGGAATGCATCTGCAACCTGACAGCGAATGAGATGTTTGATGAAGAGGGTAAGTACGACGATCCGACAACGCGGGTCCTGTCAGGGGTAGCGGCAGTGCGCAGTCAGAGCGATACGCTGATTGTGGTGACTAACGACGTGGGAAGCGATGGCGGCAGCTATGATCCCGGCACGAATGCCTACCTGAAAGTGATGGGCAGAATCAACGCATCTCTTGCACAGCAGGCGGATGAGGTCTATGAACTTGTCTGCGGAATTCCACTGAAGCTGAAGGGATCCTGAAAGAGTAGGAGAGCCTTGCAAAAAGCGACATGAAGCAACGAAAGAGTTTGGCATCGAAGACGGAAGAGGGAGCGGCGCAGATGATTTTGGTGGTTGGTGGGGAAGGATCCGGCAAGCGGGAATATGTTCACAGCCTGGGTTACACCTGGGAGGAGATGACAGGGGGAGTGCAGGATGATTGCCCGGTGCTTTACCACTTGGAGCGAATAATCTTTGCCCGACCGGAGTCTGCCTCCGAACTGCTGCCATCCCTTACTGAAAAAGAGGTTGTTATCTGCAATGAGGTTGGCAGCGGCATTATTCCAATCGATACCCGGGAGAGACTTTCCAGGGAGGCAACAGGACGGATCTGTACACTGCTTGCCAAAGAGGCTGAGACGGTAGTGCGCATGGTCTGCGGGATACCCACCGCAATCAAGGGGATACTTCCAAGCGGAAGAGTTTCGAAGAGCTGCTAAAATTGCACATCCCTTATGATACGTCCTGGCGAAGCTGATAAGACTTGGTGTGGCACAGGCAAAAGCAGGCGAATGATCAAAAAAGGCGCAGGGAAAAAGGCAGGGATTTTGTTTCTGCGCTTGGGAAGACCGGAGAGGCTTTTGAATTCAAGGATCCTTTGGCAGAAATGATGAAAGAGAGCCATAAAACAAAGGGCATGAGGCGTATGACGGATGGTTTGGGGCGGTCAGGTGACCGCTTTTTTACACCTCAGTGAACTGTTCATGGCCTGTAGAACTGGGAGGCGGCGATGAGGGAGCGGTTAATTGAACAGCTTCAAAGGTTTCGCACCTGGAACGAACAGGAGGAGAAGGATCGGGAGATCCTTTTGCACTGTCTGCAAACGCAGGGGGATATTTTTTCACGGGAAAACCGAATCGCTCACATGACTGCTTCCGGATGGGTGGTGAATGGCGATCGGACGAAGATCCTGATGGCTTACCACAATCTCTACGCCTCCTGGGCCTGGCTGGGCGGTCATGCGGACGGGTTAGAAGATCTCCTTCGCGTGGCGCTTCGGGAAGTGCAGGAGGAAAGCGGATTAATGAAGGTTAGACCGCTGTCGATGGAACCTTACTCGCTGGAAGTGCTGACGGTGAACGGGCACTGGAAAAATGGTGTTTATGTGTCCTCCCATCTGCATCTGAATGTGACCTATCTTTTCGAGGCTTCCGAACAGGAAACTCTGCGGGTAAAACCGGATGAGAACAGCGGCGTTGCCTGGTTTGGATTGGAAGAGGGCGTTGCCGCGTCATCTGAGCTGTGGTTTCGGGAAAATATCTATGCGAAGTTAAACGAAAAGCTTGTCCTACTCGAAGGGATTGACCGATTTTGAACAGCAAAACTTATCAGTTTCGGACTGCGGGGACAATCGGAAACATTCGACATTCGACTGCGGATTGCGTGGAGACAGAAAATCCTCGGTTTCTGGTTGCGGGAACAGCGGGGACATTCTGGCCATGAATCTTCGGGAAAACCTGATCTTCCAAGCTGCAGAGCACAGAGAAAGGCAAACACTCGAGTGTCGGTTGCGGGAAAAAGCGCTTAGAGGAACCCCTGGGGATGAGCTGGAAAGAGCAGGGGGACTTTCAGGGGAAGCTCCTTGATGGATAAAATTGCAGAGATTCGGGAAAAGGACTTTTCAGAATGCAAGAAGTGCGCTATAATCAGCTCAACGAACGTGAACGTGATGTACGGAGGTTACAACAGTGAAAAGAATTTTATTTGTTTCATCAGAAGTCGCGCCGTTTATCAAAACAGGCGGGCTGGCGGATGTGGCGGGTTCCCTGCCAAAGTGCTTTGACAAGGAAAAATACGATGTACGGGTGATACTGCCGAAATACATGTGCATGAAGGACGAGTGGAAGAACAAGATGAACTATCTGACGCACTTCTACATGGACCTGGCATGGCGCTCGCAGTATGTCGGTGTGCTCGAGATGGAGCTTGATGGTGTTCAGTTCTATTTCATCGACAACGAGTATTACTTTGCGGGACCGAAGCCTTACGGCAACATCTATCAGGATATCGAGAAATTCGCGTTTTTCTCCAAAGCGGCTTTGTCGGCGCTGCCGGTGATCGGATTTAAGCCGGACATTGTGCACTGCCATGACTGGGAGACCGGTCTGATTCCGGTATTTTTGAAGGACAAGTTCCATGAGGGGGAATTCTTCCGTGATATGAAGTCGGTCATCACCATCCACAACCTGAAGTTCCAGGGCGTGTGGGATGTTAAGACGGTCAAGGATATCACGGGACTTCCTTCCTACTATTTCACACCGGACAAGCTGGAAGCATACGGGGACGCCAATTATCTGAAAGGCGGCATCGTCTATGCGGATGCGGTTACAACGGTGAGCAGTACCTACGCGGAAGAGATCAAGACACCGTTCTATGGTGAGCGCCTGGACGGACTGATGAGGGCGAGATCGAACTGCCTGCGCGGCATTCTAAACGGGATCGATTATGACGTTTACAATCCGGAGACGGATCCAATGATCGAGAAGAATTACAATGCCCGCAACTTCCGCAAGGAGAAGATCAAGAACAAACGTGCTCTGCAGAAAGAGCTGGGCTTAGAGCAGGATGACCGCAAGTTTATGGTCGGCATTGTTTCCCGTCTGACAGATCAGAAGGGCTTCGATCTGATTGCCTACATGATGGACGAAATTTGCCAGCAGGATCTGCAGCTGGTGGTGCTCGGGACCGGCGAGGAGCGCTACGAGAACATGTTCCGCCATTTTGCCTGGAAGTATCAGGGCAAGGTTTCCGCGAACATCTTCTATTCGGATGCGCTTTCCCACAAGATCTACGCGTCCTGTGATGCGTTCCTGATGCCTTCGCTGTTTGAGCCCTGCGGTCTGTCGCAGCTGATGAGCCTGCGTTACGGTACTGTGCCGATCGTGCGCGAGACCGGCGGACTGAAGGATACGGTCATTCCTTACAATGAATATGAGAGCACCGGTACTGGGTTCAGTTTTGCCAACTACAACGCGCATGAGATGCTGAACACGGTGAAGTATGCGATGCATGTTTATTACAACAAGAAGCGCGAGTGGAACAAGCTGATCGACCGGGGCATGGCGGCAGATTTCTCATGGAATGCGTCCGCGCGTAAGTACGAGGAGCTGTACGATTGGCTCTGCCCGTGGGAGTAAGAGAACCGGCGAAATGCATTTTTCTGGACGGATGCTTCCCATCTAGTCTCCCGGCAGCTATTCTGTCAGAGATGAAAGGTCCTTTGGTGCGCCTGTTATGTCAGATGGGAAAGCAAGCGGCATGAGTTTTATGTAAATTTTGTTTGCAGTGATTGTAGGCGTCTGCGGCCAATTCCGATGCGGGAGCGGCTTGCAGGCGCTTATGTTTGAGTATGCAGTATGATCGACTTAAGCAGTCTCGGATATGCACAAAAAAACCACGTTGGCCGGTTTGAATTTACGCCGCACACAATATCTGACCGGTGCTAGCTGCTTGAGGAAGACGTGACAGAGAAACGGCCTGGCAGGAAAGGACTGAAAAAGCAGCCAAGGTGGAAAGGCATGGCACCGGAGTGTTTCAGGCAGCAGGGGAGAACAGCGGGGGTTACGAATGAGAGAAGATCCATTTTCCAAACAGGCTAGAGAAGGTGAACCGGAAGGGAAGGAAAGGCTTGCTTTCTGGCGAACGGCGATTGGACTGCAGGCTGTTGACGGGCTGAAAACATCAGAGTATCTTACGCAGCTTGCTGCCAGAAACATGGAAGGAAAGCTTACCTTTTCCGAAGTGGATGCACTTTTGAAGGCCCGTTATGAAAATCCGGAATTTTCTGCGGATCATGTCAGAGACCGCACAGATGAGGCCGACAGAGTCTCTGCAAGGATAGCGGCCCTGCTGTCTGAGCGTACGTTTCATTTCACATTCAATGAGCTTCTTTCTATTCACAGAAAGTTGTTTAACGGGATCTTTTCTCACGCTGGACGTATCCGCGATTACAACATCACAAAAAGCGAATGGGTATTAAACGGAGCTTCCGTGCGCTATGTAAGCGCCCCACAGATACGCATAACGCTGGAATATGACTTTTCCGAAGAGGAGAAATTCTCTTATAAGAATCTTACGCTGGATGAGAAGATTCATCACCTTGTAAGATTTGTTTCCAATCTGTGGCAGATTCATCCCTTTGGGGAGGGAAATACAAGAACAACCGCGGTGTTCTTTCTCAAATATCTGCGGACACTGGGATTAACTGTGACAGGTGACAGTTTCACGGAGCATGCATGGTATTTTCGAAATGCCCTGGTCCGGGCTAATTACAGTGACCTGAGAAATGACATTCGAGAAACGACAGAGTACCTCGAACTCTTTATGCGGAATCTTCTGCTGAACGAGAATCATGTGCTGGATAACCAGGAATTGCAGATCGGTTAAATTTCTCAAGACAGAAAGAGATGCAAAAGAATCCAGAAATATGAAGGGAAATAGAGCAGAAAACTAATGACCGATTAGGATAAATTATGAACAGATTTGGAAAATTCTCTGGGTATATAGGCTGTATACCTTAATATAAAAGCCCAAACCAGGTGACAGGATTTAGAAGGATATTTTTTCACTTCTCATATGCTTGGATCAAAAAAAGAAGATAAGCATCTTATTTTATCTAAATTAATAGTCAATTCTAATTTCACACCTTACACAAGATATAGACAAAAATTTAATTACAAGCATTTTCGTATTTTTCACGATGAACATAAATATTCGGATATATAAAGACTAATTTCTGTATACTATCGATTAACGGTTCATGTATTTAATTGGAACTATCAACAATAAGATTTAATTCTGATCCATCACGCAATTCTCTAACAGATCTTTGTACGGATTTGATCTAGGTTCCGTGTAACAGCTTAATTCGATTCATTGTAATCCACATATCCTTTGAAATTGAAAAATTCAGCTCGTATTTTCGAAAGAAGATTTGAATTTGAGTTTAGAAAATAATGTTAAATGAATGCAGGACCAATTATCCAGAGCAACAAATCAAAGAGCAAGAAATGTGTGTGCTTATTCAATTGTGAGCATAGGATACTTAAAGTGCGATAAGAACGCAAATTTCAGTCAGTAAAACGGAAAGAGAGAGTGCAAAAACAAAGTGAATGAGCGAAAAGCCAAGGGAGAAGCTAGCTTGATAATATGTTAACTTAACTGCAGTGGCAACAGGGAAGTCGGCATCACAACGGTGAATATAGGAATGTATACTTTCTGAATCTCTTCTTATAGAAGCACTGAGTTTTACTGTACCAGAGGCTTGGACTGAATTGAAAACGAGCATATATTTGGCATCTAATGCACATTTCTTTGAGCAATTTTTGGTTAAACTCGGAATACCGCGCTACTTTTTTCATAATGAGGGCCCTCATATACAGGTCGAAAATTGTTAGGGGTAATTTCAAAAATCGCGGCAGGAAAATCTATAAGGATTGTAAGAAACAGACGGAAATTACTGTAAGAATGAGCTAACATCAGCCATGAGGAGAATAAATTTCAAAAAATGACTTGACAGAGTTCATAGAGCATGATATCTTATCTCCCGCAAAAGCAAAACCGCATAATCCTGACACTCAGGCAGAGATCATTCAATAAATGATACGGGATGGAATCCTGCGGGATCATCAAGAAGATAAATATGATACGCAACTTCCTAAGATGTTTCAGGATACTTAGGAGTGCTTTCCTGGAGATTCTGATCTGGAGAAAACAGAAGTATCGATAAAACAGGATGAATCGAGATACTCATGGAGGAAAATAGTATGACATGACGCATTAATATCTGGCTCATAGATGGGCATTGGTGGGGAATCATTACAATAGGTGGCAAAAGGTCAGAAAAGGTATAGAAATGCACATGTAAGGACAATGAAAGAACTATGAAAGGCAGGGAAAGGTCCAAAGATGGATAAAGAAACGGCGGCATTTTCCATGTATGCGCCTCCAGTGACCGAAATATATTTTCCAGTTTCTGAATTTCTGTATGCCTGGGTTCATGTTTCACGATGCTTGACCCGGGACGATATTCACTGGGATCTCAGAGGATAGTGTTCGAAACGGGTGGATCATACTTAAAATCCTGGAAAACGCTGAAGCAAACCAACTTAGAAATAGGAGAAGAGGTTTTTGGACTTTCAATCCTGTGCCCCAGAGCATGTAAAGATGGGATGCCTGTAGGCTGACTGGCCGTCATCCAACCAAGGATCCGGGGCAGTGAGCAATAGGACCGTTCTATCTGCGAGGGGATCAGGAATAACATATGGCGTGAGTTGCAGGCAGGCAGAATAAGAGATGATTTCTGTGAATGTAGATTGCCCGTCTTCAGGAAACAATGGGAAGGAATTGATGTAGAAGACATCGTTTCCCTGTGGTATTGCCGGGATGCCTTTTGGTCAACCAAAGATGAGAAAAGAATCCTTGGTTGCAGGAGAAGGCGGCAGATTATTTTTATAACACAGCTGGGGTTAGGGTTAACATATCCCTTTGGGGTTCGCTCCGGGAGGGTCGGAATTACGCTAGAAATTTGAGAAGAATTAATTTGTGAGGGAAGGAGGTTATGTTCTCATTTTATTAAACAGGCAGTCTGTTATAATACTTTAATGAATTGATAAGGAGGGAGGCTTATGTACGAGATTATCCGCAATTATGTAGAAAGCCCAAAGAAAAACGGGCTTTTCCTGCTGAATGCTCCGACGGGTTCAGGAAAGACCTATTCTGTTGTGAAGTTTATCCATGATGAGTTTATCAAAAATACAAATAAACGCTTTATTTTTGTTACAACTTTGAAGAAGAATCTCCCCGTTGATCAGTTGGGGTCATTCTTCTGTACTCCAGAAGAGAAGGCACTGTTTGAAAAGGAGCACCTTCTGATCGAATCAAACCTGGACAGTGTAAGAAAGGGACTGATGGAACTTCCGGAAGAGGCGATTCCTAAGGAAGTGAGGAAATGGCAGGAATACAAGAAGCTGAAGGAAGATCTTTTTGATTTAAAACCGGGAGAGTACGAGAAGCTGATCAGAGAGGACAGAGAAGAGAAACTGCGGAAAAAACTGGAACCTGAGTTTCGTGACAGGATTCGCAGAACGTACTTGAGCGATCCAAACATACAGGAACAGCTGTTGGATCTAATTCAGTTCGATGAGAGATGGCAGTGGATTGGCAGACTCTATCCGGCGGTTTTTACTTCCAGAAAGCATCTTCTGTTTATGAGCGCCGATAAATTTTTTGTACGAAACACTACTCTGGTCGCACCTTCTTACTATTTCTTTGATTCCGAGATCATTCAGAACGCTGTCATTTTCATTGACGAGTTCGATGCGACCAAGGATACCCTGCTAAAGGTGCTTATTCGGGAAGGACTGGAAGGAAAGATTGACTGCATTGAGGCGTTCAGCGAGATTCACGCATCCTTGCGCTCCCACCAGTTTCCCACAGTCCTGACATCGGTTCCAAAGGGCATGGAGGATAAAGGTTCCCTCCAGGCCATTTTGAAGGGACTGAAACAGGATGCACAGAAGGTTTCCGATAAGTTTTCTTTGCAGTTTAATCACAAGATCAGGTCTGAGGGCCAGAATTTTGGAAGCTATTTCCTGTTTCATGATTTCGAGTATTTCACGGTGCGCAATTCGAGACAGGGTTTTATCGGAATTCGAAAGGATGAGGGTGACAGGCTTAATTATGTTGAATTTTGCTCAGAGATGCCCCAGGCAGAAGAGGAAAGTGTCCCTGCGCTGCTTGGGTGGCTTCAGCACTTTTTCAAGGTATTCGAGTATTCCGTATGGGTGCTTGCGGTGAATTATGAGAAGGTAAGAAATGAGAGGCACTCTTCAGAAAGGAAGATTTTTTTCGAACAGTGTGTACATTCCATACTGGGGGAGTTTCTTGATCAGGATACTTATATAGACTATTTTCTGCCGCGTGTGCTTTTGCAGCCTGTTACGTACCGGCGTCCTCCAGTGCAGATGGAAGATGACGGGACTTTTTTCTCAAATGGTTTTCAGTATTTCCTCTTTCAGGATAGCTTAAATCACGATCTGAAATCCCGCATAATGCTGTATTCATTCCAGAATACACCCGAGAAACTGCTGCTGCATATCTGCCAGAAGGCAAAAGTAGTCGGAATATCCGCGACCGCGACGCTTCCGTCGTGTATTGCAAATTATGACGTCGATTATCTGAAATTTAGGCTGGGTGATGCGTTCTGGGAGATGAGCGGCGAAGAGAGGAAGCGGATTCAGGATGCTTTTCAAGACAGTCAGAATAGTTACGAAGGTGTTCATGTTCATTCGGAGCTTTTGGGGTCCACGGTATGGGATGAGAAAATATGCGTGGATTTGTTTGATGGAAACGAGGATTTTGGTGCCAGGTTTTATTATACTGTGAACTGTGAAATTCCGGAGGATTCTTCCAGGGGGAACAATTTCCATCGACTACGTATGTTTCGTATCGCCTGCGCATTTAAGCAGTTTTTGATCCACGAAGATATCCAGTCTTTCCTGTGTGTGCTGACAAAGCATCCCAAGGCAGGTGATGCTTCGCTGAAGACCGGTTTGCTGTTGGAATTGTTTCAGCAGTTATGCGAGATGTTTGCACCTAGTTTTAACGCAGGGGATCTTGTGGTACAGCTGATCGGCGAGAATTATGAAAGCAACAAAGAACTTGTTCTCAAGCGTCTGGGAGAAGGGGAGAAGCTGTTTGTCATCTCCGCGTACCAGACGTTAGGGGCAGGACAAAATCTGCAGTATCCGATTCCGGAATCCAGGAAGGATTCTCTGATTTGTCTGAATGAAGACAGAGCCGGCGCTGAGAAAGACTTTGATGCGATCTACCTTGATGATCCGACGCACCTGATTGTGAACCTGAATACAGACGATCTGACAGAGGAAGAGTTTGCGAAGTTTCTTTTCCAGCAGGAGTATCTGCTGGAGGCGGGTGACATCAGCCTTTCGGAAGCTCAAAATCAGATTCGCGGAGCCTTTTCCTGGTTCATGTCAAAATCGAAGTTGGATGAGAAATCAATGTCAAAGACGCAGGCACTGCTGTATTCCGTGAAATACCGCGACTGCAGGAGCGTAAGGCGTGCGGCAGGCCGGAGCGTGATTCAGGCAGTCGGGCGGATCTGCCGTACTCCCTGGAAACCGAAGCATGTGTATGTTTACGGGGATATTGCCCTTGCGGAGCATGTGGATCTGTCGTTTATGCAGGACGAAATGTGCAATTACGAGCTTCTGGAGCTGAAAGAGGCTATCGAACGCTGCCGCGATCAGAGAAGGCAGGCGTATTCGGATGAGAATGCGAATTTAAAAAATCAGGGGAACCTGGTGAATGCAAGAGCGAAGTGCACGATTGAGAAAAGGCTTTCCAACATGCATTCCTCTTCCGGTATGAACCGTTGGGATCAGCTTCGGGACTGGACGATGAAGTATCCGACCTGTGTTTTGAACGAAATCGCCGATCCGCAGGAGAGGGCATACTGCAGGCATTTTTCCCTGCAGCTGCCAGAACCCGGCAACCGATACTATTACAGCAAGGAAGGAGACTTCGATTCCGTTCAGATCAATTTTCTCCCGGATCCCTTAAGCTTTCCGTTTGTCATGTCTGAGGAAGACTGCGGTCTGGCACAGCTGATGAAGATCCCCGAGATGCGTACATTTTTCGAATCGAAGGGATTTGCGACTAAGTTTGTGTTGGGGGATCATGCGCTTTCACCTGTCGTATACAACAATATTTACAAAGGACGCATCGGTGAGGCCGTCGGCGAGTACTGGTTTTCAAACCTTGTGGGTGTGGAACTGGAGAGAATCTCGGAAGAAGAAAAGTTTGAGATGTTCGATTACCGGATTCCCGGCAGTGACATCTACGTGGATATGAAGAACTGGCATGTGACAAACCGCTTTCTCGAAAGGGACCAGCTGAATAAGATTATCCTGAAGGCAGGAATCTGTAAGGCCCGCTGCGTGATTGTTGTGAATGTCATGGCAGACGGTTTTCATCCTTCCCGAAGGTGCCTTTCTAATCATGTGGAATTGCTGGAGGTTCCGGGACTGATCGAGGCGTCTTCGTCCCAGTTTCGTCTGGACGCGTTAACACAGGTGCGAAGGTGCATCAGTGATTTCAGTAACGGCAGTTTAAACAGTGAAAAAAAGGAGGAAAATCATGAATCAAAATGAGCAGGGTTTGCAGCAGGGCGGCACGGTCTTTACAAACGAAGTCAGGTTTCAGTTTCGACCGGATGTCCTGGAGGCGCAGTATGACGTATTTCAGGTCGAATGCAGAGAGAATTCCTTTCAGTACGGCTCCAGAATGTTTGATTCGCAGCTGCTGAACAAAGGTATCTGCTCTCTGGTCTGCAGGCACGAGGAACATCGCCCAATGAATGTTTTTTATGTTCTCATGAACACAGATGCGGGCAACCGGTATGCTCTGCGCAAAACGCTTTCACCCTTGGAGCAGTCGGAGGATATTGCGATTCAGGATGTGACTTTTCAGGAGCTTTGCGGCAGAGATCCCTCTCTGGTAGCGCAGCTTCTGTTAAATACGCTTGGTTCGTATACCGGCTCATTAAGGACCAGCAATTTAACCGGTCATTTCTACTGCTTCTGCACAGAATGGTTCGACCAGGGCAAAGACGGCTTTATCTTTCGGATTCCGACACTGGAGATTCGTTTTACGCCGGACAACCTGCTTTTGCTTAAGGTACAGACATTCACGAACAGCCGGCTGCGGAAGTATATCACGTTTGAGAAGAGAAAATTTGAGGAGTATCCGAAATATGTGCTTTCGAAGGATACCCTTCGCCGGAAGCTGAACGAGGAGAAGGAGGTGTATTTCATTCCGAGGGAGATGGACGGTTACCGGAGCACGATCCCTTTTTTGAATGTGGAGAAACAGAAGGAGTTCCACATTTCTAAAGTAGGTGTGCTGCATGACGTCTTGGAAAGGTTTCAAAGGAAGTTCGGCGATGCCGCGGTGATTTCGTTCGTATCTGTAGAAAATTACTTTTCCGCGGATGTGCGCAGCGGGCACAGCCAGATGGAGACATTAAGACCGATGGTGCGGGCGTATTTTGATCGAATTCCTTTGCAGGTCGTAGATGGGGTTCAGGGAGTGGCTGAAGGCGCTGGCAGAAAGAGCAAGAATACCCTGGCGAAGGAAGCGCTGGCAGAATGGGGGGACACTGATTCGCCAGAGGATCAGAAAGAAGATAAGAAGAAAGGAACGATGCGGGATTCCAGACACTGGTGTGAGGAATTTGTACAGGCTCTCAAAGAGGAGTATTCCGCGGATGTACCGATCGGCACCAAACTGGATCCAAATGTGATGAATGTGCAGCTGATCCATAACCGGGCCTATTATCAGGACAATCCGGATGCGGATCCTCATAATCAGGTGCCGGATGGAGTTGTAGTGCAGCATATCACTTTGGAAGATCTGAAGCCATTCAAAACCAATAAAAGCGAAGTACGTGCGATCATCCAGAATCTGCTGGTGAAGCAGGATCTGAAAGACGGGAAAATCCAGTTGTACGACTGGTCGTCTCTGAATCTCCCGGGAGATATGGAGTTTCTGTACTGTCAGCTGGATGAGAGAGAGGACGAGCAGGATGGAGAATCCGATGGGAGCGAAGAAGCAGATCACAGAAAGAAAGAGTGGGAGAAACGCTATTTTTGCATGAAGATCGCTCCAGATGGAACTTTCAGGATTTCGGAGGAGACGTTTGACGTGTTTCATCCGGGCGTGTATCAGGACTGCCTGCAGATTTTTGAAGACGACGAGGATAGGCTTGTGAAAGGGATCATCCGGTTTCCAGACGGCGATGTCAACGTCATTCGTGACACACCGCTGTTTACCCTGCCTAATCTGGATGAGATCGCCTGCCGCATTGACGCCGGAGATGCCCATCTGCGCAGAATTGGAAACCGGGAAATGCTGGATGCAGTGACGGATATCAATTCGTTTGAGCGGGATGGGATGCTTTATTATTATGTCGGAGTCATTGGCCGTGGTATGCGGGACAACGTGCAGAACGCGGCTCGTGTGCGGGAACTTTCCTGTGCGCAAGGGTCGCAGCTGCACTTTCACTTGATCAAAAACCTCATGAATGTCATCTTCGTCCGGAATGGGCAGCTGACGGTTTACCCGTTCCCCTTCAAATACCTCCGGGAGTATGCGTTGGCTAATCGGTAAAGAAGTTCCGTGTATCGGGCGCATTCCCATGATCCTGATTACGTCTGTATGGATCCGGATTGGGTATTAAGATGAATTTTCCAGTCCACACGGTAAGGAGTATTTCCATGGTAAGCACATTTTCCCTCCGGAGGAAGTGCAGGAACACGGACGGTGACGGTGTAAGCCGGTCTTCGCGGCTGTGAAGAGACCAGGAGCCACCTGGTTTTGATGTATGCCGGAAATGATACAAGATGCCCCAGGTTCGAGATTCTCTTCCTGAAGGTTTCGCTGTTGCTTCCCGCGTCGCCTAGATGCAGGGGCACCTGGGAAAAAGGTTAAT
>CAZXSN010000023.1:35802-41052 GCA_964643295.1 uncultured Lachnospiraceae bacterium
CGGCACATGATCAGCCACTGATTTCCGATGTCGTCTGTACACTTTCCGGCTATTGCTGCCCTAGAAGACCTCAGAAAAGGTCTTGACAGATTTTGCGTGGGATGGTATAGTTTCCATGAATTCCAAGTAAAATAGTCGGAATTGAGAGGTGAGGACATGAAGCTGTCAACCAGGGGCCGTTACGGCCTGCGGGCGGTGATTGACCTGGCAGCCAACAGCGAGAAGGAAAGTGTGCCGTTAAGCGGCATTGCGGCGCGGGAGGGACTCTCAGAAGCCTATTTAGAGCAGCTCATGGCGAGGCTGAAGAAGGCAGGCCTTGTGGAAAGCAGCCGCGGCGCTTCCGGCGGCTATCGGCTGGCAAGACCGGCATGCGAGATCTCCGTAGGGGATATTTTACGGGCGCTGGAAGGCAGCCTGGAGGCTGTTCAGTGCGCGGGGTTATCCGATGAAGGATGTCAGGACTCGGATCTGTGTGTTTCCAAGTATGTCTGGCAGCGAATTAATGAAAGCATCACGAAGACAGTTGACGAGATCATGTTGGATACCCTGGCAAAGGAAAGCCGGGAGGCGAAACAGAAATACGGCAGTGAGCAGTCTGCCACCCATAACTGCAGGTAATCTTTTGACGAATACGGCCTGAAGAATCGAGGCCGCTTAAGAACTGCGGAAACGCAGATTAATGAAAAAGGAGAGATAAAGGAATGGGAAAGATCATTTATCTGGACAATGCAGCCACGACGAAGACTGCGCCGGAGGTCGTTGAGGCGATGCTGCCTTATTTTTCAGAGCAGTACGGGAACGCCTCCACAATCTATGGTCTGGGTCAGCAGAGCAAGGAAGCGATGACGAAGGCCAGGGCTTCGATTGCCAGTCTTTTAGGGGCAAAAACGGAGGAGATTTACTTTACGGCCGGCGGCTCTGAGGCGGATAACTGGGCTCTGAAAGCGACGGCGGAAGCCTATGCCGGTAAGGGAAAACATATCATTACCACGAAGATCGAACACCATGCGGTGCTTCACACCTGCGAATATCTCGAGAAGCAGGGTTTTGAAGTAACGTATCTGGATGTGGATGAAAACGGGATTGTCAAGCTCTCGCAGTTAGAGGAAGCGATCCGTCCGGATACGATCTTAATCTCTGTGATGTTTGCCAACAATGAGATCGGTACCTTGCAGCCGATTAAGGAAATCGGAGAGATTGCTCATGAGCACGGGATCCTCTTTCATACCGATGCGGTGCAGGCGTTTGGCCAGGTGCCGATCAACGTGGATGAGCTTCATATCGACATGTTAAGTTCCAGCGCCCACAAGCTGCACGGACCGAAGGGGATTGGTTTCCTCTACATCCGCAAGGGAGTTAAAATCCAATCCTTTATCCATGGCGGAGCACAGGAGCGCAAACGCCGTGCGGGCACCGAGAACATTCCCGCGATCGTGGGCTTCGGCAAGGCGGCGCAGCTGGCTGCGGAAGGCATGGAAGAACGCGCCCGCAAGGAGACGGAACTTCGCGATTACCTGATCGAGCGTGTCATGAAGGAGATCCCCTACACCAGACTGAACGGGGATGCGAAGAAGCGTCTGCCGAACAATGCCAATTTCAGCTTCCAGTTCGTGGAAGGAGAGTCCATGCTGATCATGCTGGATATGGAGGGAATTTGCGGTTCCAGCGGATCTGCCTGCACCTCCGGGTCTTTGGATCCGTCCCATGTGCTGCTGGCGATCGGGCTGCCGCATGAGATTGCCCATGGGTCCTTGCGCTTAACTTTAAGCGAGGAGACGACGAAGGAAGAGATCGATTTCACGGTGGAGTCGCTGAAGAAAATCGTTGAGCATCTGCGCAGCATGTCGCCGCTTTACGAGGACTTTGTGAAGAAACAGAAGAAAAATCAGTAAGTACAATAGAAGACAGGAGAAACGTATGTACAGCGAAAAGGTAATGGACCATTTCCAGCATCCGAGAAACGTCGGGGAGATTGAAAACGCGAGCGGAGTCGGCACCGTAGGCAATGCCAAATGCGGCGACATCATGCGGATGTATCTGGATATTGATGAGAACGGCATCATTCAGGACTGTAAATTTAAGACCTTTGGCTGCGGCGCAGCTGTTGCGACCAGCAGCATGGCTACCGAACTGGTAAAGGGAAAAAGCATCCAGGAGGCTTTGGAAGTGACGAACAAGGCGGTGATGGAGGCGCTCGACGGGCTTCCTCCCGTGAAAGTGCACTGCTCGCTGCTGGCCGAGGAGGCGATCCATGCGGCGCTCTGGGATTATGCCGAGAAGAACCATATCAAAATCGAGGGCTTAAAAAAGCCGAAGTCTGATATCCATGAGGGCGAGGAGGACGAGCAGGAGGACTATTAGAGCCGCTGCTGAAGCACAAAAGACTTCAGGGGAATCCTATGATTCAGGAGTTAAAAGGTGATTACGGACTGTTCCGCTGCTTTTAAGCTTTCACAATCCGGTTCAACATTCTTAAATTTTGGGATTCCTTCTTTAAAACTCCGCTTATGGTCGGTGCTGTGTGCCCAAGCACACAGCACCCCGTTTCTTACCTCGTTTGGGATGCGTCAACAGGCTTTTTCACCTTTAGCTGCTTTCAGCCGAAAGTTCAGGCTTTTGAAGCTGTAATCATCCTATAAAAGGATCTCCTGCGGCATTCTTTTCTGAAAGATCGTATAATGCGTAAACCCAAGCTTCTTTAACAGATTTTCGATCACCGGAAAATCATAGGCGATATGCTCCGGGCGGTGCGCATCGGACCCCAGGGTGATTTTCGTCCCTCCCAGTTCCCGGTAGCGTTTTAACACATCTTCTGCCGGGTTGGGGTGTCCCAGACCGTATTTTAATCCGGCCGTGTTGACCTCCAGGCATTTTTCCTGTTCGATGACATACTCCAGGATCGGATCCAGCACAGCAGAGTAGGCCTCATAGGAATAGAAACGGTTGCGGTTGGGACCGTAGCGGACGATGTAATCGAGGTGGGCTACCGTATCGTACTCCTCCATCGTCATTAAGTTGGAGAGAAGTTCCTCAAAGTAAGCACGGTAGAGCGTATCTTCCGGTGCGGTCTCCCAGATCTGCGGGTAATAGGGATCAAACCGTCCGATCAGATGCTGGGAGGCAACCAGAAAATCCAGGGGAAGCCCCGGCAGAAGTTCCTTGTAAGTTTTGGCAAGGTGCGGCTGCATGCCAAGTTCCAGGCCGATTCGCACATCGATTTTTCCGCGGTACTGCTCTTTCAGGGCGGTAATCTTTGCAAGGTAGGCAGGAATGTCCACCTCAAATCCTTCGTAGGCGGGCGGGTAGTCCATATCCAGATGTTCCGTAAAGCAGATGGCGGACAGCCCTAAGCGGATGGATTCCTTGATCATACTCTCCATTGGGGCATCAGAATCAGAGGAAAAGTCAGAATGCAGGTGAAAATCGCAGGTGATAGCCATGAATCAACGTCCTTTCCGGGGGTTTTGTCTGGGTCCCTACTGATACTACGAGGATTCTGCGAAAAAGTCCACTATTTTTTAATTTTCCCTTGAATTTTCCCCGCAGATTGGGTACAATAACAAACAGGTTAAGGGCAGCAGCATTTTCATGTTTCATGCGCCTTGACGGGAAACCAAA
The DNA here is from genome assembly GCA_964643295.1 of uncultured Lachnospiraceae bacterium. Classification (GTDB taxonomy): domain Bacteria; phylum Bacillota; class Clostridia; order Lachnospirales; family Lachnospiraceae; genus Merdiplasma. The sequence continues at coordinate 39,421 of CAZXSN010000023.1, forward strand.
ATTTTCAAATTAGGAGGAATGGTTATTATGGCTGTAAAAGTTGCAATCAATGGGTTTGGCCGTATCGGTCGTCTGGCTTTCAGACAGATGTTCGGTGCAGAAGGCTACGAAGTCGTGGCGATCAACGATCTGACGTCCCCGAAAATGCTGGCACATTTGCTGAAGTACGATTCATCCCAGGGGAAATATGCTCTGGCTGATACCGTAAGTTCCACCGATGATTCCATCATCGTTGACGGAAAAGAGATCAAGATCTACAAAGAGGCTGACGCCACGAAGCTTCCGTGGGGCGAACTCGGTGTAGATGTCGTTCTGGAGTGCACCGGTTTCTATACCTCCAAGGACAAGGCATCCGCTCATATCACGGCTGGTGCCCGCAAGGTTGTGATCTCCGCTCCGGCTGGAAATGATCTGCCCACGATCGTTTATAACGTAAACCACACCACCCTGAAGCCGGAAGACACCGTGATCTCCGCCGCTTCCTGCACGACCAACTGCCTGGCTCCGATGGCGAAGGCCCTGAACGATTTTGCCCCGATCGAGTCCGGTACAGCGTGTTCCGACCGCGACCGGTTCTACTACCATGCTTTTCGCAGTGGTGAACAAGGAAGTTACCGTTGATGAGATCAACGCTGCCATGAAGGCTGCCGGAAACGAGACCTTTGGCTACAACGATGAAGAGATCGTATCCTCCGACGTGATCGGCATGAGATATGGCTCCCTGTTCGATGCCACCCAGACCATGGTCTGCAAACTGCCGGATGGCAAGTCTGAGGTAGAGGTTGTTTCCTGGTATGACAATGAGAACTCCTATGTGAGCCAGATGGTCCGCACCATCAAATACTTCTCTGAGCTGGCTTAACTTCAGATAAAAGTATAAGGAATGGATAGGGTATCAGTTTTGGGCGGATATCCCGGTTTCGGGGCGAGCAGATGATATCTGAAAGTGCGGTTCCGGCGTGAACAGATGATATCTGAAAGTGCGGTTCCGGCGTGAACAGATGGGATCCGGGAATACGGCTTCGGTTTGAACAGACAGGATCCGGAAGCACGGTTCCTGTGCGGACAGATGGAACGTGAGAGCGCTCAGTTCTGATACTGAATGATGACCTGATTAAGGGTCCGGTCGATTTGGGCCGGGCCCTTTTGTACAGGCACAGGCACGCATTATCCAGGCACGCATTAGCTCAGGTATGCTTTAGCCGATTTTCAAAGAGAACCTGCCCGGAAAGACAGAATGAGAGGTTCCGCTATATGCGGCTTGGGAATCTGCCGCTGATGCTGCATGCACAGGTTCCTTGTACAGACTCATAGAGAAGTTTGCAGATAACGAAGCATGCGTGCTGCATAAGAAGCGGCACAGTGCAATCTGCTGCTGGCTTGTCTTGCCGATGCAGGATGCGTGCCGCGCTGTGGGCAGGGGGAAACTGCCTCTGCCTGATCAATAAGGAGGAAAAAGATGCTGAATAAAATATCAGTGGACGATATTAATGTAAAGGGCCAGCGTGTTCTGGTCCGCTGCGATTTCAATGTACCGCTCAAGGATGGAAAGATTACTGATGAGAATCGCCTGGTGGCGGCTCTTCCGACGATCAAAAAGCTGATCGCCGACGGCGGCAAGGTGATCCTCTG